>DATNAQ010000034.1:0-63902 GCA_035607415.1 Polyangia bacterium
TCGAGTCCACCGGCAGCGCCTCGCTCAACTCGGTGTGGGGCGCGGACGGCGCCGTCTTCGCCGTCGGCGCCAACGGCACCATCCTGCGCTCGACGGGCAACGGCACCTGGACCGCGCAGACGAGCGGCACCACGCAGACGCTCAACGGCATCTGGGGCAGCCCGGGCGGCTTCCTCTACGCCGTCGGCAACGCGGGCACCGTCCTCTACTCCAACGGCTCGGGCGTGTGGCAGCCGCAGACCGCCGGCACCGGCACGATGAACCTCTATTGTGTCTGGGGCAGCGCCGACAACAACGTCTACGCCGGCGGCGCCAGCGGCGCGATGATCCACTCGACAGGCGGCGGCGCCTCCTGGACCGCGCAGACCACCGGCTTCTCCGACGACTTTCTCGGCCTGTGGGGCACCTCCGACGGCGCGCACATCTACGGCGCCAACAACTCGGCCGGCGCCGTCTTCCTCTCCACCGGTAACGGCAGCTGGACCTTCCAGGCGTCGAGCACGACGTCGGTGACCACGTCGGCGACCGGCAGCGGTACCACCGTCTATATCGCCGCCACCGCCGTCGGCACGCTCACCTCCTCGACGGGCAACGGCACCTGGACCGCGGTGAACGCCATGAGCGCCAAGGAGCTGTGGGGCGTCTTCGCCGCCGGTGCCGGCGACGTCTGGGCCGTCGGCGACAGCGGTACCGTGACCCATCTGTCGGGCGGCACCTGGACCGCGCAGACGACCGGCTCGGCGGCCGATCTGCGCGCGGTATGGGCCGACGCCAACAACGTCTACGCGGTCGGGCTCAACGGCGCCATCCTCCACCGCCACTGATCGGCCGGCAGCGCCGGCGTGGTAGATTTCCGTCGTGGCCGAGACGCTTCCCGACGACGCGCGCGTTCGACGCCCGCCGCGGCCGGCGCCCCCGCAGCCGTATCTGTTCGTCGTGCTCGAGGCCGAGCGGCCGCTCGCCGCCGGCAGCCGCCACGCGCTCGGCGGCGTCGACGAGGTACGCATTGGCCGCGGCGACGCGCGCACGGCCGCGCGCGACGGCCGCACGCTGACGCTGTCGCTGCCCGATCCGTTCTCGTCGACGCAGCACGCGCGGCTGGTGCGCGACGGCGGCGGCTGGCGCGTCGAGGATCTCGGCTCGCGCAACGGCCTGCGCGTCGACGGTGAGGCGGCGAGCACGGCCGCGCTCGCCGACGGCGCGCTGATCGAGATCGGTCATACGTTCTTGATCCTGCGCGAAGCGCTCGAATCGTCCGCCGGCGAGCCGCACGACGTCGACGCGGCGGCGCCGTTGGCCGCCGCCGGGCTGGAGACGCTCTTGCCGTCGCTCGGGCGCGAGCTCGCGGCGTTGGCGACGGTGGCGCGCGCCCGCGTCGCCGTCGTGATCGACGGGGCGACCGGCACGGGCAAAGAGATGGTCGCGCGCGCGGTGCACGCCGAGAGCGGCCGCTCCGGCGCGCTCGTCGCCGTCAACTGCAACGCGCTGCCGGCGACGCTCGTCGAGAGCGAGCTGTTCGGCGCCAAGAAGGGCGCGTACTCGGGGGCGACCGCCGATCGGCCCGGGTTGGTGCGCGCCGCCGACGGTGGCACGCTCTTCCTCGACGAGATCGGCGACCTGCCGCTGCCGGCGCAGGGCGCGCTCCTGCGCGTCTTGCAGGAGCGCGAGGTGCTCGCCGTCGGCGACACGCGCGCGCGGCCGGTCGACCTGCGCGTCGTCGCGGCGACGCACCGCTCGCTGCCGGCGCTCGTCGAGGCCGGGCGCTTTCGCGCCGATCTGTACGCGCGGCTGTGCGGCTTCTCGCTGACGCTGCCGACCGTGGCGGCGCGGCGCGAGGATCTCGGGCTGTTCGTCGCGCGCATCCTGGCGCGCGCGGGCGCGACCGGCGCGCGGCTGACCGTCGAGGCGGCGGCGCTGCTGCTCGCGCACGACTGGCCGCTCAACGTACGCGAGCTCGAGCAGCGGCTGACGACGGCGCTGGCGCTCGCCGGCGACGCGGCGATCGACGTCGCGCACATGCCGGCGCTGGCGACGCAAGCAGCGGCCGGGCGTCACGACGCGGCCCACGGCGACGTCGCCGCCGCCGATGGCGACGCCGCGCAGCGCGAGCGGCTCGTCGAGCTCTTGAGCCGCCACCGCGGCAACGTGAGCGAGGTCGCGCGTGCGCTCGGCCGCTCGCGGCTGCAGGTCTATCGTTGGCTGCGCCGTCATCAGCTGCAGCCGCGGAGCTACCGTTGACGTGATCGCCGCCGGCACCATCCTCCACGACACCTATCGCATCGACGCCGAGCTCGGCCGCGGCGGCATGGGACGCGTCTACGCGGCGACGCACACGCGCCTGCCGCGCCGCTTCGCCGTCAAGATCGTCAAGGAGACGACCGATGCGCAGGCGCTCAAGCGATTTCGTCGCGAGGCCGAGATCTGCTCGCAGATCGGCCACCGAAACATCGTGCAGGTGTTCGACTTCAACGAGCACGACGGGCAACCGTACATCGTCATGGAGCTGCTCACCGGCGAGTCGCTGCGCCAGCGCCTCGACCGCGAGCCGGTGCTGCCGCGGCCGCTCGTCGTCCAGATGGTGCGCGAGATCGGCAAGGCGCTTGCAGCGGCGCACGCCGTGGGCGTCGTACACCGCGATCTGAAACCGGCGAACCTGTTCCTGGCGGCGGAGGAGGGCGTCGAGCGCTTCAAGGTGCTCGACTTCGGCATCAGCAAGATCATGGGCGCCGGCACGTTGCAGACGAGCGAGGACGCTCTCCTCGGCACGCCGGGCTACATGCCGCCGGAGCAGGCGCGCGGCGAGGTGCAGAACGTCACGGGCGCCGCCGACCAGTTCTCGCTCGGGGCCATCGTCTACGAGGCGCTCGCCGGGCATCCCGCGTTCGTGTCGCCCGGCGATACGCCGTACACGGTGCTGTACAAGATCTTGAGCAAGCAGCCGGCGCCGCTGTTCGGCGAGCCGCCGGCGGTGCGCGCGATCCTGGCGCGCGCGCTGGCCAAGGACCCGGCGGCGCGCTTCGCCGACGTGACGGAGATGACGACGGAGCTGGCGAGCGCGCTCGAGGCGCCGGCGCCGGTGGCGGGGAAGCCGCCGCGGCGGCGCGCCGCGTGGATCGCGCTGGCGCTGGCGGCGTCGGCAGCGGTGGGCGGGGGCGTCGTCGCCGCGCGCGTGCTGCGGGCGCGGCCGGCGAAGACCGCGCACGTGGCATCGGCGCCGACGCCGGCGGTCGAACGGGGCGTCGTCGCACCGCCGCCGACGGTGGCGCCGCCGACGCCGCGAACGCAAATGCCGGCGGTGGCGGCCGCGCCGATGCCGGTCGTGGAGCCGGCGACGAAGACGCCGCCCAAACCGCAGCATCACACGCCGAAGCCGCCGGCGAAGACGTCGCCGGCGAAGACGTCGCCGGCGAACGACGGCGACGAGGAGCTCTCGAACCCGTACGGGGCGACGCCGTGAGGGCGCTCGTCGTCGCCGTCGTCGTTGCCGTCGCCACCGTCTCCGTCGCCGCCGTCGCCGTCGCGGCGCCGACGGCCGGCCGCGAGCAGTACGACCGCGGCGCGCGCGCGTTCCACGAGCAGCGTTGGGCCGAGGCTCGCGCCGCGTTCGAAGCGGCGTACCAGCTCGATCGCGAGCCCGAGCTGCTCTACGACATCGCGCTGGCGATGCGCCGCCAGGCCGAGGCCGAGGGCGACCGCGCGCTGCTCGCTGCCGCGCGTGACGCGTACAAACGCTACCTCGACGCGTCGCCGAACGTGCGCCGGCGCGCGCAGGCGGAGGAGGCGATCGGCAGCATCGAGGCGCAGCTGCCGCCGCCGGCGCCGTCGACGCCGACGGGCGGACCGGTGCTCGACCCGTGGCCTGGCACGCCCGCGCCGGCGAGCGATGCGCCCGCGACGGCGAGCGAGCCGCCGGCGAGCGAGCCGCAGGCGCCGGCGCCGCGCGCGAGCGTGCCGCCGCCGTCGTCGCCGCCGCGTCCGGCCAACGTGCTCGCCGCGCCGCCGAGCGCCGTAAACGCGACCTCGGTCGCGCCGCCGCCGCGCCGCCTCCGCTGGGTCGTGCCGGTCGTCGTCGTCGGCAGCGTCGTCGTCGTCGCGCTCGCCGTCGGCCTCGGCGTCGGCCTGTCGTCGTCGCCGTCGTCGTCGTCGAGCGGCCCGTCGCTCGGCACGGTGAGCTACCCATGAGCCGCGCCGCCCGCGCCGTCGTGGTCGCCGCGCTCGCCGCCGCGCTCGCCGCCGCGCTCGCCGGCTGCAGCCGCGGCGACTGCCGCCGCACGCTGCACGTCGAGCTCGACTTCGACGCCACCTCGGCGACGGCGACGCGCCTCATCATCACGCTCGGGGGCATCCAGCACGGCTTCGACAAGCATGCGGGCTCGACGCGCGAGACCCTCGACGTCCAGCTCTCGCGCGCGTTCGTCGGCCCGCCGCTCGCCATCACCGTCGAGGCGCGCGCAGACAACGTCGTCGTAGGCAGCGTCGCCACCGCGCTGCCCACCGGCGACACCTCGTGCCCGCTCCACGCCGTGCACATCGTCGGCGACGGCAGCAGCGGCGGCGGCGACGGCGGTGTCGGCGGCGGCGACATGAGCTCGAGCTGCGACCCCGGCTGCGGCAGCGGCACCTGCGGCGGCTCGTGCGTCGCCGGTGCGTGCAGCTTCCCGACCTCGACGTGCACGCTGTGCAGCCACGGCGTGCAGCAGCCCGGCATGTGCAGCGCGGGCAGCTGCGGCGCGAGCGGCGGCGCGCCGACGCAATGTCTCGACGGCATGTGCGCGGTGGAGAGCTGCGCCGTCATTTCCTACGGCCGGCAGACGGCCGCCGCCGGCAAGGGCTTCACCTGCGCCATCCTCAACGCCGGCCTCGGCAGCGAGCTTGGTGTGCGCTGCTGGGGCAAGAACGTCGGCGGCGTGCTTGGCGTCGATCCGGCGCAGCTCGCGCAGTCGTACGTGCCGCTGTGGGTCGCGGGGAGCGAACACGTGACGACGTTGGTAGCCGGCGACGACTTCGTCTGTGGCTCCGACGGCAACAGCGTCGTTTGCTGGGGCGCCAACGACCAGGGCCAGCTCGGACTCGGCAAGATCGACACGGCGGCGCACCCGGTGCCGAAGCCGGTGGCGGCGCTGCCGAAGCCGCCGTCCTTGTCGTCGCTGACGCTCGGCGCCGGCGGGCAGCACGCCTGTGCCGCCATCGCCAGCGCCATCTACTGCTGGGGCAAGAACGGCAACGGCGAGCTCGGCACGCTGCCGGCCAACGCTTCGACGCCGACGCAGGCAGTGCTCGCCGGCCCGAGCGTGCGCAGTATCGCGCTCGGCCAGCGCCACATGTGCTTCAGCGAGCAGGCGACCGCCGGCGGCTACGATGTGCGCTGCCTGGGCGCGAGCGACCTGGGGCAGGTCGGCGTCGCCGACGGCGGCAACCACTCGACGCCCGTCGCCGTGCCCGGGCTGACCGCGTCGGTCGACCTGGCGGCCGGCGGCGACAGCACCTGCGCCGGCGCGCCGCTGACCTCCCAGGGCGACCTGCGCTGCTGGGGATCGAACGCGCACGGCCAGCTCGGCGGTGGCGGCAGCGTCGGCACCTTCTCGGCGACGCCGGTGACGGTCTGCGCGGGCGGCTGCAACTTCCTCAACGACTTCGCCGTCGGCTTCGACCACGCGTGCCTCGCCAGCGACGACGGCGTGCGCTGCTGGGGCGACGGCGCCAACCTGCAGCTCGGCTTCACCAGCGCCGATCTGTCGGCGCCGGGCCAGGCGGCCCTGGCCAACGGGTCCGCCTTCGTCGCCGCCGGCTACGACCAGAGCTGCGCCAGCTTCGGCGACTCGAACGCGATGGTGTTACGTTGCTGGGGGAACAATGTAACGTTACAGCTCGGTCAGCCCGATACAGTCGCGGCGTCGCAACCCGTGGCGCCGCGCTGGGGCGACTGAGCGGCAGGTGCGCCGGCGCACAGTCGGCGCGTTGGCCCGCAACTTGATGAGGTGGCGGCGGCAAAGGAGCCGCACATGAGCCGCCTTCTGTTGGTCCTCGCCCTGACCGCCGTCCCCGCCATCGCCTTCGCCGACACTACGACCTTCGCCAGCGTCGACGACGTCACCATCGACACGCAATACGACAACTTCGTCATCACCGGCATCGTCGCCGGCGAGTCGACGGCGCGCACCGTCTCGTTCCCCTTCTACGAGTCGGGCTCGAATGAGCAGAACTTCGCGGCGTTGATGCAGCACTGCGAGAAGAGCGCGCTGATGTCGATGAACCGCCCCGGCCGCTACCTCCTCACCGTCACCAGCGACCCGACCTATGTGTCCCTGACGGCGTGCAAGCTCAAGCGCAACCAGTAAGCCCATGCGCACGCTCGCTCTGTTCCCGATCCTGTTCCTCGTCGGTGGCTGCGGCAACGGCGCCTCCCAGCTGCCGCCGCCGCACGGCGGCGAGCCTGATGCCGACGGCGACGGCGTGCCCGCGTCGCAGGACTGCAACGACGCCGACGCCCACGTGTGGCGCATGGCGACCGTCTACAGCGACGGCGACGGCGACGGCGTCGGCGATGGCGCCGGCACGCCGGCCTGCATCGGCGCCGACGCGCCGCGCGGGTCTTCGCTCCTCGGCGGCGACTGCGCGCCCGCGGACGCCGCGCGCTGGCAGACGCGCTCGTTCACCTGGCGCGACGCCGACGGCGACGGCTGGACGGTGCCGTCGGCGGGCGAGGTGTGCAGCGGCGGGGCGCTGCCGGCGGGCTACACCAACCAGCAGAACGGCCTCGACTGCGATGACGCCGACGCGAGCGTCTACTACGCGTGGAGCGTCGTGCCCGACGCGGACGGCGACGGCGTCGGCGCCGGCGCGGCCACGACGATTTGCGGCACGAGCCAGCGCCCCGCCGGCTACTCCGACCTGACCGGCGACTGCGCGCCCGACGACGCGACCCGGTGGCAGGCGCTGTCGTACGCCTACGTCGACGCGGACGGCGACGGCTACACCGTCGCCAGCTCGGGCAGCGTCTGCAGCGGCGCGTCGCTGCCGGCCGGCTATGGCAACGTCGCCCACGGCAACGACTGCGACGACGGCAGCGCCGCTGCCTGGCAGACGTGGAGCGTCTGGCCCGACACCGACGGCGACGCCATCGGCGCCGGCACCATGGTGCAGCTGTGCGCGGGCGCGAGCACGCCGCACGGCTACGCCACCATCGACGGCGACTGCGCGCCCGACGACTTCACGCGCTTCCGCCTGCTCGCGTACAGCTTCGTCGACGGCGACGCCGACAGCTACACCGTCGCCACGAGCGGCATGATCTGCACCGGCGCGACGCTGCCGGCCGGCTATTTGACGACGGGCAAGGGCAACGACTGCGACGACGCCGACGCGACGAAGTGGCAGACGCTGTCCTACGCGTACGTCGACGGCGACGGCGATGGCTTCACCGTCGCGAAGGCGGGGACCCTCTGCGCCGGCGCCGCGCTGCCCGCCGGCTACGGCAACGTCGCGCAGGGCAACGACTGCAACGACGCCGACAAGAGCGTGTGGGCGAGCCTGACCGGCTACGCCGACGGCGACCGCGACGGCGTGGGCGCCGGCGCCGCGACGGCCTTCTGCACCGCGGGCGCGCTGCCGGCCGGCTTCGTCGCCGCCGGCGGCGACTGCGCCCCCGACGACCCGGCGAAGTTCCAGACGCTGACGTACGGCTTCGTCGACAAGGACGGCGACGGCTTCACGGTCGCCAGCAGCGGCCAGCTCTGCACCGCCGGCACGCTGCCCGCCGGCTACTTCGCCGCCGCCAACGGCAACGACTGCGACGACGGCGACACCGCGCGCTGGCGCTTCGTCGTCCTCTACCCCGACGGCGACGGCGACGGTGTCGGCGCCGGCGCGCGCTCGGTGCAGTGCCTGGGCGCCACGCTGCCCACCGGCCAGTCGATCTTCGGCGACGACGCCGACGACAGCAACGCCGCCGTCGCGGTCGACGACGACGACATCGAGGACCTGTTCGTCATTCTCTGACCGCCGCCGGTACATCGTTTGCTGTCGCGCTGGCCCCCGTTCCGGCGCTCGGCGCCAGGGCGAGGGTGATGTGCCGCGATGGCACCTGGGTCAAGGCTTCGGCGAAGGCGTGCCGCCACCGCGGCGGCGTCGTGGCGCCGCAAGCGTACCGGCGTTCGAGCAGGCGGCCGGTCGCGAAGTGCCGAAACGGCTCGGTGCAGGTCGCGTCTCGGAACACGTGCAGGGGGCGGGGCGGCGTTCGCTATTGGATGTAGCGCACGCCTGAAGGCGCCGGCAGGACGGGGTCTGTGCTACACCTCCGTCGGTGCAGCGGCCCGAGATCCTCGCCCCCGCCGGCGATACCGAATGTCTGCGCGCCGCCGTCGACGCGGGGGCGGACGCCGTCTATTTCGGGCTGCACGGCTTCAACGCCCGCGCGCGCGCCACCAACTTCGACGCTGCCACGCTCGCCGAGACGCTGCGCTGGCTGCACGCCCGCGGGCGCCGCGGCTACGTGACGCTGAACACCCTCGTCTTCGACGGCGAGCTCGCCGCGATGGAGCAGGCCATTCGCACCTGCGCCGAAGCCGGCGTCGACGCTGTCATCGTCCAGGACCTCGGCGTCGCCCGCCTGGTGCGCGCCATCGCGCCTCGCTTGCCGCTGCACGCCTCGACGCAGATGACGTGCACCGACGCCGACTCGGTCGAGCTGGCGCGCAGCCTCGGCGCGAGCCGCGTCATCCTCGCGCGCGAGCTGTCGCTCGACGACATCGCCGCGATTCGCCGCGCCACCGACGTCGAGGTCGAGGTCTTCGTCCACGGCGCGCTCTGCATCTCGTACTCCGGGCAGTGCTTGACGTCGGAGGCGATCGGCGGGCGCAGCGCCAACCGCGGCGCCTGCGCGCAGGCGTGCCGGCTGCCCTACGAGCTCGTCGTCGACGGCAAGCTGCGCCCGCACGACGATCGCGCGTACCTTCTGTCCCCCGAGGATCTGGAAGCGAGCGCGCTGGTGCCGCGGCTCGTCGAGCTCGGCGTGTCGTCGCTCAAGATCGAGGGGCGCTTGAAGGGGCCGGCGTACGTGGCGGCGGTGACGCGGCTCTATCGCGAGGCGGTCGCCGCCAGCGCGAGCAGCAGCCCGCCGCCGAGCGAAGGGACGCGCGCGGCGGCGTTGTCCACCTATTCGCGCGGCTCGGGGCCCGGCTTTCTCGCCGGCGTCGACCATCAACGCCTCGTCGAAGGGCGCAGCTGCGATCACCGCGGCGTCCTGGCCGGCCACACGCGCGGCGTCGAGCGTCTGCGCGGACGGGCGCTGCTCCGGATCGTGCTGGCCGCGCCGCTCAAGCGCGGCGACGGCATCGTCATCGAGGGTGGCTGGGCGGGCGCCGGTGAGCTCGGCGGCCGCGTCTGGCAGCTCTTCGCCGCCGACGGGCGCGACCTCGAGCGCGCCGCCGTCGGCGACGAGGTGCTGCTGTGGCTTGGCCCCGACCGTTCGTTCGACGGCGCGCTCGGCGGACGGCGCGTCTTCAAGAACAACGACCCGGCGCTGCACAAGGAGCTCGTCGACGGGCTGGAGGCGGCGCGGCGCTCGATCGACATCGCCGTCGAGGGCGCGCTCGGCGAACGGCCGCGCTACCGGGCGCAGCTCGGGGACGTCACCGTCTCCGTCGAAGGCGACACGCCGCTCGCGCGCGCGCACGCGACGCCGCTCGACGCCGCCGCCGTGCGCGACAAGCTCGGGCGCCTGGGCGGCACCGCGTTCGTTCTCGGCGACCTGGCGCTCGACTGGCCCGCCGACGCGATCGTGCCCTTGTCCTCGCTCAACCGGGCGCGCCGCGCCCTGGTCGACGCGCTCGACGCCGCCGCCGTGCGCCGCCACGAGACGACCGGCGTCGGCGCCGCCGCGCTCCTCGCCGCTGCGCGCCCGCCGGATCAGCCGCCGCCGCCGGCCGGATTGTTCGTCCTCTGTCGCAACCTGGCCCAGGCGCACGCGGCGCTCGACGCCGGCGCCGACGGCATCTACCTCGACTTCCTCGAGCTCACCGGCACCGGCGACGCCGTGCGGGCGTTGCGGGCGCGCGGCCCGGTGCAGCTCGGCCTGACGCCGCCGCGCATCCGCAAGCCGGGCGAGGACAAGATCGATCGCTACCTCGCATCGCTCGCGCCCGATCTCCTGCTCGTGCGCAGCCTCGGTGCGCTGGCGAGCGGCGCCGGCAGCGGCGTCCCGCGCATCGGCGACTTCGCGCTCAACGTCACCAATCACCTCACGGCGCACGAGGTGCTCGCGCGCGACCTATGCGCCTTCACGCCCGCGTTCGACCTCGATGCTGCGCAGCTCGTCGCGCTCCTCGACGCCGACTGGGCGCCGTACGCCGAGGTCGTCGCGCACCATCCGATGCCGCTGTTTCACATGGAGCACTGCGTGATCGCCGCGCTGCTGTCGGACGGGCACGATCACAAGAGCTGCGGACGGCCGTGCGAGCGGCACCAGCTCTCCTTGCGTGATCGTGCCGGCATGGACCATCCGGTCGAGGCCGACGTCGGCTGCCGCAACACCGTGTTCCACGCCGCCTCGCAGAGCGCCGCCGATCTGGTGCCGCGTCTGCAGGCCGCCGGCGTGCGTCGCTTCCGCGTCGAGCTCGTGCGCGAGTCGGCTGCGGAGACGGCGCGCGTCGTCGAGCACTATCGCCGTCTCGTCGCCGGCACGCTGGCGCCCGCGGAGCTGTGGCGCGGGCTGCGCACCGGCGGCGGTTACGGCGTGGTGCGCGGGTCGCTGCGCGTTCTCGACGGCTGACCACGACGGTGCCGTCGTGGGAGCGGCGAAGGGAGGGTCAGCGCTCTTTTCGCGCGCGGCGGACGCCGTCGAGCAGCGCGTCGATCAAGTGTCGCGTCCGCTCGTTGTCGACGATCCACTTCAGCGCCAGGCCGTCGACCTCGCGCCGGACGACCGTCGCGCGCGCCTGGAGCGCGGCGCCGCCGTCGACCTGCGCCGACAGTTGCAGCACGCCGCCGATCCCGAGCTGCGGCAATTCGTCCTTCGCGATCGTGACGAAGATGCCATCGGCCGAGACGTTGCGAGCGGCGCGAGCAGCCGGCGTATCGGCGAGCGCGACCTCGCGACCGTCGCCGTTCTGGGCGCGATAGCGGAGCAACCGGACCTCGACCTCTCGGGATTGCCGCGCGTCCACCGCGCGTCGAGGCTTCGGCAGCTGCGCTTTCAGCTTCGGCTGTCGCTGCGTCTCCGTCCAACGCTCCCAATCGTGGAGGGCGAGATGAGCTTCGACGATGGCTTCCTCTCGGGCTTCGTCGAGCGCGTCGGCCGCCGAGGCCGTGGACGCCGCCGGCATCGCGTAGGCGCCGTTGACGGCGTCGAGCGCCGCTTGCAACCGCGCGACGAGCTCCGCCGGCATGTTCGGTCGCACGCGCGCGCGCGGCAGCTCGAAGGAGAGACGGTCGCGCAACTCTCGCAGCTTGCGCTTCGTTTCGGTGCTGGTGGTCATGGCTTCGCCGCTTCACCTTAGCAGCCCGAATCACACGCGTCGCGAGCGAACCACCGCGCGCGGCAATTTGCCGCAGCGGCCGCTCGGCACGCGCCGTGAATCAGACGCCGCCCATGGACAGCGACGAGTCGGCATCTTGAGCAGTTGCGCGGGCGCCACGGCGTCCACGGCACGCTCCGACCATGGACGATCGTCCACGGATGGGAGCGGCTGACTCGAAGAGGGGGGACCATGCGGGACGGCCGGCAGATTGCGCTTGAACGGACTCGCGTAAATACGCTATCATGGGCGCGGCATTACCTCTAAGCCAGTCCATGGGTGCCATTGGATCCATGCCACGGCTCACCGCCCTGCCCGGCGGGCGTGAGCGGTTCGGCAAGTACGAGATCCTTCGCCGGCTCGCCACCGGCGGCATGGCGGAGATCTATCTCGCGCGCGCCACCGGCATCGAGGGCTTCGAAAAGCTCGTCGTCCTGAAGCGCATCCTGCCGCAGTACGCCGGCGAGGACGAGTTCGTCAGCATGTTCCTCGACGAGGCACGGCTGGCCGCGACGCTGCATCACTCGAACGTCGTCTCTGTCTACGACATCGGCGAAGTCGACGGACAGTACTTTTTGGCGATGGAGTTTCTGCACGGCCAGGACGCGCGTCTGCTCATGAAGACGGTGTCGCAGCAGCGCACCGGGCTGCCGCTCGAGCATGCGCTGTCGGTCGTGATGGGCGTCTGCGCCGGGCTGCACTACGCGCACGAGCACGTCGTCGACGGCAAGCCGCTCGAATTGGTGCATCGCGACGTTTCGCCGCAGAACGTCTTCATCACCTACGACGGCCACGTCAAGCTGCTCGACTTCGGCATTGCGCGCGCGTCGAGCCGGCTGACGCAGACGCGCGGCACGTCGCTCAAGGGCAAGATCTCGTATATGTCGCCCGAGCAGGCGGGCGGGCTGCCGCTCGATCGGCGCAGTGACGTGTTCTCGACGGCGATCCTGCTCTGGGAGCTGACGACGGGCCGGCGCCTCTACACCGGCGACTCGGATTTCGAGGTGATGCGCAAGCTGCGCGAGGAGGATGCGCCGCGGCCGTCGGTCGTCGGCTTCGCCTATCCGCTGGCGCTCGAGCGCATCGTGCTCAAGGGGCTCAAGCGCGATCGCGAGGAGCGTTACGCGTCGGCGGAGGAGCTGCTGCTCGACCTCGAAGGGTTCGCGCGCGAGGCGCGCGTGCCGGTGTCGGCGGTGCGGCTGTCGCGCTACATGCGCGACACCTTCCGCGAGCAGCTCGAGAAGTGGAATCAGCTGGCGCGCGGCGACGCGGCGGCGACGCCGTCGACCGCGCCGCTGGGGCACACCGAAACGACCCGGACCGAGACCTCGGTGCCCGGGCCGGCGCCGCCGCTGATGTACTCGGATCCCGCGGTCCCGCTCGTGGCGCCGAGGCGCAGCGGGCGTGCCTGGATCGCGGTGGCCATCGGCATCGTCGTCGGCTCGTTGGCGACGTGGATGGCGGCGCGCGAGTCGCGGATGCCGCCGGTGGCGGAGGTCCAACCCGCCGCTCGGACGGTGGCGGCGCCGCCGGCAGCGATCGTCGCGACGCCGGTGTCGAAGACGATCGCGGCGCCGGGCCATTCGGCGGAGCTGCCGATGCCGGAGACGCCCGAGCACGAGCTGGCGACGAAGCCGATCGTGGGCGCGAAGCCCATGCGCGCTGCCGCCGTCGACAAGCCGGCCAGGCGGAGCGCTCCGCCACGCCGCGCCGTCAAGAAGCCGTCGAAGAAGCTGCCGCAGGGCTGGGATCCGGAGTCGATCCTTCCGCCATGAGCGCGCGTCGCCTCGCCGCCGCCGCGCTCGCGTTCGTCGTCGTCGTCGTCGCCGGCGCGGCTGCGGCCTGGGCGCGCCCGTCGAAGAGCGGCGCCGAGCACCTCGTCCGCGGCAGCCGGCTGTACAACGAAGGGCGCTACGACGAGGCGATCGCCGAGCTCCAGGCTGGCTACGCCATCGATCCGCGGCCCGACTTTCTGTACGCGCTCGGGCAGGCCGAGCGCAAGCGCGGCGACTGCAAGGCGGCGGTCGCCTGGTACGAGCGCTACGTCGCCACCGGTCCGTCGTCGCAGCGCACGGTGGCGACGCTGGTGCAGATCGATCGCTGCAAGCAGGAGCTGGCGAGCGCGACGCCATCGACGACGACGACAGCGCCGCCGGCGCCTGCCACGCCCGTGGAGCCGCCGCCAGCGCCGGAGCGGCCGCAGGCGAGCGCGCCGCCGCCGTCGAGCGCGCCACTTCCGAGCGAGGCGCCGGCGACCGCCACCGCGACGACCACGCCAACGACGGAGGCGCCCGCCGGGCGCACGCCGTTGTACAAGCGCTGGTGGCTGTGGACGACCGTCGCCGTCGTGGTGGCAGGCGGCGTCGGCGCCGGCGTCGCCATCGCGCTGACGCAGCAGCCGTCGTTCCGCTCGACGCTTCCGGAGCTGACCTGGACGCACGCGACCGTCGGAGTGCGCTTCTGATGCGCGCGCGCGCCGTCGCGCTCGCCATGGCCGCCGCGCTCGCGCTGGCCGCCGCCGCCGGCTGCAAGTCGACGACGCCCGGCGCGGTCGATCTCACCATCATCGCCGATCCGTCGCTGTCGGACGCCACCGTCGCGGCCATCGGCGTGATCGACGTCTCGGTCAGCGGCGCGGCCAGCGTCGCGCAGCCCTATGTCGTGTCGGGCGCGTTCGGATCGGGCCGGCAGGAGCGTCTCGTCATCCGCCCGCCGGTGACGTCGGGCATGCTGACCATCACCGTGCTGGCGCGCTCGGCCGCCGGTGACGCGCTCGCCTACGGCCAGACCAACGTGACGCTGCAGTCGCGCCGCAGCACCTCGGCCACGGTGACGCTCACGGGCGACGTGCCCATGACCGACGGCGGCGCGGAGCCGCCCGACATGACCACGGCCGGTCCTTCTCTTGGCCTCGTCGCCGGTCACATCGGCGGCGTGGGCTACGCCGACGGACCGGCGGCGGTCGCGCGCTACAACAACCCGCGCGGTGTCGTCTTTCTCGGCGGCAATCTCTATGTCGCCGACATGTACAACCACGTGATCCGCCAGATCGCGCTCGCCAGCGGCACGGTCTCGACCCTCGCCGGCTCCGCGCTCAAGGCCGGCAGCAGCGACGGCACCGGCGCGGCGGCGCGCTTCAACCGTCCGACCGCGCTCGCCACCGACGGCACCAACCTGTACGTCTCCGATTTGCGCAACTGCACCATCCGCCAGATCTCGTTGCCGGCGGGCGCGGTCACCACCCTCGCCGGCACCGCCGGCAGCTGCGGCGCGGTGGACGGCAGCGGCAGCGCCGCGCGCTTCGACCATCCACACGGCCTCACCTGCGATGGCGCCGGCAACCTCTACATCGCCGACAACTACAATCACGACATCCGCAAGCTGGTGCTGTCGTCGGGCGCCGTGTCGGTCTTCGCCGGCACCGCCGGCAGCCGCGGCTTCATGGACGGAACCGGCACCGCCGCGCGCTTCTCCGCGCCGCACGGGCTCGCCTTCGACAACGGCAACCTGTACGTCGCCGACTCCGGCAACCAGGCGATCCGCCAGATCGTGATCTCGTCGCAGGTGGTGTCGACGCCCTTTGGCACCGGGCAAGCGGGCGGCTTCGCCGACGCCGTCGGGGCGGCGGCGCGCTTCAATAGCCCGCGCGGCATCGTCGCCGACGGCAACGGCAACCTCTTCGTCACCGACAGCAACAACGGCCGCGTGCGCAAGATCGTCGAGTCGACGGGGGCCGTCACCACGCTCGCCGGCCACGACGCCTACGGCTCGCTCGACGGCGTCGGCGCCGGTGCCGGCTTCGCCCTTCCGTTCGGGATCGCCGTCGATGCGAGCGGCAACCTGCTCGTCACCGAGTCGTTCGGCTACACCATCCGCCAGGTGACGGCGGCCGGCGTGGTCACGACGATGAGCGGCCTGGCCGGTGGTGACGGCATCGCCGACGGTGTCGGCGCCGCCGCGCTGTTCGAGCGCCCCCACGGGCTGTGCGCCGACGGCAACACGCTCTACGTCGCCGACAAGATGAACAACGTCATCCGCAAGGTCGATCCGGCGAGCGGCACGGTTACCACCGTCGCCGGCAGCAGCAAGAACGGCAGCGCCGACGGCGTCGGCGCGCTCGCCAGCTTCGCCCAGCCGTTCGCCTGCGTCGCCGACGGCGCGGGCAAGCTC
Organism: Polyangia bacterium; assembly: GCA_035607415.1. GTDB lineage: Bacteria > Myxococcota_A > Polyangia > Palsa-1104 > Palsa-1104 > JAQBQH01. The sequence goes on from DATNAQ010000034.1 coordinate 15,681, forward strand.
TACGTCAGCGACGCCGACAACGCGACCATTCGCGTGATCGATCTCGCCACGCGCGCGGTCACGACGCTCGCCGGCAGCGCCGGCAAGACGGGCACGACGGACGGCGTGGGCGCGGCCGCGCGCTTCAACACGCCCGCCGGCCTGGCGCTGGCCAATGGCACGCTCTACGTCGCCGATCTCGCCAACCACACCATCCGCGCCATCGTCCTCTCGTCGGCGACGGTGTCGACGTTCGCCGGGACCGCCGGCGCGCCCGGCTCCGTCGACGCCGTCGGCACCGCCGCCAAGCTCAACAAGCCCAATGGCCTCGCGCTCGACGGCAACGGCAATCTCTACGTCGCCGATCAGCAGAACAGCACGATCCGGAAGATCGTGTTGTCGTCGGCGGCGGTCTCCACCCTCGCCGGCGCGGCCGGGATGACCGGCAGCCTCGACGGCAACGGCAGCTCCGCGCGCTTCTGGAACCCGCACGCCGTCGCCGCGGATGGAAACGGCAACCTCTACGTCGCCGACACGCTCAACCACACGCTGCGCAAGATCGTGCTCGCCACCGGCGACGTTTCGACGATCGCCGGCGTGCCCGCGCTGGCGTCGATCAAGCTCGGCGCGGTGCCCGGCGCGCTCAACACGCCGGCCGGCGTCGCCGTCGGTGCCGGCGGCGCGATCTACCTGACCAGCGCGCACGAGAACGCGGTGCTCGTCGTCCGCTGACGCGGTGACGGTCGCGACGCGCGTGCGCCTGCATCCGAGAACGGCGGATGCATTAGAGGATGGGGATGAAGGGCCGTTCGGTAGAGCGCGACCAGCTCGTGCGCGTGCGTGGTGCCCGCGAGCACAATCTGAAGGACACTTCCGTCGACATCCCGCGCGATGCGCTCGTCGTGTTCACCGGCGTCTCCGGCTCGGGAAAGTCCTCGCTGGCGTTCGGGACGCTCTACGCCGAGGCGCAGCGGCGGTACCTCGAGTCGGTGTCGCCGTATGCGCGGCGGCTCTTCGATCAGCTCTCGGTGCCCGACGTCGACGCGATCGACGGCTTGCCGCCGGCGGTGGCGCTGCAGCAGCAGCGCGGTGCGCCGACGACGCGCTCGTCGGTGGGCAGCGTGACGACGCTGTCGAACCTCTTGACGGGATCAGGCGGCTCGTGTGCGTCGACCAGAAGCCGATCGGACGGACGCCGCGCTCGAACCTGGCGACCTACACGGGCCTGTTCGATCACGTGCGCAAGCTCTTCGCCGCGACGAAGGCGGCGCGCGCGCGCCGCTACGACGCCGGGCGCTTCTCGTTCAACGTCGCCAAGGGACGGTGCGAGATCTGCGAGGGCGAAGGCTTCGTCATGGTCGAGCTGTTGTTCCTGCCGAGCGTGTACACGCCGTGCCCGGGGTGCCACGGCGCGCGCTACAACGCCAAGACGCTCGAGATCGAGCTGCGCGGCAAGAACATCGCCGACGTGCTGGCCATGACCGTCGACGAGGCGGCGCGCTTCTTCGCCGACGAGCCGGCGCTGGCGCGGGCGCTCGCGGTGGTGCGCGAGGTCGGGCTCGGCTACCTGCGCCTGGGGCAGCCGGCGACGGAGCTGTCGGGCGGCGAGGCGCAGCGCATCAAGCTGGCGACGGAGCTACAGCGGGTGCAGCGCGGCGACACCCTCTACGTGCTCGACGAGCCGACCACCGGGCTGCATCCGAGCGACGTCGAGAAGCTGATGCGGCAGCTCGACAGGCTCGTCGCGGCCGGCAACAGCGTCATCGTCGTCGAGCACGACATGCGCGTGGTCGCGGGGAGCGACTGGGTGATCGACGTGGGGCCGGGCGCGGGCGAAGCGGGCGGCACCATCGTCGTCAGCGGTCCGCCGCCGACGGTGGCGGCTGCGGTCGGGCGCAGCCGGACGGCGCCGTATCTGGCGCGGTTCCTCGCCGAGGCGGGCGTCGCGATCCCCGCGTCGCCCGAGGCTCGGGCCTGAGCGTGACGGCAACGCGTCGTTTCTAGAAGGGCGCTCGCCCGCGGCGACGCAGCCGGAAGAGCAGAAGGGCGACGAAACCGAGGAGCAGCGGCGACGGCGCCGGCGCCGACGGCGAGCGTCCGTCGTGGCCGACATCGCAGCTGCAGCCGCCCTTGCCGCCGGGGCTGCCGCCACCGCCACCGCCGCCGGCGCCGCCGGTGGTCATGTCGTCGCCGGCGCCGTTGGCCATGTCGCCGCCGGAGCCGCCGTTCGCCATGTCGCCGCCGGCGCTCGCGCCCGCCATGTCCATTCCGTTCGTCGACACCGGCGTGCACAGGCCCGCCATGCACACGCCGTTGGTGCACGGCGTGCCGTCCGCCTTTGGCGTCACGCTGCCGCAGCCGCTCGCCGGCGTGCAGGTCGCCGCGTCGTTGCACTCATCGCCGGCCGGGCAGACGACGGCGGCGCCGCCGGTGCACGTCCCGGCCTGGCACGTGTCGCCCATCGTGCAGGCGTTCCCGTCGTTGCACGTGGTGCCGTTGGTGGCCGCTGGATTCGAGCAGGTGCCCGTCGCCGGGTTGCAGGTGCCGGCGACGTGGCACTGATCGCTGGCGGTGCAGGCGACGGCGGCGCCGCCGCAGCTGCCGTTGGTGCAGACGTCGCCCGTCGTGCACGGATTGCCGTCGTTGCACGTCGTGCCGTTGGTGGCCGCCGGATTCGAGCAGGTGCCCGTCGCCGGATTGCAGGTGCCGGCGACGTGGCACTGATCGCTGGGGGTGCAGGTGACGGCGGTGCCGCCGCACGTCCCGCCCGTGCAGACGTCGCCCGTGGTGCACGCACTGCCATCGTTGCACGCCGTGCCGTTGCCCACCGTCGAATTGGTGCAGACGTTGTTCACGCAGCTGGCGACGTGGCACTGGTCGGACGGAGCGCACGTGCCGCCGCAGGTCACCGTGCCGCCGCAGCCATCGGAGATCGTGCCGCAGTTGTCGCCCGCCGGGCACGAGGTGAGCGGCGTGCACGCGATGACGTCGACCTGCGCGGTCGCCGAATGGACCGCCGACGTGGCCTGGCCGATGACGGTGAAGGTGGTCGGGCTCGCCGAGACCGGCGCGCTCGCCGCCGCCGAGAGCGTCAACGTCGAGGTCGCGCCGGCGACCACGCTCGCGGGGCTGAACGAGCCGGTGACCCCGGTGGGAAGATCCTGAACCGACAGCGCGATCGACTCCGCCGTGCCTGCCGTGCTGGCCGTCGTGACCGCATAGCCGACCGATCCGTTCTGCGCGACGTTCTGCGGCGACGGCGTGACGCTGAGCGAGAAGTCGTTGGCGCCGCAGTTCGCGAACTTCGTCGAAGCGACGTAGGTGTCCCAACCTTTGAACGCCGTCGCCTTGAAGGCGTGCGCCGTATACCAGAAGGTGCAGTCGTCGGTGGGATCGACGGTCATGTTGCTGTAGTCGCCGAACCGCGTGCGACCCGTGCCGTAGTCGTCGATGCCGGCGGCGGCGCCGGTGTCGAGGATGGACTCGGCCTGGCCCATCGAGCCGAGCGCGTCGGAGTTGATGCGCCCCGTCCACGCGACCGCCGGCAGATGCGCCGCGCCCGACAGGCCGTAGCCGAGCGCGAAGTCCTGCGCCTGGTCCTGCGCGAGGCTCCCCATCCAACGCCAGTTGCCGTCGTTCGGCGCGTACGTTCCCTGCTGGTAGATCGAGGGCGAGCCGTTGGCATAGCGGATCTCGTACCAACGCACGCCGCCCGCCGCATTGGCGACGATCGAGTGGTTCACGAGCAGCGACTGATAGGCGCCGAAGTTGCGGTAGGTGAAGCGGAACATCGATTTGTCCGCGAGCGAGTCCAACGTCGACGTCGAGCCCTTCTGCGGAATGCAGTTGGTCGCGCCGTCGCACGTCGGATCGAAATCATTGACCGTGAGCGCCGTCGGTCCGGTGATGGTGCTGTTGCCGGAATTGGCCCAATCGATGTGCGCGCTCCAGAGGTCGACCTGGTTGAAGGGAGCGCTGCATTGGCTGATGTCCATCTGGAAGAACAGTCCCGGCGCACCGCTCGGGGGAAGGATCTTTCCGTCGAGGCTGACCGGCAGCACCGAATAGACCGTGAAGCTCTGCGTCGCCGGACAGGGAGGCGAGTTCGAGTACGCCTTCAAGAAGCACTGCTGCGTCGCCGGCTGTCCCGCGAGCATCTTGACGCGATCGTAGGCGCACAGCTCGGCGCCCTGAAACGCCGAGCTCCCGAACAGGTTGAAGGTGGCGTAGTACGCGTCGGGCCAGACGCCGAATTTGCCGTAGTCGTTCACGGCCGCGGTGTATTTGAAATCGTAGAGCCAGTAGGCGCCGGTCGGATCGCCCGTCTTCGACACCGCGACGCACTGGAACGACGGCCCGTTGTTCTTGTTCTGATTGGGCAGCGAGAACTGCGTGATGACCCAGCGGTCCGCGATCTGATCGTAGAGCACGACCGGATCGCCGTCGTTACGCGTCGAGCACGAGCATCCCGTGTTGGTGCAGGTATAGCCGGCCCACAGCGCGTTCACCGATTTCGATGCCGCCGCGAGCGTCCCCGACTTGTTCCACATCTCGATGCCGCCGTTGACGGTCTGCACGAAGTGATTCGGGCCGACGAAGCCATTGGTGTCGGGAGGGTCTCCGGTCTCGGTGGTCGGCGAGTTGGTGGCGCCCTGCGCGGTGAAGTTCAGGATCGAAAGCGGCATGCTGAGCGTCGGCAGCTGGCTCTGGAGCCCCGGGTCGATGAGCGGGCGGTTCGGCGTGCGCGAGGTGAACGGAGCGCGCGGGATTCGGTGCACCTCGTGGTCGTATTCGGGCGCGGCGGCGGCCTCCGGAAGCTTCGAGAACGGGCGCGAGCTTCGCGGATAGGCGACCTCGACGCGTGGTCCTCGCTGCACGGTCGACTGCGACGTGTCGGCCGGCGCCGCGGGCGGCGGAACATCGAGCGCCGCGGCGCTCATCGCTGCGTCGCCGGCGGTGAGCTGGTTCTGCGCCGCTCCGACGGTGACGCTCTGACCTCCACATGCCGAGAAACACGACGCGAGCGCGGCACACCAGCAAGCGCGCCTCAGCATGCAGTCCCTCCGTCGGCTCATCGTATCCGAACGGGGTCGCGCCGTCCATCCGTCGTCGACGACGAGGACGCGCTCGCCGTCGAGAACGCCGCCGTTCGAGGAGCCGCACGGCCGGTGCGCGCACGAGCACGCGGTCGGCGGTTCATCTTGTCGGCCGCCACCGCGGCGCTAGCTTTGGACAGCGAGGTGATGATGGCTTCCTCGCGTGTCGGACGCCCGAGCGTGGTGATCCTCGGCGGTGGATTCGGCGGGCTCGCCGCCGCGCGCGCGCTGCGCCCTGCACCGGTGCAGGTCACGCTCATCGATCGCGAGAACCATCATGTGTTTCAGCCGCTCCTCTATCAGGCGGCGACGGCGCAGCTCGAAGCGCCGGACATCGGCTATCCGCTCCGCTTCCTCTTGCGCCGCCACGAGAACAGCGAAGTGCTGATGGCCGAGGCCCGCAGCATCGATGCGACGGCGCAATGCGTTCACTTCTCGGGCGGCGGGTCGATTCGCTACGACTACTTGATCCTCGCCACCGGCGCGCAGCCGTCGTACTTCGGACACCCGGAGTGGCGCACCCACGCGCCGGGGCTCAAGAGCATCGGAGACGCGCTCGAGATCCGCTACCGCGTCCTCGTCGCATTCGAACGGGCGGAGCAGGAACACGATCTCGACAAGCGGCGAACGCAGCTGACGTTCGTGATCGTCGGCGGCGGACCGACCGGCGTCGAGCTCGCCGGCGCGATCGCCGAGCTGGCCCGCCACGCGCTCAAGCGCGACTTCGTCCACATCGATCCCACGTGCGCGCGCGTTGTGCTCGTCGAGGCAGGGCCGAGCATCCTGGCCGCCTACCCGAAAGCGCTCCAGCAAAAAGCGCTCGCGCAGCTGGCGCGGCTCGGCGTCGAGGTGCGCATGTCGACGCCGGTGCGCTCCGTCGACGAGCACGGCGCTCTGGTGGGCGACGAGCCGATCGCGGCCAGCGCTGTCCTCTGGGCGGCGGGCGTGAGCGGAGCTCCCATCGCGCGCTCGCTCGGCGTTCCGCTCGATCACCACGGGCTCGTTCCGGTGGCGCCGACGCTCCATCCTCCCGGCTTGCCCAACGTGTTCGTCGTCGGCGACATGGCCGCGCTCGTGCAAGACGGCCAACCGGTGCCGGGAGTCTCACCGGCGGCCATTCAGGAGGGCCGCTACGCTGCGCACGCGATCGTCGACGAGCTGCGGGGCAAACCGGTGAAGCCGTTTCGCTACTGGAACAAGGGCCTGATCGCGACCATCGGCCGCTCCAAGGCGGTGGCGCGCCTGCCGGGGAACGTGCAGCTCTCCGGCTTTCTGGCGTGGCTCCTCTATTCGGCCGTGCATCTGACCTACCTCGCCGGACTGCGGCCGCGGGTGCACGTGTTGTTGACCTGGATCTGGTCGTTCTTCACCTACGCGCGCGGGGCGCGCCTCATCACCAGCCCCATGGAGGAAGAGAAACGCGCTCAGCCGTACGGGCAGTTGTCGATGAAGACGTCCATCTTGGGGTCGCAGATCTCGCACTCGCCGCCGAGCGGGTCGACGTAGAGGCAGCAGGCGCAGTCGGACGTGAAGAAGTCGAGCGGGGGACACTGCGCCGCCAGGACACAGGTCCCGAGCGAGTTGCACCAGCGCTGATCGAGGAGCGCGTCGCAGGTCTGGGCCGCGCAGCCGTCGGGCGCGTCGTAGAAGCCGCCGTCGGAGATGGGCGGGATGCCCATGTCGCCGGGGTCATCGGCGATGCCGCTCTGCGCCGCCGTCGAGCACTGGCCGGCGCTGCAGGTCTTGGTGGTGATGGTGTCGCTGGGCGCGCTCTCCAGGAGCGCGCTCGACGCCAGGTTCTGTCCGTCGAAGACGCACTCGGGGACGTCCTGGCCGTCGGTGGGGCAGACGTTGCCGTAGGAGTCGGCCGCCTGGCTCGAGGGGACCTCGTCGAGGGTCTCGATCCAATCGGTGCTGTTGGGCATCTGCGTCATCTTGTAGGTCACGCAGTTGGCGAGCGCCGGATCGCAGACGCCGCTCTGGCCCTGACAGTCCGCCGCGCAGGTGGCGGCGTTCTCGGTGCGTCCGCAGGTCCCGTCGCCGCAGACGTCGGGGCCGGGACAGTCGTCGGGGCAGTTGAAGTAGTTCTCGCCGTTGCCGCAGGCGCCGTCGCCGCACAGATCGATGTACTTGCACGCCATCACGCTCAGCGCCGACTGCGCGCAGAAGGCGTCCCAGGCGACGCTGCAGCACTGCGGCAGATCGGCGCACACGTCCGTCTCCTCTTCGGACACCGCGTTGCAGCCGGGCGTGCCGTGCGCGGTGCAGCAGTCGTAGTCGTCGCCGAGGAGGAGGTTGACGCCGAGCATCGCCGAGGCCGACAGGAGCACGTGGATCACGCCGCTCGGATCGATGGTGATGAGGTCGTTGCGCCCGTCGCCGTTGAAGTCGACGACGAGGCTCGGCGGCGGCGCGTCGACCGCGGGACGCGCGCGCCCGGGTTGGCGCAGGCCGGCGCCCGGTCGTGCACGGCTGGCGCTCGGCGACGACGGGGCGCCGTTCATCGGCATGGGCGACACCAGCGCGGAGATGCAATCGAACGTGCCGCCGGCGCGCGCGAGGCAGAGCGCGGTCGTGTCGCTGCCGCCGTCGCCGAAGACGAGATCGGCACGATCGTCGTCGTTGAGGTCCGCGATCATCGGCGTGCCCGACGGCAGCGCCGAGCCGTCGGCCGACGTGAGCGTCGCCTGATGGCAGCTCACCGTCGGCACCAGCGCGCAGACGCCGACCTGGCCGCCGGCCGCGACGCCGATGAGCTCGGGCGAGCCGTCCTGATCGACGTCGCCGGCAAGGGGGATGGTCGTGCCCGGCAGCGCGGCCGGCGCCGAGGTGCACTGGAACGCGTTCGCGGCGAGGCACGACGTCACCGTGGTGCCGTCGAACCAGACGAGGTCGCTCTTGCCGTCGGCGTCGGCGTCGAGCGCCAGCGGTGCGGCGGCGGGCCCGACCGCCAGCGCGGTCGTGCTGCAATTCCAGCCGCCGCCGGCCGTCGACAGACAGATGGCCGCTTGCGACGCCGTGACCTCGGCCGCGTCGGCGTGGCCGTCGCCGTCGAAGTCGGCGACGAGGAGCTGCGCGCCGGGGAGCACCGTCGCCGGCGACGCCGTGCAGCTCCAGTCGCCGGCCGTCGCCAGGCACACGGACAGCTCGCTCGCGGTCAAGAGCACGATGTCGCTCTTGTGATCGCCGTCGACGTCGCCGGCGGCCGCGACGGCGCCGTCGGGCACGCGCGCCGCCGGCCGCCGGCACGACCAACCGCTGTTGGTCGAGGTGCACACCGACAACGTCGGCGCGCCCGGCACGAGCTGCACGAGGTCGTGGCGCCCATCGCCGTCGAAGTCGCCCACGATCGGCTGCGCGCCGGCGATGACGTCGGCGGGGAAGTCGTAGCGGCCGAGGTTCATGAGGTCGGGCTTGCCGTCGGGCAAGATCTTCTGCGTCAGCGCGCCGGGCGGGATCGGCTGAATCGTTCCCGCGCCGCCGTCGGCGGAAGCGCCACCGTCGCCCTCGTCGTGCGCGTGCGAGTGCGAGCAGGCGGCCAGCGCCAGCGCCGCGCAGCCGGCGGCGAACGCGCGCACCGCGCCGCTCACTGCGGTCTCCCGTTCGCGCGCGGCGCGAACTTGCTGTAGTGGAACGTCGCGTTCAGGTCGTCCGAGCCGTCCTCGAGCTTCCACAGCTGGTTGGGCGTGTCGGCCATCGCGCGCGTCAGCTTCATCTGGTTGTGGTTGATGCCCTTGTCGACGGCGAGGATGGCGCCGACGCGGCCGAACGCGTCGCACTCTACGGAGTCCTCACGGCACACGATGATCTGCGCCGCCACGTCGCCCAGGCGCCACTTGCCCCACGATCCGCCGCGAATGGTGGTCGGCTCCATCACGAAGCGCGGCGCCAGTCCGACCGAGAGCTTGATCGCCCGCTTCTTCTTCGCGATCACGCGCATCACGTTCCACAGCCGATCGGTGTCCTGAATGCGCTTCCACGGCTGGTTCCGCTCGCTCACGACCTTGCCGTAGAAGTAGGTCGAGTCCTCGCCGTAGTAGATGCGCTTGTTGGCGGCGATGCGCTGCAGGTTGTCGACCCACTCCCAGGTCCAGAACCGCCCGACGGGTCCCCACACGCCGCCCCAGCTCTGCCCGAGCGTCCAGGTGTGGCTGCCGACGGCGCCGCCGTTGACCCAGTGGCCGCCGAGGCCGTAGGTGGCGACGTCCGGCCGATTGAAATAGAAGAAGAAGCGAAGCTTGCCGATGTGCGCGCTCGACAGCGCGACGTCGGAGAGATAGCGGCTGCCCTCGATGTTGTAATCGGGCGTGCCCGGCTTGGCCCAATGCGGCGGGGCGCCGAGCGGAATCAAGGTTTCGTTGGCGAGGCCGTTGGCCGGCTGCAGGTGAACGAAGGTGATGTTCATTGGCGGCAGCGACGGATCGCGCCGGGGCGCCGTGTCCGGATGATCGGTGAGCTCGTTCATGAACTCCATGTAGCCGTGGTGCGCGGTGACCACGCCGTTGGAGTGCGTGAAGATGTAGACGTTGTTGATGCCGGCGGTGTAGGCGAGCTGAAGGTTGTGCTTGGTCAGATAGACGCCCGAAGATTCGTCGGGCGTGCAGCGCACGCCGACGCCGTTGGCCTGGATGTCGCCGTGGCGGCACTCCTGAATGCACGCCAGCGGGCCGCACGAGGTGTTGTTGCGGTTCGAGGTGAGCTGGAAGTAGGCGATGTTGGCGAGCGTCGGCCAGACGGTGAACGGCGGCTTGTAGGGCGACTTGAACAGGCGCACCAGGCTCTCCATCAACATGCTGTCGGTGGTCTCGAGGAAGTCGCCCTGGTTCGACTGGCAGATGCCCTGATCGAAGATGACGACGGTGTCGCCGCGAAACTTGTTGCACGCGGTGGTCGCGTCCTGCGTCCACTCTTGCGGGAACGTGTTGGGGACCTTCTGCAGCGGGATGACGCGCAGGATCGGCGAGACGTTGTTGACGAGCGCGCAGGCGTTGACGACCTCCTGATCCTCCTTGCGGTTCGGCGGGTCGCCGTAGCCGGGGGCGAGATCGGGCGTGCCGACGGCCTCGTGGTAGGGGCCCATCGCGTTGGGGTCGCCGTCGGCCACGCCGAGCTCGCCGCCGTTGTCGTAGTATTCGATTGCGTACAATGGATCGTTGCCCATGACGTCGAGATCGGGCGTGAACGGCTTGACCGCGGTGCGCGTGAGCACGCGCGAGAAGTAGTTGTTCTTGAAGACGACCGGATTGCCGTCGAGGTGCTTGATGCAGACCCGGCTGCCCGGCTGGAAGCGATAGCTGTTGGGAATCGGGTCGTCGAGATCCGAATCCCAGTGGTGGACCGATTCCTTCTTGGTCTGCGACTTGGTCTTGCCCGCGATGATGTCGTCGGGGTCGGGGTTCGAGTAACCGAAGAAGCCGCAGGTGTTGTCGTCTTCGAACTTGCGATCCTTGGGATCGCTGTAGTCCATGAGCGGACCGTACTGGTAGTGCTGTGCGCGCGACGGGCGCGCCACGAAGAGAACGGGCGCGGCGCCGATCAGGGCGAGCGCGAGCGAGCAGCGACGGGGCGGTCTGCCGTGGGCCATGGTGTGGTTGCGCAGAGCAGGTTGCGGGCCAGGGCGTGGGCGGCGTCGCGGGCGTCGGATTGCGCGATCGGCGCAGACCGCCGCGGTCGCTGCTGCGCGACTCGCGCAACGGCGACCGCGACGTGCGCAACTCGCGCGTGCGCGACGCCGAGCGCGACCTTATCGGCAGAACTGCGGCGCAGCGCCGGCGCGCGCGACGGCGTCCGCGGGAGCATCGCGTGGCAGCGGCGCGTCGGCGCGCGACAAGCGTGACAACCAGGCGCGCTCGAGCGGGCGCGCCAGATCATCGGCGCACACGGCGGCGGCGGTCGTCTCCGCCTTGTCGCCGATGGCGTCGCCGATGCCGACGGCGAAGCCGGCGAGGAGCAGCGCGACGCGCGTCGCCGTCGAGGCGCTGTAGGTGTAGACGACGCAGCGATCGCCGGCGACCCGGCGCAGCGCCGAGAACGCGGCCACCGTCCACAGCTCGGGATTGGCGCGCGGCGAGAACGGATCCCAGAACACGACGTCGGCGCGCGACGGCTCGCGCGCGAGCGCATCGAGGAGCTCGCCGCGACGCAGCCGCCACGAGGTGCGCGCGCTCGTGTGCTCGCCGCCGGCGAGGAGGGCCCGCGCGGCGGCACCGGCGTCGCCGTCGAGGCCGAAGGCGGCGGGGTGGTCGAGCGCGAGCGTCAGCGCGCCGAGGTCGCGCTCGAAGCTCACGAGCGACAGGCGCGCCGCCGTCGCCGGTGCCGACTCGGCCGCGGCGCGCGCCGCCAGCGCGTTGGAGCCGGCGCCGAGCCCGACGTCGAAGAGCGTCAGCTCGCCGGTGCGCGCGCGCAGCCGCTCGCCGAGGCGCGATTGCCCGACATAGAGCAGCTCCGCCTCGCGCAGCGGCCCGACGCCGGGATGCATGATCTCGCCGGCCGCGAGGCTGCGCATGGCCAGCGCGCCCGAGCGCGTGCGCACGACCTCGTGGCCGCGGTCACGGTCGATCGCACTCCCTTCGGGATTGCTCACGCGCGCGCCTCGGCGTGCTCGTGGCGATCGATCTTCGCGAGCCGGTCGCGCGCGAACGCCGCGTAGTCGCCGGCGTCGATCGCGGCGCGGATCTCCGCCATGAGCGCGATGTAGTGCGTCAGGTTGTGCATCGACAAGAGGCGCGGCCCGAGCGGCTCGCCGCACTTCATGAGGTGATGCAGATAGGCGCGGCTGAAATTCTTGCAGGTGGCGCACGCGCAGGCGGCATCGAGCGGATCGTCGCTCAGCCGATTGGGCGCGCGCGTGAGGCGCACGCGGCCCGTCGAGGTGAAGGCGGTGCCCTGCCACGCCATCGTCGTCGGCATCACGCAGTCGAAGAGATCGACGCCGCAAGCGACGGCGCGCAGAAGGTCGGGCGGTGTGCCGACGCCCATGAGGTAGCGCGGGCGATCGGCGGGCAAGAGCTCGGCGGTGAGCGCCGTCATCTCCTCGCGCTGGGCGCGGCTGTCGCCGACGGCGAGGCCGCCGATGGCGAAGCCGTCGAACGGATGCTCCTTCAGGAACGCCGCCGATTCGCGCCGCAGCGCCGGCACGACGCCGCCCTGCACGATGGCGAAGAGCGCCTGCCCCTGCCTCGTTCCGCTCGAGTCGCCGGCGCGCTCGTTCGCTTGGTGCGCCGCGAGGCTGCGCAGCGCCCAGCGGTGCGTCCGCTCCATCGCGGCGCGCGTCGTGGCCTCGTCGGCGGTGGAGTCGATGCACTCATCGAGCACCATCATGATGTCGGAGCCGATCGCCGTCTGCACCTCGATCGAACGCTCGGGCGACAGCAGGTGAAAGCGGCTGTCGACGTAGCTCTTGAAGCGGGCGCCCGCCTCCGAGATGGTGCGGTCGTTCGGCAGCGAGAAGATCTGGTAGCCGCCCGAATCGGTCAGCACCGGCCCCGGCCAGCGCATGAACGCGTGGATGCCGCCGACGCGGCGGAACAGCTCCGGCCCGGGCCGCAGCAACAGATGATAGGTGTTGGCGAGGATGATCGGCGCGCCGAGCGTGTGCAGATCTTCGGGCGCGAGGCCGGTCACCGTCGCGCGGGTCCCGACCGGCATGAACAGCGGCGTCTCGACGCTGCCGCGCCTCGTCTCGAGCCGGCCGCGCCGCGCGCGCGAGCCCGAATCGCGCGCACCGACGGAAAAACGGATCGCCATGGGAGCGTCAGTATATCCGCGATCTACGGAACGGGACGGAGATCGGGCTGCGTCGGATCAGCCTTCGTCTTCGCCGCCGTCGCCTTCCTGCTCGGCGGAAGGCGCGGGTGCGCTGGCGCTGGCGCTGGCACCGGCGCCCTCGGCCTGCTTGAGCGACTTGGCTTCGTCGCGCGCCTGATTCTTGAGCGCCGCGATCGCCTTGTACTTCGGCGATTCCTTCTCTTCCTCGTGGCCGGTCAGCCAGTCGATGCACAGCTCGTAGATCTTCTGCGCGTTCTCGGTGCGCGCCGCCGCGGTTTCCGGTGCCGGGCGCGCCGCCAGCCCTTCGTGCTTGCCGACGAGCGCCAGGATCTGCTGATACGTCGACTCGCCGGCGCCGACGGCCGACTTGAAGCGAGCCCACTTGCCGGCTTCACCCGCGCTCTGCTTGAGCGCCGAGGCCGGCATGATCTGGCTGTGCTGCGCGCTCATCATCGCCTGGCTCTCGCCGGCGCCGGCGCGCCCGCGGCCGACCGGGCCGGGCGCACGCTTGACGAACCGCTTGCGCGCCTTGGTCTCTTGACGATTGAGCCACTCGATGAAATCGGCGATCTGTCCGATGACCTCGGCGAGGCCGGGATCGTGCAGCACGGCCTGCTTCTCGCGCAGCTCCGACAGCGCGCCGTTGGCGGCGTTGCGGCAGGTCTTGATGTCGTCGAAGACCGCCTGATCGCCGGCGGCGCCGGGCGGCAGCTCACCGACGGCGGCGCTGTAGATCTGCTTGACGCCCTTGGCCCCGAGCGCCGCGCCGCCCGCGAGCGGCACCATGTTGACGCCGCCGACGGCGACCGGCCCGACCATCGCCTTGACCTGCGGGATGGCGACGTTGGTCGCCGTCGACTGCGCTGACGACGCGCCGGTGACGCTGCCCGAGACGCCGCCGCCGGCGAGATGCTCGTTGGCGGCGCCGATGGCCGCGTCCTTGGCGAGCACGACGCCGCCCATGATCGGCGACGCCATGCCCATCGACGCGAAGTCGCCGGCGATGGCCACCGCGCCGACGGCGATGTTGAGCAGGCCGTCGAACGCCTGAATGGCGCGGTGCACGCGGATGCGGCTCGTGCCCCACGGGACGTTGCCCTTGATGTTCCGGATCTCGGCCAGGATGCCCTGCACCTCGTGCAGCTTCGGCCCGAGGTCCTTGGCCGCCGCGCCTTCGGCGCCGCGCTGTTTGTCGGCGGGCGTGAGCGCTTGATCGCGCGCGTCCGCGCCGGTGGTCGCGCTGCTGCCGCCCGACACCTGCTGCATGTTGCCGGGGCGCGCGCTCACGGGCGGGCCGCCGCCTCGTGCCGGCGCAGCGACGGCGGATCCGGCGGGCGCCGGTCCGGCCGGTTGCGGGGGAGCGGCCGCAGGCTGCGCCGCGGGCGCCGAGGATCCCGCACCCGCTTGCTGCGCGCCGCCGCCGGCGGGCGCGCGCTCCTTGATCATTTGCAGCGCCTCTTGCAGCGGGATCACGCGCGCCGTCGACAGCAGCTCGAGCGCGACCTCCTTCGCCTTGGCGATGTCGACCGTCGGGTCGCCTTGCAGCATGTTCAGGATGTCCGCGATCTGTTTGTCGCCGAGGACGTCGGCGCCGCGCTTGATCTTGCGCTGCACGCCGCCCGCGGGCTTGGCGCCGCCCGACGGCCTGGCGCCGCCGCTCTTGCCGCCGCCCGGCGCCACTTGATCGAGGAGATCCTCGGCCGATTCGCCGCGCACGACGCGATCGGCGACGGCGTCGGCGTGCTGCTCGTACGCGCCGCCTTCGCCGCCGTCGTCGCGCTTGAGCTGCACGCCCGCCTGCTGCTGCACCACGTGCGCCGCTTCGTGCGCCGCCGTGTGCAGGCTCGGCGCGCCCGCGAACGCGACCTGATCTCCGGTGGCAAACGCTTCGGCGCCCATCGCCTCCGCGCCTTCGGCCGCTGCTTCGCCGGTGTGCGCCTGTACTCCCGACACGTCGTGCCGGCCGAACGAGCGCTGAATCGCGTCGCCGTGGGGCATCGGCCCGCCGCCGCCCGACACGCCGCGCTCGGCGGCCGCCTGCATGCCGGCGTCGCTCTGCCCGCCGCCACCCTGATCTTGTCGCTGGCTCATCCGTCGCTGGATGATGCGGCGGGCGCCGGCAGCGCCGAATCGCTCGACGAGCATCCCGAGCGCTCCGTCGGGCGACCGTTGCGAATCGAGCGAAGTGGGATCGGAGGGGGAACCAGAATCCTTCCCGAAACGGCGTTCAGACATATTGTGTCGATAGGATACGCTACCGCGACCGCGCCCGTCCATCGGCTCCGCTAAAACACCCCGGATCTATTGAGAAATGCCAGGATCCGGCCGGCGGGCGAGCGCCCGCCGCGTGGCGCGCGGTGACAACGATCAATGCGCCGGAGGACGCGCCTGCGTCTGCGGACGCGTCGGCGTGATGCCGGCCTGGCCGAGCAGCGCCGCGTTGAGCCATCCGCGGACGCGCGTCAGATGGTCCTCCTCTTCGGCCAACGCTTGCCGGAAACGTTGCGCCATCTCGCTCATGCCGAGGCCGTCCGCGAGGTCGGCCAGCATCAGCCACGCATCGTTGTCGACGAGCTCGGCGATGAGGATCGCGTCGAGGCATTGCGTCAGCGTCGTGCGCGGATCGGCGAGCACCTTGAGGATCCCCGACGACGCGACCGCCGTGATGTCCGCGCACGGCGTCATCGCCGTCGGATCGCCGCCGAGCGTCTCCATGGACTCTTTGAGCAGCAGAAAATGCTGCAGCTCCTCTTCGCGGATCTGCTCGACCTCGGCGCTCGTCGGACCGCCCGCGTGGAGGTTCGCCGCCGACAGCTTGCAGAGCAGCGCCTCGTAGAGCCGCACGCCGGTGCGCTCGAACGCGATGCGCTCGCCGATCTTGTCGAGGAAGACGGTCGGCTCCTTGCCCTTGAGCTTCTCCATCACCGTCTTGACGACGCCTTTGACCGAGCCCGGCGGCGGCATCGTGCCGATGGGTTGCGCCGCGTTCGACCACTCCATCCGCTCCTCGGCGAGCAACGTGGCGTCGCCGGGATCGACGAGCTTCGACTGCCGGGCGCCCTCGATCGTCTTCTTGGAGTCGATCGGCGAGGCCTTGATGCCGGTACGGTTCATTCCGATGTCGGTTGGCTTTTCCACGGTCCCCTCCGATCAGTGCGTGGCGGTGGTGGGCGTCTCGGCGAGCTCGGTGCCGGGCGTCCAGCGATAGCCGGCGGCGACGAGCGTGCTCGGCGAGACCGGCGTGTTGAGCTGCTGCCGATACTTCAGCGTCGCGGCGCTGTCCTGGCGGTTCGGGACGTAGTCGGCGCCGACGGCGCGGAAGTCGACCTCGCGCTCGAGCGTCTGGCGGACGAACTCGCGCTGGCTCTCGAGCTTGATCGGATCGGGAAGCGTCTTCGGCAAGAGCTCCGCCGGATCGCGCTTCTCGATCTGCTTCATGAGCTCCATGACGACGTGGAGCTGTCCGAGCTCGTAGTCGACGAAGCGGCTCCAGATCGACTTGATGCGCGGATCGCTCTCCTGCTCGGCGCAGCTGTAGTAGTTGTACAGCTCCATCGCTTCGTGCAAGAGCCACTGCTCGAGCCACGTCTCGTCGGTGTCGAGGAGCGAGCTGTATTGCGTGACGTGCTGCTCCTCGATCGACGCGATCTCGGCGTAGAGCATGCGCGCCACCGGATCGGAGAACATGGGGCCGATCGTCATGTAGTAGTCGTGCGTCTGATACTCGGCGCCCACGAGCGTCAAGGCGTTGAGCTTGGTGATCGGCTGCGCCTTCTTGCGGTCGTATGGGCGACGGATGTCGTCGAGCGGCGCGCGGTGCTCGACCGCCGTCGGGCGGCCCGGCTGGATGTCGGTGTATCCCTGCAGGATGTTGTTCGCGTCCTGCCCTTCGACGCGATCCATGAGCGCGCTGAAGCGATACAGGTGGTCGAAGTCTTCGAGGAGCCCGTAGCGGTAGGTCTGCGCGAGATACGCGTCGGGCTCCTGCTGGGCCAGCGCCGCGGTCACCTCGATGGCGACCTGCTCGAAGCCGATCGTCGTCTCGAGCGGCGACTGATCGGGCGGGTTGAGCCAGTTGACCATCGTCTGCTGGTGGTGCGCGACGCGGCGGATCTGCGCGAGCGGCAGGCGCAGGTCGCGGTTGCGCCGTTCGCAGACGTGAAGGAAGCGCAGCGAATCCGCCATGAGCCCGTTCATCAAGATGACGCGGACACGCGTGAAGGCGTCATCGTTGAGCTTGCTGAACGGCGGACCGGCGAGCTCCTTCCACGTGAATACCTGTTTTTCGAGAGGCACTCCTTTTTCGGTCAGAATGTCCAAGCTCACGCGCGACCTCCGGCAGAGGGTGTTGGGCGCATATGGACGCGAGCGCGGGCGTGACAATCGGGTCGTCGCGCTAGCCGGGTCGATTGCTGGGTTCACCTGAGGGTGCGGAAGGGCGGCGGGGCAGGGTGACGCGGAACGAGGTGCCCGCCGCCTCGCTCGACGTGACGTCGATTCGGCCGCCGTGCGCGAGCACGATCTGGCGCGCGATGTAGAGACCGAGGCCAAGCCCGCGCCCGCCTTCGTGGCCGCGGCGGAATGGATCGAACAGCACCGATACGACGTCGGGCGGAATCGACGTGCCGTAGTTGTGCACTTCGACGACGACGTCGTCGCGCTCGCTGCGAACGGTGACCGTGATCGGCTGCGCCGGATCTCCGTAGTACACCGCATTCCAGACGAGGTTCTGGAAGAGCTGCAGCAGGCGATCGGGATCCCATTCGCCGACGCTGTTACCGTCGCTGTGCAGCGTGAGCTTGCGATCGGGCTGGCTCAAGAGCACTTCGTCGAGCGCGTGCTGCCACAGCTCCACCAGATCGACGCGCCGCCGCGAGAGCGCGATCTGTTGCCCGGCGCGGGCGCGCGCGAAATCGAGGAGGTGCTCGATGAGGCGCGCCATTCGATCGCCCGAGTAGGCGATCCGCGCCACCGTCTTCATGGCGGTCTCGGGGATCGCGGCGTGACGCAAGAGGCTGCCGGCCGCCAGCGTGATGGCGCCGAGCGGGCTGCGCAGATCGTG
Source organism: Polyangia bacterium (assembly GCA_035607415.1). Taxonomy (GTDB): domain Bacteria; phylum Myxococcota_A; class Polyangia; order Palsa-1104; family Palsa-1104; genus JAQBQH01. The sequence goes on from DATNAQ010000034.1 coordinate 33,585, forward strand.
GCCGAGCGCCGCCAGAAACAGCTCGCGTTCCCGATCGGCAAAGGCTTCCTCGGACCGGTCCTGCACCGTGCCGAGAAAGCGGACCGCGTTGCCGTTCTCGCGCAACAGCGCGCCCCGCGCGGCGAGATGGCGCACCTGTCCGTCGGGGCGCAGGATGCGATAGCGCTCGCGGTAGGTGCGTCCCGTCTCCAACGTCTCTCTCGTCGCGGCCGCGACGCGCTCGCGATCTTCGGGACAGACCAGCTGCAAGAACCGCTCTTGGTCGAGCGGCTCGTCGGCCCCAAGACCGAAGAGCGCCCGTGCGCGCGCGCTCCATCGCAGCTCGCCGGTGCGAAGATCCCAGTGGAAGGTGCCGAGCTGCGCGCAGTCGAGCGCCGCGTCGAGCTCCTCGGCTTTGACGCGCAGCTCCTCCTTCAGCCAGGTCTCGATGATGAGCTGGCTGGCGCGGTTGGCCATCGCGCGGAACAAGAACGTGTCCTCGTCGAGGAATTCGTACGCGGTCAACGAGCCGATGTGCGCCACGCCGATCACGTCGCTGCCGTCCATGAGCGGCACTCCGTAGAGCGCCTTGAGCCCGCGCTCGCGGAGAAACTCGCTGCGCACCAGCGGGTCGGTCTCCGCCGATCGCAGGAGGATGGGCTCGCGGCGGGCGACCACGGTGCCGGCGAATCCTTCGCCGACTTCGAGCGAGAAGCCGGCGTCGCGCTCCGAGGTGATGCCGACGGTATCGCGAACGTAGAGGCGGTTGCCGCGCTTGAGCAGGATCGTCACTTCGTCCACGGCGGGCGCGGCCTGCATCATCAACTCGAGCAGCGTGTGCAAGAGCCGCCCCTGGTCCTGCTCGCCGAGGGCGAGCATCGAGATGCGATCGAGCGCTTTGAGCATGCGCTGGCTCGCCTGGGAGTAGCGCTCCACGGCCTGTCGAACCGCGCCGTCGAGGACCTGGTTGAAGACGCGCAGCGCGTCCGGATACGCGTCCGTCGCCTGCGCCGACATCTCCTGGATCGTCTCGCGCAGGAGCGAATACTCGGTCACCACGTGGCCGAGATCGTAGCCCTGGTCCAGCCGAGCGATCGCATGGCGATCGGGCTGGTTGCACGACGCTGCCTTCTCGTCGCCTCCGAGCGCCGCGTCGGCGAGGTCGGCGATCTCTTCGAGCAGATGGGGCAGGTGATCGATGAGCGAAGCCGTGTCCAGATCCGCGGCGGGCGGAAGCGCGCGCACGCGCCGCTCCCACTCGCGCAGGACGTCGTCGCGATGCTCGCGAATGAAGGTTACGAATGCCGCATTGTGGTCCATCGGATTCCCGTGGGGAGCTCCGAGGGACGCTCAGGCGTGAACGCTGGGCTCCTCTGCCTTGGGCTGCACGGTCGAGCGGGGAGCGCCTGCCTCGAAGTGCCTGCCGTCTCCTTCGTGGAGTCCCTCGGAGAAAAGCAGAGCATCGAGCGTGCCACGCTCTTTTCGGAGGCGGTTATTTGCGGACCGCGTCCTTGTCCTGATGTGCCAAGTGATCGTGCTGCTCGATCACGCCGAGGGTCTTCTCGGCCCACGCCTTCAGATCGGAGTCCATTCCGGACATCGCGCTCGCCTTCTTGAACTCGCGGACGTCCTCGTCGTGATCCTTGACCATCGCGTCCATGTAGGCCTTGTCGAAGTCGCTGCCCGAGAGCTTGGCCAGCTTGTCGTACGTCGCCTGCTGCTTGCTGTTGACCTCGGTCGGCAGCGACAGGTTCTTCTTCGACGCGATCTCTTTGAGCTCGTCGTTGGCCTTGGAGTGATCGTCGACCATCTTCTGCCCGAACTGCTTCACCGTCGGAGAGGTGCCCTTGTCGACGGCGAGCTGGCCCATCTTCACCTCGGCCATGCCGCCCGACGCCGCCTTCTCGACGAAGGTCTTCTCGGCCGTCGTCGTCTTCGTGGACGTCGTCGTCTTCTCGGTCGTGGTGCTCTTGTCGGCCCACGCCGTCGTTCCCAGCAGCATCGATACGCCCAACGCCATCATCCACAGCGACTCGCGACGGATCCTCATGAATGCCTCCTCTAGAGGCTGGGATATGTGTGCGGTTTTGTCGGCGACAAGGAGGGAGGCGCCAGTTTGCGGCATTCGGTGTACTGCGCGAAGGATCAGCTGGCAAAGAGGTCGGGCGGCGATGGCGACGAGCTCTCGTCTTCGACGCGCGGCAGCTCGCGCGCGAGCAGCTGGGCCTCGCCGCGGATGGCGCGGTCCACCTGCAACAGCTGTCGATAGAGGATCTGCCAGTCGTCGTACGGGACCTTCAGCCGATTGAGCTCGTCGCACAAACGCGCGACGGCGTCGTGCATCGCTTCGGTGCCTTCACCGGCGCCGGGATCGCGGTCGTAGAGGTCCCACAGGCTGCGGATGCGCTTTTCGAGCGCCTGCGCCTGCGCGTCGGCCGTCTGCAGCGCGGGCGTGTGGGTGGCGATCTCGATCGCGAGGCCGTGCGCGCGCACCGCGGCGAATTCGGCCCCGCGGAGGAGCAGGCAGCTCGGATAGAGCGCCGCTTCGAGGCCCTGCTTCGACGGCTCGTGATAGTACTCGAGCGACTCGGGGACGTAGGCGGCGAACGCGTCGCCGCCGAGCTTGCGCAGGATCTGGGTCGGCGCCGATACCCACCAGCTCGGCTCCCGGCGCTGCAGCTCGAAGCCGTGGCGGTTCAGCGTGCCGATGATCTCGTCGGCGACGTCGTGGTACTCGCGCGCGGTGGTGATGAGCGGCACCTGCTCGTCGCGGCGACGGCGCGCGATCGAGGCCAGCTTGAGCAGCGGGACCGACACGAACATGATGAGGAACGCCGCGGCGAGCGCGATGGTGATCGGCCAGCCGCCGAGCGCGCGGCGCCAGAACGATTGCCCGCCGCGTCCCTCGGGCGCCTTGGTGGCGACGGCGAGCCCGACGACGATGGGGACGATCGCGGCCAGCACGATCCAGCCGACGCGGATGGCCCAGGGCGGCACGCGGTTGTGGAACGGCACGAACGCGATGACGAGCGCCGCCAGCTTGGGGAAGGCGATGCCGAGGAGAAGCACCGGCCACGCCGCCGCCGCCGCGACGACGCCGGTCAGGAAGGTCTGCTCCTTGGGCGATGGCTGGCCGAACAGCGCGCGCACGGCCCAACCGAAGATCGCGTTGAGGACCTTGCTCGCGGAACGCGAGATCAGCGAGAGCAGGGCCTGAAGAATGGCCATGAAGGATCTGTAAGCACCGACCCTCGGGCGCATCGGCCGATGCGCGGGCCGGAGCGCGCGTTCGCGCCGCTACGGGGTCAGGACGACCTTGATGCAGCCGTCCTTCTTGTCGCGGAACATCTTGTAGGCGGCCGGCGCTTCGGCCAGCGGCAGGCGGTGCGTGATGATGAACGAGGGATCGATCTCGCCGGCCTCGATCTTGCCGAGGAGCGGCCGCAGATAGCGTTGCATGTGCGTCTGGCCCGTCTTCATCGTCAGCGCCTTGTTCATGAACGCGCCCATCGGGATCTTGTCGGGGAAGCCGAGGTACGCGCCCGGCACCGACACGGTGCCGCCCTTGCGACAGCAGAAGATCGCCGATCGCAGCGCATGCGCGCGGTCGGTCGTCAGGTGCACCGCCGCCTTGGCGCGATCGATGACGGCGTCGATCGCGCCGGCGCCGTGGGCCTCCGCGCCGACGGCGTCGATGCAGCGGTCGGGACCGCGCCCCTTGGTCATCTCCTGCAGCTGCTCGTAGACCTGCTCGTTCTGGCCGAAGTCGATGATCTCGGCGCGCCCGTGCGTGCGCGCCAACGCCAGCCGCTCGGGCACGCGATCGATGGCGATGACCCGTCCGGCGCCGAGCATCCACGCGCTCGCGATCGCGAACTGTCCGACGGGGCCGGAGCCCCAGACCGCGACGGTGTCGCCCGGCTCGATGTCGCAGTTTTCGGCGGCCATGTAGCCGGTCGGGAAGATATCGGAGAGAAACAGCACCTTGTCGTCGGGCAGATCGGACTCGATCTTGATCGGTCCGACGTCGGCGTAGGGCACGCGCAGATACTCGGCCTGCCCGCCGGGGATGCCGCCCATGATGTGCGAATAGCCGAACAGCGCCGACGGGGAGTGGCCCATCATCTTCTCGGCCATCTTGGCGTTCGGGTTCGAGCGGTCGCACAGCGAGAACAGCGTCTTCTGACAGAAGAAGCATTCGCCGCAGGCGATGGTGAACGGCACGACCACGCGATCGCCCGTCTTCAGCTTCTTGACGTCGCGGCCGACCTCGACGACCACCCCCATCGGCTCGTGGCCGAGGATGTCGCCCGCCTTCATCGCCGGCGGCGGCAGATAGCCGTCGTAGAGGTGCAGATCGGAGCCACAGATGCCGGTGGCGGTGATCTTGACGATGACGTCGGACGGCTGCTCGATCTTCGGATCGGCAACGGTTTCCACGCGGACGTCGGCGCGTCCGTGCCAGGTCAGGGCCTTCATCGCTTGCTCCTCTCCGGGTTCTGGGCCGAGCCGTGCTCGGACATCTTGCGGTGCATCTCGGCCTTCATGGTCTCGGGCATGAACCGCGACAGATAGCCCTGCAGCTTGACGCTGAAGTTGCCGGCGGCGATGCGCTCCTTGCCGGCCATGAGCGCGTCGAACGCCTGCTTGGCGACCTCTTCGGGCTGATTCTTGACCGCCTCTTCGGCGACCTTGGTGTCCTCCATGCCGGCGCGGCGGAAGAACTCCGTGTCGGTCGGGCCGGGCAAGACCGCGGTGACGGTGACGCCCGAGTCGCGCAGCTCGTGGCGCAGCGACGCCGCGAACGAGAGGTCGAACGCCTTCGACGCGCCGTACACGGCCTGGAGCGGCGTGGGCATGATGCCGGCGATCGACGAGGTGATGAGGATTCGGCCCTTGCCGGCATCGACCATCCGCCGCGCGCCCCACTTGGCGAGGCGGACCGTCGAGACGATGTTGAGCTGAATCAGCTCCAGCTCGTCGTCGAGCTTGGTCTCGGTCGTGAAGTCGCCGGGCACGCCGATGCCGGCGTTGAGCGCGAGGACTTCGATCGGGCGGCCGAAGCGCTCGGCGGCCGCGATGAGCTGCTCGCAACCTTCCTTGGTCGCCAGGTTCGCCTGCACCGGCTCGACGCGAGCGCCGAGGGCGCGTAGCTCCTCGGCCGCGCGCGCGAGCTCGGGCTCGTTGGCGGCGATGATGAGATCGAAGCCGCGCTCGGCCGCTTGCCGAGCGAGGTGAAAGCCGATGCCGGTGGACGCGCCGGTAATGAGCGCAAGAGGTCGCGCGAGTGTCGCCAAGGGATCTCCTTTCATGGGTGAACGGTGTCGAGCGAAACGGTAGCGCCCACGATCAGGTGGGCAACGAGGTCGTCGCTGTATCTTCCCGCGCGATCGGCAGTCGCTCGACTAGTGTCCCGAATCGGAAATTCGCTAGCAGTCGGGCGTCGCGACATCCGCGGGCGCTTCGTTGCTCCTCCTCCCTTCAATACCTTCAGGTATTCGCGGTCGTCGCGCCTCGCGCGCGCGGCGCCGCACCACCCTCGGTGCACGCGAATTTCCGACACGGGACACTAGACGGGTCGCAGATGCGTCGGCGGCGTGATCGCGCGCTCGCCGGCCGTCCCGCCGAGGATGCCGAGCAGCAAGAACGCGCACGCAAAACCAAGGGTCCACCAGGCGAGCCACGCTTGGGCGTTCGTCGCCAACCCGATGATCCAGAGGACACCGAGCCCGATGCCGAGCGCGACCGGCGCCGCCGTTCCGTACGCACGCGCCGAGCCGACGCCAGCGCCAAGGCCCGCGGCGATCGAGAACGCGAACAGCGCGCCGATCGCGTCGAGCCAGGTCAGCCACGGGGTCGCATGAAAGTTGAGCCCCATGATCCACAGGATCACGAGCCCGACCGCCAGAACCAATGATGCCCAACGAATCACGATGCGCCTCCTGCCGGTGGTGGTCTCGACGGTAGCGACCGGGAGGCGCGCGCCATCCGGGCATCACCCCAAGCGGTCGGTGCGAAGTTGGCCTCGCCGCTCTTGCGTCACCGCCCGCGCCCGTTCGATGCGCAGGTGAGCGATTCCGCCGTGAGGTCGAAGAAGATGTGGCGGATGGCCGGCTGCGCGCCGCGCAGGTCGGCCTCGAGCCGTTCGCTCAGGCGAACGCTCTCGCGCACCGGCATCTCGGCAGGAAAGCGCAGCTGGAGCACGACGAGGATGGCTTCGGGCCCGAGCTGAAGGGTGAGGATTCGCGAGACCGGTCCGACCTCGGGATGGCGCGCCAGCACGTCGCGAATCGCGCGAACGACGAGGTCGCGCGCCGACTCGCCGACGATCAAGCTGCGCGACTCGTAGCCGAGCAGCGCCGCCTCGAGGATGAGCACGACGCCGATGAGGATCGACGCGACGCCTTCGGCCCACGACGCGTGCAGGTAGTAGCGCAGCGTGACGGCGGCGGCGGCGAGCACCAGACCGACGAGCGCGGCGGTGTCTTCGAGGATGGTCACGAAGATCGCCGGATTCTTGCTGGCTCGTACCGTGGACAAGACGGAGCCGCTGAAGCGCCGCTCTCGCCGATAGAGGTTGAACTCGTGGGCTCCGATGACGAGGGAGCCGGTCTCGAACGCGGCGGCGACTCCGATGACGAGGTAGCTCGGCCACGCCTGCGTGAGCGCGCGCGGATGAATGAGCGACCGGACGCCCTCGTACGCCGACAGACCGCCGCCGGCGCCGAAGACGACCATCGCCACCACGAAGCTCCAGAAATAGAGCTCCATGCCATGCCCGAACGGGTGCGCATCGTCGGCCGGCCGGCGGCTCCGCGCCGTGCCGAGCATCATCAACGCGGAGTCGCCGGTGTCGACGAGCGAGTGGATGCCCTCGGCCACCATCACCGTGCTGCCCGTCAGAAAGCCGACGATGAACTTCGTCGCGGCGATGCCGAGGTTGGCGGCGAGGGCGCCGACGAGCGCGCGCGTCGAGGAGGCGGCCATTCGCTGAGCGTAGGTTCCGACGGCTCGGCGTCGACTGGTCCGGTGCGCCGCCGCCGCTTCGCGACAATTACGTGGCCGACTGGAGTTTCGCCCTGCGCAGAGGCGAGTACAGTCCGGCTCCGTCGGCAAGAGCGGGGAGGTGGAGATGCGACGCGTGGTGGCCGTTCTCGTGGAGGAACAGGGTGGCGCCGAAGACGAGCGCGCGATGCAGTTCGACGTGCGACGGTTGGAACCGGGCGATCACGTCGAGGTCTTCATCGAGCCGGAGCGCCGTTGGGTGCGCGGACGCTTTCGCATCTCGACGGCGGGCGACGCGCTCGTCGAGCTACCGTGTCGGCAGGAGATGACCTTCGAGCGCGCGCTCGCCAGTGGTCTCCGGCGCGTCCTCCATTGACGGCGCCAGATCGAGATCGATCTGCAACAGCTGCTCGTCGAGCGCCTGGGTCTCGTCCTGTCGGGCGCAGGTCTCGAGCAGCTCGATGCGACGAATCCGCGAGGGAAAGGCCTCGACGTTGGCGATGATGCGCTGCAGCGAGGCCAGGCGACGGTCGTGCTCCCGTTTGATGCGATCGAGCGTGGTCAGCTGCTCTTCGCGCACGGCGAGGGCCTTCTCGTACTCGGCGCGCGCACCGACCTCGGCGCGCTCCATGGACTCGCGAAGCGTCTTCAGCTCGCGCACCACCGACTCCCGCGGCGTCGCCTCGAGGTAGCGATGCAGCTCGTCGGCCGTGCGGATGAGCGAGGCGGCGTGGGCGCGCAGCTCGTCGAGCGTGGCGATCGCGCCGCGCAGGTGCGCGCGGATGGGGGCCGGCGTGCGCGCCACAACCCATCGAATCTGGTCCCAGCCGCTGCGCAACGAGCAGACGACGACGCGCAGCCCTTCGTCTCTGAGCCCGGCGGTCTCCGGTAACTGCCGGAGCGCCGCCGCGTCGTCGGCCATCAAGCGGCGGTACAGCTGTGGGCTCGAGACGTCGCGGATGACGAGCAGCGAGTAGAGCACCAGCGCGCCGAAGATCAAGCCGAGCTGCCCGGTCACGGCCGCCAGGACGAGGACCGCGCCGAGCGCGCTCAGGTTGAGCTTGCGGAGGCTGGCGACGAAGATGACCCGGGATGCGGATGGCCGCTCCATGACGATCATGAAGATCTGGCGCCGCGGCCGGCCTGCCATGAGTGAGGGGCGGTATTCCCGCGGCCGGCGGCGCCAGCGTCAGCCCGGCGCTACGTGACCGGCACGGGCGGCGTCGGAAGCGGCGTCGCCGGACGCGGACGCTCGAGGGTCGGTGCGCGCGCCTTGCGGACGGTGCGCTGCTCCGCCGAGATTCCGGCCAGTCCGCCCAACACGGACGTGATGAACGACAAGGCGAGGACGAGGAAGAAGGCCCACATCGACAGGCCGCCGACGGACGCCGCGGTGTTCGCGATCTCGCTCGGCTTGGCGCCCGACGTCGCCTGCTGCACGGCTTGTCCAATGTCCTGTTGGACGCCCGGCTTCTGCAGTTGCTGATTCACCGCCGGCGACTGTGACGCTGCTACCGCCGCCGTACGGCCGAAGCGCAGCGCCGTGCCGACGGTGCCCTGCGCGATCCCGCCGACCAGCGCGGCCGTCCCGAGGCTGAGCAGCGCCCAGACCAGGAGGCCGTGGATGATGCCGTCCCGGCGTGCCAGTGATTGGCAGGTCGAGGCCGCGACCCAGGCACCGAAGAACGCGCTCACGAAGAAGAACACCAACGACCAGATGTAGAAGCCGATCATCAACCCCTTGGCCGCGCCTGCATTCGGGGAAAAGCCGCTGAGAAAGATGGCGGCGCCGAGCACGATGGTGAGGAGCGCGAGCGCCGCCCCCAAGATGAATCCGGACAGCACCGCGCGCGCGCTAATCCTCGACCGTAACTGAATGGTGCTGGCTGGCGTCAGTTCCTCAACGTATGTGGCCATCGCGTCCCTCCCTTTTGCTGTCTGCTCCCAGTCGCGAAGTTGCGATTGGAGCGGCAGCCCGCAAGTGGAGGGCGCCGGGCGGTCGACATCGCTTTCAACGCCGAGGGCGCCGCTCGCGCGGCGATCGATTCGGCGCTCGCGCGGCTCCCATCGCAGAGCCACGTCGCCGCGCGACCGATCTTCCTTCCGTAGGCCGTCGCCGTCCTCGTCCGTTGCGACGGAACTGTCCACGCCGCCGACGGTGACGGCGCGTATCGCTACTCGGCGGTGAGGCGCACCGCGTAGCTTTGCGTGCACGGCAGCACCGGCTCGTAGAGCGAGCAGTCGCCGGCGAGCGCGTCGAAGACGGTGTCCAGCCGGCCCTGCGCCTTCGTCGTCGACGTCGGTGTCAGCGACACCGCGAAGGTCTCGCGCATCATGCAGCCGTAGATCGGCATGCCGGTCTCGGCCACCTGGCCGGCGAACGTGTTGCCCATGCGATTGAGCACCGCCGGCGCCAGGCCCGGGGCCAGCGTCACGTTCCACACCGACGGGTTCACGACGGTGAGCGACCAGATGCCGAGGTCGTCGTCGGGAGGCACGGTGCAGCTGTTGGCCAGAAGGCCCGTGGACGTCGCGGCGTAGCTCGCCGACGACAACACCGGCAGCGGCGTCGCCGTGGCCATGTCGCCGGGCTCGGCGGCCGCGCCGTCGCCGTCGGCGTTGCCGATGATGCCGCCGTCGACATCGCCCGGCGCGGGCGCGTCGCCGCCGCCGCCGCCCGCGAGCATCCCGTTCGGCCGCGTGCACGCGCCGATCGCCAACACGAACACGAACCACAGCGCCGGCTTCATGCGCGCGACTTAAGATCGTCACGCACGGTTCGCCAATGGGTCATTTTTGCCGCACCCGCGAAAATACGCTGCGTCACTCCGGCCGCGGTATCCTCGCTGGGGAATCGCGTGTCGGCCGACGACCTCTCGTTTCGCGCGCTGCACCGACGGGACTTCCCGCTCCTGCAGGCGTGGTTGTCGAGGCCCCACGTCGATGCGTGGTGGCACGAGCGCCTCGACCTCGCCGGCCTCGAAACCCACTACGGGCCTACGATCGACGGCCGCGAGCCGACGCACGTCTTTGTGATCGAGCATCACCAAGAGCCGATCGGTTTCATTCAGTGGTATCGCTGGGCGGACTATTCCGAGCACGCCGCGCAGCTCGGCGCCGAACGCGACAGCGCCGGCATCGACTTCGCCATCGGCGTACCCGAGCTCATCGGACGCGGGATCGGGCCGCGCGCGATTCGCGCCTTCCTCGAGCGGATCGTCTTCGTCGAGCCCGGCATCGCGGCGTGCGTGAGTGATCCGGAGACGCGAAATACGCGCTCGCTGCGCGCGTTCGAGAAGGCGGGCTTCGTGGCCGTGCGCACGGTGCAGCTCCCGGGCGAGCCGTGCGAACGCACCGTCGTGCGTTGCAGCGCCACGAGACGCTGAGCGCGTCCTGTGCCACCAGCGGCGACCGCGTAAAAATTTCGTCCCCGCGATCTGACTACATTCTGACACGAGGCGCCGTCGCTGTCAGTAACCAAGACGCTATTGCGCGCCGCCGCGTGCGACTAGCGTGCGTGCATGGGCGACAAGCTGACGGTTCCCTCGCGCGCGCTGCTCACCCGCCTCCTCGACGAGCCCGGGCTCGTGCGCGCAGTGCAGACGCTGCCGCCGCCCGCGCTCCTCCGGCTCATCGACCACATCGGTCTCGAGGACGCCGGCGAGCTCGTGGCGCTGGCGACGACCGAGCAGCTCGAGCGCATGTTCGACGAGGATCTCTGGCGCCCCTCGGCATCCGGCGCCGACGAGCGCTTCGATCCGGCGCGCTTCGCCCTGTGGCTCGAGGTGATGCTCGAGGCGGGCGAAGCCTTCGCCGCCGACACGCTCGCCGATCTCGACGAGGAGCTGCTCGCGCTCGCCCTGCACGCCGAGGTGCTCGTCATCGATCTCGACGAGCTGGTGCTGACCAAGATCGAGCCCGAGGTCGAGAAGGCGCTCGAGAGCGACCCCAATCTGGAGATCGATCAATATCGCGTGCTCGGACGGCGCCTCGAGGGTTGGGACACGCTCGCCGCCGCGCTCACCGCCCTCGACGCGCGCCACCCGGGCCTCTTGCGGCGCCTCCTCGAGCGCCTGTGCCGCGCGTCGAGCGAGTGGATCGCCGACAACGGCGGCCTCTGCCAGGTGCTCACCGCCGTCGAGATGCTGGCCGAGGACGCCGCCGCCGAGCGCGAAGATCGCCGCGCCCGCGCCGGACACCTCTCGCCCGCCTCGGCGCGCGCGTTCCTCGCGCTGCGGCCGGGCGACGTGCACGCGGTTCTGGCCGAGCCGCGCGACGCCATCACGCGCGCCTACTTCCGCGAGTACCGCGCGCCGGCGCAGCCGACGGCGGTGGAGGGCGCCCACACATGGGTGGAGGAGGTCGCGGGCGGCGGCGCTCCGGTGCCGCAGCTCGAAGGCGGCGCGCCCGAGCCGGAGACGCTGCTCAGGCGCACGCTCGGGCTCCTCGCCGACGAGATCGTCGACGAGCGGCTGCGCGAGCTGGCCTATCTGTCGAACGTGCTGCTCGCCGGATCGCCGCGCCACGCCCGCCCGCTCGACGCCGCCCACGAGGCGCTCGCCGTCTGCAACGCCGGCCTGCAGCGCGCCGTCGCTGCCACCGGCCGCAGCGCCGCCGATCTCCTGGCCCAGACCGGCTGCGAGAAGCTATTCCGGCTCGGTCGCGCGCCGGAGTGAGACGGCAAGCCCGACCTCGTCGCCAGGATGGCTCGCCAAATCGCGGCATGTCCGCTATTTGCCGGGCTCCGCCGCGCGCAGGCCTTGCACGCTCCTTCGCCGCGCCCAGAACGTCGCGGGTTACCCCGATTGAACGAGACGAGCGCCCGAACGGCCGGCCTCCCGGACGAACCCGATGATTGTCTCGTAGGCGGCGGCGAGCTCGGCGCGCGCATGCGCGCCATCGATTGGTCGAAGACGCCGCTCGGTCCCGTGCGCGCGTGGCCGCAGAGCCTCAAGACCTGCATGCGCATCATCCTCACCTCGCGCCAGCCGATGTTCGTCTGGTGGGGCGAGGAGCTCATCAACCTCTACAACGACGCCTACAAAGCGATCGTCGGCGGCAAGCACCCGGAGGCGCTCGGCCAGCCGGCGCGCGTCGTGTGGCGCGAGATCTGGGACGAGGTCGGCCCGCGCGCCGAGACGGCGATGCGGGCCAACGAAGGCACCTACGACGAGGCGCTCCTGCTCATCATGGAGCGCAACGGCTATCCCGAAGAGACCTATTACACCTTCTCCTACAGCCCGGTGCCCAACGACCAGGGCGGCACCGGCGGCATCATCTGCGCCAACACCGACGACACGCAGAAGATCATCAACGACCGCCAGCTCGCGGTGCTGCGCGATCTCGGCACGCGCACCACCGACGTGCGCACGCTCGACGAGCTGTTCGCGCAGCTCGCCGTCGGCCTGGCGGGCAACCGCCGCGATCTGCCGTTCGCCATGGTCTACGTCGCCGACCTGACCACGCGCAGCGCCACGTTGTGCGCGTCGGTGGGCATCGAGCGCGGCGCGCCTGCTGCCCCCGCGTCGTTGCCGCTCGACGACGACGCCGCCTGGCCGCTCGCCCGCGCGCTGTCCGCCGGCGAGCTCGTCACCGTCGACGATCTCGAGCACCGCTTCGGCGCGCTGCCGTCGGGCGCGTGGGATCGCGTGCCCGCACGCGCCGTGATCCTGCCGTTGCCGTTCTCCACTTCGCGCGTCGGCTTCCTCGTCGCCGCGCTCAATCCGTTTCGCCTCCTCGACGACGCCTACCGCGGCTTTCTGCGCCTGCTCGCCGGACAGATCGCGGCGAGCATGGCCAACACCCAGGCATACGAGGAGGAGCGGCGCCGCGCCGAGGCGCTGGCCGAGCTCGATCGCGCCAAGACCGCCTTCTTCGCCAACGTCAGCCACGAGTTCCGCACGCCGCTGACGCTCATGCTCGGCCCCGTCGAGGACACGCTCGACGATCCGGCGAGCGTGCTCGGCGCCGCCGAACGGAAGCGGCTCGCGCTCGTCCTCCGCAACGGCCAGCGCCTGCAGAAGCTGGTCAACACGCTGCTCGACTTCGCGCGCCTCGAAGCGGGGCGCACGCAGGCCTCGTACGAAGCGACCGACCTCGCCAAGCTCACCGCCGAGCTGGCGAGCTCGTTCGAGTCGGCGATGACGCGCGCCGGCCTCGTCTACGAGGTCGCGCTGTCGCCGCTCGAGCCGGTGTTCGTCGATCGCGACATGTGGGAAAAGATCGTGCTCAACCTCGTCTCGAACGCGTTCAAGTTCACGTTCGAGGGGACGATCCGCGTGGCGCTGCGCGCGACCGCGACGCACGCCGAGCTGGCGGTGAGCGACACCGGCGTCGGCATTCCGCAGTCGGAGCTGCCGCACGTGTTCGAGCGCTTCCACCGCGTGCACGGTACGCGCGCGCGCACGCACGAAGGCTCGGGCATTGGCCTCGCGCTGGTGAACGAGCTGGTCAAGCTCCACGGCGGTGAGCTGCGCGTGGCGAGCAAGGTCGGGCGCGGCACCACGTTCACCGTCGCGCTGCCGCTCGGCTCGGCGCACCTGCCCGCCGAGCGCATCGGCGTCGGGCGCGCGCAGGCGACCACCGCCGTCGCCGCGGCGGCCTACGTCAACGAGGCGCTGCGCTGGCTGCCGAGCGCGAGCGACGGCGACCGCGGCGATGGCGAGCGCGCCGCCGGCGACGAGCCGGGCCTCGACGCGCCCGCGTCGCTGCCCGGGCTGCTCCCCGCCGAGCGCAGCCGCCGCGTCCTCCTCGCCGACGACAACGCCGACATGCGCGACTACGTGCGGCGCATCCTGTCCGATCGCTGGCGCGTCGAGACCGTGGCCAACGGCGAGGAGGCGCTGCGCGCGGTGCTGCGCGATCCGCCCGACGTCGTGGTCACCGACGTGATGATGCCGGTCCTCGACGGCTTCGGCCTCCTGCACGCGCTGCGCGCCGACGCGCAGACGCGCGACATCCCGGTCATCATGCTGTCGGCGCGCTCGGGCGACGAGTCGCGCATCGAGGGCCTCGAGGCGGGCGCCAACGACTACCTGGTCAAGCCGTTTTCCGCGCGCGAGCTGGTGGCGCGCGTGCAGGCGCAGCTCGCGGCCGTGCAGCTGCGCCGCCTCGAGGAGGAGCATCGCCAGCGGCTGGCGCGCCTTCTGCGCCTCGCGCCCGTGGCCATCGCGCTCTTCAAGGGGCGCGAGCACCGCATCGAGCTCACCAACGAGCAGTACCAGAGCCTCATCGGCGATCGATCGGTGCTCGGCAAGACCGTGCGCGAAGCCTTTCCCGAGCTCGCCTCGCAGGACGCGTTCGAGCGGCTCGACGAGGTCTACCGCACCGGCGAGCCGCAGGTGCACGCCGAGCGCACGGTGCGCCTGCCGAACGGCAGCGGCGTGCTCGAGGAGCGCATCTTCCGCTCGCTGTTCCAGCCGCTGCGCGACGCCGACGGCACTGTCGATGGCGTGCTCGTCGTCGTGCTCGAGGTGACCGAGCAGGTGCGGGCGCGCCGGCAGGTCGAAGAGGCGAACCGCGAGGCGCAGCGCGCCAACCGCGCCAAGGATGAATTCCTCGCCATGCTCGGGCACGAGCTGCGCAATCCGCTGGCGCCGATCCTGACCGCGCTGCAGCTCATGCGCCTGCGCGGGTCGCCGGGCGCCGAGAAGGAGCGCTCGGTCATCGAGCGCCAGGTCAACCATCTGGCCCGGCTCGTCGACGATCTCCTCGACGTCTCGCGCATCACGCGCGGCAAGATCGAGCTCAAGAAGCAGCCGATGGAGCTGGCCGAGGCGGTCGCCAAGGCGATCGAGGTGGCCAGCCCGCTCTACGAGCAGCGCCAGCATCGCCTGACGGTGGCGGTGCCGCCGCGCGGCCTCGGCGTCGACGCCGATCCGGCGCGGCTGGCGCAGATCATCTCGAACCTCCTCACCAACGCGGCCAAGTACACCGAGCCGAACGGCGCCATCGACGTCGAGGCGGAGCGCGACGGCGCCGACGTCGTCTTGCGCGTGCGTGACAACGGCATCGGCATCTCGAGCGACATGTTGCCGCGCGTGTTCGACCTGTTCGCGCAGGAGCCGCAGGCGCTCGATCGCTCGCAGGGCGGGCTCGGCCTCGGCCTGGCGATCGTCTACACGCTCGTCACCAAGCACGGCGGCACGATCGCCGTGCACAGCGAGGGCAGGGGGCGGGGCAGCACCTTCACGCTGCGCCTGCCACGGCTCGAAGGCGCGGCCGCGGAGCACGCGCAGGCGCCGCACGTGGAGCCGCCGCTCGCCGCCGGCCACAATCGGCGGCGCGTGCTCATCGTCGACGACAACGCCGACGCGGCCGAGATGTTGGCGCTCGCGCTCGAGGCGCTCGGCTGCACCATCGAGATCGCGCACGACGGACCGTCGGCGCTGCGGGTCGCCGAGCGCTTCCCCGCCGACATCGCGCTCATCGACATCGGCCTGCCGGTGATGGACGGCTACGCCCTGGCGCGCCGCCTGCGCGAAATGCCGGGCTTCGCCCCGACGCGCCTCATCGCCGTCACCGGCTACGGGCAGCACGACGACCGCAGGCGCTCGAGCGAGGCCGGCTTCGACGCCCATCTCGTCAAGCCGGTGCGCATCGAGGCGATCGAAGAGCTGGTGCGCGCGCTGCCGACGTCGTGACGGCGCGGGCGCGTCGCGCTAGATTGATCGCCGATGGCACCGTCGCTCCCGCTCCTGCCCGACGCTCCCTGCGACGGCTGCCACGGCCGCTGCTGCAGCGAGCATCGCGTGCCGATCGACGGGTTCGAGCTGGTGCGCCTCATGCGCGCCGTCGGCGGTGAGTGGCGCGAGCTCGTCGATCTCGAGTCGATGCGCAGCCCCCTGTTCCTCGGCTTTCGCATCGACGCCGGCGCCGAGCACTGGTCGCTCTACCTGCGCCGCCACGACGACGGCGCCTGCCGCTTCCTCGTCGGTCCCGACGGCGCGCGTCGCTGCGGCGTCCACGTGGTTCGGCCCGGCGCGTGCCGCGCCTATCCCGGCGCGCTCGACGAGGGCCGCCCGTTCGTGAGCGTCCACGCCATCTGCCCGCCCGAGCGCGCCGCGGCGTGGGGTGCGCTGCTCGCCCGCGAGCCCGAGAGCCTGTGGGACGACGAGGCCGATCGCGCGCTGTGGCTGCGCACGCTCCGCCGCTGGGACCTCTGCGTGCGCCGCGCCCCGCGCAGCGTCGACGACTTCGTCGCCTGGATCGACGCGCTCGACGCCCGGCTCGCGCCCTTGCGCAGCGGCGAGCGCGGCCGCTGGCAGCTCGCCGCCTACGCCTGCATCGACGACTTCCCGCTGCCCTGATCAGCCGTACTTGCGCAAGATCTTGTTCACCGCCTGCTCGGCGCGATGCGGCACCGCCTCCGCCGGCCGATCCGTCGCGTACGAGGCGAAGCCGTGCCAGAAGACGCGCCCCGAGCGCGCATCGATGAACGCCAGGCTCAAGCGCGCGTCGTCGTAGGTGTAGGTCGCCGACGACGGCAGCGGCGCCACGTAGCTCCCGCCCGACGCGCCCGGCGCCGCGAACAGCTGCGGCTGTACGATCGTCTGGTACAGCGCGCCCGTCGTCATCCGATAGTCGACGAGAAAATCGGGTGCCGCCCCGGCTGCGGCCGGCACGATGCCGCGGCGACCGAGGTCGCGCGTCACCTGGTCGCGGACGCGCTGCTCGATCAGCGGATCGATCGTCACCGTGCCCGCCGGCTGCGACCACGCGAAGGTCCGATACTGGTCGAGCGAGACGGCCGCGACGCGCTCGCTCTTCACCGTCCAGGACGCGCAGCCGCTCGTCGTCCCCACGAGCAGCAACGCCGCCAGCGCCATCGTTGCGCGCATCCACCACCTCCACCGACGAGCATAGGCTCGCCGGCCCGCGCCGCCACCTCAGTGAGCGGCCAGGGGATTGCCCTCCGCGTCGACGACGATGACGTCTCCCGCGTGCAGCGCGCGCACGCCGCTCTCGATCTTGCTGCGATCGCCGATCAGGAGCAGCGACGAGTCGGCCGGCACCGCGTAGCGCCGCGCCGCCGCCTGCACCTCGGCGAGCGCCGCTTTTCCGAGCTCGATCGGCTCGCGCTGCAGCTCGTCCATGGGCCAGCGCCGCGACCAGACCTCCGCCACGCGCCACGCGACGTCGTTGTTGGTCCCGAACCCGGCGGCGTAGTTGCGCACGCGCCCGAGCCGCGCGTCCTCGAGCTCCTTGGCGCCGATCGGCCGCGCCCCGGCGATGCCCTTCAGCTCCTTCATGAGCTCGACCACCGACTCGCGCGTCTTGTCGGTCTGCACGCCGCCCGTCGCCAGCCAGGCCATCCCGCCCGACAGCACCGTCGTCACGCTCGGGATCCAATAGGAGTAGCCCTTGTCCTGCCGCAGATTCGCGTACAGCCGCCCCGACGCGTTGCCGCCGAGGATCTCGCTCGCCAGCTGCCACGCGTAGTAGTCGGCGCCGCGCGCCGCCGGCGCCGAGTAGAGCTGCACCACCCACGTCTGCGCCGCGTCCGGATGATCGGCGATCACGATCTTGCCGCGCGCCATCGGCGCCGGCGGCGGAATCGGCGGCGCCGCCGGGACGGTGCCGCTCCAGCCGCCGAGCTCCTTGCCCGCCAGCGCCTTGGCTTCGTCGAGCGTCACGTCGCCGACCAGCACCAGCGCCGTGCCGTTCGGCCGCCAACAGGTCGCATGAAACGCGCGCACGTCGGCCGCGCTCAGCGACGCCACCGAGTGCTGATAGCCCCACACCGGCCGCCCGTACGGGTGGCCTGCGCCGAACGCCAGCCGCCCGCGCAGCCGCTGCGCCAGCTGCTGCGGATCCTGCTCCTGCTGGCGGATGCGATCGATCTGCTCCTTGCGCTCGAGGTCGACCTCCTCGTTCGGATAGCTGGCGTTGCGCGCCACGTCGGCGAGCAGTGCCACCGCCGCGCCGAGCTTGGGCTTCTGCACCTCGAGCATCTGCGTCGCCCGCTCGAGCGTCACGTCGGTGCGCATGCTGGTGCCGAGGTCGCCGAACGCGTCGGCGATCGCCATCGCGCTCTTCTTGCCGGCGCCGCGCTCCATCGCGTCGGCGGCCAGCACCGCCAGCCCCTCCTTGCCGGGCGGGTCGTAGATGCTGCCCGCGCGCGACACCAACGCCGCGCTCACCATCGGCAGCTCGTGCTGCTCGACGACGTAGAGCTCGAGCCCGTTGGCCAGCTTGGTGCTCGCCACCGTCGGCGCGTGAAACGGCGCATCGGCGCCGAGCGCCGGTTGCAGCGCGCGATTCGGCTCCGCCACCGTCGGCCGCGTCGCCGTCACCGGCACGAAGCGCTCGACCACGCGGTTCGGCGTCGCGATCCACTTGCCCACCGCCGCGCGCAGCGACGCCGGCGTCACCGCCAGCATGCGCCGCACGTCCCACTCGAGCTTGCCCGGATCGCCGTAGAACACGTTGTACTGGTTGAGCACATCGGCGACGCCGCCGAAGGCGCCGATGTTCTGCAGCTGCGACGTCACCTGCGTCAGCGTCCGCGTGCGCGCCCGCTCGAGCTCCGCCGGCGTCGGTCCGCTGCGCGCGAGCTTGCCGATCTCGTCACCGATCGTGCGCTCGACGTCGTCGAAGGTCGCGCCCTTCTGCAGCGTCGCCTGGACGACGAACATGCCGGCGAGCTCCATCGTGTCGGCCCACGCGCTCACGTTCGAGCAGAGCTTCCGATCGTGCACCAGCACCTTCTGCAGCCGCGACGACAGCCCATCCGACAAGATCGATCCGGCCAGCGTCAGCGCCGGCTCGTCGGGATCGCCGACGGCGGGCGTCGGCCAGGCGACGTAGACCCGCGCCTGCGGCACCCGATCCTCGACGGTGACCACCTTCTCGCCGTCGAGCCGCGGCACCCAGCGCTCGGGCCGCACCAGCGGCGGCCCCGGCGGGATCGAGCCGAAGTATTTCTCGACGAGCCGCCGCGCGTTGGCCGGATCGAAGTCCCCCGACACCACCAGCGACAGGTTGCTCGGCGTGTAATAGCGACGGAAGAACGCCTTGACCTCGTCGAGCGACGCCGCTTCCAGATCTTCGCGCGCGCCGATCGTCGGCCACGAATACGGATGCCCGGCCGGAAACAGGTTCTCCGCCAGCGTCGGATACCAGCGCCCGTACGGCCGATTCTCGTAGTTTTGCCGGCGCTCGTTGCGCACCACCTGGCGCTGATTGTCGAGCTTGCCCTGCGTCATCCCGTCGAGCAGCGTGGCCAGGAGATCCGAGTGCACCCACAGGAGGAACTCCAGGCTCCCCGACGGCGCCGTCGAGAAGTAGTTGGTGCGATCGGGGTCGGTCGTGCCGTTCGAGTCGCGCCCGCCTTTGGCGCCGGCGCGCGCCATGATCGTGAAGAAGTCCTCGTGCGCGTTCTTCGAGCCCTGCAGCATCATGTGCTCGAACAGGTGCGCGAAGCCGGTGCGCCCCGGCGCTTCGTTCTTCGAGCCGACGTGGTACCAGAGGTTGACGTGCACGAGCGGCAGCTTCTTGTCGACGTGCAGGATCACCTGCAGCCCGTTGGGCAACACCACCTTCTCGAACTGCACGTGCGGAACGACCGCCGCCGGCGGTGGCGCGGCCTGAGCGATCTCGGCGAAAGCGAAGAGGGCGACGACGAAGGACAGACGCATGGTCGCACTCTAACGCGCGCGACCGTCGACGAGAAGTGACGCCCGTCAGTATGACCAGAGCCGGATGCCGACGAGCCCGTAGTAGAAGAAGAACGCCGCCGTCCCCGACGCCGCCACGGCGACCGCGAGCCGATGCAGCCGCAGCACGATCGGCAGTGGCTGCCCCATCCGCGCCAGCGCCTGCACCAGCGACGCCGCCGCGCTCACCGCGAGCGCGATCGTCGCCGCGCACACGCCGACGGTGTACGCGTTGCGCTCGCCGAGCCCTTGCTGCAGCGCCGCCGCCAGGAACAGCCACGGCGTCGCGAAGAAGCTCACCGCCGCCACGAGCGGCCACCACCAGCCGACCTTGGCCCCGCGCCGGCGCCACAAGAGCGCCGCCAGCGGCAGCGCCAGCGCGCTCAACAAGAGCCACACCACCGCCGTCGGCGCGTAGTGAAAGAACGCCGTCACCCACGCCGGCTGCTCGACCTGGTAGCCGGTCCAGCCGACGAGCACGCGCCGCCCCTGCCGATCGCGCCCAAACTGAAAGGCGCTGCCGCTGTGGCCCGCGAGGCGAAAGCGCCGTCCGCCGATCGGGATCAGCTCCGCCTCGATCGACATGTACGGCCGCGAGACCAAGACGCGGCTGCCCTCGACGCGGACCCGCATCGTCGTCCGCGGATCGAGACGCTCGAGGCACTCGAACAGCGCCATCCGCGGATTGGCCACGTGATAATCGCCCGCCCAGCCGCGCAGCTCCTCGACGGGGACCTCGACCCGCGGCGGCGGCGCCGGCGCCTCCGGCACCAGGTACTCGGCGATCAGCTCGCGAATGCGCTGATACGCCACGCCCGCGTTCACGCTCGTCGAGTTGAGCAGCATGACGTAGCCGACCCCGCGGTCGGGCATGTACTTCGCCGACGACAAGAAGCCGTCGATGCCGCCGTCGTGCCCGCGCACGCGCGCCCGCTGCCAGGTGTCGCCGTAGTTGCCGAGCCCGTAGTCGGTGTCGAGCCCGCCGAACGCGTTGGTCTCGCTGCGCTCGGTCCGCTCCATCCCCGCGGCCGACACCAGCGCCCGCCCACCGACGCGCCCGCGGTTGAGCCACAGCTGCACCAACGCCGCCAGCTCGCGCGGCGACGCCATCAGGTTGCCGGCCGGATGGTGCCAGATCGCGCGATACGGCACCGCCTCGTCGCCGACGTAGCCGCGCGCCAGCCGCCGATCCACCTCCGGCGACCAGCGCAGCGCCGCCGACGTCATCCCGAGCGGCACCAACAGCTCGTCGTGGATGTAGTCGACCCACGATCGCCCGCTGACCTTCTCTATTAGATAGGCCGCCACCGTGTACCCCGGATTGGCGTACGAGAAGCGCGAGCCGGGCCGCCAGCGCGCCACCCGCGAGCGCGGATTCTTCGCCAGG
Organism: Polyangia bacterium; assembly: GCA_035607415.1. Classification (GTDB taxonomy): domain Bacteria; phylum Myxococcota_A; class Polyangia; order Palsa-1104; family Palsa-1104; genus JAQBQH01. Next base: position 54,612 of record DATNAQ010000034.1, read on the forward strand.
ATCTGCCCGAGCGGCATCTTCTCGACGGCGAGCGGCGCGTAAAGCTCGTTGAAGTGCATGTCGTCGAACCCGGCGGTGTGCTCGAGCAGCTCCGCCACCGTGATCGGCGACTCTTTGTCCCAGCGGTTTTCGATCGCCAGCTCCGGCGCGATCGACGACACGCGCGCATCGAGCGAGAGGCGCCCCTCTTCGCTCAGCTTCACCAGCGCGAGCGCGACGAAGCTCTTGGTGATCGAGCCGACGCGAAACATCGTATCGGCGGTGACCGGCCGCTTCGCCGCGCGATCTGCGAGCCCGACGCCGCCGGCCCACAGGACGCCGTCGCGCCCGACCAGCGCCAGCCCCACGCCGGGCACGCGCGTCTCGTCGAGCACGCGCGCGATGCGCGCCTTCAGCTCGTCGAGGTTGCGCGGCCGCGCGATCGCCGCCGCGTTCGCCACGCCCGCCGCCGCCAGCACCACCGCGATCCCGACGCACGCCCCGAGCCGCCGCATCGACGGCAGTCTATCACCGCGCCGCGCGCCCCCACGCGGCGCGCCCTCGGTTGAACGGGCTTGCCCACTGCTTGTCCCAAGTGGCGACGCGTCTTCTGAGACGCGAAAGTTTAAGATTTGTACGAGTGATCAAAATTTGAACGTACGTGATTCCACCTGGTTACGTTGTAGTCAACAATGCGCATCAAACAAATTTGACTTAGAATTCAGTTGTTTCAGTCATTACAGTGGCGTGAAAACGCTAGTCTGTTCAAGTTTTGTTTGAATAAAATGATCGATAAAATTGTACCTACTTGAAATTACAGCAGTTCTCGTTTCGGTATAAAGTGTGAATTGGGTCACCGTCGAAACAACGCGCGAGGTGGCCCATGAAAACGTCCCATCTGCTGGTTTCTGCGTTGGCGGTCGCGATGATCGGCTGCGGCAGCACGGCATCACCCGGCCCGGATCCGACGGCGTCGTCCGACGGAATCACTCTCACGAGCACGACGGCTCAGCGATTGACCGGCGCATACAAGGACACGGCCGGCAATCTCTTGCGCTTCGACGCGGCTCGCAGCGGTGATGATCTGTACTTCGATCTCACCGGCAACGACGGCCGGGCGATCATTCACATCGAGACCGTCGGCGAGAACTACGAGTTCAGCTACATGGGCGGCGCGCTCAAGATGCACACCACCAAGGCGTTCGTGGCGCAGGCGCGCGCGCAGAACGCGGTCAACCCCGACGGCGTCTCGACCGACGGCTTCGTCTGGGAAGGCGACACCCACGCGCTCGACGCGATGCTGCAGCTGCCCGAAGTCGCGCAGCTGCCGGCGCTGTCGCGCGCCCTCGGCGTTCGCGGCATCACCGGCAGCCAGTTCCCGGCGTCGCTGGCGCTGCACAAGGCGGCGAAGCAGAGCGCCGAGGCGCTCGGCATCAACGTCGAGAAGCTCGACACGCAGCAGTCGCTGAATGGCTACTGCACGGCGTATCCGAACTCGGGCGACTCGTGCTACGGCATGTGTGGGTATGGCTGCAGCTGCTGGAGCTGGGTCTGCGGCGATTGCTGCTACCACAACGGCTGCGCGCAGCACGACAGCTGGTGCCGCCAGGGGCAGTGGTACTACTGCTACAACATCACGGCGGTCATCGCGCTGTTTGGCTGCTAGTCGCGGCAAGTGCGGCAGGGCGGCCGTCGTCATCGCGGCAGCCGCCTTCGCCGCGTGCTCTCCGTCGACGAAGATCGACGCGCGCGTCGCCGCCATCACCAACGGCAGCGACGACAGCGGCGACCCCGACGTGGTCGCGCTCCTCCAAGGCACGACGCTGGTCTGCACCGCGACGCTGATCGCGCCGCGCGTGCTCGTGACTGCCGCGCACTGCGTGCAGGCGGACGACGCGCTGCCGGTGGCGCACTTCGGCGCGACGCCCGGCAGCGGCGACGTCGCGGTGCCGATCGCGCTGGCGCGGCGCCATCCGGGGTTCGATCCGAGCACGCTCACCGACGACATCGCGCTCGCGCTCCTCGACGGCGAGGCGCCGGCGGGGGCGATCCCGGCGGCGTTGCCGGCGACGGCGCTCGACGACGGCGCCGTGGGGACGACGCTGCGGCTGGTCGGGTTCGGGCGGACCGCGGCGGGTGATACGTCGTCGCCGCGCAAGCGGCAGGGCACGGCGACGCTGTCGTCGCTCGACGCGGACACGCTCGCGTTCGCGCCGTCGCCGTCGCAGACCTGCGAGGGCGATTCGGGCGGACCTGCCTTCGCCAGCGTCGGCAGCGGCGCCGAGGCGATCGTGGGCGTGACCTCGTCGGGCGACGCCATGTGCGACGTGATGGCGCGCGACATGCGCGTCGACGCCTTCGTCGCCGACTTCATCGCCCCCTTCGTCGCGGCGACGGCGGCGCGCGGCGCGGGCGCGGGCGATCGCTGCTACTACGACGGCAACTGCGCGACCGGCGCCGGCGAGTGCCTGGCCGCGCTCGACGACGCGGCGCTGTCGTTCTGCGCGCCGCCCTGCACCGGCGGCTGTCCGGCGGGCCTGACCTGCCTGCCCGACGGCAACGGCGTCGAGCGCTGCCGCCACGCGACGCCGAGCCCGGGCGCTCCCGGCGCCGCCTGTGATGGGGACGACGCCTGCGACGACGGCCAATGCGTCGCGGCCGCACGCGGCGGCGGACCGGTCTGCGCCGCGACCTGCTTCCCCGATCTGCCCGGCTTCTGCGACCCGGGTTTCGGCTGTCTTCCCGTCGCTGGCGGCGGATCGGCCTGCTTCGCCGAAGCCCACCGCGGCTGCAGCTTTTCCGAGTCGGAAACGCCACCGCCCTGGCTCGACATCGCCGCCATTTGGCTGCTTGCGCAAATTCTACGACGCCGCAAGGCCGCGTTTGCGGTACGATTTCCGCGCGCACGCGATTTGTCGCGTCCGAGGGGGTTCGAATGCGGGCAACGGCTCTGGCAGTGACGATGACGGCGGCGGTGCTGATGGCGGGGTGCGCCCACAAGACGGGCGACGAGAAGGCGTCTGCCGGCGGCGGAACGGCCGCGGCGAGCACGGCGCCGAAGAAGTCGTTGTACGAGCGCCTCGGCGGCAAGCCGGCGATCACGGCGGTGGTCGATCAGTTCGTCGCCAACGTCGCCGCCGACAAGCGCATCAACATGCGCTTCATGAACACCGACATTCCGCACCTCAAGGTGCTGCTCGTCGAGTTCGTCTGCGCGGCGACGGGCGGACCGGGCGGAATGGAGCAGTACGAGGGGCGCGACATGCGCACCGCGCACGGCGGCATGCAGCTCGTCGACGAGGAGTTCAACGCGCTCGTCGAGGATCTGGCGGCCGCGCTCGACAAGTTCAAGGTGCCGGCGCAGGAGAAGGGCGAGCTGCTCGGCGCGCTCGGGCCGCTCAAGCCGCAGATCGTGAATCCGCCGCCGCCCGAGGAGGCGAAGCACGACGCGAAGCTCGCCGACAAGGGGCGCCAGACCGCGGCCTACCTGCGCAAGACGGGCAAGACCAAGGCGGCCGATCTTCTCGACATGGCGGTCATCGCGCGCACGCGCGGCCAGCGCAACTACGCCGAGCAGCTCTTCTCGGCGGCGGAGCTCGAGGTCGAGCCCGACGTGCTGGCGATGCTCAACCCGCTGTTCCGCGAGGGCGGGCCCGAGCGCGTCACGACCAAGCTGAAGCAGATGCCGAAGGACATGGCGCCGCAGCCCAAGGGCGCCGTCGGTGGATCGGAAGAAGATCAGCCGGAGAAGCCGTCGCGCGGATCGCTCACGGGCACGCTCACCGTCGACGGGCAGCCGCTCAATGGGCGCCTCGGCGTGATCATGGTGTCGCCGGCGTCGGGCAAGTGGGCCAAGCGTACGCCCAAGCAGCGCGTCATCGAGCAGCGCGATCGTCAGTTCGCGCCGCACGTGATGATGGTGCCGGTGGGCTCGACGGTGTCGTTCCCCAACTTCGATCCGGTGTTCCACAACGTGTTCTCGCTGTCGCCGACGCGGCCGTTCGATCTCGGCATCTACAAGAACGGCGAGAGCCGCGAGGTCACGTTCGACAAGGAAGGCATCCTGCGCATCGGATGCAACCTGCACGCGAACATGTCGGCCTACCTCGTCGTCGTCGCGGCGCCGCATTACGTGGTGACGGACGCGGCGGGCAAGTTCCGCTTCAAGAGCCTCGCGCCCGGCAAGTACAAGGTGCGCGCGTGGAGCGAGCGCTCGAGCGAGCCGGTCACCAAGGAGATCGTGGTCAAGGAAGGCGCCAATGATGTCGCCATCGACGTGCAGGGCGGCGCGAAGGCCGATCTAGGTACCGACAAGTTCGGGACCCCGCGTGGATCGACGCCGTAGCATCATCATCGCAGCGGCCGGCGTCGGTGCGGCCATCGCGCTCGTGATTGTCGGGCGCGGTGGTCCGCCGGTGACGGAGCTGCAATCCGCCGCCGCCGATCTCGACGGGCGTATCCGCGAGACGGCGACGGCGGCGCAGGTGCGCGCGCAGACCTTGGCCGAGCTGCCGCGCTTGTCGTGGGCGGTGGCCACCGACGAGCAGACCATGCTCGACCTGACGGCGGACGAGCTGGCGTTCCAGCCGGCGCCAGGCGAGCTCATCGAGATCGGGCAGGTGCAGCGGCGCGACGGCGCGGTCACGACGCTGCGTCGCGTGGGGGAGGGCAGCGATCTGAAGCTGCCGCTCGGCGACGTGGGCACGCAGATCCTCACCAGCGACGGGCGGCTGCACGTGGCGGCCATGGTCAGCGTCGAGCCGAAGACGCGATCCGATCAGATCCGCGGCTCGGTCGGCGTCTCGCGCACCGTCGACACCGCGGCGCTCGACGTGCGCCTGCGCCGCGCCGGGTTCGCGTTGCGGCTCGAGACGCCGAACGGCGGCCGCATCACCATCGGTACGCCGCCGCTCGGCGCGCACGCCGAGCCGCTGTCGCTCTACGCCGACGCGGCGCACGGGGTGAAGCTGAGCGCGATGGCACCGCCGGCCGGGCTGCCGTCGCTCGGGTTCGTGCTGTTCGCGATCGTGGTGTTCGTCGGATCGCTGGTGGTCGCGGGGATGATGTGGCGGCGCGGGGCGACGACGGCGCTGCCGGTCGACGATCCGCCGCTGCGCGATCTGGTGCCCGAGGTGCACATCGATCTGCGCAAAGACGTGCGCAAGCGTCCGCCGCACTAGCGGGCGAGCGCGTCAGCCGCCGCAGTGGTGCTCGACGAGCGCGGCGCGGCGGCGCACGAAGGCCGCGACCCAATCGTCGACGGTGACGGGGCGCGGACGGCCGTCGGCGCCGCGCGTGGTCTCGCCGAGACGCTCGATGCGCGCGACGGTGAAGAGCGCGCGGATCTGCTGCTCGGAGAGCTGCATCAGCCGATCGGCGAGGAAGCGGCGGCCCGCCTCGCTGATGATGGGGTTCGACGGGGCCAGGCGCGTGGCCAGGTGCACGCGGCAGGCGCGCGCGTCCTCCCACAGCGGCAGCGACGACCAGGCGCCGAAGTTCGGACGGGAGGCGTCGTCGATGCGGCCGATGAGCGGCGCCGCGCCGCGGCCGAAGGTGGAGCCGAGATCGGCGACGAGCAGGCGCGGGCGCGTGCAGCGGCCGGCGGCGTCGATGTCGTCGAACGGGCAGACCAGCCGCTGGTTGTCGGGCTTGTCGTCGCCGTGCGCGACGAACGCGGCGAGGAGGCGCAGGGCGTCGGCTTCGGCGCGAGAGGCGCCGCCGACGGTGGGGTCGAGCTCGTCGAGCTCGGGGAAGGTCCAGCCCTCGTCGGGGCGCGTCTCGATGATGGCGGCGGGATAGAGCCGCTGCATCACGGCGTCGTCGTATTCGCGCGTCTCGCGCGGCGTGTGATCGGGCGACGGAAAGTCGCGGTAGGCGCGCCACGGATCGCCGGGGCAGCCGTGGCAGCGCACGCGCACGGGGTAATCGCGATCGACGGCGACGCCGAGCGCCCAGAACAGGCGCGAGCCGAGCACCTCGCCGTAGACCTCGCGGTTGGCGCGGCCGTACCGGATCTTGACGACGGCGTGCGGATGCTTGTGGCGCAGCGTGCAGAAGAACTTGGGCGTGGTGCCGCCGGTGGGGACGCTCTCGGTGGAGGGCTCGATGAAGTCGCACGAGACCGTGGCGCCGGGCGCGGCGGCGTCGGGATCGGGCGGGCCGACGGCGAGATCGAGCGCGGCGGTGTCGACGTCATCGAAGATGCGCGCGCGGCGCAGGTACTCCTGGCGCTCCGCCTTGGTCGACGGGGCCAGGCGGGCGGCGCCGGCCTCGGCGAGCGCGCGCGCGGCGTCGTAACGGCCGCGCGGGCGGCAGCCGCCGGCGAGCGCCAAACCGGCGACGAGCCCGATCGCGACGAGCGCGCGCGCGGACGGCAGGTCGATGCCGGTCACGTCGTCGGCGGCGCGGGGCGGAAGCTCCACACCCGCCCGGCGACCTGCCCGTCGACGAGGTGCGGCCGCGAGCGCGCCTCGACGCGCCGCCCGTCGCGCAAGACGAGCGTGTCGAGGCTGACGTCGGCCGGCCCCAGCGAGCGAGCGCGCGCGAGCAGCTGCTCGGGATCGGCGAGCTGCGCCGCCAGCCCGGCGATGGTCTGCCCGACACCGTCGGCGGGAACGGTGAACAAGCTGGTGAGCTGCGCGTTGTGCGCGGTGGTCTTGCCCGCCGCGTCGACGACGAGGAGGCCGTCGCTGGTGACCTCGAGCGTGGCCGCGAGCAGGGCCACGTTGCGTTGCAGCGCCGCCGACGCCTCGTGCAGCTCGGTCACGTCCCAGCAGCAGCCGACCAGGCGCGCCACCTGGCCGTCGTCGCCGCGCAGCGCCTCGGCGCGCGTGTGCAGGATGCGCGTCGAGCCGTCGGAGCGCACGATGCGGTGGTCGTAGACCATGGCCGTGCCGGCCGCGATCCCATCGCCGACGATCTGTTGCGTGCGCGCCAGATCGTCGGGGTGCACGCGCGCGAGGAAGCCCCTATAGCCCGAGATGGTGGTACCGAGCGGCACGCCGTAGATCTGGTACATCTCGTCGGACCAGACCACGCGATCGGCGCCGATGTCGAACTCGAAGCTGCCGACGTGGGCCACGCGCTGCGCCTCGACGAGCCACTGGCGGAAGCGCTCGGCTTCGGCCTCGGCTCGTTTGCGCGCGGTGATCTCGGTGAACACCATCGCCGAGCCGTCGGGCGACGGATAGATGCGCCCCTCGAACCAGCGATCCCACGGCACATAGCGCAGCTGCACCGTGGCCGGCGTCTGCTCGCGCATGGCGCGCTCGTAGGGGCCGCGCAGCTGTCCGTCGCCGCCGGGGAACTCGGCCCACAGCTCCTTGCCGACGAGCTCGGCGGCGCTGCGCCCGAGCACCTGCGACGCGCGCGGGTTGACGTAGACGACGTGCGCGTCGCGATCGAGGACGAGATAGGCGTCGCCGATGCGCTCGAGGATCTGCCGCGTCTTGGTGTGCGCGGTCTCGATCTCGCGCGTGCGCAGATCGATGCGCGCCTGCAGATCGTGCTGCGTCGCCACCAGCGCCTCGACCGCCTCCTGCCGCAGCGCCTCCGAGCGGCGCAGCTCGCCGAGCTCGCGGCGCGTCTCGAGCAGCTCCATCACCTGATCGCGCACCAGCTGCAGCTCGCGCCGCTCGTCGGCGTCGAGCGTGCGCGCCCTGACGTCGACGATGCAGACCGTGCCGAGCGTGCTGCCGCCCGGCGTCACCAGCGGCACGCTGGCGTAGAAGCCGAAGCCGAGCCGCTGCACCAGCGGCGAGCTGCCGAAGCGCGGATCGGCGGCGAGGTCCTCGATCACGTACACCGGCTCGCGCCGCTCGATCATGTGCGCGCAGATCGACAGCTCGCGCGGGATCGCCTCGCCCAGGCTCGCGGGCACGTTCCAGCGCGCCACGAGGCGCTGCTGGCGCTCGTCGATGAACGAGATGACGGCGACCGGCGCGTGCGTGGAGCGCGCGGCCAGCTCGGCCAGCCGGTCGAGCGCGCCGTCCACTCCGAGCTCGGCCGGCTCGTAGCGGCGCAGCTCGTCGAGCCGTTGCAGCTCGTCGACGGTCATTGACCTGTCCCCATCGTCCGTCCGCAGCATATATTTTCTCCTGCGCGGCGCCAATCAGCCGATCCGGGCCACCTCCCGCCCGTCGAGAAATTCGCGGATCGCCTGCGTCAGGAGGCGCAGATCGCAGCCCTTGCGCAGGACGCGGTGCGCGATGCTGTAGGCGAAGCCGAGCGCCCGGCCGGGCGAGCCCGTGAGCATGAAGCGGCCGATCTCCGGGTGCTGCTCCGCCACGGCGGCGAGAAAGTCGTCACCGCGATACGGCGGCAGCTCGAAGTCCGCGATCACCACGTCGAGCGGCGTCTTGGCGAGGAGCGTCAGCGCTTCGGGCACGCTCGCCACCTTGAGGACCTCGTGCTCGCGTCCCAGCCAGTCGCTCAGGCTGTCGCGCACGTCCATGTCGTCGTCGACTATCAGCACCTTGGCCACGATCGCCTCCGCTCCGGGGCAGAATTGCAGCCGCGATGCCGACTCCGACGCCGACGTCACGCGGAGTTCGGCGATCGGCGCCTGCCCCTTTTCGCCCCAGCGAGGCACATCGCCGCGCTTCTGCGTCGGATTGCGCTAGCTTCCGCTCGCTGCCGGCGCAAGAATCTACTCGAGGAGGGGGGAGTGGACGCCGATCGGCTCCGGCAGCTGTGCGACGCGCTTCCATCCGGCCTGTACCTGACGGATCAGGTCGGCGCACTCTCCTTTGCCAACGACTCGTTTCGCGCGCTCGTCGGCGAGCGCTCCATCGGCGACTGGATCGCGTCGCTGCCCGACGACGCGCGCGCCGAGGCCGAGCGCGCCTGGCGCGCGTGCCGCGATCACGGCACCGCGTTCTCGCTGCTCGTGGCGCGGCCGTCGGCCGCCGGCGATCCGGTGTGGCTGCGCTGGCGCGGGCTGCGCATCGAAGGCGGCTGGTGCGGCGGCACCATCGACGACGTCAGCGCCGTGCAGCGCACGCGCGAAGCGGCCGAAGAGGCGAGCCGCGCCAAGAGCGAGTTCCTCGCCAACATGAGCCACGAGATCCGCACGCCGATGAACGGCATCATCGGCCTCACCGCGCTGGTGCTCGACTCCGACCTCTCCACCGAGCAGCGCGAGCTGTTGACGATGGCGCACGGGTCGGCCACCTCGCTGCTGCACATCATCAACGACATCCTCGACCTGTCGAAGATCGAGGCCGGGCGATTGGCGGTCGACGAGACCGCGTTCCACCTGCGCGATCGCCTCGAGCAAACGCTGCGGCCGCTGGCGGTGAAGATCAAGGAGAA
>DATNAQ010000035.1:0-69908 GCA_035607415.1 Polyangia bacterium
GCATGACGCTCGACGGGTTCACGCAGAAGCTGCGCGAGCACGAGGCGGCGCTGAAGAAGAAGCACGGGGCGCGCCTGGTGCGCTTCAAGGTGCTCATCAAGGGCGGGCAGACGACGCTCAAGCCGTTCCCGATTCAGTGACGGCTGGGATCTTCGCGTCGATCGACGCGCTGCCGTTCTTCGTCGCCGCGTGCGTGCTGTGCGGATTGGCCGTGTGGGGCTTTCGCCGCACCGGGCAAACGGGCGCGCTGGTCATCGCCGTCGGCGCGGGCGTTCGGGCACTGCGCGATCTCGTGTTCACGTGGCACATGATGGAGATGTACAGCGGGCGCACGCCGTGGCGCATGGCGCTGCAGTTCGCCATCGTCGAGCAGGTGGGCGCGCTGATCTCCGAGGTGCTGATTATCGTCGGCGTGGCGTTGCTGCTGCGGCGGTTGCCGGCGCGGCGCTGAGGTAGCCGCCGGGATCGGGGCAGACGTCGCGCAGCTTGCAGCTCGGGCAGGGGGCGCCGCGCCACAGGGCGTCGAACATCGCCTGCACGCGGTCGAGGAGCTCGAAGTCTTCGGTGACGAAGCCGAGCTCGAAGTTGCGCTTGTCGTCGCCCTTCATGCCGAGGCCGGCGCCGGTGAAGTTGGCCGAGCCGAGGTAGAGCCAGGCGCCGTCGACGATGACGACCTTCATGTGCACGCGCGGGCACTGCTTCATTTGCAGGCCGCCTTTGACGAGCGCGCGGTGGCGATCGAAGGTGGCGCGGAAGCGGCGCGACGGCAGCTCGGCGTGGAGCAGGCGCAGCTCGACGCCGCGCGCGTGCAGCTCGGCGAAGGTGTCGACGATGGAGCCGACGCGGCGGCGGCCGAGGCCGGGCCGCTCGATGAACAGCTCCTTGACGTTGGCCGTCGAGATCCAGACGCTCTCGCGCGCGCGGGCCACGCCGCCGGCGATGACCTCGTCGTAGAGGGCGCGGCCGGAGACGAGCTTGCCGCGAAAGGTTGCGTCGAACGACTGGTCGAAGAGATCGAGGCCGCGCGCGCGACGGATGCGTGCCACGAGCCCAGGCTCGCACGCGCCGTCGAGCGGCGCAAAAATCGATGTGATACTTTCATGAAACATGCGCGTGGCGATCTACGGGGGAAGCTTCAACCCGCCGCACGTGGCGCATCAGCTGGCGCTGACGTATGTGCTGGCGACGGGGCATGTCGACGAGGTGTGGATGGTGCCGACGTTCAAGCACCCGTTCGACAAGCAGCTGGCGCCGTTCTCCGACCGCGCGACGATGTGTGAGCTGGCGGCCAAGCCGTTCAAGGCGGTGCGCGTGGTGCGCATCGAGGAGGAGCTGGGCGGCGAGAGCTTCACGCTGCGCACGATGCGGGCGCTGATGGAGCGGCATCGCGATCATCGCTTCTCGCTGGTGATCGGCGCGGACCTGCTCGCCGAGCGCGAGCGGTGGCATGGCTGGCCGGAGCTGAAGGAGCTCGTGCCGTTCGTCGTGGTCGGGCGCGAAGGGGCACCCGAATCCGGGGGCATCGCGTTGCCGGCGGTGTCGTCGACGATCGTGCGCGAGCGGGTGGGGCGCGGCGAGTCCATCGATGCGCTCGTCGCCAGCGACGTGGCCGACTACATTCGCGCGCGCGGGCTGTATCGATGAGCGATCGACGCCGTGAGTGAAATCTCGAAGACGCAGCGGCTGCCGATGCGGCCGCGCTCGCGCGAGCGGGTCCTCGTCGTCGGCGACGGGCCGGTGGCGCGCGCGCTCGGCAGCGCGCTCGACGAGGCGGACGTCAAGCCGCTCCGTTGGTCGCGGCGCTCGGGCGGGCCGCTGCCGTCAGCCGACGTGGTGGTGCTGGCGGTGCGCGACGAGGCGATCGGCGAGATGGCGACGCAGATCATGGCCGGCGTCGACGACGCGGCGACGCCGCCGATCCTGTTGCACTGCGCCGGCGCGCTGCCGGCGGAGGAGGCGTTCGCGACGCTCAAGCGGCGGCCGCTCGGCGTCGGCGTGATTCATCCGCTGCGCGCGCTCGCCGGCGCGCCGGGCGACGCGCAGCTCGGCGGCACCGTGTTCGCCGTCGAGGGCGATGGGCCGGGGCGCGAGGCGGCGCTGCGTCTGGTCGAGCGCGTGGGCGGTACGCCGTTGGTGCTCGAGGCCGAGCAGCTGCCGCGCTATCACGCGGCGGCGGCGCTGGTGTCGAACCACGCGGTCGGGCTCGTCGACGCGGGCGTGGAGCTGTTGACGTCGGTCGGGCTCGAGCGCGCGACGGCGGTGCGGGCGCTGGCGGCGCTGTTGACGTCGACCGCGGCGAACCTCGAGCGCGTGGGGCTGCCCGAGGCGCTGACCGGGCCGATCGCGCGCGGCGACGTCGCGGTGATCGCGCGCCACATCCTGGCGCTGCGGCCGCACGCGGAGATCGCGGCGCTCTATCGGGCCACGGCGCGGCGTGTGTCGAAGGTCGCCGCCGACAAGGGGCGCGCGACGCGCGACGCGCTGCTCCGGATTGCTGCGCTGCTGCTGGAATAGCCGCTTTTGCACACTACAGTTGGCTTTACGCGCGATGCCCGTTCCGGTAGCCTCGGTAAATCATGAAGAAGATCGTCCTCGCCGCGTGCATCCTGCTCGGTGCCACCGCCTCCGCGAAGCCCGTCCCCGAGGATTACCTCAAGGGAAAGATCATCATCAGCGATCGCTCGTTCCCGATGAGCTGGACGTCGGTGTCGTCGTACGTGTCGACGCTCAAGGGCATGAACAAGGGGACGCTCTGGTACGACAAGAAGACGGGCAAGCTGACGTTGCAGTACGCCGCGTTCTTCGCGCAGCCGGTCAACGACGTGCAGGTGATGTTGTTCCTCACCGACATCACCAACGGCGCGCACGTGCAGAAGGTGTCGACGGAGCAGTTCATGGAGAAGGGCAAGCGCGTGCTCTTCAACTCGGTGGTCTTCGACAAGGAGGACATCGAGGGCAACAAGAAATATCTGCTGACGCTCGAGAATCGTCGGCACATCATCGCGTCGGGCACGTTCATCTTGCGCGAGGAAGGGCCGCACTACTCGGGCAAGGTCACGTTCACCGACGACGATACCAAAGCGAACAGCGACTCTCACTGAGGGGGATGATGCGGGCTCTGCTGGTGACGGTGCTGCTCGGCGGTGCCGCGATTGCGCACGCCGACACGGCGGCGCTGGTGAAGGACCTCGGCGACACCGACGAAGCGCGCGCGATCGACGCGGCGACGGCGCTCGGCAAGTCGACGGATCCGAAGGCGGTCGAGGCGCTGGTGGCGGGGCTCGACGCGGGCACGACGCCCAAGGCGGCGGCGGCGCTGTGCGCGGCGCTCGGCGTGAAGAAGGACGCGCGCGGCGTGGTGGTGCTGCAGCAGTACGCGCATCATCGCGCGCCCGAGGTGCGCAAGGCGGCGCTCGGCGCGCTGGCCGCGATCAATGACCCGCGCGTGTTGCCGGCGCTGCTCGCGGGGCTCGGCGATTCGGACGCGGAGGTGCGCGCGGCGGCGGCCAAGGGGCTCGCCGATCGGCGCGAGAAGGGCGCCGAGGATCGGCTGATCAAGCTGATGGAGCATCGCGACGCGTCGGCGGCGGGGGCGCTGGCCGCGATCGCGACGCCGCAGCTGGCGCATCGGCTGTCGGAGATGCTGGGGTCGGTGCCGGATCCGATCTTGTGCACGGCGCTCGGCGAGATGCTCAAGCGCGCCGACTTCGGGCCGGAGCCGATTCGGGTCGAGGTGGTGCGCACGCTGTCGAAGGTGCCGGGGGTGGATTCGACGGCGGTGCTGCTCGAGTACGTGGCGGCGACCGAGCGCGACAAGAATCGGCCGTCGCGCCTCGAGGCGCAGAAGATCGTCGACGAGCGGAGCCGCCCATGATCAGAAACATTCCACAGGGAGCTCAGGGAGGATCAAAACTGGGTTGGTTCTCCTTGGGCTCTTTGATCTCCCTGTCGTTCGTTCTCTTTGGCTGCGGCGAGGCGGCGTTTTCGGCGCATGCGCGTGACAACGACGTCGGTGACCTGGCGCGCGCGCTCGGCAGCTCGCAGGCGCCGGCGGCGCGGGCGGCGCATGCGATGGCGTTCCTGGTGTCGGACGGAAAGCTCGTCGGGTTCGATCTCACGGACGGGCGGATCGCGTGGACGCAGCCGGCGGACGTGCGCTCGCGCGTCATCGTCGGCAACGGCGCGATCGCGCACCGGCAGGGCGAGCACGACCTCGTGGTGCGCGCGTCGGCGACGGGCGAGGTGCGCGCGACCGTGAGCGTGCCGGCGGACCAGACCTTCGTCGGCGCGACGCTCGACGGCGATCGGCTGGTCTACGTGGTGCAGACCGCCGACAAGCGCTCGATCGTGACCGAGCTCGACGACAAGGGCGGGACGGCGTGGCGGCGCGAGACGCCGAGCGCGGTCGGCTCGCCGGCGGCGCGCGGCGGCCTGGTGGCCTTGCCGTTCGCGCATCAGAACCTGGCGCTCCTCGACGGGGCCAACGGGCGCGAGCTGGCGCGCGTGCGCGCCACCGACGAGGAGATCGCCTACGCGCGGGCGCTGCCCGAGGGCATCTACTACGGCGGGGCGCGCGGCATCTACCGCCTCGACGACAAGAGCGTGGCGGGATCGCGCGCGGGCTCGTCGTACGCCGAGGCCAAGCTGCCCGGCGAGCAGGTGCGCACCGCGTATCACTGGGACGGCTACGAGCCGGCGCAGTCGGCGATCGGCGCGTTCGATCGCAATCGCCTCTTGTGGCGCGGGCGCGACGCCGGCGCGGGCTTCAAGGACGACCTCGCCGTCTTGCACAGCTATCGCTTCTTCTTCGCGTTCGACGCCGCCGCCGGCAAGCTGCGCTGGGTCTACGCGCATCCGCGCACCGACGTGGTGGCGTCGGAGGACGCGGGCTCGGCGATCGTCTTCGCCTCGGCGGACGGCGACATCGGGCTCATCGATCCGGCGTCGGGCGCGGTGCGCGTGGTGTCGCGCACCGGCCTGCGCGTGGCCGGCGCGAGCTTCGACGCCGACGGCATCACCGCCGGCGCCGGCGCGCAGCCACCGACGGAAGAAGAGGTGGCCAAGACGCTCGAGCAGATCGTGTGGGATCACGACGCGCGCTTCGGTCCGGTCAAGGTGTTCGCCGTCGACGCGCTCGGCGGCGTGCCGGGGCTGCCGGTGTCGCGCGCGCTCCTCAAGATCGTGCGCGCCGCGCCGGCGCCAGGTGGTCCTCCGCCGGCGGCGCAGAAGCATGCGGGCGAGGCGCTGGTGGCGCGGAAGGATCGCGCTGCCGTGCCGCTCATGCTCGAGGCGCTCGGCGAGCATTACGACTTTCTCGAGGACAAGGCGCCGCGCGGCGTCGGCGTGATCGCGCGCGCGCTCGCCGCGCTCGACGTCAAGGAGGCGGCGCCGCTTCTGGCCGCGCACCTCGCCGATCACGAGACGCCGGAGGCGGCGCTCAAGGACGTCGCAGAGACGCTGGCGCACCTCGGTGGGCCCGACGCCGAGCACGCGCTGCGCGAGTTCCTGCTCGAGTATCACGCCGATCCGACGTTCCTGCTCGAGCCGGCGCCGCTCTATGCCGCCGGCGAGGCGCTGGTGGGCGCGGGCGACGAGGCGCGGCGCGCGGTCGCCTTCGTCGTCGACGACAAGCGCACGCTGCAGCCGGTGGCGCGCCAGCTGCGCGCCGCGCTCGACGCCGCCGTCGCGAAAGAAAAAGAAGAGAAAGAGCGAAACGACAAGGCGGGCAAGCCCGGCAGCCCGGCCAACGAAGACGGTGCGCAGGCCGCTCCCGAAAAGCAGGAATGAGTGCTATGATGGACGCGCGCCCGTGCCGAAAAAGTTCACGATCCTGGTCTGCCGCGGGCCCGAGTGCGGCGACAAGCGCCACTCTGCAGACGTCCACGCCGCGTTCAAGCGCGATCTAGCCACCACGCCGCTCGGCGGCAACGAAGTCGTCCTCGACCTCTACAGCTGCTTCGGAAAGTGTCAGCGCGGCGTGAACGTGCTGGTGCGCGAGATGTTGCCGACGGACAACCCGATGATGCTGCGGCTCATGCCGACGGCTGGTGGTCGGGCCACGCTCTATCACCGCGTCGTCCCCGCCGAGGCCAAGCGCATCTTGGAAGAACATATCGCGCGCGGTCAGCTGCTCACGGAGCTCACGCAACGTAAGTAGACGCGGCCCCGGGCCGTGATAGCATCTTGGGTCAATGCGCTCCGCTTGCCTTGCCCTCCTCGCGACCCTGGCGGTGGCTTGCTCGGGTGGCGGCGACAACGACCAGCAGAAGGCCAAGCTGGCCACCGACCTCGTGCAGTGCCGCAACGATCTGTCGAACTTGAAAGAGCAGCTCGCCGAGGCCAAGGCGGAGCTCACCAAGGCGCAGGAGGCCAAGGCCTGCGTCCTTCAGCCGCTCGACTTGAAGGCGGCCAACGCCGGTCAGAAGCACATGGAAGGCAACATCGCGCCCGACGCGGTCATCAAGGTCGTCCGGCAGAACTCGGGCGGGCTGCGCGCGTGCTACGAAAAGGCGCTCAAGCGCAAGCCCGACCTGCAGTACGTCTCGTCGGTGATGGCGCACTTCCAGATCGCCAACACCGGCCAGGCGCAGGGCGTCACGTTCACGCCGCACACCGATCCGGAGATGGAGAAGTGCATGGCGGGGACGATGGAGAAGTGGAAGTTTCCGACGTTCCAGGGCGACCCGGTGGCGTTCGAGCAGCCGGTCAACCTCGTCGCGAAGTAGGGGGCCAAGGGGGGTGCAGCAGCGTGACATCAAGCGCCGGCTGAAGGAGCTGGCAGCTGCGCTCAAGGCGGAGCCGGGAAGCATCCCGAAGCGCCTGGAGCTGGCGGCGGTGTTGCGCGAGGCGGGGCGCCCGGCGGAGGCGATCGATCTGTACCGCGGTGTGGCCGAGGCCTACGCCGAGGACGGGCGCCTGGTGCAGGCGATGGCGGTGTGCAAGGGGATCCTCGACATCGATCCCGAGCACCGCGACACGCTCGAGATGCTGGCGGTGCTGGCGACGCGCAAGTCGCAGCGGCCGCCGACGGCGATCGTGTCGCAGATCGGCGGGCGCTGGGTGGCCGAGCCGACGGGCGAGCGGCTCTACGAGAAGGACGAGGAGGGCACGCGCGCCGGCGCACAGCAGACGCCGGCGCCGCGGCTGCAGACCGAGCGCGGGATGTCGCTGCCAGTCGAAGCGGAGCGCACGCCGGCCGAGTCGGAGATCCTGACGCCGGCCGGCGGCGACGACGAGCGCACGCCGATCGGCGATCCGAACCTGACGCCGGTGCCGCCGGGCGATCCGGAGCCGCTCAACTGGCGCGCGCGCGCGCTGCACCACGACGAGGCGACGCGCACCGGCCACGATCTGGAAGAGACCAGCGTCGGCGAGACCGATCCGGACGGGACGCGCGCGGGACACGCCGAGGCGCAGTCGCGCAAGCGCTGGTCGGGCGCGCCGCGCGTGGCCACGCCGATCGCCGAGCCGGCGGCGACGCCGTCGCGCGAGCCGTTGGACCGTGAGCCGTCGCTCGATTTTCCCGACGAGACCAAGCGCGCGGCGCGCGGTCATCGGCTGCTCGATCTGTCGCCGCCGCGCGGGCTGCCGTCGATCGGCGACGAGGGGCCGACCGATGACGAGAAGACGTCGGCGACGCTCGAGGCGTTGCGCATCGACACCGACCGCATGCCGACGGTGACCGACGAGGAGGTCGCGGCGGAGGCGGCGCGCGAGGCGACGCGGCGCGAGAAGGCCAAGACCCACGACACGGTGCGCTTCGACTCCGGGCGGCTGCCGCCGATCCCCGACGAGCTCACGTTCGGCGACGAGGACTCCGCGGTGCAGATGCTGCAGGAGGTGATCGACGGGCCCTTCCCGCGCGAGCAGCTCACGCGCGAGCCGCCGCCGTTTCCGCTGCTGTCGGAGCTGCCGCGCGGGGCGTTCATGGATCTGCTGGCGCGGCTGTCGGTGGTGCGGCTCGAAAAGGGCGAGATGGTGCTGCGCGAGGGCGAGGCGGGCGACGCCTGCTATCTCATCGCCGCCGGCACGGTGAAGGTCACCAAGGCCGAGGTGCAGGTGGCGGAGCTGGGGCCGGGCTCGTTCTTCGGTGAGTTCGCGGTGCTCTCCGATCAGCGGCGCCACGCGTCGGTGCAGGCGATGGAGCCGCTCGAGTTGCTCGAGATCCGGCGCGAGCTGATCGACGAGCTGGTGGCGGCGCACCCGGGCGTGGCGCGCACGCTGCGCACGTTCTATCGCGAGCGGCTGCTGCAGACGCTCTTGGCGACGGCGCCGTTCTTCCAGCGCCTGAGCGCCAAGGAGCGCGGGGCGATCGCCGAGCGTTTCCGGCCGCGGCGGTTCGGGCGTGGCGCGCAGATCATCGAGGAGGGCGCGCCCGGCGGCGGGCTCTACCTCATCCTCGTCGGTGAAGTCGACGTGGTGCGCAGCGGCAAAGCCAAAGACGGAAGCGACGCGATCGTCAAGCTGGGGACGCTCGGCGAAGGCTCGTACTTCGGCGAGATGTCGCTCCTGCGCGGCGGCGTCGCCTCGGCGACGGTGAAGGCGACGCGCATGACCGAAGCGGTGCAGCTGCCGCCGCGCGACTTCTACGAGATGGCGTCGCAGCACCCGGTGTTGTGGGAGGAGCTGCGCAGCGAGGCCGAGCGGCGCGAGCTGGCGAACCACGCCATCCTCGCCGGCGAGGCGCGCAAGAGCGACACCTTCTATCTGGTCTGAGCCTTGCCCTCGAGGATGAGCCGCTCGTAGGCGAGGCCGGCCTCGCGCACGGTGGCGTGCAGCGCGGCGTCGGGCAGCGGCTGGGCCGCGCCGTCGCCGAAGAGCACGGCGATGACGCGATCGCGCACCGCCACCGGCATGAGCAGCACCTCCGACGACACGCCGCCGAGCGCGTGGGCGAAGGCGCGGTTGGCCGGCGTCTCCGGCAGCGGGCCGCGGTAGGGCAGCCGCGAGGCGATCACGTCGCGGAAGAGCGAGGGCGCCTCGACGTTGATGACGAGCTTGCGCACCGTCGAGCGGTCGATGTCGGCGCCGCGCGCGTCGTGGCCGATGAGGATCGACTTCTTCATGACGAAGAAGGCGCCGCGACGCATGAGCAGCGCCACCCAGTCGAGCACGGCGGCGGCGATCTGGTCGCGATCGCGCGCGGCGCGCAGCAGCGCCAGCGGCGGATCGGGCACCGTGATCTGCGCGAAGCCGGGCAGGGTGTCGGAGCGCTTGCGCTCGTGGTGCTCTTCCTTCTTCTGCGTGAGGAGGATCGGCTCGTCCTCTTCGGGCGCGTAGAGCGGCTCGTAGTCGTCGGGCGGCGGCACCGGCATCGGCAGCGGTGTCGCGTCGGCGTACTTGACCTTGGTGAGCAGGACGATCTGCTCTTCGATCACCTCCTTCGACGGCTTCGGCGCGGCGGCCTTGGCGTCCTTCGGGATCGGCGGCGGCGGCGACGGATTGGGCGCGCGATCGGGCGGCGCCTCGGTCTTCGGCCCCGGCTTGGCGGGCGCCGGCGCCGTCGCCGGCTGGGCGACGCGCGCGCCGAAGCGATCGGCGGCGCGCGGCGAGGTAAAGCGGACGCCGTAGTGACGCTCGATACCGTCGCGGATCGCGCTCTCGGTGACCACCACGCGCACGACGAAGCGATCGGCGAAGAAGGCGACCTCGTCGGTGGCGTGGTTGTCGGTGGGATCCGCCATCGCCAGCACCAGGCCGTCGCCGTCGAGCTCGAGCGGCAGGACGCGGAACTCGGCGGCCATGTCGGCGGTGACCAGCGCCAGCACCTTCTTGGGGATGTCGACCAGCCGATGATCGGGGACGCGCGTGATCA
Source organism: Polyangia bacterium (assembly GCA_035607415.1). Lineage (GTDB taxonomy): Bacteria > Myxococcota_A > Polyangia > Palsa-1104 > Palsa-1104 > JAQBQH01. Next base: position 9,815 of record DATNAQ010000035.1, read on the forward strand.
TCAGCCGCGACTTGTAGAAGTCGGCGAGCTGCTCTTCGTCGACGAAGCCGAGGCGCACCAGGCACTCGCCGAACGAGCCGCCGTCGCGCTCCTGCAACGCCGCGGCGGCGGCCAGGTCTGCCGGTCGCAGGACCCCCGACCGGAGGAGCAGCGCACCGGGCATGTCGGCCATGGCCCTTCCATGTTTGGCGACGGGAACGAGCCATGTCAAGGTACGTCAATGGCGCGCGTCTATCTCGATCACAACGCGACGTCGCCGCTCCACCCGGCGGCGCGCGCGGCGATGATCGCGGCCATGGACGAGCTCGGCAATCCGTCGTCGCTCCACGCCGAGGGGCGGCGGGCGCGCGAGCTGGTCGAGCGGGCGCGCGACGAGGTGGCGCGGCTCGTCGGTGGGCGGCGCGAGGAGATCGTGTTCACCTCGGGCGGCACCGAGGCCAACAACCTCGGGCTGCGTCTGGGTGGACGCGCGATCGCGTCGGCGGTCGAGCATCCGAGCGTGCACGCGCGCGAGCAGATCCCGGTCGATCGGCAGGGGCGCGTCGATCTCGACGCCCTCGCGGCGGCGGTGCGGGCGGGCGACGTGGTGTCGGTGCAGCTGGCCAACCACGAGATCGGCGTGACGCAGGATCTGGCGGCGGTCGTCGCCGTGGCGCGGCGCGCCGGGGCGCGCATCCACACCGACGCGGTGCAGGCGGCCGGCAAGCTGCCCGTCGACGTGATGGCGCTCGGCGTGGACGCGCTGTCGCTATCGGCGCACAAGCTCGGCGGGCCCAAGGGCGTCGGCGCGTTGTGGCTGCGCGACGGGATCGACGTGGAGGCGCTCTTGCGCGGCGGCCATCAGGAGCGCGAGCGGCGGCCGGGCACCGAGAACGTCGTGGGCATCGCCGGCTTCGGCGCGGCGTGCCGCGCGGCGGAGGAGCGGCCGTCGAGCGTGCTGCGCGATCGCTTCGAGGCGGGCGCGCGGGCGCTCGGGGCGCGCGTCGCCGCGGAGGACGCGCCGCGCGTGCCGACGACCTCCTATGTCGCCTTCGACGGCGTCGCCGGCGAGCTGCTCATGCAGGCGCTCGATCTCGAAGGCGTGGCCGTGTCGACGGGCGCCGCCTGCAGCTCGGGCTCGCTCGAGCCGTCGCCGGTGCTGCGCGCGATCGGCTTTCCCGAGGGCATCCGCGTCTCGGTCGGCGCCGGCAACAGCGCCGGGGAGATCGATCGCGTGCTCGCGATCTTGCCGACCCTGCTCGAGCGGATCAGGCGGGCGTGAGGATGGCCAGCGACTCGACGTGCGGCGTCTGCGGCAGCATGTCGTAGGGCACCACCGATCGCGTCACGAAACCCTCCTTCTCGAGCAGCCCCAGATCGCGCGCCAGCGTGTCGGGCGCGCAGCTCACGTAGGCGATCAGCCGCGGCTTGAGCGCCGCCGCCGCGCGCAGCACCGCATGCACGCAGCCGCGCCGCGGCGGATTGAGCACCACCACGTCGGCGGCGCCGAGCTTGCCGAGCTCGCCCTCGACCTCACCAACGACGAAGCGGACGCGCACCGCGTGGTTCAGTTGCGCCGACGCCTGCGCGTCGGCGACCGCGCGCGGGTGCTCCTCGATGCCCACCACCTCGGCCGCGCCGCGCGCCAGTGTCAGCGCGATCCCGCCGACGCCGGCGTAGGCGTCGACCACGCGCTCGGTGCCGGTGAGCGCCGCCGCCTCGGCCACGTCGGCGTAGATGCGCGCCGCCACGTCGCGGTTGACCTGGAAGAACGCCGTCGACGACAGCCGCAGTTGCACCGAACCGACCTGGTCCAACAGCCACCCGTCGCCGGCGAGCACGCGCTCGACGTCGCCGTAGAGCGCGTTGCCGCGCGAGCGGTTGATGTTCTGCACCACGCCGACGACCTCGGGCCGGCCGGACTGCAGCGCGCGTGCGACCGGCTCGCCGGCGGGGAACACGTCGTCGGCGGTCACCAGCGTGATCAGCACCTGGCCGAGGTGATTGACGCGCAGGATCGCGTAGCGCAAAAGGCCCTCGGCCGTGCGCTCGTCGTAGCCGCGCACCGCGTGCGAAGCCAGCAGGTCGCGCAGCGCCGACGCCACGTCGTCGAGCGGCGCCTCGGCGACCTGGCAGCCGGAGAGATCGACCACGCGATGCGACCTGGGCGCATAGGCCCCGAGCACCGGACGACTGCCGCCGTGCGCGTCGCTGTCGGCGTACACCAGCTTCGACTTGTTGCGATAGCCGAGCGGCCGCGGCGAGGCCACGCAGGCCGCCACCTTGGCGCCGACGCCGGCCTGCTCGAGCGCCTTTTGCACGTGCTCGCGCTTCCACTCGAGCTGCCGCGCGTAGCCCATGTGCTCGAGCGTGCAGCCGCCGCACGCGCCGTAGGCCGGGCAGACCGGCGCCACGCGCGCCGGCGAGGTGCGCGCGATCGCGCCGAGCTCCGCCCACGCGTCGGGCCGGTGCGGCGACACGTGCGCCACCGTCGCGTCGAGCTCCTCGTCGGGCAGCGCGCCGGCGACGTGAACGCGCACGCCTTCGTGCAGCGCGAGACCGGCGGCTTCGTCGTCGAGCGCGCCGATCACGAGCTTCAGGTGATCGCCCTTGCGCACGATTGCAATGTAATGCAACTTCTGCCGCGAATGAACAACGGGTTTCCATCGCCGGGCGCAGACGGGGCCGCGGGGCCGGCCACTTCCGCCGGCGACCTCCCGATCGCGGTCGCGCTGTCCGGCGGCGTCGACTCGGCGACCGCGGCCGCGCTCCTCGTCGAGGCGGGCCATCGCGTCGTCGGGTTGACCATGCGCCTCTACGACGCGCGTGGCACCACCGCCGCGGTCGGCCGCTGCTGCGGCCCGCGCGACATCGAGGACGCGCGCCGCGTGGCCGCGCACCTCGGCATCCCGTTTTACGTCTGCAACTACGAGGCGGAGTTCACGGCGCGCGTGGTCGACGACTTCGTCGCCGAGTACAGCGCCGGCCGCACGCCGAACCCGTGCGTGCGCTGCAACCAGCACATCAAGTTCACGCCGCTCCTTTCGCGGGCGCGCGCGCTCGGCTGCGCCACGCTGGCCACCGGCCACTACGCGCGCATCGATCGGGGCGCGGACGGCGTGCTGCGCCTCATGCGCGCGCGCGATCGCAAGAAGGACCAGTCGTACTTCCTGTTCAACATGCCCGCGGCGGCGCTGCCGCACGTCCGCTTCCCGCTCGGCGGCATGGACAAGGACGAGGTGCGCGCGCACGCGCGGCGGCTCGGCCTGCCCAACTGCGAGAAGCCGGAGTCGCAGGAGATCTGCTTCGTCACCGACGGCGACTACGCCGCCTTCGTGGCGCGCAAGCTGCCCGCGCAGCCGGGCGAGATCGTCGATCACGACGGCCGCGTCCTCGGCGGCCACGACGGCGTGCACGGCTTCACCGTCGGGCAGCGCCGCGGCATCGGCGTCGCCGCCGGCGACGGCCAGCCGCGCTACGTCGTGTCCGTCGACGCGCTCACGCGCCGCGTGACCGTCGGCCCGCCCGAGGCGCTGGCCCACGCCACCGTCGAGCTCGACGACGTCACCTGGGCCGGCGCCGCGCCCTCGGCGCCGCTGCGCGCCGGCGTGCAGATTCGCTATCGCCACGCGCCGGCGCCGGCCACCGTCATCGTCGAGGGCGGCCGCGCCCGGGTGACCTTCGACGCGCCCGAGCGCGCGCCCGCGCCCGGCCAGGCGGCGGTCTTCTACGACGACGAGACGGTGTTGGGCGGGGGATTCATCGCGGGCTGAGCGCCCGCGCGTTCAGGCGACGAGCGGCTTGATGGCGGTGATGCGCTGCGTGCTGGTGTTGCGCTTCTGCTTGCGCTGCTGCCGCACGATCGACAGCGCGCCGTCGATCTCGACGAGGTTGTTGCCTGCGCATTGTCTGCACCGACGCGGCAGGACGAAGTAGCCGTCGCGACCCTTCACGGGGTCCGGCACCATCATCTCCGCGCTGCACCAGGCACAGGTGACTGCACGCAACGTCATGTTGATCACGATACCGGCTCTGCCGACGTTGGAACTGTTGTTCGCACTACCAAAACAACACTTCTGGGGGACCTAAGCCCACACTATACTCCCGCCATGGCCACCATGCGGATCTACGGCAAGGACTCCTGACCGTACACCTCGAACGCCCGGGCGGCGTTCGCGGAGCAGGGCTTCACCGTCGACTACGTCAACATTCGCAAGGATCCCGCACGCCTCCCCGAGATGCTCGAGCACTCGGGCGGTCGCCGCGCCGTGCCCGTCATCGTCGACGACGCGGGCAAGGTCACGATCGGCTACGGCGGTACTTGAGGCGCATGACGGTCGGCCGTGCGCCGACCACGCTGAAGACGAGACGCTAGGACCTGGCGCTACGCTTTGGCCACCTGGCCCGCGAGGGTCAGGACCTGGCGGACGGTCGTGCCCGCGACGACCTTGACCGCCTCGTCGAGCTCGCCCCGGTCCAAGAAGATGCCGTGGCACTTGTTGCAGTACTCGATGTGCACGGGCCCGAGATCGACTTCTTTGAGCGCGCCCGGACAGGCGGGGCACGAGGTCGTCGTGTCCGACGCCGGATCGGGCGATGCCGTGCCGGCGAGCGCCGTGCGCAAGCGCGACAGGTCCTCCGCCTTGCCGCGCCCGAGGCGCTCGATCTCGCCGTGATCGAGCCACAGCCCGCCGCAGCTCGGGCAGAGATCCACCTCCACGTCGCCGACGCGCGCCTTGTCGAGGACCGAGGTGCACTTCACGCACGTGAGGTTCATCGCAGTCGCTCCTTGGCCGTGGAGGGCCAGCATATCACAAGCCGGCCCGTGTTATCGTCGACCCGTGGCTGACTCGGACCACGACGACAATCCATACGCGCCGCTCGAATCGCGGCTCGGCTACGCGTTCACCGATCGCGCGCGCCTCGAGAGCGCGCTCACGCACAAGTCGTATCTCAACGAGAACGCGAGCTGGGGCCGTCCCGACAACGAGCGGCTGGAGTTTCTCGGCGACGCGGTGATCGATCTCGCCGTCGGACATCTGCTCATGGACGCGGCGCCCGAGCGCAACGAGGGCGAGCTCTCCAAGACGCGCGCCGGCATCGTCAACGAGCTCGGCCTCGCCGACGTGGCGGGCGAGCTCGGCCTCGGCGAGTGGCTGTTCCTCGGCCGCGGCGAAGAGCAGTCGGGCGGGCGGCGCAAGCCCTCGGTGCTCGCCGACGCCTGCGAGGCGCTCGTCGCCGCCGTGTATCTCGACGGTGGCTTCGAGGCCGCGTTCGGCGTGGTCAAGCGCCTCTTCGGCGCGCGCGTCTCTTCGGCGCGCGAAGCGGGTCTGCACGACTTCAAGACGCGCCTGCAGGAGCGCGCGGCGCGCCGGCGTCAGCAGGTCCGTTACACCGTGGTCTGCGAAAAGGGGCCCGATCACGACAAGACGTTCGAGATTGCCGCGCACATCGGCGAGCGCGAGTACGCGCGCGGGGTCGGCAAGACCAAGAAAGAAGCGGAGCAGCGCGCCGCCGAGTCGGCGCTGCGCGTCCTCGATTCCGAGAGCGGACCGACGTAGAATATTCGGTTGATTCCGGCGGGTCTCCAGTTTTAGCTTTTGTGCCTTAAGGAGGCTCTCGTGGCACGTAGCGACTTAGTTCAGATGGAAGGCGTAGTGAAGGAGGTCATGGTCGGCGGGAACTTCCGCGTCGAGGTCGAAGGCGGGCACAACGTGCTGGCACAGCTCGCCGGCAACATGCGCCGCAATCGCATCCGCGTGGTCCTCGGCGACCAGGTCACGGTCGCCGTTTCGCCGTACGATCCGACGCGCGGCCTGATCGTCTTCCGCGCCAAGTAGCCTCTCTTCTCCTTCGCAGATCTACTTCTTCGTGAGGTCGGCCGTCTTCTTCATCCAACGGTCGACGGCGTACTTCTTGACCAGGTAGATGTCGGGCGATCCCGCCTTCTGCACGAAGTAGTCGCCGTCCTTGGTGCTGGCGCCGACGTTGATGGTGACCGGCGGCTTGCCCTTTTCGTGCAGCACGGCGCTCCCCGCCGGCTTCTTGAGCCCGGTCTTGGCCGGGTCCTTCTCCTCGGCGAAGCCCGACGCCACGAAGTTCTCGAAGCCACCGACGGCCGGCTTGACCTTGGCGTCGTCGGCGGTGCCCTTGGCCGCGGTCCACTTGCCGTCCTTCTGCGTCAGCGTCGTGGTGTCGCCGCCGTCTTCGATCGTGACCGACTGCAGGTCGGCCGCCTTGGCCTTGACGATCGTCTTGTCGCGATAGTCGATGGGCTTGCGCGCGATGTGCTCGATGGAGAACTTCTTGACGGTGTAGACCTGCGGCGAATCGCTCGTCGCCACGAACACGTCGTCACCCTTTTCGGCGCCCACCCACAGCGTGTGCGGCTTGTCCTTCGCCGTCATCGTGATGGTGAGCTTGCCTTTTTCGTCGTCGACCTTCTTGTCGTCGGCGAAGTCGGAGGCGTGCAGGTTCGACAAGCCCTGCACCGCGGCGTTGACCTGCGTCATGTCGAGATCGGCCGACGTCCTCGGCGCCGTGCCCGTGGTCTCGACGATCTTCCACTTGGCGTCGTTCGGCTTGTCCTTGTCGCCGCCCGCCTCGCGCTCGAGCACCAGCTTCGACGGCCCGTCCTCGACGGTGAGCTTGTTGATGTCGTTCGCCGTCAGCTCGAAGATGGCGTGGTCGCGCCAGCCCGACGGCGCGCGCGAGATGGTGTACGGGTAGAGCCCGCTCGCCTGCCAGGTGTCGCTCTTGCCGTCGACGCGCATCATCGTGTAGCCGCCGACCGATTTTCCGACGTGCAGATCGACGACGGCGTCGCCCTTGGCGTTCTTGGCCACGATGCGCGCGCCTTTGCCGTCGGCGACGCCGAGCTCGGCCTGCTTGTCGACGTTCTGCGAGGCGACGTCGTTGAACGTCAGCTTCTCCAGGCCGTCGAGCACCTGCTTGACGCCCTGCTGATCCGCCTTCCAGTCGCCGGGCGAGGTCACGCGCCACTGCCCGCTCTGGCGGCTGAGCACGGTCTTCTCGTTCTTGTCGCTCGTCAGCTCGAGCGTGAGGATGTCGGCCGCCTTGACCGCCGGCACCGGCCGTGGCGCCGGCCCCGAGCGCTGCCCCTTCTCCGGCGAGCGCATGACCGCGAACGCGATCCCGACGAGCACGAGCACGCCGACCAGCGCGTAGAGTGTCCGTTTCTCCATGTCGATAGACTCCTAGCGTCTAGAGCTTGGCGCGCGCACGCCGCGCCGACCGCAGGCGCCAACGCATCACGCCGAACAGAATGAACAACAGCGGCACACCGACGATGTTGATCGCTTGCAGCACGATCGGCGTCGTGTCCGACGAGACGGTGACCGGCCGCTGCGTGATCGCCTTGGCCCGGATCGACGACATCGCCTTGTCCTGCGCCAGCCAATCCATGACGTTGAGGTCGAACGCCAGATCGATCTGATAGACCGGCACGTAGCGCGACACGCCGGCGACGTAGAGATCGCTCACCACGTTGGCCGAGCCGAACACGAACAGCCGCCCCGGCGCCTCGCTCGCGTCGATCGGCTTCTCCGCGTCCGGCGGCAAGGATGCGTTCGCCGGCAGCGTCGTCTTCTCGCCCTTCTCGTTGGGGAACGGCTTGCCCGCGTAGAACGACTTGAACTTGCCCTCGACGGTGTAGCCGAGCGAGAACGGCCCCTTGTCGTCGCCCGGCTTGAGCGGCACCGTCGGGTTGAGCACGAAGAAGCCCTTTTGCCGCCACGCCTGGCCCGACGACTGCGCCAGCTGCGTGTAGACCAGGCCCGCCTGCGCCTTGTTGTCCTTGAGCAGCTCCACCGACGAGGCGAAGGGCACGATGAGCGCGTCCACGTGCTCGAACAGCGGGCTCGACTTGGCGATCGAGTCGGTGACCATGAAGGTCGGGTAGTTCCCGAGCTGCATCTGCCCGTCGACCATGAGCGGGCCGGGCGCGTTCTTCTGCGGCTCGAGGATGACGTCGTCGTTGATCTTGAGGCCGTAGTGGCCGAGGAGATCGTCGAGCCCGGTGTCGTTCTTGCGCCCGATCTGCGGCGGCGCCGCCTGTCCCGGCATCTGCATCTGCTGCGGCGTCTCGAAGGTCATGCCGTCGACGAAGAAGGCGACCGACTTGCCCTTCATGAGGAACTGGTCGATCACGAACTTCGCGCGATCGGTGAACGGCTGCTTCGGCCCCGCGATCACCAGCGCCGCGACGTCGTCGGGGATCTGCTTGCCCTTCAAGTCGGTGGGCACCGCCTCGAAGAAGTCCATGTACTGCTTGAGCGCCTGCAGCCCGCCGCCTTGCCCCTGCTGCTGCCCGCCGGTGGTCTGCAGCTCGCCCTCCGACGTGGCGAAGGCGATCTTGGTCTTCTTCTGCGTCAGCATGCGGACGCGCTTGTCGATCTCGAACTCGAGCCCCTCGGGCGAGTTGACCTCGGGGATCGACTCGACGTTGCCCTGATACGACAGCGCGATGCCGAGGTACGAGGCGCCGATCTCGACCTTGTTGTTCGAGATGCGGCCGCGCCGCATCTTCGGCACCTTCATCTTCGTCGCTTCTTCCTCGAGCTTGGAATCCTCGCCCGGGTCGATCGCCTCCCACTTGAGCTTGCCCTTCGAGGCGTGGGCGTACTCGTCGAGGAGGTCGCGCACGTACTGCGCCGTCTGCGAGAACGGCGGCTGCAGATCGCCGGAGATGAACGCCTTGACCTGCAGCACGTCGGGCAGCTTGGCGACGAGATCCTTCGACGCCGGCGACAGCGTGTAGACGTGATCCTGCGTCAGGTCGATGCGCTTTCCGAAGCGCGCGGCGATCACGTTGACCGCCACCACGCCGAGAATCACGAGCACCAAAAAGACGATCGCGTTGGCGCCGGTTTTGGCCTTGCTCGGTGCCGTTGCCATTTAGCGCCACCTCCGGCTGTCGAGCGTCGTCTGCGCCACCATGAGGCACACGAAGATCACCGACACGTAGTAGAGGACGTCGCGCAGGTCGATGACCCCGCGCGCGATGTTCATGAAGTGCGAGCCGATCGACAGCCCCGCGGCGAACGGCGCCAGCGACGGCGGAATCACGCCGATGATCGCGCCGAGCAGATACAGCGAGAAGCCGATGAAGAAGGCGACCAGCGCCGCCACGATCTGGCTGCGCGTGAACGCCGACGCCATGATGCCGATGGCCACGAACGCGCCCGCCATGAGCAGCGCGCCGAAGTAGGAGGCCACGGTGACGCCCTTGTCGAGCGGCCCGAGGAACGAGACGGTGATGGGGAAGGCCACCGTCAGAAGGAGCAGCACCGCCATGAGCCCGAGCGCGGCGAGGAACTTGCCGCCGACGAGCTGCCAGTCGGTGACCGGCATCGTCAAGAGGAGCTCGAGCGTCCCTTCGCGCCGCTCTTCGGCGACGAGGCGCATCGTGACGAAGGGAATGATGAGGCAGAACAAGAGCGGCATGTTCTCGAAGAAGTGGCGCATGTCGGCCTGACCGCCCGGCATGAACAGCTGCTTGAAGAACATGTACCCGGCGGTGGCGATGTACGCCGTCACCAGGATGTAGGGGATGGGCGAGTTGATGTAGCTTTGGAACTCGCGCTTGGCGATGGCCATCGTGTTGCGCACGTTCAGGCTCCCTGTGTCGTCGTGAGCTTGCGGAAGACGTCCTCGAGGCTGGCCTTCTCCGGCGTCATCTGGAGAAGATCCATGCCCGAGGCCGTCGCGATCACGCGCGCGATGTCGCCGCGCGGATCGGCGCCCGTCTTGGCGATGACGCGGAACTGCGTCGCCCGCGGGCGATCCGAGAGCGACCAGCCGCTGGTGTTGATCGCCTTGATGTCCTCGATGCCGTCGATGTGGCGCAGCAGCGTGAGCGGGTCGGACTCGTTGCCGCGCGCGCCGCCGATCTCGAGCAGGATCGACGAGGCGCCCGAGGACTTGCGCGCCAGATCGTCGGGCGTGCCGTCGGCGACCAGCTTGCCGTCGGAGATGATGATGATGCGCGAGCAGGTCGCCTGCACCTCGCCGAGGATGTGGGTGGAGAAGATGACCGTCTTCTCCTGCCCGATCGACTTGATGACGGTGCGGATCTCGGCGATCTGGTTGGGGTCGAGGCCCGAGGTCGGCTCGTCGAGGATGAGCACCTCGGGCTCGTGCACGATCGCCTGCGCCAGGCCGACGCGTTGGCGAAAGCCCTTGGACAGCTCGCCGATGAGCGCGCCCAGACGGTCGCCGATGCCGCACTGCTCGACCACGCGCTTGAGGCGCGAGTGGCGCTTCTCCTTCGGCACGTCGCGAACGTCACACACGAACTCGAGGTACTCGAGCACGCTCATGTCGCGATAGAGCGGCGTGTCCTCGGGCAGGTAGCCGATGCGGCTGCGCACCGACAGGCTGTCGCCGTAGACGTCGTGTCCGGCGACCTCGGCGCGCCCCGACGTCGGCGCGAGGAACGAGGTCAGGATCTTCATGGTCGTCGTCTTGCCCGCGCCGTTGGGCCCGAGGAAGCCGAGGACCTCGCCGGCTCGCACGTCGAACGAAATGCCGTCGACGGCGAAGCGGCCTGTGCCGCCGTAGTCCTTCCGCAACTGCTCGACGTGAATCATCACCTTGTCGGCCATCAGTAGATAAGCTCCGGGTTGGCGCCGTTTTTGTAGCGCCGAACATGGCGGGTTCGCAACCTATTCCCGTTTTTCGGCGTGCATCTTTTTCGCGATGGTTTCGAGGGCGGCGGCGGCGCGTGACACATCGGCGAGCGAAGCGAAGTAGCGCGTGCCGTCGGCGGGCGGTGTATCCAGCGCGCGCGGATACTCGGGCCGGCGCGCGCGCAGGGCACGTACGATTTCGTCCCACGGCTCGTCGAGCCCGACGGGGTCGAGCCCGTTTTTGACGAGGGTGTCGGCCAGCGTCTTGAGCTGCAGCCCGAGCGAGAAGCCGACGCGGAAGATGCGCTCCAGCGCGATCGACGTCAGCGCCTGACCGGCGCGCGCCGTGTCGCCCCGCGACAGATATTCGAGCCCCAGCCCGACGGTGGCGGCGGCGCGGGCGAGCGCCTCCTTGCCCATCTCGAAGTCGCCCGGATCGACGAGGTCGGCGGCCATCGCCTTGTTGATGAGCAGGACCAGCGTCGCGTGCAGCCGCTCGACGTCGGCGTCGGACGGCAGCGTGCCGAGCGCTTTTCCGAAGAAGCCGGCCTCGTCGAGCGAGCCGGCCAGCACCGCGGGCAGCTCGGTCGGCGTCTCCGGCGGCGGCGCGACGAAGGTGTGCTCGTCGAGCTTCACGCTCGCCGGATCGAGGTACTGATAGATCGAGAGCGCCTCGTAGAAGTCGACGTAGCCGAGATCGGCCATGCGGCCCTGTCGCCAGCGCCAGGCGTGCTCCTCGAGGTCCGAGCCGAGCTCCCACTTGGCGCCCATGATGATGCGCCGGCCGAGCTCGAGGTCGTAGCGATAGATCCAGTCGAGGGTGCGCTCGAGCGCCTTGCCATCTTCGCCCGGGGCCAGGATGTCGATCAGATAGAAGCGGTCGGGAGTGGGGTAGTAGTGCCCCTCGGGCTCCTCGGGCGGCGTCTCGATGGTGAGGTCGTAGACGATCGCCTGGCGTTGCAGCCACAGCGCGACCACCTCGGAGTCGAGCTTCTCGAGGACGCTGCCGAGCTTCTCGTAGCCGGCGTCGGCGAGCGTATCGATCCAGGCGTCGATGCGGCGCTCGTCGATGTGGTCGCGCTCCCAGACGTCGAGATCGACGAAGCCCTGCACCTGCTCCGGGGTGGCGAGCGCGACCAGCTCGGCCGCGTCGGCCAATCCAACCTCTTTGATCGCGTAATAGAGCTCCTGCACGGGTAAACTGGGCACGAGCTGGGCTGCGTCGGGCTCGCTGATGATGGCGTCGGCCTTGCGTCCCCGACGGGCACGGGCCAGCGCCGCACGCCAGCGGCTCAAAGGAATGATCTCGTCACTCATGAACGGCTCTCTTCGGTGATCGGTCTTTACTACTTTTCCTTCTTCGGCGCGCTCGGGATCTTCCTGCCGTACTTTTCGCTGTGGCTGGTGGCCCAGGGGATGTTGCCTTCGCAGGCGACGCGCGTCTTGTCGCTGATACCGCTGATGGCGCTCTGCGTGCCGCCGCTGACGGGGCTCGCCGCCGACGCGCGGCGCCTGCGCGGCTGGCTCCTGCGCCTCGGCTCGGTGGCGACGGCGGTGGCGTTCCTCGGCTTCTTGCGCGCGCGGACGACGCACGAGCTGTGGCTGGCGACGGCGCTGTTCTGCTTCTTTCGCGCGCCGCTGACCTCGCTCGTCGACGCCACGACGCTGGCGCACGTGCACCACCACGGCGGCAGCTACGGGCGCATCCGCCTGTGGGGCTCGCTCGGCTTTCTCGTCGCCGCGGCGGCGACGGGCGCGGCGATCGATCGCGTCGGCGTCGGCGTGATCGTGCACGCGGCGTCGTGGGGGCTCGGCGCCTGCGCGGTGGTGTCGTTCGCGCTGCCGGCGGCGCCGCCGAGCGCGCGCGAAGGCGTGGTCGGCGCCTGGCTGCATCGGCTCGGCGAGCTCGACACCTGGCTCTTCATCCTCGCCGCGGCGTTCGCGCAGATGGCGACCGCGGCGTACGACTCGGGCTTCTCGCTGCACCTTGCGCGCCTCGGCTTCGGCGGGCGCTTCATCGGCGCCGCCTGGGCCACCGGCGTGGCGGCGGAGATCCTGCTGCTCGCCGCGTCGGGATGGATCCTCGCCCGCATCGGCGCGGCGCGGCTGTTCACGCTGACGCTGTTGACGGCGGTGGTGCGCTGGACGCTGCTCGCGCAGGTACGCTCGCCGGTGGCGATCTTGTGCCTGCAGCCGCTCCACGGGGTCACCTTCGGCCTGTTCTGGGTCTCGGGCGTGACGCTGGCGCGCGATCGCAACACGGAGACGCCGACGGCGGCGCAGGGGCTGTTCTCGGCGGCGATCGGCATCGGCTCGCTCGGCGGCATGAACGTCGCCGGTCTGCTGCTCGAGCGCGGCGGCGGGCGCCTGCTCTATTCGGCGGCGGCGGTCTGCGCCGCGCTCGGCGCATTGTGCGCCTGGGCCTACGCCCATCGGCAGCGGAAGTGATAGTGTCATGAGGCTGTGCGCTGGATGCTCCTCATACTGCTGGGCTCTACCGGCTGCCGCTTCAGCGTCGATGCGCTGCAGGACGTCGGCCCCGCCGGCGACGCCGATCTCGCGATGCCCGCCGACGGCGCGGTGCGCTCCGATCCCGTCGATCTCGGCGCGCCCGACGATCTGACGGCGCCGCCCGTGGTCCAGGGCGACATGGCGCAGGATCCGTGCGCGGGCGCGCCGCCGCCCGCCGCCGGCGCCATCGGCGCGCAGTGCGTGATCGGCAACCCGCCCACCATCGATGGCGATCTCAGCGACTGGCCGCAGGGCTCGTTCCTCGGCATGACCAGCACCACCGCCGCCCAGGCCGAAGGCAGCTGGGGCGGGCCGCTCCCCGACGACGAGGACAGCTCGGCGCGCTTCGCGGTGCGCTGGGACCTCACCAACCTCTACGTCGCCGTGTCGATCACCGACGACATCCGCGAGACGCCCAACGCGCCGCCCGGCCTCAGCGACAACGACGCGCTCGAGATCTTCGTCGACGGCAACCACGACCGCACCACCAGCTACGGCAGCGACGACTGGCAGCTCGTCTATTCGGCCGACGGGCAGAAGGCGGCGGCGCGCGTGTCGCTCGTGTCGTGGCCGACGGGCGCGCACGAGGCGTGGGGCGGCACCAGCCCCTCGTTCACCGTCGAGGCGGCGATTCCGTGGAGCGCGCTCGGCGGCAGCGCCGCGGCGCCCGGCCGCATCGTCGGCTTCGACCTCAAGCTCGACGACAACGACGAGAAGAGCAAGACCACGCGCGACCGCGACCTCGTCATGTACTACGTGCAGCCGAGCGGCGCCGGAGCCCCGAGCTGTGCGGCGCCCTATTGCCGCACCGACGTCTTCGGCGCCGTGCAGCTGCAAGGCCGCTAAAGCGCGATTCGGTTGCGTTGAGCGTAGCGCGCAGCGATGAGTCCGCCCAAAGACAGCCGGCGTCGCGCACCGCAGTAGATCAACGCAAGTGATTCGCGCTTTAGCGTACAGTTCAGGCATGGAGCCCGTCGCCGCCGCCGTCGCGCGCGCGCTCGCCCGCCTACCGGGCGGGCGCTGGGTCGTCGCCTGCTCGGGCGGGCCCGACTCGACGGCGCTCGTCGACGCCCTCGCCGCCGACGGCACGCGCGCGCTCACCGTGGTCGCCGTCGACCACGGCCTGCGTCCGGCGGCCGCCGCCGAGGCCGCCTCCGTCGTCGCCGCGGCGCGCGCCCGCGGGCTCGACGCCGTCGCCGTGCGCGTGGTCGTCGACGGCAAATCGATGGCCGCGGCGCGGCGCGCCCGCTACGACGCGCTCGTCGCCGAGGCGCGCCGGGCCGGCGCCGTTGCCATCGCCGTCGGCCATACCGCGACCGACCAGGCCGAGACGCTGCTCGATCGCCTCGTCCGCGGCGCCGGCACGCGCGGCCTCGGGGCGATGGCCCCCATGCGTCGCATCTCTTCGCTCGACGGCGATCTATGGTTGGTGCGCCCGCTGCTCGCCGTGCCGCGCGCCGACGTCGAGGCCTACGTGACCGCGCGCGGCCTCTCGGTCGTGCGCGATCCGACCAACGACGATCGCGCCTATCGCCGGAGCCGCCTGCGCCACGAGGTCCTGCCGCTGCTCCGCCGCGAGCGCCCCGACCTCGATCGCGCGCTCGCCGCCACCTGCGATCGCCTGCGCGCCGACGCCGACGCCCTCGAGGCCCTCGCCGCCGACGCCAGCGCACGCCTCACCGCCGCCGACGGCAGCTTGGATGCGGTGGCCCTTGCCACGTTGCCGGAGGCGCTCTTCGCCCGCGTGGTCGCCGCCGCCAGCGGCGTGGTCCTCGGCGCCGTCCACATCGCCGCGCTCGCCCGCCTGTGCGCCACGCCGAACGGCACGCGATCCTTGGATCTTCCCGCCGGCCTCGTCGCCGAGCGCCGCTACGGCCGGCTGGCCTTCGCTCCGCGCCGCAAAAAACGCGCGTCCGCCGTCACTCCGGAGGTGGCGGTATCGCAACCTGGGATCTACCTTCTGGACGAGATGCGAGTCGAGGTGACCGAAGCGCTCTTCGATTCCCTCCGCGAGGGCACCGCCCCGCTGGTGCTCCGTCACGTGCGCGCGGGCGATCGCGCGCGTCTGGGAAAGGTGCAGGATCTGCTCGTCAACGCCAAGGTGCCGCGGCCCGAGCGCGCGCGCCTGCCCGTGTTGGCGCGCGGCGCACGAGTCCTGTGGATCGCGGGCGTGGGTATGTAATAATGATCGCTGACAAGAGAGGTCCCTTTGCGTCAGTCCCATAAGACCATCCTGCTCTGGCTGCTGCTCATCCTCATGTTCGTGAGCATCTACCAGTTGTTCACCGGCCCCGCGAAGGCTGTCGACGAGAAGATCGCGTTCGGCAACTTCATGCAGGAGGTGCAGAACAACCCCGCCCACATCAAGAAGGTCACGATCAAGGGCGAGCACTGGAAGGGCGAGTACAACGACGGCCACAAGTTCACCACCATCGGCCCGGCCACCGTCACGGCCGACGTCCTGGCGAAGCTCGACCACGCCGGCAAGGACGGCAAGGCCGCGGTCGCCTACGAGCTCGAGGAGAAGGAAGACAACCCGATCTGGACCGGCATCCTCTTCACGTGGCTGCCGATGCTCGCGCTGGTCTTCATCTTCTTCCTGTTCATGCGCCAGCTGCAGTCGGGCGGCGGCAAGGCGATGTCGTTCGGTAAGTCCAAGGCCAAGCTCCTCGGCGAGCACCAGAACAAGGTGACCTTCGCCGACGTGGCTGGCGTCGAAGAGGCCAAGGACGAGGTCGAAGAGATCATCGCGTTCCTCAAAGACCCGAAGAAGTTCACCAAGCTCGGCGGCCGCATCCCGAAGGGCGTGCTCATGATGGGCCCGCCGGGCACCGGCAAGACGCTCCTGGCGCGCGCGATCGCCGGCGAGGCGGGCGTGCCGTTCTTCAGCATCTCGGGCTCCGACTTCGTCGAGATGTTCGTCGGCGTCGGCGCCTCGCGCGTGCGTGACCTGTTCGAGCAGGGCAAGAAGAACGCGCCCTGCATCATCTTCATCGACGAGATCGACGCGGTCGGCCGCCATCGTGGCGCCGGCCTCGGCGGCGGCCACGACGAGCGCGAGCAGACCCTGAACCAGCTGCTCGTCGAGATGGACGGCTTCGAGTCGAACGAGGGCGTCATCCTCATCGCCGCGACCAACCGGCCGGACGTCCTCGACCCGGCGCTGTTGCGCCCGGGCCGCTTCGACCGTCGCATCGTCGTGCCGCGCCCCGACGTCAAGGGCCGCGAAGGCATCCTGCGCGTGCACGCCAAGCGCGTGCCGGTGTCGACGGAAGTCGACCTGTCGACCATCGCCAAGGGCACGCCCGGCTTCTCGGGCGCCGACCTCGAGTCGCTGGTCAACGAGGCGGCGCTGCTCGCGGCGCGCAAGGACAAAGACAAGGTCGACATGCGCGACTTCGAGGAGGCCAAGGACAAGGTCCTCATGGGCCCGGAGCGCAAGTCGATGGTCATCTCCGAGCGCGAGAAGCGGACGACCGCCTATCACGAGGCGGGGCACGCGCTGGTCGCCAAGCTCCTGCCCGGGTCGGACCCGGTGCACAAGGTCACCATCATCCCGCGCGGCCCGGCGCTCGGCGTGACGCAGCAGCTCCCGGCCGAGGATCGCCTGAGCTACTCGAAGGACTGGGCGGAGAACCGCATCGCCATCTGCCTCGGCGGCCGCATCGCCGAGGAGATCGTGTTCGGCCAGATGACCACCGGCGCCGGCAACGACATCGAGAAGGCCACCGACCTCGCCCGCAAGATGGTGTGCGAGTGGGGCATGTCCGAGAAGATGGGCCCCATCACCTTCGGCCACAAAGAGGAGCAGCCGTTCCTCGGCCGCGACATGGGCCACCAGGCCAACTACTCCGAGGACACGGCCCGCGCCATCGACGCCGAGGTCAAGCGCATCGTCATGGACGGCTACGAGATGGCCTCCAAGGCGCTGCGCGACAACGTCGAGCACCTCAAGCGGATCGCCGAGGCGCTCCTCGAGTTCGAGACCATCGACGGGGACGACATCGACACCGTGCTCGGCGGCGGCAGGATCGAGCGCCGCCCGCCGCCCGCGCCGATGTCGCGTCCGCCCGCGGTCGAGGCCAAGGAGAAGCGCCCCTCGATCTTCGCCCGCCCGCCCGTTCTGAAGGACGAACCGGAAAAAGCCTAGTCGGGTCATAAGTCCGCGCGCTATCCTGTGATGGGATGGCGCAGGTGGTGCCCACGCTGACGTTTCGGCGGGCGGCGTTCGCGGGTGAGCGAACGATCGTCATGGGCGTCGTCAACGTGACGCCCGATTCGTTCTCCGACGGCGGCGCGTTCTCGGACACCGCGGCGGCCATCGCCCACGGCGGCAAGCTCGTCACCGACGGTGCCGACATCGTCGACGTGGGCGGCGAGTCGACGCGGCCGGGCGCGGCGCCGGTGCCGCTCAAGGAAGAGGCGGCGCGCGTCCTGCCGGTCGTGCGCGCGCTCGCCGGCGCCATCACCGTCAGCGTCGACACCTACAAGGCGGCGATCGCCGCCGCGGCGCTCGACGCCGGCGCCGAGATCGTGAACGACGTGTCGGGCGGCGCGCTCGAGCCGGACCTTCTGCGCGTCGTGGCGGACCATCGCGCGACGGTGATCCTCGGCCATTTGCGCGGAACGCCGGCAGAGATGAACGCCCACGCGCGTTATGACGACGTAATGCGCGAGGTGATGAGCGAGCTCGGCCAGCGCATCGATGCCGCCGTCGACGCCGGCGTGGCGCCCGGGCGCATCCTCGTCGACCCCGGGATCGGCTTCGCCAAGAACGGTGAGCACAACCTCGTCTTGCTCGCGCGGCTGGCGGAGCTGAAGGCGCTCGGCTGCCCGATCGTCGTCGGCGCGTCGCGTAAGTCGTTCCTCGGTACAATCACCGGCCGCGACGCCGGCGATCGCGAAATGGCGACCGCCGCGGCGCACGCGGTCGCGATCACGAACGGCGCGGCCATGGTGCGCGTCCACGACGTGCGCGCGCAAAGGGACGCCGTCCTCGTCGCCGACGCGCTGCGCGCCGCGGCGGCCGGCAAGCGGGTGCTGTCGTGAGGCCGCTCGTCAGCCTGTTTCACAGCCTGACGGTGCGCGAGTGGCTCATCGCGGCCTGCGACATCCTCATCGTCTACTACGTCATCTACCGCACGCTGCTGCTCATCAAGGGCACGCGCGCGGCGCAGATGCTGATCGGCATCGTGCTCGTCGGTGCCGGCTTCTTCGCGGCCAAGCTCCTCGAGCTGACGACGTTGTCGTGGCTGCTCGACAATCTCATCAACTACTCGATCATCTTCTTCATCGTCATCTTCCAGCACGACATCCGGCGCGGCCTCATGCGCGTCGGCCAGAACCTGTTCATCTACGCGCGGCCCTACGAGCAGACCTTCGTGTTCGAGGAGGTGATCAAGGCGACCGAGCGGCTGGCGACGTCGCGCGTGGGCGCGCTCATCGTGCTCGAGCGCGACGCCGATCTCGTCGACTACCTGAACGAGCCGGGCGTGGAGATGGACTCGAAGGTGTCGGAGGAGCTCCTGGTCTCGCTGTTTTTGCCCGACAGCGAGAACAAGCTCCACGACGGCGCCGTGATCATCAAGAACCTGCGCATCGCGCAGGCGGGCGCGGTCTTGCCGCTGTCGGCGAACGCGCGGCTCGACAAGGCGCTCGGCACGCGCCATCGCGCCGCCATCGGCGTGACCGAAGAGACCGACGCCGTCGTCGTGGTCGTCTCCGAGGAGCGCGGATCGATCTCGCTCTGCTTCGGCGGCAACATCGCGCGCGACCTCGATTCGCCGACGCTGCGCAAGGCGCTGCTCGGCCTGTTCCAGAAGCAGAAGCGGCGCACGCAGACGACGAAGCAGAAGGAGCGCGAGGTGCCGGCGGCGCTGGAGGCGCTGCCCTTCGAGAAGCCGCAGCCGCCCGAGGAGGCCGATTCGGCGCCGATCGTGGCGAGCGTCGTCGAGGGCGGCGCCGGCAACGGCACCGGCACCGGCGAGCGCAACGGCGGGGGCGACGCGGGCGAGGCCGAGGACACCAAGCGTGACGCCGCCGTCGAGGCCAAGCCGTCGGAGGCTTCGTAATGGCGCGCCCGCTGCTCCTGCGCATCTTCGCCGACGAGCTGCCCATCAAGGTCCTGTCGATGGTGCTGGCGGTGACGCTGTTCGTGCTCGTGCGCAACGACAAGGACGCGACCTCGGGCGCCTACGTCAAGGTCATCTACACGATGCCCGACGATCGCGTGCTCGTGTCGGACCCGGTGTCGGAGATCAAGGTGTCGGTGCGCGGGCCGTGGACCAAGCTGCAGCACCTCGATCGCTCGCTCGAGCCGATCCGCATCGACCTCACCAACGTCAAGACGCCCGACGTGCGCATCGACGAGGACGCCATCAAGGTGCCGGCCGGCGTGCGCGTGTCGTCGATCGTCCCGTCGGAGGTGCACGTCGAGTTCGAGCCGCGCGTGCAGCGCCAGGTGCCGGTGCAGCCGATCCTCGAGGGGCAGCCGGCCGAGGGCTATCGTGTCGCCAAGGTCACCGCCGAGCCGGCGGTGGTGCGCGTCGACGGCGCCAAGAGCGCGGTCGCGGCCATCGAGCGCGTGCCGACGCGCCCCTTGCGCATCACCGACGCGCGCGGGCCGGTCAAGGGCGACGTGGCGCTCGAGGCGCCGCCGGCGCACACGCGCTTCCTCGAGGCGACGACCGTCTCGGTGCGCGCCGACGTGCAGGCGGCGATGGTCGAGCGCACCTTCGAGGATCTGCCGATCAAGGTGGTGGGGCTGACCCATCTCGAGGCGACGCTCGAGCCGGCGACGGCGCGCTTGACGATCCGCGGCCCGTCGCCGCTCGTCGCCGACGTCAGCGAGCGGACGGTGAGCCTCAAGATCGACGCGGCGCTGATCGACACGCGCCCGCCGTCGAAGTACACCCGCACGCTGACGGTCAGCGGGTTGCCGGCCGGCGTCGCGGCAGAGGTGCAGCCGGATACGATCATGCTTACAACCCACCGTAAGCATGAGTAAGCTAGCGCCCGTGACCGATCGAATGCCACAACTCCCCGTTCGACAACTGTTCGGCACCGACGGCGTTCGCGGACGCGCCAACGTCGATCCGATGACGCCCGAGATGGCGCTCAAGCTCGGACGCGCCGTCGCCTATCACTTCCGCGCCAAGCACAAGTCGGGACGCGGGCGCATCGTCATCGGCAAGGACACGCGCCTGTCGGGCTACCTGTTCGAGACGGCGCTCGCCGCCGGCATCTGCTCGATGGGCGCCGACGTCATGCTGTGCGGACCGCTGCCGACGCCGGGCATCGCCTTCATCACCTCGTCGATGCGCGCCGACGCGGGCGTGGTCATCTCGGCGTCGCACAATCCGTTCGAGGACAACGGCATCAAGATCTTCGCCGCCGACGGCTTCAAGCTGCCCGACGACGTCGAGGCGCGGCTCGAGGAGCTCATGGTTTCCGACGAGCTCGACCGCAATCGGCCGCACGGCGCGGAGATTGGCAAGGCCAGCAAGATCGAGGACTCGCGCGGGCGCTACGTGCAGTTCCTCAAGAACGCGTTCCCGCGGCAGCTCACGCTCGAAGGGCTGCGCGTGGTCGTCGACTGCGCCAACGGCGCCGCCTACAAAGTGGCGCCGGCGGTGTTCTCGGAGCTCGGCGCCGACGTGATCACGCTGTCGGCGCGGCCCGACGGCACCAACATCAACGACGACTGCGGCGCCCTGCATCCGGGCAAGATGCAGGCGGCGGTCAAGAAGCACGGGGCGCACATCGGCATCGCCGTCGACGGCGACGCCGACCGCGTCATCATCGCCGACGAGCACGGCGAAGAGGTCGACGGCGACAGCATCATGGCGATGTGCGCGCGGCGCATGATCGAGCGCGGCGAGCTCAAGCACAAGACGCTGGTGACGACGGTGATGTCGAACATCGGCCTCGAGCGCTCGCTGGCGCAGGCGGGCGGGCGTCTCGAGCGCGTGCAGGTCGGCGACCGCTACGTCGTCGAGTCGATGCGCAACAACGGCTACAACTTCGGCGGCGAGCAGTCGGGGCACCTCGTGTTCCTCGACCACATGACCACCGGCGACGGCGTGCTCGGCGCGCTGCAGGTGCTGGCGGTGATGCTGGAGTCGCAAAAGCCGCTGTCGGAGCTGCGGCGCGTGATGACGCGCTATCCGCAGGTGCTCGTGAACCTGAAGGTCCGGGAGAAGAAGCCGCTCGCCGACCTGCCGTCGGTGTCGGCGGCGATCGCCAAGATCGAGAAGGTGCTCGGCGGCGACGGGCGCGTGCTGGTGCGCTACTCGGGCACCGAGCCGAAGGTGCGCGTGATGGTCGAAGGCCAGGACGAGACCGTCATCAAGGGCTACGCCGACGAGATCGCCGCCGCGCTCGAGCAGGCCTGCGGCGTCGCCTAGCGCCTACATCCGCGCGCATCCCACGGAGCTCACGACCGCGCGTTGACAGCGACGGGGGAGGGCGATAGCGTCTCGTCGTGGCGCGCGCCTTTTTGATCCTCTTCGTCGTCGCTGTCGCCGCCGTGGCCACGCTCGTCGCGGGCTGCGGCGTCGACGGGCGCAACGGCTCGGGCGTGGTCGGGCAGGGCATCTGCCCGGGTCACCCCGATCAGTGCGGCGGCAAGTGCTGCGGCGCCACCTGCGTCGACGTCGCGCGCGATCCGCGCAACTGCGGCGACTGCGGCAGCATCTGCCCCGTCGGCACCATCTGCCTCGGCGGCAGCTGCGGCTGCCCGCCGAACGGCGACAAGTGCAGCCTCGGCCAGTCGTGCTGCGGCGCGCTCGGCTGCGTCAGCCTCGACAGCGACATCCGCAACTGCGGCGGCTGCGGCACGCGCTGCCCCGACGGCGCCACCTGCGCCGGCGGCAAGTGCATGTGCAACGGCCAGATGTGCCTGCCGGCGGTGGACCCGACCGGCGAGGGCTCGGTACCGCCCGGGTTCTGTACCTGCACCGGCAACTGCGCGAGCGATCCGACGCGCAGCTGCATCGCCATGGACTGCTGCTACGCCGACTACGCCGCCGGCCGGTGCACGCCCGCGACCAGCTGCGGCATGTGGACCTACCCATGAGTGAGCGAACGCAGTCGACGGGTTTTCGCGCCCTCACCGACGAGTGCAGCGAGTCGTCGATCTGGAACCTGGGCGCGCCGAGACGGAGTGAGCGAGCGGTGCAACGATGAGTATGAAGCTGCATGTGAACGTCGATCACGTCGCGACGCTGCGCCAGGCGCGCGGGACGTCGTATCCCGATCCGGTGTGGGCGGCAGCGCTGGTCGAGCTCGCCGGCGGCGACGGCATCACCGTGCACCTGCGCGAGGATCGCCGGCACATCCAGGATCGCGACGTGCGCCTCCTGCGCCAGACGGTGCGCGGCGTCTTGAACCTCGAGATGGCGGCGACCGACGAGATGGTGCGCATCGCGCGCGACCTCAAGCCCGACATCGTGTCGCTCGTGCCGGAGAAGCGGCAGGAGCAGACGACCGAAGGCGGGCTCGACGTCACCGGCGCCGCCAAGGCGAGCGTGGCGGCGGCGATCGAGGCGCTGACCAAGGACGGCATCGCCGTCAGCCTGTTCATCGATCCCGCCGAGGACGCGATCGAAGCCGCCAAAGAATTGGGCGCGCCGCGCGTCGAGCTGCACACCGGCGACTACTGCAACGTGTGGCGCGGGCTGGCGGGCGCCGCGACGCAGAAGGAGCTGGCGCGCATCGAGCGCTCGGCGGTGCGCGGCGCCGAGCTCGGGCTGCACGTCGCCGCCGGCCACGGGCTCGACTACGGCAACGTCGGCGACGTCGCCGCCATCCGCGAGATCGAAGAGCTCAACATCGGGCACGCCATCGTCGCGCGCGCGGTGCTCGTCGGCATGGAGCGCGCGGTGCGCGAGATGCGCGAAGCCGTCGAGCGCGTGCGGGGGCGCGCCTAACGTGCGCGCGCCGGGCCGCAGCGCACGTGCGGTGCAACGATGATCTTGGGCGTGGGCGTGGATCTGACGCCGGTCAGCCGCATGCAGAAGGCGTTCGACGCGCACCCCGAGCGCCTCGAGGCGCGCCTGTTCACCGACGGCGAGCGCGCCTATTGCCGCGCCAAGGCGCAGGCGGCGCAGCACTTCGCGGCCCGCTTCGCCGCCAAGGAGGCGCTCCTGAAGGCGCTGCACGTGCCCGAGGGGCTGCGCTGGCACGAGCTCGAGGTGGTCAACGACGGCGAAGGCGCGCCCAGCTTCCGCCTGAGCGGCAACGCGGCCGCGGCGGCGACGGCGCGCGGCGTGCGCAAGCTGCACCTTTCGATCACGCACGCCGACGACTCGGCGATGGCGTTCGTGATAGCCGAGGGCTGATGTCACTCGTCGTCACGGCCGAACAGATGCGCGCGCTCGATCGCGAGACGATCGACTCGGTGGGCGTGCCCGGCGTCGTGCTCATGGAATCCGCCGGCCGTGGCGTCGTCGAGGTCATCGCGCGCCACTACGACGTGCCGCACGCGCGCGTCGTCGTCTTCTGCGGCCCCGGCAACAACGGCGGCGATGGCTACGTGATCGCGCGCCATCTCGGCAACCGCGGCGCCGACGTCATCGTCGGGCTCGTCGGAGAGCGCGACAAGATCAAGGGCGACGCGCGCATCCACTTCGATGCCTGCGCCAAATCCGCAGTGCGCATCTTCGAGGCCGACAAGGCGCCGCTCCATCGCAACGACATCGTCGTCGACGCGATCTTCGGGACCGGCCTCGCGCGCCCCGTCGGCGCCGGCGCGGCGCGCGACGCCATCGCCCGCATGCGCGCGCACCGCGGGCCGGTCGTCGCCGTCGATGTGCCCTCGGGCCTCGACGCCGACAAGGGCATCATCGGCCCCTGCGTGCGCGCCGATCACACCGTCACCTTCGCCTTCGCCAAGCTCGGGCTCGTCGGCGCCGAAGAGCAGTCGGTGGTCGGCACGCTGCACGTCGTCGACATCGGTATCCCCGACAAGCTCGCGCGCGAGCGGGGCGTCAAGGCCGAGCTCCTCGAAGAGTCGGTGCTGGGGCCGCTGCGCGCGCGCAGCCTCACCGAGCACAAGGGCACGCACGGCCACGTCCTCGTCGTCGCCGGCTCGCGCGGCAAGACCGGCGCCGCGCTGCTCGCCGGCATCGCGGTCTTGCGCGCCGGCGGTGGGCTGTGCACCGTCGCCATGCCGCCCGAAGCCGCCACGCTCGTCGAGGGGCGCGTGCCCGAGCTCATGATCGAGCCTGTCGGCGACATCCAGTCGCTCCTCGCGGGCAAGAAGGCGGCCGCGATCGGCCCCGGCATCGCGCGCGACGACGCCGCGCTCGCCCGCATCCGCGCGCTGGGCAACTCGGAGCTGCCGCTCGTCGTCGACGCCGACGCGCTCAACGCCATCGCCTCCGATCACGCGCTGCTACCGCGCCGCGGCTCGCCGACGGTGCTGACGCCGCATCCCGGCGAAGCGGCGCGCCTCCTCGGCGCCACCGTCGGCGCGGTGCAGGAAGATCGCATCGGCGCGGCGCGCGCCATCGCCGACAAATACGGCGCCGTCTGCGTCTTGAAGGGCGCGCGCACCGTCATCGCCGCGCCCGACGGCCGCCTCGCCGTGAACCCCACCGGCAACCCCGGCATGGGCACCGCCGGCACCGGCGACGTGCTCACCGGCGTCACCGCTGCGGCGCTCGCCCGCCTGCACGACGGCAACGGGCGCGTCGACCCGTTCGCCTCCGCCTGCGCCGCCGTCTACCTGCACGGCGCCGCCGGCGATCGCGCCGCCGGGCTGCGCTCCGAGACCGGCCTCGTCGCCAGCGACGTCATCGACTCGTTGCCACATCTGCTCGCCGCGCGCTGACAAAACGGCACGCCCGCGCCGCAACCACGCGAAATCGCGCCCGGCACGCCCGCTGCAATGCAGCCCCGGCCATGGAGCTTCACGAATTCATCGCCGAGCTGTACCCACACGCGCGTCTCCTTTCGCGCCTCGCCCGTCGCTGGGCCGGCGCCGACGCCGACGACCTCGTGCAGGAGACGTTCGCGCGCGCCATCGCCGCGCGCCATCGCTACCAGCCGGGCTCGAACGGCCGCGCGTGGCTGTGCCGCATCCTGTGCAACCTCGCCATCAGTGAGCGCCGCCGCCGCATGCGCGACGAGCGCCTGCGGGCGCGCGTGATGACGCTGGTGCCCGCGGAGCCCCCGCGCGAGCCCGAGCCTCCGCCGCTCGACGAGGGCGACCTCGCCGCTGCGCTGGCCGCGCTGGCACCGGCCGAGCGGCGCATCCTCGAGCTCGCCGAGATCGAAGAGCTGAGCTACCGCGAGATCGCGCGCGCGCTCGACTGCCCCGTCGGCACCGTCATGTCCCGGTTGCACCGCGCGCGTCGTCACCTGCGCCAGGCTGCGCAAGCGCGCCTCCCGGAGCAAACGGCGACTCTGCGCGCAGCAGCCTGATCTGCCGCACGATGATCGGCACCATCAGCGACATGTAGAGCCAGATGAGCGGCGACAGCGGTTTGTAGATCAGCAGAAAATCGTAGAGCCCGTGCAGGAGCGCCGCGCAGACCACCATCGGCCACACGCGGTAGTTCTCATCGAACTTCCTGCGCCCGAGCGCGTAGCCCCACGTCGTCGAGAAGATGACGTGCCCGGGCAGCGCGAACAAGGAGCGGATGCCGAGCGCGCCCCACTGGATGTGCCCGGTGTGCCAGTCGATCACGTAGAGCACGTTCTCGAGGCTGGCGAAGCCGAGCGCCGCCGCCGCGGCGTAGATGATGCCGTCGAGCGGCTCGTTGAACTCTTTGTTGCGATAGACGAACAAGCGCACCGAGGCGAACTTCGCCAGCTCCTCGCACGGGCCGATCACGAGGAAGCAGCCGATCGCCATCGGGATCGGCGCGATCGCGCCCGACTCGACGTAGCGCAGGAACGGATAGAACATCCCGGCCAGCCGCTCGCCGGCGAACGCAGGCGCGATGGCGATGATGCCGAGCGCGAAGGTGGCGAGCACGAGGCGCTTCGGCTCCGGCTCGTACCAATCGGTGCGGTAGATGATCCACAGCCAGATCACGCCGGGAATCATCGGTATGATGAGCGCGGCGAGACCCATCCCGTGAATCTAACGTGACGGAGCGGCTTCGTCGAGCAGCAGCGTGCAGGCGCCCGCGGGTACGGATTCTTCGCGGATGACGCCGCGCTCGTCTGTGACGCCGGTCCGCTGCAGCCCGTCGGGCAGGACGAGACGGTAACCAGCGTCGCCGAGCGGCGCGCCGTCGAAGTCGACGACGTCGAGCGCGATCCAGTCGGCGGCGGGGGAGGGGCCGGCGCCGGTGGCCGCGCGCTTGGCGGCGGCGCGCACCCAGCGATCTTCGTCACGCTCGGCGAGCCGCGCGAGCGAGGTCTTGGCCTTGCCGGCGCGCCCGAGCGCGAGGGCCGCGTTGCCGCGAACCGCCGGGTCGCGATCGTCGACCAGCCGGGCGAGGTCGTCGGGCGCGCGCCCCAGCCGATAGAGCGCGGCGGCCGCGTTAGCCCGCACCGACGGCGACGACGAATGGAGCGCCTCGGTCAGCGCGGCGGCCACGGCCGCGGAATGTCCGGAATTCCGGAATTTGCCGAGCGACCAGGCGGCCTCGGCGCGCACCCGCGGATCGCCGTAGTCGCCCGCGAGCATCGAGACCAGCGTGCGCGTCGCCGCGTCGCCGCCGATGTCGCCGAGCGCCGTCAGCGCCCGCCCGCGCACGTCGTCGTCGAAGCGCGACTCGACGAGGTGCGCGAGCCGCGGCACCGCGGCGCGGTCGCCCATGGCGCCGAGCGCGTCGAGCGCCGCCAGCGCCGCCGCGGCGTCGCTGCCCTCGGCGTAGCCGAAGAGCAGCTCGCGCGCGGTCGCGTCGGGCCGGTGGCGCACGACGCCGCCGAGCGCCACGATCGCCGTCGCGCGCCGATCGGGCGCCGCCGTGCGCACGGCGCGCAGCAAGGACGGCGTGGCGCTGCCGTCGGCGACGCGGGCGAGCGCATCGGCCGCCTCGCGCCGCACCCGCCGCTCGTTGCGCCCGAGCGCCCCGACGAGCGGCTCGACCGCGCGCCGATCGCCGAGCTGGCCGAGCGCGCGCGCCGCCGCCGCCGCCGTCGCCTCGTCGGACGAGCCGAGCGCGTGCTCGAGCTCGCCGAGCGCCTCCTTGGCCCCCAGCCGGCCGAGCTCGCCGATGGCCACCACGCGCACGTCGCGCTCGTCGTCGTTGGTGGCGGCCGCCAGCGCCGAGGTGGCGCGCGCATCGGCGGTCCCGCGCAGCGCCTCGGCGGCGTGACGCCGCACCGTCCCCGACGGCGACGACAGGAGCGACACCAGCGTCACCATCAGCCGATCATCCTGCTTGCCGTCGTGCTTGCCCGACGCGCGCAGCATGGCGCCGAGCGCGTCGACCACGTTCTCCTCGGGCAGCCGCCCGCGCCCGAGCTCGTCGAGCAGCGCCGGCGTCGCCGACGCCTGGCCGAGCTCGCGCAGCAGGTCCACGTACAGCCCGGCGCGGTCGGGCTTGGCGTCGCCGAGGTGCGCGCACAAGGGCGCCACCGCGCGCGCGCCCACGCGCACCAGCGCCTCCTTGGCCGCGGCCTGCAGCTCGTCGTGATCGAGCGCGGCCACCAGCGCCTCGACGCTGTCGGCCGTCCCGATCTGCCCGAGCGCGAACGCCGCCCGCGCACGCAGCGCATCCGACGGCCCACGCTGCAGCACCTCGACGAGCGGACCGACCGCCCCCTTGGCCTGCAAGCGCCCGAGCGCGCTCACCGCTTCGGCGCGCACGTCCTCGGCGGGATCCTTGAGCATGCGTACGATCGCCGGCACCGCGCGCGCGTCGCCCATGGCCGCGAGCGCGTCGAGCGCCGCGGCGCGCACCTCGCGCGTCGGATCGGCGAGCCGCGAGAGCAGCGGCACCACCGCGCGCGCCTCGCGCATGCGTCCGAGCACCTCGGCCGCGCGCTGCCGCACGCCCGCGGCCTCGTCGTCGAGCCGACCGGTGAGCGCCACCGCCGTGCGCTTGCCGAGCGTCGGCGGCAATCGGCCGAGCGCGACGACCGCCGCCTCGCGCACCTCGTGCTCGCCGTCGCCGAGCGCGCGCTCCAGCGTCTCGACGGCGCGCACCGCGTCCTTGGTCGGCTCGCCCGCGCCCGATCCGCCGAGCAGCACCCCCAGCGCCTCCGCCGCCGACGCCCGCAAGTGCGCGTCGGGATCGCCGAGCGCGCCGACCAGGCGCGGCACCGCCTCGAGCACGTGATGGCGCCCGAGCGAGTCCGCCGCGTGCGCGCGCACGTCGGCATCGGCGTCGCCGAGCGCGAGCAGCAAAAGCGGCTTGGCCTCGTCGCCGGTCCACGCGTCGAGCTTGTCGACGGCGTCGCGCCGGCGCGAGGCATCGGGCGCCTTCAGCTCGCTCGCCACCGCATCGATGTTGGAGAACAGATCGCCGGCCCACGCGCTCGATGAGACGAGCGCACACGCGGCAAGAAGCGCGGCGGGCGCGCGGTTCACGCCCGAAGTCTACGACGCGTTACGTCGGCGCGCTACGACGACGAACCGTCCCTCCAGAGACTTCAGCGAATCCGGCCGGCCTCGCGCGGTCGCCCGCCCGGTGCCGTGCCCCTCGTGAAGTTGCCGTCCGCTTCAGAGTCTTCGCGTGACGAGAAGTAGCGGCTCAGGTGTTTGCCGCTCCCGCCCTGCGCTTGGCTTCCGTCGGTTTGCGCCGACCTCGGCCCGCACTTCGCGGTCTTCCCTCGTCGTCCCTCGTCCGCTCGTGCGACCGAGCGGCGATCCTCTCTTGCGGTTCAGCCTTCTTCAGGGTTCCAGCCGGATCGCCTTGCCCGCCTCCACGGGCGCCTCTCCTGGGTTTTCGGCCCCCCGGCCTCCACGCATTTTCAGCGCAGCACCGGGGACCCTTCGCCGCCCGTCGACGTCCCGCACGAGGAGTTAGCCCGCGCGTTGGCCGCCGTGCGACGTCTCCTCCCGAGGGGCTTGGCTACCGTCGGCGATGGACGCTTGCGCGCCACCTCTCCTGCGCTTTGTCGCTCGCGGCCGAAGTCGCTTGCGCCGGCGCTACAGAGTCTCCTTCGCCGTCGGAGCTCGCTTCCTCTTTCGAGGCCGCGATCCCCTTTCGAGGTTCTTGGTTCGTCGTCGTACCGCCCGACGAAGACGACACTACGCACGTCGCGATCCCGTGGCAAGCGGCTCACACGTTGTCCACAGTTGCGGGCCCGCGCGATTGCACTCGGATTGCGCGCGTTTGCCCTGCGGGCAACAAGCTTCAAAAGTTTTCCCCACGGCCATCCACAGCCTGTGGAAACCGCGCGCCGGCGCGAGCGATGTCGCGCACTCGCGCCGCCGCGCGCGCGCAAACCGGCGTCCGATGCGGCTGAGCGCGATTCAGTCACGGAAGTATCCGGCCCGCGCGCGACTCCACGATCACCGCGCGCAAATCCGTGTGCGACGCGGTCAAGCGCGATCGAGCGCGCCCAAACCGTGTCCGGCGCGCCCGAGCGAGGGCGACGGTCCGCATGTTATCCTGCGATCGCGGTGCGTAACCTCTGTCTTGCGCTGTTGTTCCTGGCTTCGGCTTGTGGCGACGACACCACCGCGGCGGTCGATCTCGGCGCGCCCGTCGACGATCTCTCAGTCGCCGATTTGTCCGTCGCCGATCTCGCAGTACCGTCCGACTTCGCTGTCTGCATCATGCCGCCGCCCGACGGGTTCGATACCCCAGTCGACGCGGGAGGCTTCTGCGCCGGGACCTCCATCGCCGGCACCTGCATCGCCACGTTCTTCGCGCAGCTGTCCGAGTGCTTCGTGCCCAAAGGCTGCTGCCGCCCGAGCGGCGGAGGCAACAGCCATGGCGTCACCTGGCAATCCGGCGCCGGCTTCTACACCTTCTCGGGCGTTGATGGTGACTACTACGCGGCCCAGAACGTCGCGTGCGCGTTCAGCACGAGTGGCGGCGTGACGCCGGCGGGAGTCCGCTGGACCCTCCAGGGCGGATCGACGTCGCTCACCATCACCGATGGCACGTACGACGTGACCTGTCCCGACGGCTCGCACATCAACGTCGGCAACCCGGCGGGACAGTGCGCCGAGCTCGACCGGCTGCTCGCGCCGTTCGCCACCGCGAGCTGTATGTCACCGCCATCGAGTTGCTGCGTTCCCTACGTCTTCTGAGACCCTGGACGCCCGCCAGGTTCGGACTTATTGTGCCTTCATGCCGCTATCCATCGACAAGATCCTGCAGAGCGCCCCGCAAGTGAAGAAGGACGGCAACGCCTACGTCGTGCCCGAGGAGGTCGACGCGACCGCCTACGTCGCGCTCGGCCAGGAGGTCCTGCAGATCCCGCGCATCATGCGCGTCGAGCTGTCGGCGGAGATCGTGTTCGTCACGCACAAGGCGGAGCGGTTCTATTTCGGCGCCGAGCAGGTCGTCGGCTTCCGCTTCGGCGGCCCCGAGGCGCGCAACAAGCACGCCGGCGCCGGCTTCTTCAAAGCCTAGCCGCTACCCCTTCGCCGCCGGCTTTCGGATGGTGCGCGGCCGCGGCTCGTCAGCCGAGTCGAGGCGCTCCTCGATGAGGATACGCTGCGTGATGCTCGCCTGCTCGACGGGACCCTCGCCCGACGGCGGCCGCTCGCTCGTCGCCGCGTCCGCTACCGGCGGCGGCGCGTCGCTCGCCGGCGCCGCTGCCTCGCTCGCCGGCGCCGCTGCCGCCGTCGCCGGCTGGCCGTCGGCCGCCTTCTGCGCCGCGCGCTCTTCCTTCTGCCACGGATACTCGATGCGCACGTGAAACGAGCTCTTCAGCGTATCGACGAGCGAGTTGCACAGCGCCTTCAAGTCCGACGAGGTCAGCCCCGACTGATCGAGCTGCCCCAGGCGGAGCTTGCCGAACACGATGCGCTGCACCAGCGACGACAGATCGCGCTCCGACGGTGACTTGAGCGTGCGCGACGCCGCCTCGACCGCGTCGCAGATGGCCAGGATGCCCGTCTCCTTCGTCTGCGGCGGCAGGCCCGGATAGCGGAACGCCTTCTCCGACAGGCGCTTGGGATTCCCGAGCTGCTCGTTCTTGTGCCAGAAATATTCGAGCAGCCCGTTGCCGTGGTGCATGTGCATGAAGTCGAGCACCGGCTCGGGGATGCCCGCTCCGCGCCCGAGGCGGACACCCTCGGTGCAGTGCGCGAAGATCGCGTCCGCCGACACGTCGGGATCGAGCGAGTCGTGCGGCGACGGCTCGCCCGCGTGCAGGTTCTCGATGTAGTACTGCGGCGCCGACGACTTGCCGAGATCGTGGTAGTAGGCGCCCACGCGCGTCAGGAGCGCATTGGCGCCGATCGCCGTCGCCGCCAACTCCGCCATGTTGGCCATCGCCAGCGAGTGCGCCCACGTGCCCGGCGCCTTCTCGGCGATGCGCTTGAGCAGCGGGTTGTTCAGATCGGTCAGCTCGATCAGCTTGCCGCGCGGCACCTCGCCGAGCGCGCGCTCGAACAGCGGCGCCACCAGCAGCGCGATGACCCCGGCCGCGACGC
Organism: Polyangia bacterium; assembly: GCA_035607415.1. Taxonomy (GTDB): domain Bacteria; phylum Myxococcota_A; class Polyangia; order Palsa-1104; family Palsa-1104; genus JAQBQH01. The sequence continues at coordinate 41,474 of DATNAQ010000035.1, forward strand.
CGCCGCCGACGGCGCCGATGATCCCCGACGACACCAGCGACGTGGTGTCCTCGTCGGGCAGCCGCCCGCGCACGAGGAAGTAGAGCGCGAGGTAGCCGACGCCGGCGAGGAGCCCGCCGCCCATGCCCGCGGCGACGAGCCCGAACGACTTGCGCGGGAACGACAAGAACATGATGGCGCCGAAGCCTTGCAGCAGGAGCACCATCGCCAGCCCGAGGTCGAACGGGATCAGCGACCCGACGAGGAACGAGAGCGCGACCGTGCCGGCGAACGCCACCTGCCGATCGTGATGCACCGCCACCGAGATCGAGAAGGCGCCGATCGGCAGCCAGTAGGCGCTGAACGGCGTCAACAGGAGATACGCCTTGTACAGCGCCGCCGCCGCGATGAGGCAGCCGAGCATCGTCAGCTGCGTACGCAGCCGCCGCCCGCGATACCCGAAGTTGCGCAGGTACGACGTGAGCAGCATGCCCAGCATGAAGTAGGCGATCCCGAGGCCGAGGAGCAGACCGAGCGACGGCGGCCGCCGCCCGACCTCGTAGGCGTCGATGAGGCGCTTGTCGCCGGGATCGATCTTCTCGCCGCGCGCCACCACCAGGCGGCGGTGCTCGATGCGCGCGCCGACGAGCGTGTCGTGCCACAGCGACGTCTCGGGCAGACGCACGGTGAACACCGCGCGCCCCGACGCGTCCACCGCCGGCCCCGTCCACAGGTCGAACGTCGTCAGCGGCACCATGATGCCCGCGAACAGCACACTCAAGGCGAAGCCGAGCCACGCTCCAGCCTTGGGCCGATCGCGAATGCGCATGGTGTTACTTCAGGGCCAGCGAGAACGAGGCGTGGGTCTTCGCGCCGTTGAACTTGGGGAACGTGACGGTCTGCATCTTGCCGAACATGCACGAGGCCATCGCCGAGGAGGTCGAGCCGTTGACCTTGACCGCCGACACCTGGCCCGAGCCCTTGATGATGAAGTCCATGTCGACGTTGTGCAGCGACGAGTTGCGCCGCCGCTCCTCGGCGATGCAGCCGACGAGCACGCGGAAGTTCTGCGTCATCACGCGCTGCACGACCGCCTGGTCGAGCGTCTCGTCGCCGCCGCCCTCCGAGGCGTCGCCGAGGTTGGTCACGTCGCTGAACTCGTTCTTGCCGTTCTTGTTCTTGTGGCTGCCCGACGACGGACGATGCGGCTTGGGCGCGGGCGGATCGACCTTCATCGAGATCTCGACGCCCTTCATGAAGTCGTACTCGCCGTCGTGCACGACCTGCTTGACCACCTTGGTCTCGAAGGCGCCGTGCTGCTTGGCGTACCAGAAGGCGAAGCCGCCGCCGGCCAGGATGACCACGCCGACGAGCGCGAAGATGGTGACCATGCGCCCGCGGAACTTGTTGCGATCGTGCGCTTCCTTGTCGAGGCGCTCCTGCTCGCCGAGGCGCGCCTCGGCCTCCATCACGATCTGACGGAGCTGCGCGTGATCGCGCACGTGCTGGCGCTGCCCGTTCTCGGTGTCGATGATGACGTGCTCGCCCTTGATCTTGCCCTGCTCGATCTGCGAGCGGACGTCCTTCATCGAGAAGGGACCGAAGTCGAGCTTGTCCTTCTGGATCAGCCAGCGCTCGTGCGTATCGTCGACGGCGGAGAGCGCGGCGTCGACGTTGAACGACTTGGGCACCGCGGCCTGCTCCAGCGACGGGCGGCGCGGCTGTTGCGGCGCGGCCTGCGGCGGCGGCGCCGACGACATCGGCGCTGGCGCCTGCTGTGGCGGCGGCGTCGGCTGCGCGGGCGGCTTCGGCGGCGGAGCCTTCGGCGCGGACGACATGGCCGGCCGCGGCGGCGGCGTCGGCGTGTTCACCACCGGCATCGGCTGCTTGCGCGCCTGCGGCGCCGCGCCCGGCGGCATGGCGATGGCCGCGGCGGCCTGCGCGTTCGGCCCGGCGAGATCCGCCGCCAGCGCCGTCTGCAAGGCGTCCTTGAGCGCCTGCGCGTCGGCGTAGCGCTCGTCGGGCTGCGGCTTCAAGCAGGTCTCGACGACGGGATCGACCGCCGGCGGCACGCCGGGCGCCGCGACGCTCGGCCGCTCGAACGAATCGGCCGGCGTGCGCCCCGTCAAGAGCTCGAACAGGATGACGCCGACGGAGTACAGGTCGGCGCGCGCGTCGGCCGACTCCGGCGACGCCATCATCTCCGGCGCCAGCGCGGCCATCGTCCCGGCGGCCACTTGCGCGCGGAAGTTGTCGAGCGGCTTGAGCGTGCGCGCCAGCCCGAAGTCGGTCAGCTTCACGCGCCCGGCGGAGTTGACCATCACCGAGTCGGGCGTGAGCCCGCCGTGCACCGTCGCGCCGTGCGCGTACACGAGCGCGTTGCACAAGTGCGCGATGACGTTGTACCCGCCCTTGAGCGAGAAAGCGCGTCCCGAGGCGCGCTTCTTCTCGAGCATGTCGCGCAGCGTCTGCCCGTCGACGAACTCGCAGGCGAGGTAGGCCACGGGATCGTTGCCCACCTGCGCGCCGAAGAGGCCGTAGGTCGTGGCGATGTTTTTGTGATCGAGCGTGGCCGCGGTTTGAACCTCCCGCGTCAGCCGCTCCATGGTGGCGCCGTCGGCGATCAGCGCTGGATTGAGCGCCTTGATCGTGACCAGCTGTCCGGACGCCATGTCGCGCGCGCGGTAGCTCTCGCCGTAGGGGCTGCGGCCGAGGAACTCCTCGATCTCGTAGCGATCGTTGAGCCTGACGCCGTTGGCCAACCGCGCGCCGGTCATTCCGCCGGCAGGTTGGGCCCCACGGCTGGGACCGTCGAACGTCATCTCCATCTCAAATCCGCTCGCTTACTCCGGTTCGGCGCATCGAGTCGGCTCGCTGCACTCGCCTGCTGGATGCAAATACCCCTCACCTGCGTGCGCTCGCTCATGAGGACCGCCGGCCATCGTACCGCAGAACGTCCTATTAATGAAGAACGATCGGCAGGGTCTGGGCCTGCGCGATCCACGCCTGGAGGTGCTCGACCGAGGGCGGATTTTCGCTCAGGTGCGACTTCGAATTTACTTTAGTAATCTCGTCGTTGAGCTTGGTGGCGTCTTGGGTTTTCAGCTGCGCCACCGTGTGCACCCCGCACGCCGCCAGGAGCCGGGTGACATCTGGCCCCACGCCCTTGACGCGCATGACGTCCGCCATCTGGACCCAGCCGTCGAGCGTCTTCTCGGGGATTTTCACGGCCCGGGCCAGCTCCCGGCGCGCCTTCGGCTCGCCCGCCTTCTCGAGCAGCTGGAAGGTGGTGCCGATGCCCTGGTTCTTGAGCTTGGCCGCGTCGGCGGCCGGGATGACCTGCGGGATCTCTTCGAGCGCATAGTTCGACGCGTGCGCGACCGCGGCCAGTGCCACGAGCGCGACGAGCATCGTTCCGATCTTCAGTCTGGTCATGGAGTCTCCTTGCACTTCGCGTGAGCGATGACGGCGCGGGCCGACGAGCTGCGCGGCCCGGCGTCGAGCGAGAGCGCCTTTTTCGCCTGCCGGCAGGCCTCGGCCGGTTGGCCGAGGCGTAGGAGCAGGGCGGCGAGCCGGGCGCGCGGCTCGGCGTCGTCGGATGAGAGCTTGATGGCGCGATGCATGTGCGCGAGCGCGCCGAGACGGTTGCCGAGCTGCTCGGCGACTTCGGACATCGCCTCCTGCAGCTCGGTGGAGTCGCTGGTCTCGCGCGCGGCGCGCAGGACCTTGTCGGCGCCGTCGAGATCGCCCTCGCTCAGCAGGCGCTTGCCCTGCACCAGCGGTGGCTCGGCGGCGGCGGCGATCGGCGCCGACGTCGGCAGCACGTGTCGGCGCGCACGCCCCATGAACACGAAGCCGAACGCGGCCGCGGCGAGCGCCACGCCGCCGAGGCCGAGCGCGACGTTGCGCCCGAAGGTGCGCGGCGCCATCTCGCCGCGCAGCTGCGAGTCGCTGACGCTCTCTTCGTATTCGGGCTGCGGCGTGGGCATCGCCATGTCGCGCGTCGAGCCGGGCTCGCCGTGGCGCAGCATCGGCATGCCGCTCGACGGCGACGGGTCGCGCGTCGGCAGCACGAGCGACTGCGAGGTGTCGCTGGCGGCGAACGGCTCGAGCGCGTCGGCGATCTCGCCCGCGGTCGCGTAGCGATCTTCGCGCCGCTTGGCGAGGCACTTCATGATGATGAGCTCGAGCCCGGGCGGGATCTCGAGGTCGGGCCGCCGATCGCGCGGCGCCATCGGCTCCTCGGAGACCTGCTTGGTCAGGAGCGCGACGAAGTTCGACGACTTGAACGGAACTTCGCCGCAGACCAGCTGATACAGGATGACCCCGAGCGCGTAGACGTCGGTGCGCCCGTCGAGCTTTTCACCCTCGGCCTGCTCGGGCGCCATGTACTCGGGCGTGCCGAAGACCGTGCCGTCGCGGGTGATCGACGGGCCGAGCGCGGAGTCCGACGCCAGCTTGGCGAGCCCGAAGTCGAGCACCTTGACGATTTCGCGGCCCTTGGCGCGGCGGGCGAGGAAGACGTTGTCGGGCTTGAGGTCGCGGTGGATGATGCCGGCGTCGTGCGCGTGGGCGAGGGCCTCGGCGACGGCGACGCCGATGGCCGCCGCGCGCGCGGGCGGCACCGGCCCGCGCCGCGTGATGTGCGACAGCGAGTGCCCGTCGAGCAGCTCCATGACGAGGAACAGGAGGCCGTCGTCGGACTGCCCGAAGTCGGTGACGCGGATGCAGTGATCGTGATCGAGCCGCGAGGCCGAGCGCGCCTCGCGATGGAAGCGCGCCACCGCCTCGGCGTCGGTGGCGAGCTCGCCGCGCAGGATCTTGACCGCCACCGGCTTGTCCATGAGCGTGTGGGTGGCGCGGTAGACGGTGCCCATGCCGCCCTGGCCGAGGCGCTCGAGCAGGCGATAGCGGCCGCCGAGCACGCGACCGAGCAGGCGATCGGCCGTGGGATCGGGGGTGGCGCGGCTGACGCCGCCGCTCGGGGCGGACCGGTCGTTCGCCGAGGCCGTAAGGGGCGATCCGTCGCGCGGACAGAAGTGCTCCTCGCCCCCGAAGTGCGTCTTGCAGGTCGGGCAGATGAGCAAAGCAAGTGGAAGGCTAGCACAGCCGCAGGGGATTTGCGTGACGCGGCGGCGCCGTTTACGGTGATGGCATGACGCGTGTCGGGCTCGCGATCGTGCTCGTGCTTGTGTGCGGTTGTCGACGGAAACTCGCGGCCATGACCTACGAGAGCGACAATGTGCCGCAGGCCGCGGCGCCGGCTTCGCCGAGCGTCGCAGCGAGCGGCGCGGCGCAGAATCCGATCTCGCCGCCGCCGACGGCCGCGACCGCGCCCGCGCCCGCGAAGCCGACCGACTCGGGCACGCTCAACGGCGATCCGCGCGGGCCGCGCGCCGCCGACTGGCAGCCGCTCGTCGATGCCGCCATGCCGCACCTGCAAGCGTGCTTCGACGACGCCAATCTTGCGCCGGGCTCGGCGTTCGCGATCGCGATGCACTACACGGTCGAGCCGCGCGGCGAGACCGGTGCGGTCACGGCCAAGGGACAAGCGCCGCGCACGGTGCTCGACTGCTGCGAGCGCGTGATCGAGAACGTGAAGCTCCCGCCCTTCGGCGGACCGAAGGTCGAGCGCGACCTGTCGTTCACATGGTTCAAGCGAGCCGCCGACGGCGGGATGCCCGTCCTGCCGAAGTAGGGAGGCTGCGGAAGTCGGCGCTTACTTCGAGCCGGCGAAGACGATGGTGAGCGAGGTGAGCCTGGCGGCGTTGAGGCGCGCGCACAGCACGTCGAGCTCGTCGTCGGCATCGACGACGGTGGCGCCCGACTTCAGAGCGACCGAAAGCGGGGTATCGCGATCGGGCGCAGAACCCCTCGGATCGATTGCAACCCAGCGATCTTTCAGGGAAGGGACCTTGGACAGCTCGGCCAACGCGAAGGGACTCAAAAGAGGGTCCTCAATTCAGTTCCGGCGTTATCTAACCGGCGTAGGACCTGATGTCAAGGGGTGCGACAACGCGTTGCGTTACGAGGTCTTACCGGTCGTCGCTTCGTCCATGCCGGGCAGCTCGTTGAGGTTCGGCTGCACGACGATCTCGATGCGGCGGTTGGCGCGGCGGCCTTCGTCGGTCGAGTTGTCGCCGACCGGAAGCTCGTCGGCGAAGCCGGCGGCCGAGAGGCGCTTGGGGTCCATGCCGTCGGCGATCATGAGCTTGGTCACCTCGACCGCACGCGCCGTCGAGAGCTCCCAGTTCGATTTGAACTTGGCGCTCTTGATCGGGATGTTGTCGGTGTGGCCGGCGACCTGGAACTTACGGCCCTCGATCCCCGAGAGGATCGACGTCACCTGCGCGATCGCGTCCTTGCCCGCCGGCTTGAGATCGGTCTTGCCCGGGTCGAAGAGGATGTTGTCCGGCAGCTTGACGAGCATGAGGCCGTCGCGGATCTCGACCTGCAGCTTGCCGGCGTCGATCATCGACTTGAACTTGGCGACCATGTCGCGGAACTGCTTGGCGCGCGCCTCGGCCGCTTCCTGACGCTTCATGAGATCGGCGATGCGCTTTTTGTCCTCCTCGGACGTCGACGTCAGCTTCGAGATGTCCTGGCCGAGGGCGGTGAGCTTCGTCTTCATCGCCATGTTCTCGGCGTCGAGCCGCGCCTGGGTCTCGTCGCACTTGCGCTTCGCCTCGGCCGCGTCCTTGTGGCACTGGTCGAGATCGGCCTTGGTCTTGTTGAGCTCGGCGACCTTGGCTTCGTACACTTCCTTGTCGATGCCGCAGCCGCCCACGAACGCGACTGCTGCCAACAGCAACATCGGTTTCATCCAAGCCTCCTTGGCGTGGTGCTACTTCTGGTTGCGTTTGAAGACGTCGTCGACGATGCGGTCGACTTCGCTCGCGTGATCGGGAGCCTTCTGTAGATCGAAATCCCAATCGACGGACTTCTTGAGGCGCGCTTTGACATCGCGCGCTTTGTAGCCGAGACGGAGGAGCAATCCGGCGCGATCCTCGATTTCCTTCTTGTACATGGCGTGGCGCTGCTCGGACGCGCGCTTGAAACCCGTCTTGGGCTTCTCTTCCCAGATGAACATTGTCTCTCCGTTCGCTCTTTCCGGCCGGGGCGCGCCAAGTCGGCTCGCTGCACTCGCCTCCCGGGGCGCGACAGCCCCCCGGCCTCCGTTCGCTCACATGGCGGTTACCTTACCTGATCAACCGTAGACGAGTGAAGCAATCGAGACGATCGATCCGCCTTCTTCGTCGGCGGGGCATTGTGCATAAGCTGCAACGCGGCCGGCGCCGGGGCGGGCGGATTCGAGCAGCGCGAAGATGGGAGGCAGGCCGCAGACGCGGCGGCGATCCTTTTCTTTACGGATCTCGTCGAACCAGGCGGTGGCGTTGCCGGCGCTGGCGTGGACCAGCGTTTCTTGATCGCGGCGCTCGAGCGAGCTGCGATCGGTGGCGTCGAGCGAGTCCTGGTCGCCGAAGCGGGGACCGACGTGGGCCAGATCGGCGCCGGCGATCCACAAGGTCGGGCGCGCGCCGACGAGCTCGACGAGCGCGGTGAGGACGGCGTCGACGCGTGGATCGGAGCGGGGGCCCTTGCCGCTCTCGACGAAGTCGTGGAGCGAGCCACAGAGGATGGGGACGACCTTGATGGCGTCGGCGCGTTCCTTCCAGACGTGGCGGAGCCAGACCATCTGGAACTCGAGCGAGTGCTCGCCGCGATGGTGGTACTCGTCCTTGAAGAGCGCCTGCGCGCGCGGCTCGCCGAGGCGGGCGGCGACGGTCTTGGTGAGCGCGTCGACGAGCTCGACGTCGGTCTGCATGGCGCCGAAGGGCGTCTCGTAGTGTTTGCGCGTGAGCGTGAACGGCTGCTCGGCGCCCATGTGATCGGTGCCGAAGACGACGACGAGCTCGGGCAGCGTGGCGGCCTCGGCGAGCGGCTTGTAGGCCCAAGCGTAGGCGGCGCCGCCGCGGGCGAAATCGATGTGCGGCGCGACGACGGCGCGCGGCAGTGGGCCGCCGGCGGCGCCGGGGCGGCCGGGGCCGTGCGGCGGATCGAAGTAGGAGTCGAGCTGCGCGGCGAGGGCCGACGGATCGGCGGGGTAGCTCTCGCCGGCGAGGTGCGCCTTGCGCGTCGGGGCGGCGGCGAAGGCGCCGAAGATGCCGGCCGAGTATTGGCGGAAGCGCTCGGAGTCGAGGAGGTAGGCTTGATCGAGCTGGTCGATCAGCTTGTCGAGCGCTTCGGGTTGCAGCGGCGTGCCGTAGCGGTTCTGGAACTCGGCGCAGATCTCGGCGCGCGTCGATTCGCCGTCGAAGAGCTGGACGATGGCGACGGCGACGGGCGGCAGGGTCGCGACGGCGTCGGTGAGGCGCGAGGGGTCGCGGAGGCCGAGGAAGCGTTGGCCGTTCTTGGCGAGTGGGAAGGCTTCGAGGGGGCGCAGGCGAGGACGGTCCATGGCGGGTTCATGATAGCGCGTGATATCGTGGGACCGTGGGATTTCTCGTGACCGTCGCGGTGTTGGTGTCGGCGCCGCCGTCGGGCGGGGCGCAGGCGCGGCTCGGCGAGGCGCGGGCGGCGATCGTGAGGGCGGAGCGGGCGCGCGGGGCGGAGGTGCTCGAGGATCCGGCGGCGCTCGTCGCCGAGGGCTGGACGGCGGAGAAGAACCTCGGGTTCTTCGGCCAGGCGGCGCAGCTCGTCAGCGACGGGCGGCGGGCGCTGGCGCGTGTCGAGCTCGACAAGGCGGAGGCGCTGCTCGCGCAGGCGGAGTCGGTGTACGGCGCCGAGAGCGCGCGACCGGGGGTGGCCGCGGAGTGGGCGCTGGCGGCGACGTGGCACGGCGTCGTGCTCTTCGAGCTCAAGCGGCGCGAGGAGGCGAACCGGGCGTGGGCGCGCGCCAAGTCGCTGGTGCCCGACGAGCCGCTCACCGAGGCGATGGTGCGGCCCGAGGTCGCCAAGGCGTTCGCGGCGGTGGGGCCGAGCGCGCGCGGCTCCCAAGAGCCGTCCGATTTGCCGACGCCGACGGCGGCCGAGATCGTCCGGCGGCTCGGGCTCGACGAGCTGGTGCGCGTGGCGATCGCGATCGATGCCGGCACGCTCACCTACGCGGCGGCGCGTCTCGGGGACGGCTGCGCCAGCGATGTGATCGTGGCGACGAACGCCGAGGAGCTCGTGCGCAGGGTGAACGCGGCGACGTGCCGGAGCGGCGTGGTGGCGAATGTCGAGGGGGCGGAGCCGATCGCGCATCCGCGGGCGGCGGTCGTGCAGGGCGGGGCGCGCGGGGCGAGCGATCATCGGACGGCGGTGTGGCGGAAACCGTGGCTGTGGGCCGGCGTGGTCGGGGCGATCGGCGTCGGCGTGGTGCTCGGCGTGACGTTGTGGCCGCGGCAGGCGAGCTACTCGGCGGGGCTCGACTATCACGCGTTCGCGCTGGAGGGGCGATGAGCCGGCTCGCGCTCGTCGCCGTCTTCGTGTCCGCGTCGCTGGCGCACGCGCAAACGCAAACGCAGACGCAGACGCAGACGCAGACGCAGACGCAGACGCAGTCGCCGCTGACGGCGCAGCCGCCGCCGGCGTGGATGCCGGCGCCGCCGCCGCGACTCGGACGTGGCGAGGAGGAGCAGGCGCGCGCGCTGCGACGCGAGAGCTTCATCTTCGCCGGCATCGGCATCGGGCTGGTCGCGGGCGGCGTCGCCGTCGACGTGGTGGCGCTCGACTTTCCGCAGTCGCAGGAGACCACGCGCGAGAACGGGAACCTCGTGACCAAGCGGGTGCTCGGCGACGAGAACTGGGCCGAGTTCGCCGCCGGCACGGCGCTCCTCGCGACCGGCTTCGTGCTCGTGTGCGTCGGCCTCTACAAGCGCCATCAGGCGCGCAAGCTCGACGAGAGCGCGCGCTAGCGAGCGGCCCGCTACTCGTCGACGAGCTTGGGATCGCCGCGCAGATCGGCGACCTTGCGCGTCTCCTTGCCGGGCTCGATCTGCACCGTGAAGCGCAGCTCCTTGCCCGTCGGTGGACAAACGAGGTGCACCTGGTGCGGGCCGGCGGCGAGCGCGATCTTGGAGAGCGGCGTGTCGGGGCGCTTGTCGCCGTCGATGGTGACGTGGGCCCAGGGCAGGGCGCCGAGCGTCAATTCGCCGCGCGGCACCGGCTGAAGGCGCGCCTCGACGGTGGCGGCGCCGTCGGCGATGGCGACGGTGCGCTCGACGGGCAGGTAGTCGCGCTTGCGCAGCTTGAGGCGGGCGCCGGGCTCGAGCGCGACCGGAAGATCGAGCGGCGTCGTGCCGAGGACGCGATCGCCGAGGAGGACTTCGGCGCCGGCGGGATCGGTGCGGGCGATCAGGCGCACCTTCGCGGGCGAAAGCGCCAGCGTGACCTCGTCGGCGCCGCCGGCGGTGAGCGTGACGGTGCGCGACGCGTCCTGCCGGCCCGGCGCGTGCGCGACGATCGTGTGCGGGCCTGCGGGAAGCTCGACGACGCCGGCGTGCGCGGGCTTGCCGTCGAGCGTGAGCACCGCGTCGGCGGGACTGACGTGCAGCGCGAGGCGAGCCGCCATGGTTCCGTGGGGGACCGTCGGCGGCGCCGCCGGTGACGAGGCGTCGCGCAGTCGCGCGCCGGCCAGCGCCGACAGGGCGACCAGCGCCAGCGCCGCGACGCCGATGAGCAGGCCGCGGCCCTTCGACACGCGCGCCGCCGCCGGTGGCAGCGCGATGCGCGTGGCGAAGGTGACCTCCTTGCCGCGCGGGATCGCCGCGGTGCGCGGGCCCTCCGGCCGATCGCCGTCGTCGTCCTCGTCGTCGCGGCCGGGCGTGCCGTCGACGGGCGTGCGCGGAATGTCGGGCGCGCGCTGGCGCACGAGCGCGCCGAGGCCCGCCTGCGTCGTCGCGCCCGTCGCCGAGCGCAGAAAGCGCGAGACCGCGGCGAGCATGGCGGCGGCGTCGGGATAGCGCGCCTCGGGATCGCGCGCCGTAGCTTTGACGACGATCTCCTGCACCGCGGGAATGCCGAGCGCGCTGCCGTCGAAGCGGCGGCCGCTGACCAGCTCCCACAAGAGCACGCCGGCGGCGTAGAGGTCGCTGCGCGCATCGGCGCCGCCGCCTGCTTCCTGCTCGGGCGCGACGTAACCGCGCGATCCGCCGACGACGCCGCGCGCGTCGACGGGCGCAGCGATGCCGAAGTCGACGATTTTGACCTCGCCGTCGCGCGAGACGAGCACGTTCGCCGACGATAGATCGCGATGCACCACGCCGCGGCGGTGCGCGTAGTCGAGGCCGCGCAGCACCTGCTCGACGACGTACGCGGCCAGGGGCGGCGGCATCGGCCCATCGGCGATGATGGTCGACAAGGGCGGCCCGTCGACGAGCTCGAGCGCCAGGAAGTAGGTGCCGTCGACCATGCCGAGCTCGAAGACGGGGACGATGTTGGCGTGCGTGAGCGAGACGGTGAGCTTGGCTTCGGCGACGAAGAGATCGATGAACTCGTGGCGCTGCGCCAGCTCGTCGCGGATCTGTTTGACGACGAGCACCTTCTCGAAGCCGCCCGGCCCGAGGAGCTTGGCGCGCCATACCACCGCCATGCCGCCTTCGCCGAGGCGCTCCTGGAGTTGGTACTTGCCGAACGCGACCGGGTCCACCGTCGGCAAAGTGTAACACGTCGGCGCCTCGTGTTACTGTACGCGCGGTGCGCATCCTCGTCGCTGCGCTGTGGGCGATCGCGGCCTTGGCCGGCTGCTCGGCGCCGCATCGCACGCTGACGCTGGTGCCGGCCCTGCCCGCGACGATGCCGTCGTGCGTCGCGATGGGCGCGGTGAACACGGTGCGCGTGACCGCGCAGGGCGACTTTCCGCCCGAGGCGACGCTGACCGCGTCGGCCTCGGCGGCGGGGCCGGCGACGCTGAGCCTGCCGGCGGCCACGCGCGACGTGGTGGTCGAGGGCTTCGGGCCGAGCGGCCTGGCCGCGTTCGGACGCACGCCGACGCTGGCGCTCGACGGGCTGCCGGCGGGGCCGATGGCCATCGCCTACGGTCCGCCCGACGGCGTGTGCCTGACCGGGCCGATGCGGGTGGCGCGCGCCGGACATCGGTTGACGGTGCTCGCCGGCGGCGGCGTGCTCGTCACCGGCGGCGTCAACGCCGGCGACGGGCCGGCGACGCAGGTCGAGCTCTACGATCCGAAGACGGCGACGTTCGCGCTCACCGGCGCGAGCCTCGATCCACGCGCCGTGCTCGCCGCGGCGAGCGCGCCCCTACCCGACGGCGGCGCGCTCGTGACCGGTGGCGTGCTCAACGATATGAACGATCTGCCGGCGGGCATCGCCTTTTCCGGCGCGTTGCGCTTCGACGCCGCCGGCCGGCAGGTGGGCGAGGCGCGCCTGCTCGTCGGCGGGCCGCGCGCCGGCCACTCGGCGACCGTGCTCGCCGACGGGCGCGTGCTCCTCGCCGGCGGCTGCCAGAACTTCGACGCCGGCAACTGCCAGCCCGGCGCGGCGCTGGCGTCGACCGAGATCTACGATCCGAAGGCGGATATGTTCGCGCCGGGGCCGCCGCTTCTGCACGCGCGCGTCGGCCACTCGGCGGTGCTGCGTGGCGACGGCACCGTGCTCCTCGTCGGTGGACGCGGCGAGGGCGGCGGGGCGCTGGCGGCCGAAGTGATCGACCCCGACGAGCAGCGCAGCTTCGACGCGGGCACCGCCAGCGGCGCCGGCGTCGGGCTGACGACGGGCGCCGCGCTCGTCGCCGGCGGCACCACCACGCCCGACGTCGGCGTCTCGCTGTGGCTCGCGCCCGACGAGGCGCCGCTGGCGTTGCCGCCGCTCGCCGAGGCGCGGCTCGGCCCGGCGCTCACGCCGCTCGACGACGGCAGCGTGCTCGTCGCCGGCGGCGGAGACGGCACGCTCGCGCTCTTCGACGGGCGCGCCGCGGTCACCGCGCTCGGCGCCAGCTTCTCGGCGCGCGATCTCGCCGCCGCGCGGCTCGGCGACGGCACCGTGCTGCTCACCGGCGGCCGCGACGCCGGCGGCGACGCCAAGAGCGACGCGGTCGTCTACTTCCATTCGCCGCTGTCGCCGTGGGCGAGCCTGCCGCCGCTCACGCTCGACGGCAGCGCCGATCCCTACCTGCCGCGCCGCCCCGATCGCGCCGCCACCGACGGCGGCCAGCTCGTGGTCACCGCCGCGGCGCCGGCGCCCGACGGCCGCCCCGCGGAGTACGCGCTCGTCGCCGGCATGGAGGTCGCCGACTTCACCTTCGATCTGCTCGCCGGCCGCCGCGGCGCCGGCGCCGCCGCCGTGCTCGTCGGCTGGGACTCGGACGCGGCCTACGACTTCGTGGTGCTCGCGCCGGGGCGCGCCGTCGAGCTGTGGACGGTGACCTCGCCGCGCGCCGGCCAGACGGTGGCGCAAGCGCGCGCCGGCTGCAGCGGCACCGCGCTGCCCGACGGCGCGCTGCCCGACGGCGCGCTCGCTCCCGTCGAGATCGCCTGGCGCGCGGGCAAGCTCACCGTGTCGGCGGGCGGCACTGCCATGCTCAGCTGCCATCCGCCGGCGTTTCCACGCGGCGCAGTAGGCGTTGCCGCCTTGTCGGGTACCGTCGCGTTCGACAACCTCGCGCTCACTCGATAAAGTGCGGCCGACGGTGCGCGTCTTCGCCTTCATCGCGGTCGCCGCAATGCTCTGCCTCGCCGCGCCGGCGCGCGCCTACGACTTCCAGATCGACGCCGAGACCATCGGTCAGGCCTACCAGCTGCGCTCTGCCGACGACGCGCTCGTCAACCGGCGCCGCATCACGCAGTACCTCGGCCTCTCGGTCTTCAACCTCGGCCCGCACGATGACTTGGGCCGCCCGCTGCCGAACAACCAGTTCTATCTGACCGCGTCGATGCGCTTCGACGCCGACATGGGCGATTTTCCGTCGCTGACCGAGCTCACCGGCCGCACGCCCGAGCGCGAGCTGTTCCCCGAGAAGCTCGACCTCCTCTACGCCTACGTCGGCGGGCGCAACATCGCCGGCGCCATCGACTTCGAGCTCGGCCGTCAGATCATGATCGACATGTACGACTGGACCTCGTTCGACGGCCTGCACGTCACGGCGCGCGCGCCGTTCCACGTCGCCGCCGAGGTCTGGGGCGGGCTCAACGTCACCGGCGCCGGCATCTTCGACTCGCCCATCTATCGCGTCGACGGCGTGGCGCTCGGCGGCAACGAGCTCGGCTCGCTCGCCGCGCGGCAAGAGGAGGAGCTGCAACCGACCTTCGGCATCGCCGCGCACAGCTACGGTCTGCGCTGGTTGCAGGCGCGCGTCAGCTACGAGCGCACCATGTCGGAGACGGGCGAGCCGCGCCTGCCCGGCGAGCCGGCCTGGGGCGTCGTCGACGAGCACGTGGGCATCACCGCGCGCGGCAACCTGTGGAACGGCCGGCTCGTGCCGTGGTTCGCGCTGCGCTACAACCTCTTGGCCGGCCGCATCGACGAGGTCTACGCCGGCGCGCGCTCGCAGCTCGGGCGCCACGGCATCTCGCTCGAGTACGTGCTCTCGGCGCCGACCTTCGACGGCGACTCGATCTGGAACGTCTTCGCCTCGCAAGCGTTCGACGACATCCGCCTCGCCTACGACGTCACCTTCTGGAAGATCCGCGCCTACGCGCAGGCGTTCACGCGCCTCTACTTCGACGACAACGGCGCCTACGCCTCGGGCGGCGGCTCGCTCGGCGGGCGCATGGCCGTCGGCACGCGCGGCTGGGTGCGCATCGACGGCTACTACGAAGACGGCTACGGCGGCCTGCGCGCCGGCGTCGATCTGTCGACGCGCATGCGCATCTGGGGCGACGAGCTCGGCGTGCGCAAGGGCAGCGTCTTCGCCGAGGGGCGCCTCTCCTTCGTCTCGTTCCACGACGACATCCGGCCCGAGGACGCGGCCAACTCGTTCGGCGTGCAGGCGGGCCTGCGCTGGACGCCGCTCGACGGGATCAACCTGCATGGGCTCATCGAGGAGAACGTGAACCGCCTCTATCCGTCGCAGCTGCGCGTCTTGGCGCTGCTCGATCTGTCGTTCTGGCTGGGCATGAAGCCGCGCGGCATCCGCCGGCCGCAGCCGTGGAGTGGATTTTGATCGCGCTCGTCCTCTCGCTCGGGATTACGGTCGCGGGGTTCGCCGCGCCGTCGGAGATCATCTTTCCACAGCAACAGCTGCCGATCGCGTTCTCGCACGCCAAGCACCTGGCCAAGAAGATCGAGTGCGACTTCTGCCACGAGGCGGCGCCGAAGTCGACGCGCTCGTCGGACAACCTGATCCCGACGCGCGACGTCTGCGAGACCTGCCATCCGCCGAACAAGCAGCATCCCGAGCTCAGCATCGGCGCCGACCTCGCCAAGGTCGTCATGCCGGCGCCGAACCTCAAGTTCGATCACGCGGTCCACGTCGACAAGGGCGTGCCCTGCACGCGCTGCCACGCGGCGCTCGATCGCATCGATCTCGCGACGCGCAATCAGCTGCCGACGATGGGGCTGTGCCTTTCGTGCCACGACTCGCGGCGCGCGGCGATGCACGGGCCGTCGCGCTGCGCGACCTGCCACCTGGTCAAGCCCGACAACACGCTCGAGACCAACCTGCCGACGGGCACGCTCGAGCCATCGGGCGCGCTGCGCGGCGACGCGCACACGCTCGAGTTCCGCACCAAGCACTCGTCGGTCGCGGCCAGCGATCCGAAGTACTGCGCCAACTGCCATCGCCAGCAGTTCTGCCTCGACTGCCACAACGGCGTGGTCAAGCCGATGGACTTCCACGGCAACGACTACCTCGATCGCCACGCCATCGACGCGCGCAAGGACTCGCCGCGCTGCGAGGGCTGCCACCGCCTGCAGTCGTTCTGCCTCGGCTGCCACGAGCGGCTCGGGGTCGTCGACATCCGCACCGGCGTCGACGGCGCGTTCGCGCCCATCGGCACGCAGCGCTTCCATCCGGTCGGCTGGTCCGATCCGGTGGCGGCGGGCGATCCGAACCATCACAAGTGGCAGGCCGAGCGCAACATCCGGCAGTGCGTGTCGTGCCACCGTCAGGAGACGTGCCTGCAGTGCCACGCCACCAACGGTTCGGCGGCGGGCGGCGGGGGCAAGATGTGGGTCAACCCGCACCCGGGCAACTGGGCCGGCTCGGCGCGCTGCCAGGCGATGGCCGACCGCAACGTCCGCGTGTGCATGCGCTGCCACTCCACGAACGACACGGCCGAGCTAAGCTGTCGGAGCCCATGATCACCTTCTATTACGACGTCGTCTGTCCGTATGCGTATCTGGCCTCGACGCAGATCGAAGCGGTGGCGGCGCGTGTCAACGTCGAGATCGAGTGGGTGCCGGTGCTGCTCGGCGGGATCTTTCGCGCCATCGGGCAGTCCGATGTGCCGGCGGCGGCGATGCCCAAAGCGAAACAGCATTTGAATCTGCTCGATATGAAACGATATGCCGCATATTACGGCGTGCCGTTGCAGCTGCACCCGCGCCATCCGCTGCGCTCGGTGGAGGCGATGCGCCTTCTGCACACCGTCGAGGGCGCGGCGCGCGTGGCCATGACCAAGGCGCTCTATCGCGCGCACTTCGTGGAGAACCGCGATATCTCGGATAAAGCCGTATTGGCCGATTTTGGTGATATCGCGAAATTGGATTCGCCCGATATCAAGGAGGCGCTGCGGCACGCCACCGATCGCGCGGTCGCCGACGGCGCCTTCGGCGTGCCGTCGTTCGTGATCGAGCAGGCGGGGCGCCGTCTCCTCTTCTGGGGACAGGATCGGCTGTTCCTGGTCGGCAAGGCGCTCGGCGGCTGGCAGGTGCCGGGATGAGCGCCACGCCGCCAAAAGACGAAGCAGCGCTGACGTTCTATTACGACTTCTCGTCGCCGTACGCCTACCTCGGCGCCACGCAGGTCGAGCGAGTCGCGCGCGAGACCGGGGCGCGCCTGCGCTGGCGGCCGATCCTCGTCGGCGCGCTGTTCAACGCCATCGGTACGCCGAACGTGCCGCTCGACGACTTCCCCGCGGCGAAGCGCTCGTACATGCTGCGCGACCTCCACCATTGGGCCGGCCATTGGGGCGTGCAGTTTCGCTGGCCGACCCGCTTTCCGATGCGCACGGTCGCGCCGCTGCGCATGATCTACGCCGCCGAGGCCGCCGGCGGCGACGTGGCCGCGCTGACGCACGCGCTGTTCCGCGCCTATTGGGTCGAGGATCGTGACATCGCCGACGCGGCGGTGCTCGCGACCATCGGCGACACGTCGCAGATCGAGGCGCCCACGATCAAGGCCGCCCTGCGTGCCGCCACCGACGAGGCCATCGCCGCCGGCGTGTGCGGCGTGCCCTCGTTCCTCGCGCGCGGGCATCTCTTCTGGGGCCAGGATCGCCTGGAGCTGGTCTCACGCACGCTCGGCGGCTGGGACCCGCCGTCGCTGTAGCCGCGCGCGCACGGCGGCGAACCCGAGCGCGACGCCGGCGCCCGAGAGCGCCATCATCGCCGGGAAGCTCTCGACCATGTAGCGCTCGACGGGGAACGGATGCGCGATCGCATGCAGCCCCGCGCGCGCCGCCACCGCGGCGACGAGGACGACGACGAACCAGCGATCGCGGCGCCACAGGAGGATCGCGCCGACGAGCGCGAGCGCGAACAAGACGCGCTCGAAGATGTTGTAGGCGCGCCGCCAGAACGGAAGGTGCAAGAGGCGCGAGCGCACCGGCAGCTCCCACTCGGGCATCGGCGTCCACTCGGCGAGGAAGCGCCGGAACGGCAGGCCGATCCAATAGTGCAGCGGCCGCCGCGCGCGCCGCTCCTGCGCCAGCCGATCGAACTGCGCGTCGAGGGCCGGCGTCAGGCCGCCGTGGTTGTAGTGCTCGAACAGATCGGTCACGAGCGCCTTCTCCGCGTCCGAGTCCCACATCGCGGGCAAAAGGATGCCGCTGCGGTCGGTCTTGAGATAACCGTTGTTCGCCACCTTGAGGAGCGCAAAGTCCTGCCCCCACGCGCCGGTGCCCCACGAGCGCATCCAGCGCATCATGCCGAGCGGCAGCGGGCGGCCATCCTGGCGCATCCAGAAGGTGCCCTCGGGATGCAGCTCGCCGAACTGGCGATAGTTGCGGATCGGCCACGGCGCGAACACCACGAGCGCGACGGCGGCGAAGAGCGCGCCGCGCGCCAGCCGCACGCGCCAGGTGCGCGCGCCGAGCCACAGCGCGAGCGCGACCGGGGGAAGGATCGCGAAGCCATCGATGCGCGTCAGCTGCAACAGGCCGAACGCGACGCCGGCGCCGGCGGCCCAGCGCCAGCCCTCGCGCAGCGCGCAGAACAGCGTCAGCGTCGTCAGGAACGTCGCCAGCGACTCCGACAGCCCGTAGCACGACAGGAACACGAGCATCGGGCAGACCACGACCGCGACGAAGCCGGCCCACGCCGCGCCGAGGCCGATCCGGCGATCGCGCAGCATGAAGAAGACGAGCAGCGCCGAGCCGATGTCGAGCCACGCGTTGGCCTGCGACGCGATCCACAGGTGCTCGTGCAGCGGCAGCGGCGCCTGGTGCACCACCGCCGCCAGGAACAGCGGGTACCCCGGCAGCCGCGAGTACTGCAGCGCCTTGGTCGCCGAAAAGGCGAGCCGGTGATCCGCGATCAGCTGTTGCGACAGCGCGTAGTACTGCAGGCCGTCACCGGCCGGCGCGTGCCAGCTCTGCACCACCAGGAGGCGAAAGACGAGGGCGAGCCCCACGACCGCGACGACGAGGGCGGCGCGGCGAACGTTCGGCCGGCGCAGCCACTCGAGCACGCGCCGCACGCGTCAGTGCCCGCGCCAGAAGCGGATGGGACCCACGTCCGCGTGCACGAACTTCGATTCGGGGTAGTAGCCGACGCCGCCGAGCTTGAGCGAGCGGATGTAGCGCAGGAGGATCTTGGTGGGCACGCCGGCGACGCGAAAGTCGACGGCGGTGCCGCGCGGATGCTGGGACTCGCGCGCCACCTCGTGGCCTTTCTTGCGCAGCATGAGCTGATACTTCGGCGCGCGGAAGCCCGAGACGATCTCGACGTAGCGAGCGTGGAACTTCTCGGCCGCGCGCACCACCGTCTCGAAGAGGCGCGGATCCATCTTGGTGGTCTGGTTGGTCCAGTGGTCGCGCGTGATCTGGTTGAACGGGGCCGCCGGCGTCGGCGTCGGACCCAGCGTCACCGGCAGCGACTCGTTGGTCCAGACGTTGTGCAGCGTCAGGACCGGCATCGCCGCCGGCGGCGGCGGCCTGGTCGCGCGCACGTCCGTGCGCTCCTGCTTGTCGCGCAGGAAGGCTTCCTTCTTCGACAGGTCGGCCGCTTCCAGCGTGCTGAACAGGATGGGCGCGACGAGGAAGTGCATCACGGGCGGCGACGCAGCTGCGTGAGCGTCTCGTTCATCGCGCCCGAGCGGAAGCCTTCGAGGTCGAGCGCGACGTAGGTGAAGCCGGCGCGCTTGCCGAGCGCGACGATCTCGGCGCGCCGCTCGACGGCGAGCGCGAGCGCGTCGCCTTCGAGCTCGAGGCGCGCGACGCTGTCGTGATAGCGCACGCGCAGCTGGCGGAAGCCGAGGTCGTAGAGCCCTTCCTCGAAGCCGTCGATCTGCTGAAGGCGCGCCGGCGTGATCTCGGTGCCGTAGGGAAAGCGCGACGACAGGCAGGCGAGCTGCGGCTTGTCCCACGTCGACAGGCCGAGCGCCTGCGAGACCGCGCGCACCTCGGCCTTGGTCAGCTCGGCCTCGACGAGCGGATGGCGCGCGCCGCGCTCGTTGGCCGCGGCGAGGCCGGGGCGGTGATCGCCGAGATCGTCGACGTTGGTGCCGAGCAGGACCGCGTCGAGCCCGTGCTTGTGCGCGTGCGGCTGCGCCAGCTCGAGCAGCTCGGCCTTGCAGTGGTAGCAGCGATCGGTCGGGTTCATCTTGAACCCCGGGCGCTCGAGCTCGTGCGACTCGACGACGTCGAGCGCCACGCCCACTTCGGCGGCGAAGGCGACCGCGCGGGCGCGCTCGCGGCGCGCCATCGTCGGCGACACCGCGGTCAGCGCGCGGGCGCGCGCGCCGAGCTCGTCGGCGGCGATCTTGAGGACCAGCGCCGAGTCCGCGCCGCCGGAGAACGCGACCAGCGCCGATCGGTAGCCGCGCACGACCTGACGCAGCTTGTCGAGCTTGGCGCTGGTCGTCGAGGCCATCAATCTTTCATAGCACCGATGAGGATTCTTGCCACCTCGGGACGCACCACTTCGGGCGGCGGCTCTTGCCCGGCGGCGAGCATCTCGCGCAGGTGCGTGCCCGACAGGCTCACGCGCGCGCCGTCGTCGTGCGGGCAGCTCTTGTCGGTCGCCATCGCGGCGCAGGCGCGGCAGTAGAAGGCGTGGTCGAAGGCGAGCGGCACGATGCCGAGCTCCTCGGGCGCGTAGCCGTCGAAGGCGCGCTGGGCGTCGTAGGCGCCGTAGAAGCCGCCGACGCCGGCGTGGTCGCGGCCGACGATGAAGTGGGTGCAGCCGTAGTTCTTGCGGATGAGCGCGTGGAAGATGGCCTCGCGCGGGCCGGCGTAGCGCATCGCCGCCGGCAGCGTCGCCAGGAGCACGCGGTCGGGTGGGTAGTAGGCGGCGATCAGCGCCTCGTAGGAGCGCACGCGCACGTCGGCGGGCACGTCGTCGCGCTTGGTGTCGCCGACGAGCGGGTGGATGAGGAGGCCGTCGGTGAGCTCGAGCGCGACCTTGGTCAGGTACTCGTGCGCGCGATGGATCGGGTTGCGCGTCTGGAACGCGGCGATGCGCCGCCAGCCGTGCTCGTCGAAGATCGCGCGCGTCTCGGCCGGCGTGTGATGGTGCGCGGCGAAGCGCGGGCGCGGCAGCTCGACGACCTCGACGGTGCCGCCGACGTACGTGTCCGACTGCGCCTTCAGCCGCGCCACGCCTGGGTGGCGCTCGTCGTCGGTGCCGTAGACCGCGACGGCCTCGCGCGGATCGCGCCGGAAGATCTCCCCGACGGCGAGCACCGCGTGCAGCGTGCCGTGGTGCGCGAGCGCGATCTCGGCGCCGCGGCCGAGCGCGCTCGCCATCGCGGCCGGCGCCGGCAGCGTCACCGGGATCGTCCACGGCAGCCCGTCGGCGAGCCGCCCGTCGGCGAGGACGCGCTCGTAGTCGGCGCGGCACATGAAACCGTCGAGCGGCGAGAGCGCGCCGACGGCGATGAGCTCGAGGTCGCCGAGCTCGCGCGCCGACAGCTCGATCCGCGGCATCACGTCCGCGCGCGCGCGTAGCTCGGCGGCACGCCCGGCGTCGGCGACGCGGTGGATCAGCGTTCCGCCGTGTGGCGCGATCACGTGCGCGGCGTCTTGCGCAGGCGCGGCTCGGCGCGCTTGATGGTGACGATGCGCCAGCGCGCGCCGCCGGGGGCACGCTCGGGGGTGATCGACACGACCTCTTGTCCCTCGGCCCGGAGCGAGCGCGGCACGTTCTCCGCCGCCGGCGCGTGGTCGACGAGGATGTGCAGCTCGGCGCCGAGCGGTAGCTCCTCGAGCCGCAGCTTGGCGCGCACGAACGTGTAGGGGCAGACCTCGCCGCCGAGATCGAGCTCTTCGTGCGCCGCTTCGCTCACCAGCTGACCTCGATGTCGCACGACACGCGATGGTTGCTGGTCGCGACCTCGACGAAGCGATGGCCGAGCCCGCGCAGGGTCGCGATGGCCCGCAACAGCGACGGCGCATGCTCGTCCGACGCCAGGAGCGCCCGCGCCGGCGGCTCGACCACCACCACGACGGACAGATCGGCCGCCGCGTAGCCCACCGCCGCGCGCAGCGCCTGCGCGACCTTGGGATCGCGCGCGTCGCGCGTCAGCCGCACCGCCACGCGCCGCCCGGGGCCCGGCGTCGCGCCGTCGCTGTCGTCGATGCGCCCGCCGGTCATGGCCACCACGCGCGCCGCGTCGCGCACCATGGTCGCGTGATCCCACTGCGAGCCGAAGCGCGGCCCGCCCGCCGCCGCCGTCACGCCGCGCGCCTCGGCGTCCATCGCGCACAGCGCCGCGTCGAGCCCGTCGTCGATGGCGGCGACGAGGCGCGGCGCCGCCGCCGCGCGCACGCCCTCGTCCATCAGGAACAGCTGCGCCTCGTCGACGTTGCGCACGAGGTCGAGCGCGCGCTCGAGCATCCCCGGATCGGCGACGAGCACGCCGATCTCAAGGGCCATAGCTGCCGACCTCGACGAAGCGCCCGCCCGCGAAGCGAAACAGCTTGGCCCCGCGCACGCCGTCGGCGCGCACGTCGACGACGAGGTAATCGACCGGGTAGACGAGCTCGCCGTCGGCGACCGCGGCGCGCTCGTCCTCGGCGGAGAAGTAGGCGCCGACGCCGACGTGCGAGTGATAGATGATGCGCACCGGCCGCTCGCTCTTCTGCGATCGATCGAGGAAGAAGAGATCCTTGGCGCCGAGGTTGTACGCCGTGCGCGCGTCGCGCGGGAACGCGGTCGGATCCTCGGCGTGCAGCGCGTTCTGCCGGTTCTCGCAGCGGCGCGGCTCGTCATGGCCGACGATGAAGCCGCACACCTCCTCAGGATAACCTTCGCGCGCGTGCGCGTAGATCGCTTCCAGCACCGCGCGCGGGATCTCGACGCTGGCGCTGCCGCTCGCGGCGCTACCACTCATACTGCTTCTCCCACTTGAGCGGCGTGAAGTAGCGATCGCCGCGATCGGGCAAGAGCGTCACGACGCACGCGCGCTGCCCCTCGGGGATCTCGCGCGCGACCTTGACCGCGCCGGCCACCGCCGCGCCCGCCGAGTGCCCGACGAACAGCCCCTCGCGCCGCGCCACCTCCTCGGCCGTATCCCACGCCACGTCGGTCGACATCGGCAGCCGCCGATCGACGATGCCCTCGGGGCGCCAGATCGCCGGCACGATCGACGTCTGCAGGTGCTTGAGGCCCTCGAGCCCGTGCAGCGCGTCGTCGGGCTCGACCGCCACGATCTGCACGCGCGCGTCGTACTCCTTCAGGCGCCGCCCGCAGCCCATGATCGTGCCGGTGGTGCCGATGCCGGCGACGAAGTGGGTGACGCGCCGGCCGGTCTGCTCCCAGATTTCCCGTCCGGTGCCGAGATAGTGCGCGCGCGGGTTCGACTCGTTCGAATACTGATCGGGATAGAAGTACTTGTCGGGGTTGTCGGCGACGAGCTGGCGCACCAGCTGGATCGCGCCGTCCGATCCCTCCAGCTCCGACGAGAAGATGATCTCGGTGCCGTACGCCGCCGCGATCTGCTTGCGCGCCGCCGACACGTTGGCCGGCATCACCAGCGCCACGCGATACCCGAGCGCGGCGCCGACCATCGAGTACGCGACGCCGGTGTTGCCGCTCGTCGAGTCGATGATCGTCTTGTCCCTGGTGAGCGCGCCCGAGGCCACGCCGTCGCGCACCATCTGCAGCGCCGCGCGATCCTTGACCGACCCGCCGGGATTGCAGAACTCGGCCTTGGCCCAGATCTCGACGCCCGCGTGCGGCTCCAGCTGGGCGAGGCGGATGAGCGGCGTCCCGCCGATCAAGTCGACGATCGATTCCCGCACATCGGCGCGCAATGCTGCCTTCACAGGCCCGCAGCCTCCTTGATCGCGCGCCACGCGAACAGCGACGCCTGCTCCACCGACGCCGGCGACGACGGAACATTCCCCACCTCGACGCGCACGAGCGGGTTGAGCGCGCGCGCCGCCTCCGCGATCGCCTCGGTCGGCACGACGAGCTCTCCGACGCCGGCGGCGGCGAGGTACAGCGCTTCGACCTCGCTCGCCGCCGTCACCGTCGCCGCGCGCAACGCCTCCTGCCCCGCGCCGCCCAGCTCGGGCAGCACGATCTGGCGCGAGTAGCGACGGATCTCCTCGTCGGAAAACCGCATCGATCAGCCGCCCGCGATCGCCGGCACGATCGACACTTCGTCGCGCTCCCCGAGCGGCGTCTCGAGGTTCTGCAAGAAGCGGATGTCCTCGTCCTTGACGAAGATGTTGACGAAGCGGCGCACCGCGCCGGTGTCGTCGCAGATGCGCTCCTTGATGCCGGGATACTTCTTCTCGAGCTCGCCGATGAGCTCGCCGACCGACTTGCCCGGCGCTTGAACCTCTTCGGCGCCGCCGGTGAGCTTGCGAAGCGGCGTGGGTATGCGAACGATGGCCATGTTCTCTCTCCTCTGAAAAACCGGTCCTCTACAGAACCTTCTCGAACTCGTCGATGCGCGGCGCGATCGGCGTCGGTAGCGGCAGCGCCGCGACCAGCGGCTCCTGCGTCTTGAGCCCGTTGCCGGTGATGCACAAGACCGTCGGCTCGTCCTTCGGGATGCGCCCCTCGGCGATGAGCCGCTTGGCAGTCGCAACGGTGACGCCGCCCGCCGTCTCGGTGAACACGCCTTCGGTCGACGCCAGGAGCTTCATGGCATCGATGATCTCCTCGTCGCTGACGGCGGCCGCGTATCCGCCCGAGGCGCGGATCGCCTGCGCAGCATAAGGCCCATCCGCCGGGTTGCCGATGGCGAGCGACTTGGCGATCGTGCTCGGCTTCTTCACCGGCTTGATCGCCTCGCGCCCGGCCAGCACCGCCTCGGCGATCGGCCCGCAGCCGGCCGCCTGCGCGCCGTACAGCTTCGTCTTGCCCTTGGCCTCGACGAGCCCGAGCTTGGTCAGCTCCTCGATCGACTTGCCGATCTTCGTCAGGAGCGAGCCCGAGGCCATCGGCACCACGACGTGCGCCGGCGTCCGCCAGCCGAGCTGCTCCTGGATCTCGTAGCCATAGGTCTTCGAGCCCTCGGCGTAGTAGGGCCGGATGTTGACGTTCACGAACGCCCAATGATGGCGATCGGCGATCTCCGAGCACAAGCGGTTGACGTCGTCGTAGGTGCCGTTGATGCGCACGAGGTGCGGCGCATAGATCATCGAGCCGAGCACTTTGCCGACCTCGAGATCGTGCGGGATGAGCACATAGCAGCGCAGGCCCGCTTCGGCGGCGTTGGCGGCCGTCGAGTTGCCGAGGTTTCCCGTCGACGCGCAGGCCACGGTGTCGAAGCCGAGCTCCTTGGCTTTGGAGAGCGCCACGGCGACCACGCGATCCTTGAACGACAGGGTCGGATGCGACACCGCGTCGTTCTTGACCCACAGATCCTTGTGGCCGAGCGCCTCGCCGAGCCGGCGCGCGCGCAGAAGCGGCGTGTAGCCGGCCTGGAGCCCGACGGTGGGCTCACCGTCGATGGGCAAAAGCTCGCGATAGCGCCACAGGTTGCCGGCGCGCTTGGCGATCGTCTCGCGCGACAGCGCGCGCGCGATCCCATCGTAGTCGTAGGCGACCTCGAGCGGCCCGAAGCACTCCTCGCAGACGTGCACGGCCTCCTTCGGGTACTGCTTTTTGCACTCTTTGCACTGCAACGCTTTGACGAACGACATCACGCGACCTCTCGAATCTGATGCGCTTCACAGCCGGGACGTGGACGAACGCTGATGCGCCGGCGGCGATCTTCGAGCCCGTCGACGACCAGCATCGCGCCCGCGAGCGTGGGCCTGCCCTCGAGGATGGCGAGCGCCTCGTCGGCCATGAGCGCGCCGATGACGCCGGCGAACGCGCCCACGATGCCCGCCTCCTGACACGACGGCGCCACGCCGCGCGGCGGCGGCGCCTCGAACAGGCAGCGATAGCAGGCCGAGCCCGGCACCACCGACATGAGCTGCCCGACGAAGCGCACCACGCCGCCGTGCACCAGCGGAATCCCGGCGCGCACGCACCCGTCGTTGATCAGAAACTTGGCGTCGAACGAGTCGGTGCCGTCGAGGACGACATCCCAGCCGCGCACCACCGCGTCGACGTTGTCGGGCTCGACGCGCGCGCGCAGCGTCTCCACGTTCGCCGTGGCGAAACGGCGGCGCACGGCGTCGCGCGCGCTCTGCACCTTGGGGTGTCCCACGTCCTCGGTGCGATGCAGGATCTGCCGATTCAGATTCGACAGCTCGACGATATCGTCGTCGACGATGCCGAGCGTGCCGACGTGCGGCGCCAGCGCGAGCAGGGCAGGGCAGCCCAGCCCGCCGGCGCCGATGACCAGCACGCGAGAGCCCGCGGCGCTCATACAAAGTACTCGTCGAGAGAGAAGTAGCGCTCGCCGGTATCGGCCATCACGGTCACGACGCGCTTGCCCGCACCGAGCTTCTTGGCGACCTGGCAGGCGGCGAACGCGTTGCACCCCGACGAGATCCCGACGAGCAGCCCCTCGTCCTTGGCCAGCTTGACCTTGGTCTCGTAGGCGTCGCGGTCGGTGACCTTGACGACCTCGTGGATCACGTTGCGGTTCAAGATGGCGGGCACGAAGCCGGCGCCGATGCCCTGGATCTTGTGCGGCCCGATCGGCCCGCCCGACAGCACCGCCGACGTCGACGGCTCGACGGCGATGATCTGCACGCCCGGGTACTTGTCGCGAAACACCTCGCCGACGCCGGTGATGGTGCCGCCGGTGCCGACGCCGGCGACGAACGCGTCGCAGCCGGGCGCTTCGAGTTGGCCGAGCTGCGCGATCAATTCGCGCGCGGTCGTGCGCCGGTGGACTTCCGGATTCGCCGGGTTGTTGAACTGCTGCGGCATGTAGTGGTTCTTGTTCTTGCGGCAGAGCTCCTCGGCGCGCGAGACCGCGCCCTCCATGGTTCGCTCCGCCGGCGTCAAAATCAGCTCGGCGCCGTAGGCCTTCAAGAGCGAGCGCCGCTCGAGCGACATCGACTCGGGCATGGTCAGGATCAGCCGGTAGCCCTTGACCGCGCAGACGAGCGCCAGCCCGATGCCGGTGTTGCCCGACGTCGGCTCGACGATCACGCTCTCGCCCGGCTTGATGCGGCCCTTCTGCTCGGCGTCCTCGATCATCGCCAGCGCGATGCGATCCTTGACGCTGCCGCCGGGGTTGAACTGCTCGCACTTGACCCACACCTCGGCGGCGTTGGGCCCGGCGAGCTCCTGGGGCAGACGGCGCAGCCGCACCAGCGGCGTGCCGCCGATGAGCTCGAGGATGTTGTCGACCTGCACGGACGATTGCGGCATCAGCTTCGCCTCAGATGAAGTACATGTGCGGCTGCGCGTCGCCGCGGTGGATGCCGAGCGCTTCGCCGCGCTGGCAGAGGTCGCGAATGGTGACCGAGTCGAACACGCCGGACACCTTCGACGCCAGCTCGCGCCAGATGTCGGCCGGCACCTGCTTCGACGTGCGCGCCCCCGAAGGCGCTTCGTCCTCGGTCGTCAAGAGCTCGATCGGCCCCTGCACCGCGCGGATGACGTCGCCGAGCGTGATCGACTCGGGCGCGCGCGACAGAAAGTAGCCGCCCTTGGGACCGCGCTTGGCGTCGACGACGTTGGCGCGCCGCAGCTCCTGGAAGATCTGCTCGAGGTAGCGCAGCGGAACGTCCTGCCGTCGCGCGATGTCGCGCGCCTGCGTCGGGCGTCCCGCGTTGTGATAGGCGATGTCGAACACCGCCCGCACCCCATATCGCGTTTTCGTCGATAGCTTCATTCCTGACTCATCCGGTCAAGAATGGATATCTAATACTTGACTAATTTTGTCAAGAAGCGGCCGGGCGCCCGCATTCTTTGCATTTTCCGTCGGCGCCGAGGAGGCCGGTGCAGGCGCCGTCGGGGCACAGCTGTCGGTCGTCGTCGTCGAAGGCGTCGCCGCCCTCGCTCGGCTGCGCGCCCTCGCTCAAGTGCCCACCTTCGGCGATCATCGCTGCGTCGGGGCTGCCCGCGGGCGGATCGACTCCGGCGGGCAGGCCGCAGACGTTGCACTTGCCGTCGACGAGGACGCCGAGGCAGTTGCCATCCGCGCACAGCTCGCGCTCCTCGTCGAACTCGCCTTCCACCGTTGCGTCAGACATCACTTCAGGTTCTTGAAGAGATCGTTGAGCTTCGCCTTGGCGTTCTCGACGGAGGCGTCGGTCGTCGGCGCGTCCCCCGACTTGAAGTCGAAGTGCGCGCAGAAGTTCGACTCCTCGCGGTCGCGAATGAACGCCGCCTCGGGCTCGCGGCACTGGTTGTGGATCGCCGGATCCCACTGCTTGCAGTTCTTGCAGACGTGCAGGTCGGCCGCGCAGTGCGGGCACGAGTCGCGGCGCCCGACCTTGATACCGACCTTCACGTCGAAGATCTGCTCGTTCCCACACGACCAGCAGAAGTATTTGGCGTCGGGCATGCGGCGCACCTTAGCAGAATTGACACTCTCGGCAAGCGCTGCTACATCCTGCCGACCATGCCGAGCACGATTGACGCGACCGAACTGAAAACCGGGCAGAAACTCTTGATGGACGGGCAGCCCTACACCGTCATCGAGCGGCAGTTCGTCAAGCCCGGCAAGGGCGCAGCGTTCACGCGCACGAAGATGAAGAACCTCCTCACCGGCCGCAACGTCGAGAACAACTTCCGCTCGGGCGAAAAGATCGAGCTCGCCGACATC
>DATNAQ010000061.1:0-25391 GCA_035607415.1 Polyangia bacterium
GTTCCTTTTTTCATAGTGGCCGCGCTCGCGCTCGGCGCGTGCAAGAAACACGAGCCCGCGCCGGCGCCTGAGCCGCAGTCGCCTGTCTCCCCGGCGGCGAAGACCGCTGCAGGCCAGATCACCGCGGATTACCTCCGTGCACAAATTGCGAAAATCTCCTCGGACGAATTCGAGGGCCGCGCCCCCGCGACTCCCGGCGACACCAAGGCACGGCAGTACATCGTCGAGCAGTTGCAGGACATCGGTTTCACGGCCGGCGGACCGGACAGCACGTGGCAGCAGTCGTTCAACGTCGTCGGCATCACTGCCGAAATGCCGAAGCAGTGGAGCTTCAGCAAGGGCGGCAAGAAGGCGTCCTTCAAGTGGTGGGATCAGTACATCGCCGGCAGCGGCGTGCAGACCGAGACGGGCTCGATCAAGAACGCCGAAGTCGTGTTCGTCGGCTACGGCATTCAGGCGCCGGAGTACGGCTGGGACGACTTCAAGGGCCAGGACCTGAAAGGCAAAGTGCTGCTGATGCTGAACAACGATCCGGATTGGGATCCGAATCTGTTCGCCGGCAACACGCGGCTCTACTACGGCCGCTGGGACTACAAGTACGCCGAAGCCGCGCGCCACGGCGCCGCCGGCGTCATCATCATCCACACCGATCATTCGGCGAGCTATCCGTGGCACGTCGTGCAGTCGAGCTGGACCGGCGCGCAGTTCGAGCTGCCCGCCGATCCGGCCGAGCCGCGCGTGACGCTGAAGATGTGGGCCACCGAGGACGCGTGCAAAAAGATCGCCGCGCTCGGGGGCAAGGACCTCGACGAGCTGCGCCGCGCGGCCGGCAAGCGCGACTTCCTCCCGGTGCCGCTCGGCGTCAAGCTCACCGCGGCGGTGAAGGCGACGCTCACGCGCACGCGCACCGCCAACGTGCTCGGCAAGCTGCCGGGCAGCGACAAGCGGCTCGCCGACGAGCTCGTGGTCGTCTCGGCGCACCACGATCACCTCGGCGTTCGGGAAGGGCTGGGCCCCCGCCCATCGGCCGGGGGGGCCGTAGGCCCGGTACGTGTCGACGTCCTCTACAACGGCGCGCAGGACAACGCCTCGGGCGTGGCGGCGCTGCTCGACGTCGCCGAGGCGCTGGCGTCGCTCGAGCCGCGCCCGAAGCGCTCGGTGCTCTTCGCCGCCGTCGCCGCCGAGGAGTCGGGCCTGCTCGGCTCGCAGTACTTCTGCGAGCATCCGACGACGGCGCCCGGCCGCATCGCCGCCAACCTCAACATCGACGGCATCAACATCTGGGGGCGCACCCGAGACCTCGCCTTCGTCGGCCTCGGCAAGTCGACGCTCGACGACGTCGTGGGCGGCGTGGCGCGCGCCGCCGGCCGCACGCTCACCGGCGACGATCGCCCCGACAAGGGCGCCTTCTATCGCAGCGACCAGTTCAACTTCGCCAAAATAGGCGTGCCCGCGATCTACCTCAAGGCCGGCATCCTGCACCCCGGCCACGACGCCGGGTGGGGGCGCGAGCTGAAGCAGAAGTACGACAACGAGCGCTACCATCAGCCGTCGGATCAGATCGATGCCACCTGGAACCTCGACGGCGCCGTCGACGACGTGCAGCTCATGACGGTGGCGCTCCTGCGCGTGGCCGACGCGCCGAAGATGCCCGAGTGGCACAAGGGCGACGAGTTCGAAGCCGCGCGCGCCAGGGCCAAAGCCGCCGTCGGAGCGGCCAAGTGAGAGCGTCCAAGTGAGAGCGTCCGCCTTCGCCTTCGCCGTCGTCTTCGCCGCGCTGCTCGCCGGCGGCTGCGCCACCGCGCCGGTCGCCTTCTCGGTCTCGACCAACGCCGGCCTCGGCACCGTCGCCGCCGATCCCGAAGTGTGGAGCCGCGGCAGCGCGCTCCAGCTCCACTACGAGCTCACCAACACGACCGGCCAGGCGCGCTCCGTCTGCCTGTGCGCCGCCGCGGTGCACGTCGAGTCGATCACGCGCGACGGCCAGCGCGTCGATCCCGTGCTCCTCGACGTCAACGTCGTCGACGACCCGCGCGCCTTCTTCAAGCAGCAGATCCGCGAGCTCGCCGGCGAGCAGGAGCTGGCGCTGCAGACCGACGGCATCGCCGAGGGCCGCGTCGAGCACGACCAGTGGCAGCTCTACGGCTACAAGCTCATGCGCGGCCGCTACCGCGTCGTCTTCTCGTATCACTACGATGGGCCCGACTACGACAAGCCCAACGTCTTCCACGGCCGCATCGTCGCGAGCCCGATCTACTTCACCGTCGAGTAGCCGCGCGCAGCGTCGCCGTCAGCGCTTCTTGCCCTGCTCGGCCGCGTCGCGAAAGATGCCGCGCGCCATGAGCGACGTCTCCGCCTCGGCGCGCGCGCGATAGATCTTGCGGCGCGCCTCGATCACGCCGTCGTCGCCCGGCGCCGCGCGCGCCGCCCACTCCGCGAGCTGACAGGCCAGCGCCAGCTCGCCCGCCGCCGCGCGCTCCTCGGCCCGCGTCACCAGGGCCGACACGCCGCCGGCCAGCGCCGCCACCTCGCGCGCCAGCTCCGCCGCCGGCGGCGGCTTGAGCGCGGCAGGATCGCCGTCCCACCAGCCGCCGTAGAGCCGCCACACGTTGCGCACGATGAACTCGGGCTCGTCGTAGATCGGCTGCAGGTACGGCCGATCGACCAGGTGCGCCGGGATCTCGATCGCCCGCAGGATCGCCTCGAGCGGCGCGCCGTCGTTCATCATCGCCAGCGCGCGATCGTGCAGCCACTCGAGCAGCTCCGCCGTCTCCGACAGCGCCGCGTGCACGCGCGCCTCGCCGAAGATGGGCAGCCCATGCCCGGGCAGGAGCACCTCGCCGCCGAGCGCCGCCATCTTGCGCAGCGCCTCCGCCCACTGCCGCGGGTAGCGCTGCACCTTCTGCGGATTGCCCGCGTTGGGCACCGCCCAGATGAACAGATCGCCGGTGCACAACACCCGCAAGGAAGGCAGCCAGACCCAGGTGTGATCGTCGGTCTCGCCGCGCGCGTGGTGCAGCTCGACGTCGACGCCGTCGAGCCCGACGGTGAGCTGCGAGGCGTAGGTCTCGTCCGGATCGCGAAACCTCGTCGGAAACGCCACCGGGATCGAGAACTGCCGCGTGTTGATGCAGCTGTTGTAACCGCCGGTGAGCCGGTAGCGATCGAAGCGCTGCAGCACCGCCTGATGCGCGATCACGCGCGGCAGCGGCCGCCCCTCGCGCTTGGCCTCTTCGTCGAAGCGATCGATCCCGCACACGTGATCGATGTGCCCGTGCGTGTACACCGCGGTGTGCACCGGCGCCTCCGACCACTCGCGCACGTTGCCGTGCACCTGCGCCGCGAACTGCGCCGAGCCGGTGTCGACGAGCGTCAGCCCGCGCTCGCCGGCGATGGCGGTGACGTTGGCGAAGCTCGACACGAAGGCGACGCCCGGCGCCACCTCCTCGAGCGCCAACAGCGGCGTGAACGGATGTTGCTCGCGCGTCTTGATCGCGCCCGACCAATACTTCTCGGCCACTTCAGCGATGCGTCCCATCGAAGGTTCGTGATAATACCAATCGCCGGATGGTCGTGGACGATCTCGTCAAACGGCTCGGGCTCGTCGCGCATCCCGAGGGCGGCTGGTATCGCGAGGCCTATCGCGACGCCGCCTGCTCTACGATCCACTACCTCCTGCCCGCGCGCGGCCTGGCGCCGCTGCATCGCGTGCGCGAGCGCGTCGAGCTGTGGCACTTCTACGGCGGCACGCCGTGCGAGGTCCACACCATCGTCGACGGCGCGCATCGCGTCGTGACGCTCGGCCCCGACGCGCCGCTGGCGATCGTGCCGCCGGGCGCGTGGCAGGCGACGCGCG
The DNA here is from genome assembly GCA_035607415.1 of Polyangia bacterium. GTDB lineage: Bacteria > Myxococcota_A > Polyangia > Palsa-1104 > Palsa-1104 > JAQBQH01. The sequence continues at coordinate 3,857 of DATNAQ010000061.1, forward strand.
CCAGCGACGGGCCGGCGTGGTGCGGCTGCACGGTGGCGCCGGCGTTCGACTTCGCGGCGTGGGAGATGCCTTCGCGCGCGGAGATGTTGCGCGCGCTGCCGTCGGTGCTACACGCGGTGGTGGAAGAGCTGACCCGTCCGTGAGATTCGCCTTGGCATCGCTCGTCGTCGTGTCGCTGCTCGCGCCGGCGACCGGGCGCGCGCAGACGAGGCCGTCCGAGACCGCGCCCGCGTCGGCCGCACCGGCACCACCGCCGCCGGGCAAGCTCGACAAGCCGCCGCGCCTCCTCCGCTTCGTCGAGGCCGAGCCGCCCGCGGCGCTCGCCGAGCGGCGCGAAGTGAGCGTCATCCTCACCATCGACGTCGACGAGACGGGCAAGGTCGTCAAGGTCGACACCGCGCAGTCGGGCGGCCAGGAGTTCGACGACGCCGCCATCCAGGCGGCACGCCAGTTCGTGTTCGCGCCCGGCGAGGCCGGCGGCAAGCCGGTGCCGGTGCGCATCACCTATGACTACAAGTTCCTCTACAAGCCGCCGCCGCCCCCGCCGCCGCCGCAGGCCGACGAGCCGCCGCCGATCCCGACCGTGCCCGTCGACGGCCGCGTGCTGCGCGCCGGCGATCGCGAGCCGCTCGGCGGGCTCAGCGTCATCGTCGACGACGGCGCCCTCTCGACGATCACCAACGGCGCCGGCCGCTTCCGCCTCGACGTGCCCGTCGGCGCCCACACGCTGCACGTCGCCGGCGCCGAGATCGCGCGCAGCGACTTCAAGGTCACGCTCACCGCCGGCAAGGCGCTGTCGACCACCTGGTACGTGCTCGGCAAGGAGCCCTACCGCTCGACGGTGCGCGGCGCGCGCCCGGTCGTCGAGGCCGTCGAGACCACGCTCTCGGGCGACGAGCTGCGCCGCATCCCCGGCACGCAGGGCGACACGCTCAAGGCGGTGCAGAACCTCCCCGGCGTCGCGCGCTCGCCGTTCGGCGGCGGCCTGCTCATCGTGTGGGGCTCGGCGCCGCAAGACACGCGCACCTACGTCGACGGCGTCTACATCCCCACGCTCTATCACTTCGGCGGGCTGCGCTCGACGGTGAACAGCGAGATCGTCAACGACCTTTCGTTCCTGCCCGGCGGCTACGGCGTCGACCATGGCCGCGGCCTCGGCGGCGTCATCGAGGTCTCGACGCGCAACCCGCGCACCGACGGCTACCACGGCTTCGTGCAGATCGATCTCATCGACGGCTCGCTCATGGTCGAAGGGCCGCTCACCAAGAACCTGTCGTTCGAGGTCGGCGCGCGCCGCTCGTGGATCGACGTGTTCCTGCCGATCTTCACGACCAACGACTTTCAGCTCTCGCCCGTCTACTACGACTACCAGGCCAAGCTGCACTGGCGCGCCTCCCCGCGCGACGAGGTCGACACCTTCATCTTCGGCAGCGACGACGCCGTGCACGTGGTCGCCAAGGGCGCCTCCGATCCGACGCTCGACGCGGCGTTCGGCTCGCACACCTACTATCACCGCATCCTCTCGCGCTGGCTGCACCGCTTCGCCTCGCGGGCGACGCTGACGGTGACGCCGTCGATCGGCTACGACGTGCCCTTCGAGTTCAACGCGCAGCTCGGCAACACGCTCTTGTCCGCCGACGCCGAGACCTTCGAGTACAACCTGCGCGCCGCCTATCGCCTGCCGCTCGGCTCGCACGTGCGCTTCGACGCCGGGCTCGACCTCGAGGGCAACCGCTGGAAGCTGTCGATCAACGGGCCGCAGCGCGCCATGCCGCGCGAGGGCGACACCGGCGGCGGCTTCGGCGGCGCCTTCGCCTTCGACGAGCTCGACCTCGATCAGATCACGCTCGCGCCCTACGTCGCGCTCAACATCACGCCGTTCAAGGGTCTCTTGATCGTGCCGCAGCTCCGCGTCGACCTCTACGACTTCCGCGGCTACCAATCGTCGCCCGACGCGTTCAACCACTTCTACGCCATGCTCGAGCCGCGCCTGTCGGCGCGCTATCAGATCAACAAGTGGGCGGCGGTGAAGCTCGCCGCCGGCGCCTATCATCAGCCGCCCGATCCGATCTCGTTCATGCGGACCTTCGGCAATCCGGCGATCCGCCCGCAATACGGCTGGCACTACGTCGCCGGCGCCGACTTCGAGCCGACGTCGACGCTGCACGTCGAGATCGAAGGGTTCTACAAGGATCTGCAGAACCTCGTCGTGCGCGGCCTCGGCCCCGGCGATCCGCCGCTCACCAACGAGGGCCAGGGGCGCGTCTACGGCGGCGAGATCCTCGTGCGCCAGGAGCTGTGGAAGGGCTTCTTCGGCTGGGTCTCGTACACGCTGTCGCGCTCGGAGCGCAAAGATCACCCCGACGATCCGTGGCGCACGTTCCAATACGACCAGACCCACATCTTGACGATCATCGGCAGCTACAAGTTCGGGCGCGGCTATCAGATCGGCATCCGCTTCCGCTACGTGACCGGCAACCCGTACACGCCGATCGCCGGCTCCTACTACGACGTCAACGCCGACCAGTACGTCGCGATCAACGGGCCGCTCTACTCGGCGCGCCTCGGCTCGTTCAATCAGCTCGACGTGCGCTTCGACAAGAAGTGGACGTTCCATCGCTGGTCGCTGTCGATGTACGCCGACATCCAGAACGTCTATCGCGCGGAGAACCCCGAGGGCTACGCGCACAACTTCGACTTCACGCAGCAGTCGGCGGTGGCGGGCCTGCCGTTTCTGCCCGTGCTCGGGATTCGGGGGGACTTCTGATGCGCCGCGCACTGCCGACGTGCGGCGGGCTGCTCGTCCTCGCGCTCGCCGTCGCCGGTTGCGGCAACTCGTTCGATCCGGCGTCGTTCGTCGACAAGCTGCGCCTGCTCGCGGTCGAGGCCGAGCCGCCGGAGATTCCATTCGGCGCGACCTCGATGCTGGCCGCGACGGCGACCAACCCCGGCGGCTCGACGCCGACGGTGACGTGGGACGCGTGCCTGTTGCCGCCGCCGCCGGGGACGGGCGAGACGGTGAACCAGGATTGCGTGTCGCTGCCCGAGGGCGATCCGATGCTGATCGCGTTCGGCAGCGGCGACCGCGTGACCGCGACGATGCCGATGCTCGACCTGACGCAGGTCGGGCTTCCGGATCAGACCAACGGCGTCTACCTGCCGGTGCGCCTGAAGCTCGAGGCCGACGGCAACACGCTGACCGCGTTCTACTCGCTGCGCATCTACGTCGGCTTCCTGCTCCCGGGCACGCCGCCGGCGAACCAGAATCCGACGCTCACCGACATCGTCACCGTGCCGGCCGAGGACGCGGGCGCGTCCGAAGAGACGCCGCTCGATCCGACGACGCCGGCGCCCGTGCACGCCAACGACGAGATCGACCTGCGCGCGCTCCTCACCGGCGACAGCCAGGAGACGTACCAGGTCTACGACGGCAACCCCGCGACCACCATGCCGCGCAGCGTGACCGAGACCGTGAAGGTCTCGTGGTTCGCGACCGCCGGCCACTTTACCAACGATGTCACCGGCGTCGACAAGCCGGACACGGCGCTCGTCCTCGACAAGCACCTGCCGGCGTCGGGCAGCACCATCGATCTATGGGCGGTCGCCCGCGACGAGCGTGGCGGCAGCGACGTCATCCACCGTACGCTCCTGTTCCAATAGCGGGTGTCATATGGCCGGGGGGCCGCGGGCGACCAAAGGGCGTGGCGAGGGCATGGACTCAACGCTCAGGCGCGACATCGAAGAGCTTCACGAGGCCAGCTTCGCGTGGGCACTGGCGTGCTGCGCGTGGCGTCGCGAGGAGGCGGAGGACGTGCTGCAGACCGCATACCTGAAGGTTCTCGACGGGCGCGCGCGCTTCGACGGGCGCGCGACGGTCAAGACCTGGCTGTTCGCGGTCATCCGCAACACGGCGGCGGATCGGCGGCGGCGCTCGTGGCTGACGACGCTCGGGATCGAGCGGCTGTGGCAGCGGCGCGTCGAGCTCCCGACGACGGCGCCGGCGGCGTCGCACGAGGGCGACCCCGAGCGGCGGCGGCGCGTGCGCGAGGCGCTGGCGGCGCTGGCGGCACGGCAGCGCGAGGTCTTGGACCTGGTGTTCTTTCATGACCTCACGATCGAGGAGGCGGCGCGCGTGATGGGCGTGTCGCTCGGCAGCGCGCGCGTGCACTACGAGCGCGGCAAGAAGCGGCTGGCGGAGCGGCTCGCATGAGCGACGACAAGCGCACGCCCGACGACGACAAGCGGACGCCCGACGACGACGAGCTACGCCGGATGTTGGCCGACGCGCATCACGACGACGCGCCGCCGCCGTTCGCCGCGATCCTCGGCCGCGCCCGGCGCACGCGGCGCTGGCGGTTCGCGCTGGCGCTGCCGCTCGCCGCCACCGCGATCGCGCTCGTGATCTTGTTGATGCGCCCCAAGGCGCCGCCGTCGCTGGCTGTCGAGATGCGCGATCCGCTCGCGTTTTTGCTCGAGCCGCCGGCCGGCGACGACCTTTTGCGCTCGGTCCCGCAATTCGACACTGGGCAACTCGACATTGGAGGCAACCTGCCATGAGGCTGTTGTGGATCCCGATCCTGCTCGTCGCCGCCGTCGCCCACGCCGACGGGCCCAAGCCGGGCAACGACGATCCGATCGGCGCGCGCCTGTTTCCGCCCGAGCTCATCATGAAGCACCAGCGCGAGCTCGGCATCGACGACAAGCAGCGCGACACCATCGTCGCCGAGGTGCAGAAGACGCAGGCGCAGATCGTGCCGCTGCAGTGGCAGATGCAGGGCGCCAGCGAGGCGATGGCCAAGCTGCTCGACGCGCCGCGCATCGACGAGGCCAAGGTCCTCGCGCAGGCCGACAAGGTGATGGCCATCGAGCGCGACTTCAAGCGCGCGCACCTGACCTTGCTCATCCGCATCCGCAACCTGTTGACCGAGTCGCAGCGCAGCAAATTGATGGAGCTGCGCAAGGAGGCGCCATGAAACGGATCGCTTTGGCTTCGTGTCTCTTGTTCGCGAGCGCGTGCGGCGCGCCGTCGGCCACCGACGCAACCGTGGCGCAGCTGCGCGCGGCGGTGCCGACGCGGGCGACGCTGTCGATCGTCCCGGCGGCGACGCAGGTCGCGACCTCGCCGCCCGACGGCGCGCCCGCGTGCGCGGCGCCGCGGCCGTCACAGTTCGGCACGCTGACGCATCAGATCGCCGGCAACGCCGACGGCGTCCTCGGCGGCGTCCTCGGCACCGTCGAGGCGATCACGCAGACGCCGCCGGCGGCGTCCGCGCCGGGTCACGCGGTGTGGGGCCCGCTGGCCTCGCCGGACGGCAGCATCGTGCATCGGCTCGCCGTCGACGCCGTGTCGCCCGACGAGATCCACTTCGTGCTCGCCGGCAAGCCGGCCGCGGCCGACGAGTCGGCGTGGCGCGGGCTGTTCCAGGGCGTCACCGCGTCGCCCGACGCCAGCCATCACGCAGGCCGGCTCGCCGTCGACTTCGGCGCGGTGCACGCGCTCGACCCGACGAGCGATCCGCTCGCCGGCAACGTCGGCGTGCACTTCGAGGCCGCCGGCGACGCGCGCAACGTGACCGCCAGCTTCGCCGGCATCCAGGGCGCGAGCGCACCCGCGGCCGACGACGCGCAATACGCCTTCCAGCAGGCGGCCGATCAGTCGGCCGGCCTCGCCTTCTCGACGCGCGTCGACTTCGACGGCTCCGGCGCGCTCGACGAGCTGGCGCACATCGACTCGCGCTGGGCCGCGACCGGCGCCGGCGTCGCGCACCTCACCGTCACCGGCGGCAGCCTCGGCAGCGGCGGCGCCACCGCCGTCGAATGCTGGGACGCCACGCTCGGGCGCGTCTTCTACACCGACTCCGTCGGGCACGACGAAGGCGATCCCGCCTGCTGCCCGAACTAACGCCGCGCTGCCGCCCGCGTGCTCACAGGGCGTGACGCAACCGCGGCGCCAGCTTCGGCCGCGCCAGGAACAGCGCGGAGGCCGCGAGCGCGCCGACCCCGAGCAGCACCGCACCGAGCGCGCCGCCGACGAGTAGCGGCTTCTTCATCTTGCTCGCGGCGACGCTGCCGAAGCCGCGCGGCAACGGACGCTCGGCGCCGAGCATCATCGTTTCGGCCGAGCGCACCACCAGCTCCCGGATGAACAGGAGGTGCTTGGCCTCCTCCGCCATGCGCCGGGCAAACTCGATCTTGGCCGCCGGGTCGCCGGCCTCGTCGGCGAGCTTGACCAGCACGTCCCAGCCGGCGTTGTCGGCCAGCTCCGCGGCGAGGAGCGCGTGCAGCAGGTGGACGGCGTTCGAGTGTCCGTCGCAGATGATGGTCTCGATGCCGCGCCCCTCCTCCATCTCGAGCTGCGCCATCTCCGACTTCCCGTCGGGATTGCCTCCGAGCCCGCGAATCTGCGCTTCGAGCCACTCCTCGTGCTCCTTCTCTTCGGCGCGGATCTCGCGCAGCTGGCCGACGATGGCGAGGAAGCGCGGTTGGGCTTGCGCCTCGATCTTGCCGATCACGCTGTCGTAGAGCTTCACGCCGGTGCGCTCGAAGGCCAATCGGCCGTTCAGGACGTCGAGCAGGAACGCGGGGTTGTTCTGGGCGAGCTTTTCCATGGGGCCAGAAGATAGGGCGCGAGTTGCGTGACGACGCGAGCGCCGCAATCTCCGAATACGAACGGAGGTGAACGATGAGCCCAGACCCTCGTGCGCCGAGCGATCGCCGAATCGGCGACCTGACGGAGCGTACCGCGGACGATGTAGCGGCATTGGCACGCGCCTATGGCGGTGTCGCGCGTCGCGAAGTGACCCGCGCCGGCGAGCGCGCGGCGTGGCCGGCGGCGACCCTCGCTCTCGGCGGGCTGCTGGCGATCGTCGGCGTCGGCATGTTGTTCGCGTCACCGGCGGTGCCGCCGTCGAGCCGCCGGCTGCGCCGCCGCGTGCGCCTGGTGTCGCTCACGTACCTGACGCTCGGCGTGGCCGGTGCGATCGCCGGCGCCGGCGCGTTCGTGGCCGCGATGCGCCACGCCCTGCCGCGCACGCGCCGCAACCTGCGCGAAGCCGTCGACACCGTCCGCGAGCGCCTCTGACCGCGGGCGTACGAAAGGCGCCGAATCGAGGTACGCTGATCTCGTGCACGCTCGCCGCATCGCGACGCTGGCGCTGCTCGCAAGCGCGTACGCCGGCTGCGCCTCGCCGCTCGAGCTCGTCGCGACCGCGACCCCCACGATGATCGACCTGTACGCGAGCGACGGGCAGTATCCCATCCACTTCGACCTGACGCTCACCAATCGCGGCAATCGCGGTGTCCTCTTCGAATCGAACCTCGCCTACGCGATTCGTGTCGAGGCGGTGCGCCGCGACGGGCGACGCGTGCCACCGCAACATGCCGGCACGGCCTACTGTTGCTCGGGTACCGACATGGACGTGCCATGCCCGTGCGAGCCGCGGTTGTCGCGGCCGCTCGCGCCCGGGGAGTCCGTGCGCTACGCACAGTCGAATCTCACCTTCGACTATTGCGATCCTCGCGGTCAGGGCGCGGTCGAGTACCGACTACACCCTGGCCGCTACGCGATCCGCTTCGTCTACGCCGCGCACGGCGTGAAAGCGCGATCGAACGAAGTGACCTTCGAGATCCGCGGACGCTAGCTGCGTCGCTGCCTCAGCCGATGGTGAACGTGCGCATCGACAGCGATCCGAACGCGAGCTCGTCGTACAGCGTCGTCACCGGCTCGCCCGCCTCCGTCGCGCCCATCGCCACCAGGAACGGATCGAAGTGCTCGCTCGTCGGATGCGCCTCGGCGGCGCCCGGCGCCTGCTTGCGCCACTCCGCCAACGCCTGCAGATCATGCCGCCCCACCGCCTCGGCGAACCACGCGTCGAACGCCCGCACCCACGGCGCCTCCACGCCGATCGCCTCCAGATTGTGCACCACCGTCCCCGATCCCACGACCAGCACATCGCGCGCCCGCAGCGACTTCAGCGCCCGCCCGAGCGCGAGCAGCGCCGGCGCCGACGCCGTCGGCAGCGACAGCTCCACCACCGGCACGTCCGCCGCCGGATACGCCAGCTTCAGCGGCGTCCACACGCCGTGGTCCCAGCCGCGCGTCTCGTCCACGACGGCGTTCCACTTCGGCGCGCCGTCGATCGCGTGCGCCCCGGCTACCGCATCCGCGATCTCGCGCGCCAGCTCCGGCGCGCCCGGCGCCGGGTACTGCATGCGATACATCGCGTCGGGAAACCCGCCGAAGTCGTAGATGAGCGGCGGCCGCGCCGCGCCCGTCAGGCGCACCTCGGGCGCGCGCGTCTGCCAGTGCGCCGACACGATGGCGATCGCCTGCGGCCGCACCTTGTCGCCGAAGGCCCGCAGCGCCACGCCGAACGGCGCCTCGGGCTCCATCACCGTCGTCGGCGCGCCGTGCGAGACGAACAGAACCGGCGTCACTTCTTGCCCTTCTCGTAGGTGCCGACCAGCTGCCCCTCGGCGAGCACGTGGCCCTTCATCGCCGCCTCGAGCTTGCCCTTGTCGGCGCGCGCGATCTCCGGCAGCACCACGTCGAGCGCATACAGCTTGAAGAAGTAGCGATGGCGCCCGATCGGCGGACACGGCCCGCGCCACCCCGGCGTGCGCCAATCGTTGTTGGCCTCGCGCGTCCCCGGCGGCAGCGTCGCCTTCGTCACGCCGAGCGGCAGCGACGTCGCCGTCGGCGGCAGGTCGTAGAGGACCCAGTGCACCCACGTCATTTTCGGCGCCTTCGGATCGGGCGCGTCGGGATCGTCGACGACGAGCGCCAGGCTCTTGGCGTTCGCCGGCACGCCCGACCAGTGCAGCGCCGGCGCCTGATCCGCGCCGTCGCACGTATGCGCCGCCGGGATCGCGCCGCCGGCGGTGAACTGCGACGACATCAACACGAGCGACAAGACCGCGAGCATGGTCACCTCCGCGTCATGCGCACGAACAGCTCGTTCCCGCGCCGCGCCTCGATCGAGTCGTCGGGCACGCGCGCCTCGTCGATCACGAAGCGCGGCCCGAACAGCCGCTCGACCTCCTCGGGCGACACCGAGAACGGCGGCCCTTCGGGCTTGTTGCAGCGCGTGCGCAAGAGGCCGACGTACTGCCCGCCGTCGACGAGGGCGCCGGCCACGCGCTCGACATACTCTTGACGCCGCGCCGGATCGATCGCGCAGAAGCAGCAGTGCTCGAGCACCAGCTCGAACCGCTCGCGCTCCGAGCCGAGCGCGAACAGATCGCGCACGCGGAAGTCGACGCCCACGCCCTCCTTCGCCGCGAGCAGGCGCGCCTCGGCGATCGCCTCCGGCGCGAAGTCGATGGCCACGACGTCGGCGCCGGCCGCCGCCAGCATGCGCGCCTCGTGACCGCGCCCGCAGCCGATCACCAGCGCGCGCTTGCCCGCCGCCGCCGACGGATGCGTGACGAACCAGCTCGCCAGCGGCGGCGCCGCGCGCCCGATCTCCCAGCCTTGCGACGGCGCCGCGTAGTGATCGCGCCAGAACTGTGGATCCGACGGCGACTCCGCCATCACGCGATCAGCTGCCGCAGCACGTACGGCAGGATGCCGCCGTGCTTGTAGTAGTCGACCTCGTTCGGCGTATCGATGCGCAGCCGCACCTTGAACGACTTGCCGCCCCCAGCGCCACCACCGACGCGCACCTCGAGCGTGCGCCCCGGCGCCAGGTTCGCCGCCACGCCCGCGATGTCGAACGTCTCGTAGCCGGTGAGGCCCAGCGTCGTCGCGTCCTCGCCGTCCATGAACTGCAACGGCAAGACGCCCATGCCGACGAGGTTCGAGCGATGGATGCGCTCGAACGACTTGGCGATCACCGCGCGCACCCCGAGCAGCAGCGTCCCCTTCGCCGCCCAGTCGCGCGACGATCCGGTGCCGTATTCGGCGCCCGCCACGACCACCAGCGGCACGCCCGCTTCCTTGTATTTCATCGCCGCATCGTAGATCGACTGCTGCGGCCCGTCGCTGTCGCTCTTGCCGAGGAACTTCGACATCCCGCCCTCGACGCCCGGCAGCATCAAGTTGCGCAAGCGGATGTTGGCGAACGTGCCGCGCATCATCACTTCATGGTTGCCGCGCCGCGCGCCGTACGAGTTGAAGTCCTCGGGCTTGACGCCGTGCTCGATCAGATAGGCCGCCGCCGGCGACTTCTTCGAGATCGATCCCGCCGGCGAGATGTGATCGGTCGTGACCGAGTCACCGAGCAGCGCCAGACAGCGCGCCCCCACGATGTCCGCGACCGGCGGCAGCGCCTTCTCCACCTCGAAGAACGGCGGATTGCGCACGTAGGTCGAATCGCCCTCCCAGGCGAACGTCTGCCCCTTGGGCACCGACAGCCGCTTCCACGACTCGTCGCCGTCGAAGACCTTGCCGTACTCGCGCGTGTACTGCTCCGGCTTGACGCCCGCGCGCACCGCCTCGCGGATCTGCTCGTTGGTCGGCCAGATGTCGCGCAGGTAGACGGGCTTGCCGTCCTTGCCGGTGCCGAGCGGCTCGCTATGTAGATCGATGTCGACCGTGCCCGCGAGCGCGTACGCGACCACCAGCATCGGCGACGCCAGGAAGTTCATGCGCACCAGCGCGTTGATGCGCCCTTCGAAGTTGCGATTGCCCGAGAGCACCGCCGCGACCACGAGGTCGCCCGACGTCACCGCCTCCGCGATCGGCTCCGGCAGCGGGCCCGAGTTGCCGATGCAGGTCGTGCAGCCGTAGCCGACGAGGTTGAACCCCAGCGTCTCGAGCGGCGCGAGTAGCCCCGTCTCCTTCAGATATTCGGTCACCACGCGCGATCCCGGCGCCAGCGACGTCTTGACCCACGGCTTGGACTTCGTGAGCCCCTTGGCGACGGCGTTCCTCGCCACCAGGCCCGCGCCCAGCATCACCGCCGGGTTCGACGTGTTGGTGCACGACGTGATCGCCGCGATCACCACCGCGCTGTGCCCGACCGCGAACTTGTTTCCGTCGAGCTCGACGTCCACGGTCTTGTGCTTGCGCGCCTCGAGGTCGGGCCCCTTCTCGCACATCTCGTCGACCGTCTTCGACGCGACCGCCTTCACCTTCGACAGCGCCACGCGATCCTGCGGCCGCTTCGGCCCCGCCAGCGACGGCTCGACCGTGCCGAGATCGAGCTCGAGCGTGTCGGAGAAGCTCGGCTCCGGCGACGCCGCCGAGTGGAACAGGCCGTTCTCCTTGCAGTACGCCTCGACGAGCGCGACCTGCGCCTTGTCGCGTCCCGAGAAGCTCAGGTACTCGAGCGTCACCTGGTCGACGGGGAAGAAGCCCATGGTCGCGCCGTACTCGGGCGCCATGTTGGCGATGGTCGCGCGATCGGGCAGCGCCAGCGCGGCGATGCCGGGCCCGTAGTACTCGACGAACTTTCCGACTACGCCCTTTTTGCGCAGCATCTGCGTCGCGGTGAGCACCACGTCGGTCGCGGTCGCGCCTTCGCGCAGCTGCCCGTGGAGCTTGAAGCCCACGACCTGCGGAATCAGCATCGACACCGGCTGCCCGAGCATCGCCGCCTCGGCCTCGATGCCGCCCACGCCCCAGCCGAGCACGCCGAGCGAGTTGACCATCGTGGTGTGCGAGTCGGTGCCGACGAGCGTGTCGGGATAGACCATGTTGCCGTCGCCGCGGAACACCACCTGCGCCAGGTACTCGAGGTTCACCTGGTGGCAGATGCCCATGCCCGGCGGCACCACGCGGAAGCGACGGAACGCCTGCTGTCCCCAACGGAGCAGCCCGTAGCGCTCCTTGTTGCGCTCGTACTCGAGCATGACGTTGAGGCCGTAGCTCTTCTCCGACGCGAACGAATCGACCTGCACCGAGTGATCGATCACGAGGTCGAGCGGCACGAGCGGGTTGATGCGCTCCGGATTGCCGCCGAGCCGCGTGATCGCGTCGCGCATCGCCGCCAGATCGACGATGACGGGCACGCCGGTGAAGTCCTGCAACAAGACGCGCGCCGGGCGGAACGCGATCTCGCGATCGGGCTCGGCCTTGGGATCCCACTTGAGCAGCGCCTCGACGTCGTCGCGCCGCACCGAGCGATCATCCTCGTGACGCAGCAGGTTCTCGAGCAGCACCTTGAGCGAGAACGGCAGCCGCTCGCCGCCCGGAAGCCCGGCGAGCTTGTGGAATTTGTACTTGTCGTTGCCGACGGAGAGCGTGCCTTCGGTACCAAACGAGTTTCCCATGTCCATTCCTTAATGTCTGAGAGCCTGGACGTCCACTTCGATCCCGTTGTAACGCGCCATTCCCGAGAGCGGCTCGAGCGCCGCCGGCCCATCGGCCGCGAGCTCGTTGACGTTGATGCGCCAGCCGTGCGGCATCGACACCGTGCCCGGCATGAGCGCCTCGTCGAGCTCGGCCTCGACCTCGACGCGCCCCGCCGCCGACGTCACCGACACGCGCGCACCGTCGGTGACCCCGAGCCGCGCGGCGTCGGTCGGGTGGATGGCGAGCCGGCAGCCGTCGTCGCTCTTCTTGAGCTTCGACAGATCGTTCATCCACGAGTTGTGCGAGCGCCGCTGGCGCCGGCCGATCAGCTTCAGCCCCGGCGGCGACGTCGCCTCGCGACGGCAGCGCTCGAGCGCACGCGGCACGTCGGCGAGCACCTTCGCCGGCCCGACGTCGACGCGCCCATCTCTGGTCGGCACGTCGTCGAGGAACGCGCCCGGCGTATCGGGCGCGACCAGCACCGGCTGGCGCGAGGCCGGCAGCCCGACGAGCCGCGACACCCAGGGATACACCTTCTCCGGCGCGACGCGCCCGAAGACGCTCGTCAGCCCCGGCGTGCCGAACATGCGCAGCTTCGCCGCGCGCGCGATGGCGACGAGGATGTCGGCCTCCTGCCGCCGCTCGCCGCGCGGCGCCGCTACGGCGGGCGATAATTGCGCGTACGGCTCCGGCTGCATTCCCGACTGAACGAGCGGGAAGTCCTCGCGCTCGAGCCAATCGGTCGCCGGCAGCGTGTAGTGCGCCAGCACGCCGGTCTCGTTGCGATAGAGATCGATGGCCACGCACAGCTCGAGCGCGCGCAGCGCCTCGCCCAGGCGCGCCCCCGACGGCGCCGACAAGAGCGGATTGCCCGCGATGACCAGGAGCGCGCGGATCTGCCCCTGCCCCGGCGTCAGGATCTCGTCGGCCAGGATCCCCGTCGGCAGCGACTCCGCGACCGGCGCGAAGTTGCCGATGCGGCTCGGCCGCGGCGGCCGCATCCGCCCGAGCAGGCGCGCCAGCTTGGCGAACTTGACCGCCCGCGACGGCACGCGCGCCCCGCCCGCGCGATCGAGGTTGCCGGTGATCGCGTTGAGCGCCTGCACGCCGAGGAACGCCAGCGATCCCTGCGACCCCTGGTTCACGCCCGTCGAGCAATAGGCATTGGCCGACGGCGCACGCGCGAACGATCGCGCGAGCTCCACGATCGTGTCGCGCGCGATCCCGGTCGCCGCGGCCACGTCGTCGAGCTCGAACGCTCGCGCCGCCGCGCGCAGCTCGTCGAGGTGCGCAAGCTGCGCGCAGGCCACGCCATCCTCGAGCTCCTCGTCGAAGATCACGCGCAGCATCGCCATCAGCAGGAACGCGTCGCTGTCGGGCCGGATGAAGAGCTGCTCGCCGACGGCGTCCGCGGTCTCGGTGCGCCGCGGATTGACCGACACCACGCGCCCGCCGCGCGCCACGATGCCCTTGAGCCGCTCGAGCGCCCGCGGCATCGCCACGAAGCTCATCTGCGAGACCAGCGGATTCGACCCCAGGCACAAGAAGAAGTCGGTGTGGTCGAGATCGGGGATCGGCTGGATGACGTAGTGCCCGAACATCTCCTCGGCGACGGCGAACTTGTTCTGACAGTCGAGCGACGCCGCGTTGTAGAAGTTGCGCGTGCCGAGCGCGGCGAGGAAGCCGGCGGCGTAGACGCTGAGCCCGACGTTGAACGCCGTCGGGTTGCCGATGTACACGCCGATGGCGTCGGGCCCGTACGTGTCGCGAACGCGCTTGAGCCGCGCGCCGATGTCGGCGAGCGCCTCCGTCCACGACACGCGCGTCCAGCGATCGCCGCCACCGTTCGGCAGGCGCCGCTCGGGATGATCGAGCCGCGCCGGATCGCGGTGCACGTCGACCATCGCCGGCCCTTTGACGCACGCGAACCCGCGCGAGATCGGATGCGCGGCGTCGGGCACGAGCCGACGCAGCTCGCCCCCCGCGCGCTCGGCGACCATGCCGCACGCGGCCTCGCAGATGCGGCAATACGTGCGCACCCGTTCCATTATTGCTTCGCTCGCTCGCTCCGGTGCGGCGCGCCAAGTCGGCTCGCTGCACTCGCCTCCCGGGCGCGAAAATCCCGCACCTTCGCTCGCTCGCTGGGCACGGCGCGAACGCTATCACGTCTCAGACGCGCCGGATCGGCCGCGACGACAACCACAGAAAGCGCGCGATCAGCCCGATGGCCACCGCCGTCAGCCCGAGCGACAGGCCCCACCACAGCCCGACGGCGCCCTCGTGCGCGTAGAAGCCGAGCGCGACGGCGACGGGCAGCCCGAGCACCCAGTGCCCGACGAGGTTCGCGTACAAGGGCGCGTGCGGATCGCCGGCGCCGCGCAGCGCCCCCGCGGCCGTCGCTTGCAGCCCGTCGGAGAGCTGGAAGATCGCCGCCACGTGCACGAGCGGAATCGCCACCGCCAGCACGCTCGGATCGTTCGTCAGCGCCTCCGCCAGCTCGGGCGCGAACGCGAAGAAGGCGAGCGCGCTGGCCGTCATGAACACGCTCGAGGCGCCGAGCCCGACCAGGCCGGCGTGCCGCGCCGACCGGAAGTCGCCGGCGCCCACGTGCACGCCGACGCGCACGCTCGTCGCCGCGCCGATCCCGAGCGTGACGCAGAAGGTGAAGCTCGCCAGCGTGATGGCCACGAGGTGCGCCGCCGCCGAGGTCGCGCCGATGCGCCCGGCGAGCACGCCGACGGTGGCGAAGACGCCGACCTCGGCCACCACCTGCAGCCCGTTGGGCACGCCGAGCCGCAGGATGGTGCGCACGAGCCCGCGATCGAAGCGCCGCCGCTGCGCATCGGGGGGCGCGTCGATGCGCGCGATCGCCGGCCCCATCATCGCGCACATCGCCGTCGCCGCCAGCGTCGACGCCAGCCCGGCGCCGGCCACGCCCCAGCCGACGCGATAGATGAGCAGCCAATTGCCGAGCGCGTTGGCCGCGATCCCCACCGCCGTCGCCACCACGATCGGCCGCGTCACGCCCGCCGCCTGCAGATAGGCGCGCTGCCCGATGAACACCAGATACGGCAGCACGTTGAGCATGCGCGTCCACAGGTACGCGCGCACCTCGGCCGTCGTCGCCGCGTCGATCCCGCACCACGGCAGGATCGAGGGCAGGAACGACATGATCACCACCAGCGGCAGCGACACGCCGCACGCCACGCGCATGCCCTGCCACAAGAGGCGGCGCGCGCGCATCGGCTCGCCCGCGCCGAACGCCTGCGCGACCGGCGCCTCCATGCCCGCGACGCAGCCGAGCCCGAACACGCTGACGGTGAAGTAGACGCCGTTGCCGATGCCGACGCCGGCGAGCGCGCCCGCGCCGAGCCGACCGACCATGGCGGTGTCGGTCATGCTCATGAGCTGGCTGCCGGCGTAGCCGAGGATCAGCGGCCCCGATAGTCGGAGCAGCGTCCTCAGCTCGTCGGGCGCGCGCATCGACCCGGCACTCTACCTCAACGCGCGCTCCACACCGAGAAGCCGAGCGCGACGAACACGAGCCCACCGAAGGGTCGCGAGCGCGCCGCCACGTCGTGCGTGTAGCGCACCGTCAGCTTGCAACGCAGCGCGGTCACGTTGACGTCGAGCTCGCCGCCGAGCCCGTAGTCGACGTCGCGCGCCCCGACGAGGAGCGGCGGCAGCGCGCTGCCCTGGTCATCCATGACCTGCCACAGCGCGTACCCGACGACGCCGACGTCGACGAGCTTCGCCAGCCGTGCGCCGGCGCCGCCCTGCAGCTGCACCGTGTCGCCGCGCCGCAGATCGCGATCGAGCTTGGGCTCGTTACGGTTGTAGCTGGCGAGCGCCGAGAGCCGCCAGCGCTGCGCGCGATCGAAGTAGACCGTGCCGCCCGCGGAGAATTGATGCGTCCACTGTCCGGTGCCCACGCCGTCGGTGCCGCCGGGCGCCCGATGCCCCGTCGGCGCGTAGAAGCCGTAGCCGACGCCAAGGTCGTTTCCCCACGGCTTCCAGCCGAGGCGCACCGGCTGCACATAGAGATCGCCGAAGCCGAAGTCGTCGAGGCTGGCGCGTGGATCGTCGGTGGCGAGCGAAACCCGCGCGACCGGCGCGGTGAAGGCGGCCCCGACGAACGTGTGCAACCGCGGCAGCTCGTAGCTCCCGTTGACGCCGAAGACGTTGACGAACGCCCTCGCCTCGATGGCGACGGGCACGACGACGCCGTTGCGATCGACGAGGCGATCGGCGCGATACGCAGCGATGGCGTCGATCGCGTACACGCCGGTCGGCGACTGCGATCCCGCGTCGAGCCCGAGCGTGCCGAGGGTCTTGTGGCCCAGATCCTGGGTCTGCGCTCCCGCGCGGCCGCCCGCGACGGCGGTGGCGACGAACGACAACATCACCGCGAGACGACGCGCGCGCACGCTCGCAAGCGGAGCAAGCGCGACGCCAACTACAGAGTCTTCAAGTACTCGATCAGCGCCGCGCGATCGTCGGCCGAGAGTGCATCGCCGTAGGTGTGGCCGCCGTTGCCGTAGCCGGCCTGCGTCGTGTCATACGCGCGCGGGCCCGCCATCGCCGCCTGCGCCGCGTCGAGCACGTCGTACGACCAGCCGACGATGCCGCCGTCGAAGTCGTTGCCCTCGCCGTCGGTGGCGCGGCGCTGCCAATAGGTCGGCCGCGTCGTCGAGTCGAGCAGCGTCGCCAGCGACGGGACCGAGCCGTTGTGCAGGTACGGCGCCGTGGCCCAGATGCCGTCGAGCGGCGGCGCGTAGTAGGCCGCCTCGGGCTCGAGCCGCGCCGTCTGCCCGTAGAACGAGTCGGCGAACCACTGCACGAAGCGATCGGCGAACTGCGCGGCGCCGCTGCCGAGGATCGGATCGGTCCCCACTTCACCGACGGGAATGAGCAGGTTCGGATAGACGCCGCCGTCGCCGTAGGTGCCGTGACAACCCGAGCAGGTCGCCTCGAACAGCGCCTGTCCGCGCTGCGCCTTGCCGGCATCGATCGGCAGCGGATACGCCGGCGGCACCAGCGACGTGATGTACGCGCGCACGTCGCCGAAGTAGGCGTCGATCGCCGAAGCAGAGGCGACGTCGTCGGTGCACAGCGTCGACGCCGTCATCATGATGCGCGCCTGATCGCCGCGCCCGGCGCCGTCGTAGAACATGGCGTTCTTCTTCGCCATGCGCCACCACGGCGGCACGTCGACGGGCACGCCCGGCGCTTGCGACGGCGGCGGCAGCTCGAGGAGCGGCGTCGCCGACCACGCCAGCGTCGACGGATCGCGATGCGCGAACAGGACCGCCGCGATGTTGTCGGCCGCGGTCACACCCCTGGTCCGCGTCAGCGCGTACGGCCCCACCGCCTCGACGCGATCGGCGAACTTGCGCCACTCCATCTTCTCCGTCGGATCGGAGATCAGCATGCCGGCCAGCTCCACCTGCGCCGACGGATCCGACGTGAAGTCCTGCGACGTCGTGCCGAGGCCGATCACCACCTGGCCCATCAGCTTCGCCGCGTGACACGACAGGCAATTCGCCGTCACGACCTCGACGCCGCTCGGCTGTGTGAACGCGGTCTCGCCGTAGGCCAGCGTCGCGTTGTGCCCGTCGCGGCCGGGGATGAGCTCCGACGCCGGCGCGGCGCCGAACACCGACGAGTACGTCGAATAGGGAATGCCGCATCCGACGTACCCGTTGTTGACGAGCGCGTGATAGCCCGCCGCCGCGTCGCCGCTGCGCTGCGCCTCGGCCGGCACCGGGATGGGATGCACGACAGGCCCCATGTCCGCCGGCGCCACCGGCATGCCCGTCGACGAGCAGGCCGCAGCTAACAGCGCCGTCATGCATGAGCACAGAAGCCGCATGCCGTGCTAACAAGTACCACATGTCGCGCCTCGCGTTCGCGCTGACCGCAGCATTCGCCGGCTCGATCGTCGTCGGGGGCTGCTACGGCGACACCGGCATCAAGCTCGCCGTCACGCCCGATCACGCGTCGCTGTACGGCCAGACCGACGTGACCATCTCGGGCGATCTCGCCGCGCTCGGCGACGTCGACTACTTCTCCGTCGCCGGCATCCAGATCATCAACCCGCGCTGGACGCCCACGTCGGTGACGGTGACGCTGCAGGGCGCGCCCAAGCCGGGGATCTACGACATCGTCATCCGCGGCAAGAAGGGCATCACCATCCAGCACAACCTCTTCACCTACGATCCGCCGCCGACGCCCGGCGTGCCGCTCACGTGGATGGCGTTCGGCGCCAGCTTCACGCAGGGCACCGAGTCGAACGGCATCAACGAGCACACGCAGACCTCCGGCGTGAGCGGGCAGATCGCCAAGGCCGCCGGCGTCTTCCTCGGCCTGCCGCTGTTCACGCCGCAGATCACGCCGCCCCTGCAGCCGTCGGACTTCTACCCCGACTGCACGCAGATCCCCAACACCGGCGCCGGCGCCGACACGCTCGAGTCGGTGGCCACGTCGCCCGACACCGGCTACTTCGACCTGCGCTACGGCCGTCTCGACTGGACGCTCAAGAACCGCGACGTCGCCGTCGGTGGCGCCAAGGTCAGCGACATCTTGAACGGCTGCCACGGCACCATCGCGCTCCTCGCCCACATCGTCAACGACCCCGACATCGACTACAACGACGCCGTCGCCGCCGAGACCACGTCGCAGATCGACCGCGTCGAGGCGCTCGATCCCGACATCGGCTTTTCGACCGATCTCATGGGCAACGATCTCGACGCCGCCGTCACGCAGCCCGACGATCTCGACCCCACGCAGATCACGCCGATCGAGCAGGTGACGCCGCTCCTGCAGGAGATGATGGCGCGCCTCGGCAAGCTCCACGGCCAGTACTTCATCGCCAACATGCCGTCGCTGACGTTCGTGCCGCACGTGGTGGCGCTGCGCCAGAAGCTCGTCGACGCGGGGAAGGACACGAGCGCCTTCGATCAGAAGTCCGCGGCCATCGACGCCGCCACCGACGCCTACAACCAGGCGCTCATCGCCGCCGTCGCGCCCTATCCGAACCTGCACATCGTCGACTTCAAGGGCTACGTCGACGGCGTGCGCAACGGCGTCGTCGTCGGTGGCGAGATGCTGAGCGCCAAGCGCTGGGACGGCCTGCTCTCGCTCGACGACCTGCACCTGACCGACACCGGCTACGCGCTCTACGCGCAGAAGTTCCTCGACGCCATCAACGCCGTCGAGCACTTGTCGATCCCGCCCATCGACGTCGAGACCGTGCACGCCGCCGACGCGCTCGCGCCGCAAAAGACGCGCGCCGCCGGCTACAGCTGCGTGCCCGCCGCGATGTAGGCGCCGGCGTGCCGCGGCGGGAAGAGCTCGGGATGCACGAGCTCGGCGAGGATCTCGAGCGACTCGACCACGCGCGGCCCCGGCCGATTGAAGTACTGGTTGCCGTCGGCGACGAAGACGCGCCCGGCGCGCACCGCGCGTAGCGACCGCCAGCGCGGCTCGCGCTCGAGGAGCGGCAGATCCTGCGAGGCGCGCGCGATGTCGTAGCCGCACGGCAGGATCACGATGATCTCGGGATCGCGCGCCACGAGCTCGTCCAAGCGCATCCACGGCGAATGCTTGCCGGCGGTGCCGAAGAGGTTGGTGCCGCCGGCGAGCTCGACCAGCGTCGGCATCCAGTTGCCCGCCGCCATGAGCGGCTCGACCCACTCGATGCACGCCACCGTCGGCCGGCTCCCCGCGGTGCGCGCGCGGACGGCGACGGCGTCCATGCGCCCCTGCAGCCCGGCGACGAGCGTCCGCCCGCGCTCGACGGCGCCGAGCGCCTCGGCCACGCGCGCGATGTCGCGCCAGATGTCGTCGAGCCCGTTGGGCTCGAGGGACACGATGCGCGGCCCCTCGACATCAGCGGCGCCGATCATCTGGCACACCGCCTCCTCGACGTCCTTGGTCGACACCGCGCACACCTGGCACTGCGACTGCGTGAGGATGACGTCGGGCCGAAGCGCGTCGAGCGCGGCCGCGTCGACGCGATAGACGGCGAGCCCCTCCTGCACGATCGCCTTGACCCGCTCGTCGATCTCGTAGCTCGTCCCGTCGGTAGGAAACTTCGGCGCCGTCACCGACGGCAGCCGCTTCACCCACGCCGGAAAGTCGCACTCGTGCGAGCGGCCCACCAGCTCGTCGCCCTTGCCGAGCGCACAGACGATCTCGGTCGACGACGCGATGAGCGACACGATGCGCATGGGGAAGATTTTGCCCGAAATGTCGTACGCTCGGATCGGAGGTTGTCATGGCCCAGTCGGTTTCGCGTCGAAAGTTCCTGACCGCCCTGGTCGCCGTCCCCGCCGGCGTGGCCCTCTTCCCATCGATCGCGCACGCCGAGCACTACGCGGCGATGCTCTGCGGCGACTGCGGCTTCGGCAGCAAAAAAGACAACTGCGCCAAGTGCGGCAAGTGGATGGGCTCCACCCGCATCCCCGCGCGCCTCTGCAGCGACCACGGCTTCGGCAGCAAAAAAGACAACTGCTGCGTCTGCGGCAAATGGATCGGCTCGAACCGCCAGCGCGCCTACATCGGCAACTGCTGCGGCTTCGGCTCCGCAAAGGACAACTGCGTCATCTGCGGCAAATGGGCCCCGTGATGCTGGTCCCCTAGCAACTTCCGCAGGGTTCTCCCGATAAAGAAACATGGAACAGGGAGATCAGGAGTTCAGGAGTAACAATCCTCTTACAGAACGGATCATTGGCTGCTGCATCGCAGTCCACCGTGCGCTCGGGCCAGGCTTGCTCGAATCCGCCTACGAGCAGTGCCTCTGTCGCGAGCTCGAGATCGAGGGCCTTCACTTCGAGCGACAAGTCCCGATCCGTTTCGACTACCGCGGCACTCTCGTCGAATGCGGCTATCGCGTCGATCTCGTCGTGTGCGATCAGGTCGCCATCGAGCTCAAGTCCGTCGAGCAATTCGAGCGCGTCCACCTCGCTCAACTCCTGACGTACCTCAAGCTCGGCGAATATCCGATGGGACTCCTGATCAACTTCAACGTCGCCAGCCTCCGTCAGGGACTGCGCCGCGTCACCCTCCATACCAACCTCGTGATCTCCTGATCTCCTGATCTCCCTGTGAATCATTTACCCTACTGACATGCCGATTACCGTCGAGTTCCTGGGGGCCGCCCAAGAGGTCACTGGCTCCATGCACCTCATCGAGACCTCCTCGGGCTCCCTCCTCGTCGACTGCGGGATGTACCAGGGCCGCCGCGAAGAGTCGCGCGCGCGCAACGCCAAGCTACCAGCCGAAGCGATCAACGCCGAC
>DATNAQ010000066.1:0-15868 GCA_035607415.1 Polyangia bacterium
ACGCCGATCTCGAGTACCGGTTCAAGCTGATCGCCGTCGAGGATCCGTCGCTGCCGCCGCCGCTGCCGGCGCGGGCGGTGGGGATCGAGTCGTC
Source organism: Polyangia bacterium (assembly GCA_035607415.1). Taxonomy (GTDB): domain Bacteria; phylum Myxococcota_A; class Polyangia; order Palsa-1104; family Palsa-1104; genus JAQBQH01. The sequence continues at coordinate 95 of DATNAQ010000066.1, forward strand.
GGCCATCGTGATCCTGGATTGAGCGAGGCATGCCCGAGGTGATCGAAAAGTCGCTGTCGGTTCTGATCGCCGCGCGCGTCGACGACATCCTGGTGCTGCGCCGCCTCTTGCGCGACACCAGCTATCGCGTCGATCCCGCGACGTCCGCAACGCAGGCGTTGCGCGCGATCTCGATGCATTCGTACAGCGCGGTCGTCGCCGATGATGAAGCGCTCGTCGGCATCTCGGGAAGCAAGCTGCTGTCGAGCGTCGAGGAGCTGCAGCCGACGGCGCTGCGCATCCTGATCGCGCGACGCGAGCGCCGGCCGCAGCTGGCGAACGCGGCGCTGCAGCAGAAGTATCAGCTGTTCGTACGTCCCTATTTTGCCGCGCCGGTGCGCGACGCGTTGCTCGCTCACGAACGTTCCAGCAGGGTGGCGTCGGGACCACGCCATTCCGCGGAACGTCGTGATACGCCGGGCGCCGTCGTCACCGGCGCGGCGATGCTGGAAGAGGACACCAAGCCGTACACGCTGGTGTCCGGTGGCGCGGTCGTGCGCCGTCGCTTGTTGCTCACGATGGCGGAGGTCGCGGAAGGCGGCGTTGGGAGTGGCGCCGGTCATGCGGCGCGCGTGAGTCAGCTGGCGACGGCGCTCGGCCGGGCCATCGGCCTCCAGCCCGGCGATCTCGATGCGCTCGACGAGGCGGCGCTGTTGCACGACGTGGGCGAGCTCGGGCCGCACATGTCGCTGCTCAAGGCCCGGCGCCGCCTGACGCCGCAGGAGCTGCGCGCGGTGCACGCGCATCCGGGCGAGAGCGCGCTCGTCGCCGAGCGCTGCGGGCTGCCCAAGCCGGCGGTGGCGGCGGTGCGCCATCATCACGAGCGCTGGGACGGCAAGGGCTATCCCGATCGGCTCGCGCGCTCGCAGATCCCGGTGCTGGCGCGCATCCTCGCCGTCGCCGACACGTGGGACGCGATGGCCACGCAGCGTCCCTATCGCGCGCAGATGCCGCCGGCGCAGTGTGCGCGCGCGCTACGGCTGGCCGCCGGCGCGCAATTGGATCCGGCGCTCGTCGAGCTGTTTCTCTCGCGCAAGCTCTACGAGCACGCTCGGGGCTCGGCCCCGAGCAAGAACGCCGCATTGTTGATCAGCTGAAAAATAGCTTCGCGATTTTTCAGCCGGCGACGCTGCGAAACGCCGCGATGGTCTGATCTTCGTCGTACTTGTTGTTGAAGCCGGTCTTGGTGCGGAACGACGAGTCGTCGATCACCACCGGATACTTGAGGTGCGCGACGGCGCCGGGCGGCAGCGCCGGCAGCCCGAAGCGGCCGAACGCGAGCTTGAGCACGATCTCGGGCACCGGCACCGGCGTGCGCCCCGCGGCCCTGATCAGCGCCGACAGCGGCATCGGCTGCGGCCCGGCGACGTTGTAGACGCCGCGCAGCTGCTTCTCGAGCGACAGGCAGATCGCGTCGGCCGCGTCCTCCTCGTGGATGAACTGGTAGAGCGGATCGAAGCCGAGCACCATCGGCACGCGCTGCGCCTTCAAGAACGTGGCGAGCGTGCCCGACACCGACGGGCCGAGCGTGTAGCACATGCGCAAGACGCAGGTGTCGAGCTCGGGATAGCGCCACAGCGCCGAGCCCGCGTAGAGGTCGGCGGCGACGAGATCGGCGAGCTCGGGGAACGTGGTCATGGCGAACGGCGGATCTTCCTCGCCGTGGTACAGCGACGAGTCGGCGGCGGCGCCGTAGTAGGTGTGCCGCCCGACGAAGATGCAGCGCTTGGCGCCGTAGTGCGCGCAGTGATCGAACACGGCGCGCGTGCCGAACAAGTTGATGCGGAAGCGATCCTCGTTGCGCACCGTCAGATGCGTCACCGTCGCCATGTGGATGACGGCTTCGGGGCGGTGCTTGCGGAACACCTCCTCGGCCGCGCGCTTGCGGATGTCGATCTGGAAGACCTCGATGTCCTTCGGCGCGTTCAGCCACGGACGGCGATCGATGCCGAGCACCTGGTGGCCGGCGTCGTGGAGCTTGGTGGCGACCGTGCGCGCGAGGCGCCCGGTGATTCCGGGGATCAGCACTTTCATCGGTAGGCTCTCGTCATCGTCTCAGGGCAGGGCTCTCGTCTCGTGATGGCGCTCGGCGCCGGCCCCTCTAATGATGAGCGCGGCGATGCGCTGCTTGACGCTCTCGACGAGCGCCTCGATGGCCGCGTCCTCGTCGCTGGGCGAGCCGTGCAGCCGGATTGGCTCGCCGTACAAGATGCGCAGCGGCACGCGGCGCGGCAGCGGCAAGAGCCACGGCGTCACCGGGATGTAGGGCGCCCCGAAGAGCTTGGCGATCTTGTAGAGGTTCATCACCGTCGGGATGGCGTCGCCGCCGCCGATGAAGGCGAAGGGCACGATCGGCGCGTCCGCCGCCAGCGCCATGCGCACGAAGCCCGATCCGAACTCGACGAGCGAGTGGCGCTCCCAGTAGAGCTTGGCGGTGCCGCGCGCGCCCTCGGGGAAGACGAGCAGCAGGCGCTCGTCGCGCAGGATGCGCTCGGCGTGCTCGGGCAGGCCGGTGAGCTGCCCCGTGCGCGAGGTCCACTGCGCCGAGAACGGGATCAGGTTGAGGAACTTCTCGACCATCGCCTGCGCCAGCCGCGGCGGCTCCATTTCGAGCAGCATCGAGGCCAGCACCATGGCGCCGTCGAGCGCCACACCGCCCGAGTGGTTGCCGACCAGCATGCAGCGCCCGCGCGGCGGCACGTTGCCGATGCCCTCGACCGTCACGTGGAAGTAATTCTTGTAGAGCCACGAGAGGATGGAAAACCAGCGGGTCAGGTCCTTCTTCGAGATCCCATACGGATCGAGCCCACGGCGATTGAACGGAAGCTCGAGGCGATCCACACGTTTCGCGACTTCCTCGTCCCACAGAAGAGACATCGGCAGACGACTCTATCACTGATATAATGACAGTGCGTGGGGGGGCTGCCGCCGCATGAGATCGTCTTCCGCCATCTGGCGCGCTATCTAGGCCCGCATACGGCCAAGACCGCGTTGAAGACCTTTTCCGAGCGCGCGCTGCAGAAGCCGCCCGAGATGGTCACGCGCATCGACGCGCCCCGGCTGCTGCAGGCGCTCAAGCCGATGCTGCGCACGCTCATCGGCGCCGACGAGTGTGATGCCGTTCTACAGCAAGTCACGCGGGAGTTGAGCCTATGACCGAGCGCCAGCGCAGCGGCTTGAGCACTCAGCAGAAGGCGACGCTCATCGCGATCCCGGTCGTCACCGGCATCTTGTTCCTCATCCTGCAGGCGATGTTCGTCGAGGACCACGGCCGCACGCTCTTCTTCACCACCGAGATCGCGACCATGAAGCTGTTCGGCGCGGCCGGCTGCTTCATCGCCGCCTCGCGCTACCGCCGTCGCGAGTACATGGGCATCGCCTGGTACCTCATCGGCATCGACTACTTCCTCTTGTTCGTGAAGGACATGCTGTTCGGGCGGACGATCCATCTGCCCAACATCGATCCGGAGCTGGCGTCGACGTTGCGCGTGATCTTCGTGATCATCGGCAACGCCGGCTCGGCGATCGGCTGCGTCATGCTCGCGCGCGTCTGGCACGTCGCCGGCATCGCGCTGCCGGGCTCGCGGCGGCTGCAGTACGCGGCCATGCTCGTCGGCATCGCCTTCGCCGTCGCGCTCGTCGGCTGGGGCACGTGGCAGGACATCGGCAACCTGCGCTCGGGCGACAAAGAGTCGTACGTCGCCATCGCCTCGAACCTCGGCGACATCGTCAGCTTCTCGGCGATCGCGCCGATCCTCTTGACCGCGATCGCCATGCGCGGCGGCGCGCTGGCGTGGCCGTGGGCGCTGGTGACGCTGTCGAACGTCGGCTGGCTGCTCTATGACATGTCGTGGAGCTTCGAGCGCCAGTGGGCGCTCTCGGAGCACACGCTGCGCATCATCGCCGAGTTCTGGCGCGGCCAGGGCTGCATCATGGCGTTCGCAGCGGGTCTGGCGCAGCGCTGGGCGATCCGCTCGGCGTCTCGATCGTAGCGAACAAGTACAAGATCGAGATCGCCAGCCAACTGAAGATGTCGACGCCCATCGTCAGATCGATGGTGACGTGGAAGGCGATCCCGAGCCACGCGGCGGCGCGGCGCGTGCGCGGCAGCCAGAGCGCGACGGCCATGCCGAGCTCGGTGCAGATCGCGCCCGCCGCCAGGAGATGCCCACCGACGGGCGACGACAAGAAGCCCATGATCGCGTGCGGCACGCCGAACGCGATCGCGTTGTGCCCCTGGCGCAGCACGCGGTCGGCGAGCACGCGGCCCGAGCGCCAATCGGCGTCGAACAGCTTCGAGCCGCCCGACGAGACGTAGATGAGGCTGAGCTGCAGCTGGAGCAGGCGCACCGCCCACAACGGGCCGCGGCGCTCGTCGTCGGCGGCGAAGCGGCGCCCGCGCGCCCACGAGCGATCGCACGGGGTGAACGCGAGGAGCAGCGCCATCAAGTACAGCGTGTAGATGTGGTGGTGGTAGCGCATGCGATCGGCGCAGAGGAGATAGATCCCGCCCAGGCCCGAGAGGAACAGCGCCGGGCGCGCCGCGATGCCGACCACGACGAGCACGCCCATCGTCAGCAGCGCCGCTTCGAGACCGGCCCACAAGGGCGGCGACGCCACCCACGCCTCGGGAAGGATCGGGATGTGGAAGCGCGTGCCGAAGTAGCCCCAGATCGTCTCGTGCTCGACGTCGTGCAGCGCCTGGCGGAACAAGAAGAAGCCGAGCGCCAGGCGCACGAGGCCCAGGCGCTGCACGTCGCCGACTTCGTCGCGCCACTGGCGCAGCGCGCGCGCGAGCCGAGCGCTGATCGGCTGCGGCTCAGCGCGCATCGAGCGTCCGCGTGCGGCTGGTGATGCGCACCGTCGACGGCCGGCCGCCGCCGCGACGCAGCCGCACGTCGACGACGAAGCCGGCGGTGGTGCGATCGTCGTCGCCGAGCCGCGCGATGACGTCGTCGAGCGCGCGCTGCAGGCGCCAGAGCTCCGCCTCCTGCCCGTACGCCGCCGGCATGCGCTCGTCGTAGTACGACAGCTCGGGCGCATCGAGGTAGTCGCGCATCGACAGGTGCACGCGCGCGCCCGCCTTGTTGCGCGTCCACCAGCCGCCCTGCACCTCCGACACCAGCTCGCCGTCGGCGGTGCGGCGCCACAGGTGCAGCTCGGCGGTGGTCGACTCGGAGAACATTCGGAAGCCGAAGGCGTGCTCGGCGCGCAGCCCGGCGGTGGCGATGAGCGCCACCTGCGCCGCCAGCCACGTCGCCGCGAAGACGACGCGGGCGCGCGGGCCGAGATCGAAGAGCGATGGGCGTGCCGCCATCGGCACGCATCTTACTACGCGCGATTCGTGGCCTGCGGGCTACGCGTCATTCGTCGGCTTGATAGCTCTCGTACACCGGCGCCGCCGCGGCCGGCGCCGACTTCACCTTCACCGACGATCCCTTGACGCCTTCGCCGTCCTGCTCCTCGGTGGTCGCCGCCGTGGTCTCGCCGACCTTGCGCGGCGGCGCGACCTTGGCCTTCTTCATGAACGCGCCGACGTCGGCGGGCTTGGGCACCACCGCCTTGTCGTCGACGGGCGAATCGGCGGCGCCCATGTAGATCGAGTCGAGCAGCTTGTCGCGATACGCAGCGAACAGCTCGGGCTTGTCGAACAGCTCGACCGACGTGATGCGTCCATTGACCGCGGCGACCACGCCGACGACCTTGTCCTTCTCGGGCAGCTTGCCGAGCGCGCCGCCGATGTTGCTGCGAAAGGGGTCGAGCGTCTTTTTGCCCTCGTCGCCCGTCGCCAGGTTGCGATAGGTCCCCGTCGACGGCGCGGCGCCGTGCATGGCGTTCTTCTTCGCGACCTCGGCCCACACCTGCGACTGATCGGCGCGGTACTTGGCGCGCATGCGGATCTTGGTGTCGGCCATGCCCTGCGCCGCCGAGAACTGCCGCCCGCCCGACCAGCGCCCGTGCTCGACGCAGAAGACCTGTACGCGCATCTGCTCGTGCGCGGGCACGATCGTGTCCTGCCCGAGGATGCGATCCTGCTGCCCGCCGAGCACCACCTCGCCGCCGAGGATGAGGAGCGGCCGCACCGACTTGTTGGTGACCATGAGCGTGTTGACGCTGCCGCCGCCGGCGAGCTCGGCGACGGTCACGACCTTCTGCTTCAGGCCCTCGGACAAGGTCATGTACTGCGTCTTGTCGACGGACACGGCGGTCTGCACGATCGGGAAGAGCGCGAGCTGTTTATAGGTGATGGGCGCGAGCAGCCTCTGGCCCGGCGACAGGCCGAGCTCGTCGGCCGAGGTGTCGCGCGCGAGGCCGAGGGCCGCGCCGAGCGCGACCAGGGACGCGAGCAGCATGGGACGCATGGGGAGCCTCCTCGCCGTGGCAACGCGCGAGCGGCGCGAAGGATCTGTGCGCGATCGATTATTCCGAGCGCAGCGCGATCATCGGATCGACCGACGCGGCGCGCCGTGCCGGCAGCCAGCTCGCGATCAGCGCCACCGCCACGAACACGAGCGGCACCGCGATGAAGACGAGCGGATCGGTCGGCGAGATCTGGAAGAGCATGGCGCGCAAGAGGCGCGTCGTCGCCGCGGCGGCGCCGAGCCCGACGGCGACGCCGATCGCCGTGAGCACGAGTCCGCGTCCGACGACGAGCCGCAGCACGTCGCCGCGCTGCGCGCCGAGGGCGACGCGGACGCCGATCTCCTGCGTGCGCTGCGCGACCAGATAGGCGATGACGCCGTAGAGCCCGACGAGCGCGAGGATCATGGCCAGCGCCGCGAACAGCCCGACCAGCGTCAGCTCAAAGCGCGGCTGCGCCAGCGACTCCGACACCACCTCGCGCATCGGGCGCACCTGCATCACCGCCTGCGCCGGATCGACGTCGGCCACCGCGCGCTTGACCGCGTTCGCCAGCGCCGCCGGCTCCGCGCGCGTGCGCGCGACCACGTACATCCAGGGGAAGGGCGTCTGCGCGTAGGGCGTATAGATCGTATCGGGGCTGTCTGCGTCGAGCCCCTGGTACTTCACGTCGTCGACGACACCGACGATCCGGCGCGGCGCCGGCGACTGCTGCGGATTGACCAGGCGCAGCGTGCGCCCGATCGGATCTCGATGGGGCCACAGCCGCGCCGCGAGCGAGCGGTTGACCACGGCGACGAGCGGGGCGCCGGCGCCGTCGTCGCGCGAAAACACGCGGCCGCGCACGATCGTGGTGCCGAGCGCGCGGAAATAGTCGGGGCTGCAGCCGACGAACGCCGCGAAGCGGCCGTCGCCGCCGACGAGCGGCTCGTCGCCGATGGCGAAGGCGGTGCCGCGCTGCAACGACACCGGCGCGCGCGCGTTGGCGCCGCCGACCGCTTCGATGCCCGGCTCGTTCGCCAGCCGATCGAGGATGCGCTGGAAGGCCGGCGCCGCCGTCTCGGGCTGCTCGATGTGCTGCAGCTTCGCCGTCAGCATGAGCGTGAGCGCGCGCGTCGGCTCGAGGCCCAGCGGCACCGACGTCAGCCGCGCGAAGCTGCGCAAGCACAGCGACGCCGAGATCAGCAGCACCAGCGACAGCGCCACCTCGATCACCACGAGCGCGCCGTGCCAGCGCGACGAGCCGCGCGATCCGATCACGCCGCGCGCGCCGTGCATGACCTCGCCGAAGCGGCCGCGCGCCGCCTGCCACGCGGGCAGAAGCCCGAAGATCATTCCGCTCGAGAGCGACAGCCCGAGCGCGACGGCGAGCACCGTGCCGTCGACGCCGACCTCGTCGAGCCGCGGCACGTCGCGCGGCCCGAGGGCGCGCAGCCCGTCGACGCCCCACAGCGCAACGACGAGGCCGATCGCGCCGCCGAAGAGCGACAAGATCAGGCTCTCCGTCAACAGCTGCCGCGCGATGCGCCACGGCCGCGCCCCGAGCGCCAGCCGCACCGCGAGCTCGCGCCCGCGCGTCGAGGTGCGGGCCAGCGCCAGGCTGGCCACGTTGGCGCAGGCGATGAGCAGCACCAGCCCGACGGCGCCGAACAGCAGCCACAAGATCTCGGCGCTGTCGCCGAGCATGTGCGCGCGCAACGGCTCGAGCGTGAGCCCGATGTCCTTGTTGGTGTCGGGATGATCGTGCGCGAGGCGCTGCATCACCGCCGTCGTCTGCGCCTGCGCCGACGCCAGCGTGGCCCCCGGCGCCAGCCGCGCGATCATGCGAAAGATGCGGAACGAATGATCGTGTCGCTGCGCCGGACCGGGCGGCGTCGCCATCTCCCAGCCGAGCGTCACCCACAGCATCGTCTCCGTCGACGGCAGGCGGAAGGTCGGCGGCATCACGCCGACGATGGTGTGCGGCCGTCCGGTCAGCACGATGGTCTTGCCGAGCACGCTGCGATCGCCGTGATAGCGCGTGCGCCACAAGCGATCGCTGAGCACGCACAACGGCTGCGTGTCGTCGGCCGGCCCGAGCGCGCGCCCGAGCTCGGGCGCCACGCCGAGCACCTCGAAGAACGACGACGACACGAGGTCGCCGCGCGCCTGCTCGGCCTCGCCGAGATCGTCGGCCGGCAGATCGTACAGGTTCGACGCCGAGTACGACGCGCCGGCGAGGGCGGGCGCCGCGGCCAGCACGTCCTCGATGTCGGCGGCCGAGCCCTTGCCCCACACCAGCCGATTGGAATCGGCGTAGGGCAGCGGGCGCAGCACCACCGCGCGCACGACGCTGAAGATGGCCGTGTTGGCGCCGATGCCGAGCGCGAGCGTGACGATGACCGCGAGCGCGTAGCCGGGGCTGCGGGCGATGAGGCGCAGGGCGTGGCGTGCGTCGCCGAGGAGCGTCGACATGCGCGCGCGTGCTGCGATGGCCGTGCCAGCGACGGCCGGCCGTGCGCAGCGGACTTCCGCGCGCGCGCGTGGCCGCCCTGTCCGCTTGTGGGATCGCGCCGTCCCGAATCCGGGCGGATCGCGCCGTCCCGATCCGCGGTGCTCGACGACTTTGACGATGTGCGTTATTACCTTCGCATGAGCGCCGCTCCCACGTCTTTCCCCAAGGACCAGATCAAGATCCTGCTGCTCGAGAACGTCGCCAAGACGGCGCTCGAGATCTTCGACGCCGAAGGGTTCCAGGTCGAGTTCCTCAAGACCTCGCTGCCGCCCGACGAGCTGGCGCACAAGATCGCCGACGTCCACGTCCTCGGCATTCGCTCGAAGACCCAGGTGCCCGCTTCGGCGCTGGTGCACGCGCGACGCCTGCTGACGCTCGGCTGCTTCTGCATCGGCACCAACCAGGTCGATCTCGTCGGCGCCAACGCCCACGGCGTGCCGGTGTTCAACGCGCCGTTCTCCAACACCCGCTCGGTCGCGGAGCTGATGATCGCCGAGATCATCACGCTGGCGCGTCAGCTCGGCGATCGCTCGCGCGAGGTGCACAGCGGCAACTGGCGCAAGATGGCCGTCGGCTGCTGGGAGGTGCGCGGCAAGACGCTCGGCATCGTCGGCTACGGCCACATCGGCCGTCAGCTCGGCGTGCTCGCCGAGATGATCGGCATGCACGTGCTCTTCTACGATCACGTCTCCAAGCTGCCGATGGGCAACAACGTCGCGGCGTCGTCGATGGGCGACGTGCTCGAGCACGCCGACTTCGTGTCGCTGCACGTGCCGGAGACGCCGGCGACGAAGAACATGATCGGCGCGCCCGAGCTCGCGCGCATGAAGAAGGGCTCGTACCTGCTCAACGCCAGCCGCGGCACCGTCGTCGTGATCCCGGCGCTCGCCGAGGCGCTCAAGAGCGGGCACCTCGCCGGCGCCGCCATCGACGTCTACCCCGAGGAGCCCGAGGCCAACTCGTCCGACGGCTTCAAGACGCCGCTGCAGGGGCTGCCCAACGTGATCCTGACGCCGCACATCGGCGGCTCGACGTCGGAGGCGCAGGCGGCGATCGGCCGCGAGGTGGCGTCGGCGCTGGTGAAGTTCGTGAACACCGGCTCGACGACGGGCACGGTCAACTTCCCCGTCGTCGAGGCGCCCGAGCTGCGCGGCGCGCATCGCATCCTCAACGTGCACCGCAACGTCCCCGGCGTGCTCCGCGACATCAACCGCATCGTGTCCGATCTGAACGCCAACATTCAGTCGCAGGTGCTGGCGACCGATCCGAGCATCGGCTACCTCATCATGGACATCGACAAGGACGTCTCGAACGACGTGCGCAAGGCGATCGCCGCGCTCGACACCAACATCCGCACGCGCATCCTCTACTGATGCGCGCGCCCGCCGTCGCCGCCGTCGCTCTCGCCGCCGCCATCCTCTGCGGCGCCTCGCCGTCGGCGGCGCGCGCCGATAGCCCGAAATGCGAGCGTGCCGCCGACGGGTTCGAAGGCGTCACCGTCATCGGCAGCTTCGCCAACGACCTCGGCTGCGTGTGGCAGGCCTACATCTTCGATGGGCAGAAGCATGCGCTCATGGACGCGGGCGTGCTGCTCGGGCGGCGCGGTTGGTCCGATACCGGCCAGCGCGTCGGGCTCGCTCGCAGCTTCGTCCGCGGCGTGCTCCTCGATCGCGGCGTGCTGCTCGAGCGCGCGCCCGACGGCTTCACCGGCAGATTCGTCGCGCCGCACGCGACCGCCGCGGGCGACGGCAGCGTGCTCTTCGCCGGCTGGCGCCGCCTGCCCGCCGGCATGAGGCCGGGCACGCGTTACGCGCGCGTCGAGATCTACTTCGCCAGCGACGGCAACATCAAGAACGTGCGCAACGTCGAGATGGTCACCGTCAAGTAGCGCGTCACTGACAGTAGCGCGTCACTGACAGTAGCCGAGGCCGGCGCAGCCCGATCCCTCGATCGCGACCGACGAGCTCACGCCACCGTCGGCGAACGAAAACTCGTGGCAGGTCTGTCCCGACGGGCAGCCCTGCGTGACGAGCGAGCAGACGCGCGCGCACACGCCGCCGCCGCCGCTCAAGTTGCACACGAAGCAGCCGACGTTGCCCGAGGCGTTCGCGCACGACTGCGCCACGCCCGTGCTGCTGCAGCTCGTCGGCTGTCCCGACAGATCGAGCCGCATGCTCATGTCCGGCGCCGGCGCCGGCGTGGAGTCGTCACCGCAACCGGCCACCGCGAGCATCACGACGAGAAAGAAGGTGCGCATCAATCGAGGATCTTACCAGGGTTCAAGATGCCGAGCGGATCGAGCGTCTGCTTGATTCCGCGCAGGAGCGCCAGCTCCTCCGGCGCGCGCGAATAGCCGAGATAGGGCTTCTTCAAGAGGCCGATCCCATGCTCCGCCGAGATGCTGCCCGCGTACTTTTGCACGAGCGCGAACAGATCGCGATCCGCCGCCGCCGTGCGCGCGCGAAACGCGGCCACGTCGAGCTCGTCGGGCTTCATGACGTTGACGTGCAGGTTGCCGTCGCCGATGTGCCCGAACAGGCACAGCTCCCAGCCCGCGTACTCGCGCGCGAAGACCGCGTCGAGCTCGCCGCAAAACGCCTCGAGCGCGGCGATCGGCAGCGCCACGTCGTTCTTGTGCGGCAGCCCCGTCGCCGAGAGCGACTCCGAGATCCCCTCGCGCAGCGCCCACAGCTCGCCCGCCTGCTTGGCCGACTGCGCGATGGTCGCATCGGTGAACAGCCCCGCGTCGCCCGCCGACGACATCCACTCGGCGAGCGCTTCGTCGTCCGCGCCTTCGGCCTCGACGAGCACGTAGTGCGTCGCCGGCGCGGGAAGCGGCGAGCGCAGCGTCGTGCGATGCCGCAGGACACGGGCCAAACATCGGTCGGTGAAGAACTCGTAGGCCGCCAGGACGAACGGCGCCCGCCGCGCCGCGCGAAACAGCGCCAACACGCCCGCGAGCCCGTCGGCGGCGAACAGCATCACGTCCGACTTGCGCGGCAGCCGCGCCAGCTTCAGCGTCGCCTCGGTGATCACGCCGAGCGTGCCCTCCGATCCGATGAACAGCTGCCGCAGATCGAAGCCGGTGTTGTTCTTCTCGAGCGCGCCGTTGAGCTCGAGCACCTGCCCCGACGCCAGCACCACCTCGAGCCCGAGCACCCACTGCCGCGTCAGCCCGTAGCGGATCACCTTCACGCCGCCCGCGTTGGTCGCGATGTTGCCGCCGACCTGCGACGAGCCCTTCGACGCGAAGTCCACCGGCCAGGTCAGCCCCAGCGCCGCCGCGTGCTCGTGCACCGCCGCCGTCACCGCGCCCGCCTGCACGCGCACCGTCAGCCCCAGCTCGTCGACGGGATCCATGCGCCGCATGCGCGCCAGCGACAGCACCAGCTCGCCCTTGGCCGCGACCGCGCCGCCCGCGAGGCCCGTGCGCCCGCCCGACGGCACCACCGGCACGCGATGCGCGCTGCACAGCGCGAGCAGCCGCGACACCTCGTCGGTCGTGCGCGGAAACGCGATCGCCGACGGATCGGGCGCGTAGACCTTGGTCCAGTCGCGCCCATACTCGGCGCGATCGGCCGCATCCTCGGTGACGAAGTCGGCGGGAAAGTCGCGCGCCAGCGCATCGCGGAAGGCCTGGGGCAACATCGCGCGGCAGCGTAGCACGACGTGACCGCGCGCATCGCCTGCGCGCATCATCTCGGCTAGGGTGCGCGCCCATGCTCGCGCTGCCGCTGTTCGCCGCCGCCAGTCTCGCGCTCGCACCAACGGGTGCCAGCTTCCGCTTCGAGCTCTCGCTCGGCGCCGAGTTCGCCGCCGAGTCGGTCACCCTCCCGCGGCAAACGCTGCTCCCCGACGACAGCCTCTTCTCGGCCGGCGGCCAGGGCGGCGTCGGCCTCACCGTCTACGCCACCCGCGTCTTCGACGACGACGCGCCGCCGTCGCTGCAGCCCTACCTGCAGCGCGTGTCCGAGCTGCACGTCGACGGCGGCGCCTCCGGCTACAGCGCCTCGCCCTCGACGGGCGGCCAGCTCCTGCCCGGCACCGGCTACGGCGGCCATGTCGACCTCGACGGCACCGCCTACCTCGATCGCTTCTTCTTCGCCTCGCTCGGCGCCGGCGTGCGCTACCGCAGCGACACGCGCGGCAGCGGCCTCTACTTCGCCACCACGACCGAGACGATCGCCGTCCCCGTCGGCATCGCCGCCGGCCCGCGCTTCGGCGATCTGCGCCTCGCCCTCGGCTGGGGCGTCACGCCCACGCGCGTCGGCGACGACGTATTTCGCGTCCCCTTCTGGGGCAACGTCGACGTGGAGGCCTACGGCGTCGTGCGCCGACGCCTGGTGCTGCGCGCCCGCGTCGACGTGTACGACGGCGGCGCCGGCGCCATCGGCAACGTCGCCGTCTACCTGGCACGCCGCTTCGAGCTCGGCGCGTTCGTTCGCGGCAGCCAGGAGCACATCTACCAGACGACGCTCACCGACGCGCACGCCGGCGCCGGCCTCGACTTCGAGGCGTGGACCGGACCGCGCTTCGCGATCGAGCTCAGCGACTCGTTCGATTGGAATCGCTACACCGACAAGGACAGCGGAGCCGTCACCGAGACCGACTACACCAACGTCATCTCCCTGTCGTTCCGCCTCCGCCCGCGCTGACGCCGTCGCGCTCGGCGTCCTGTCCGAGCTGGCGCACGTACTTGACGAGCGGCGCGTACTCGCCCTCGGCGATCACGCCGTCCCACGTCGGCATCTTGGTGTCCGGCTTGATCGACGGCGCATTGCGGATCCACTTCGAGAGCGCCTCGTCGGTGGCGTACTTCTTGTTCGCCGGCCGCAAGTCGCCCACGCCCACGCCCCGCTCGCCGTGGCAAGAGTTGCAGCCGTACTTGTAGTAGATCTTCTGTCCGTCGCTGGCGCCGGCCGCGAGCGCCAGCGGCGGATTGGGATGGCGCCGCTTGTGGATCTTCGGCACCTGCTGAAGGTACGCGTAGATCGCCGCCACGTCGTCGTCCTCGAGGTCGCGCATCGGCTCCATCGGATAGCGCACGAGCGTGTTGTCGGGCCGGATGCCGTCGCGCAGCGCGCGCTTCAAGTTGGCTTCGCTCCACTTGCCGATGCCGGTCTCTTCGTCGAACGTGATGTTCGCCGAGTACACCTTCTCCTGGCTCAGGCCCACGAGCGCGTTGTCCCCGCCGAGGAACCCGGGCGACTTCTCCGGCTCGTCGACGTTCATGGTCTTGAAGTCGGCCGAGTGGCACGAGTAGCACTCGAGCGCGTGCGTCACGAGGTACCGCCCGTACGCGACCTTGTCCGTCTTCGCCGGCGCCGTCTGCACCGTCGTCGGCATGGGCAGCGGGCGAAACACGGTGTGCGCGAGCACCTTCGACAGGAGCGACGTCTTGCACGCGATCGACGGCTCCTCCGACGCCGCCACCATCGGATCGTCCGAGCGCAAGAACGCGATGATCGAGTACACGTCCTCGTCGCTCATGTGCGGCAGCTTCGCCATCCACGGCGGCGTATAGCGCCCGTCGCGCGCGATGCCCGTGCGCAACAGCCCGACGATCTCGCCGTCCTTCCACGCCCCGATGCCGTGCGCGACCGACTTGGTGATGTTGCGCGAGTGGAGCTCGCCGAACTCGCGCGGCGCGTCCTCCATCCGCTTGCCGGTGAGCTTCCCCGTCGTCGGGTTCTTGTGGCACTCCGCGCACAACAGGCTCACGAGCTTCTTGCCCCGCGCCACGCGCTCGGGCGTGAGATCGACGTGAACGTCGACCACCGGCGGCTTGAAGTGCGGGATGCCATCGATGGCGCAGTACGCGACGAAGCCCCCGACCAGCACCACGACCGATCCCAGCAAGTAGCCGAGACCCTTGAGCACCTTCCTCATTCGCGGCGTCCCTCTCGTCGGGGACCCACGAATGAAGAGCGCGCACGGATCGACCTCCGTGTAGCGGCTTCACACTCCCCCCGTCCGCTGATAATATCATGCACGCGGGGAGGCTTCAGTGGGGGCGTCATGGCGGATCAGCGGGGACGAGCTGGGACAGTACTGGTAGTCGACGACGATCGGACGTTCCTCAGCACCTTTCGTCGCGAGCTCGAGCGGCGGGACTGGCGCGTCGAGACGGCCGACAACGCCGCCGATGCGGAGACGGTCGCGCGCACGCATCACCCGACGGTGATCGTGCTCGACGTCATGCTCGGCGACGGCAACGGCATCGAGCTCATCGAGTCGCTGCGCAAGGAGTCGCCGGCGGTGCGCATCGTCATGACCACCGGCCATCCGACGTTTTCCAACGCGGTGGAGGCGATGCGCCTCGGCGCCCATCACTTCGTGCCCAAGCCGTGCACCGTCGATCGCGTGCTGGCGGCGGCGGCGGCGACGCCGCCGGGCGTCAAGGAGGTCCCGGTGCACGCGTCGCTGGCGCAGTCCGAGCGCGCGCACATCGAGCGGGTGATCGCCTCCTGCCGCGGCAACATCTCCGAGGCGGCGCGCCGGCTCGGCATGCACCGCCGATCGCTGCAGCGCAAGCTGCGCAAGCACGTCCCCGCCGTCGACGCCTAGTGTCCCGAATCGGAAATTCGCTAGCAGTCGGGCGTCGCGACATCCGCGGGCGCTTCGTTGCTCCTCCTTCAATACCCTGAGGTATTCGCGGTCGTCACGCCTCGCGCGCGCGGCGCCGCACCGCCCTCGGTGCACGCGAATTTCCGACACGGGACACTAGAACGCATCTCATAACCTGCCGCCTGCTGCGGCCGCCGCCCGCGGGGCATCTTTGCGCGTACGTCCTCGCGCGGCGACTCACCGTACAGCGAGTACGCCTCGTCGCCGCGCTCCGGGCGTGCGCGCAAATCTGCCCCACGGGCGTTCGGCGCGCT
>DATNAQ010000073.1:0-42151 GCA_035607415.1 Polyangia bacterium
ACGATGTTGGCGTGCTGGAGCGACAGCGACAGCCGCGCCTCGTCCAGGAACATGGCCACGAACTTCTTGTTCTTGGTCAGCGCCGGGAGGATGCGCTTGATGGCGATGTTCTTCTTGAACCCGCGCATCGACTCGGCGACGCCGCGGAACACCTCGGCCATGCCTCCGGCCGCGACGCGCTCGGTGATGCGGTATCGGTTATCGGCCATCGTCTTCCAGAGCGGAAACCAGCCCGGACGATGACGCTATAACGAAAGCACCGGAGCGGCAATTAAGGGATGCCGCGCTCGCCGTCGGGTCGGGCTTCACTCCTCGGCGGGGACCTTCGCTTCGGCGTCGCCGCCGTCGCCCAACTCGCCGAATCCGCTCCCCGCGCGGCCCGGTTGCTCGCTGGCCTGCTCCTCGCGCTCGCTCTGCTCCTTGCAGTCGATGCAGAGCGTGGTGACGGGCCGCGCCAGAAGACGGCGGAACGAGATCTTCTCGCCGCAGTCTTCACAGACGTCGATCTCGTCCGCGTCGAGCCGGGCCAGCTGCTTGGTGATCTTGCCGAGCAGGAACTTCTCCCGGTCGTGGAGGCGCATCTCGGTCGAGAAGATCTCCTCTTCCATCGACTCGTCGATCGAGTCGCGACCGATGTTTCGCTCGTGGTTCATCGAGTAATTCAGCGCGTTCTCGCTCTTCTTGGCCAGCCGGCGCTGCTCGTCCTCGAGAACGGTTCGGATCTGGGACTTTTCTTTCGGGCTCAACATGACGACTCCACCCTCGATTTGGGCAATCCTAATACCGCTTGGACGTTGGTAAAGGCGTCGGCCCCGAATATAGAACCGCTAGAACCGATTCCACTCGCTCGACCGCTCGCCGACGAAACTTGAGTCTCCGCTCACTGAACGTGATCAGGAGGCCTTCTTCTCGCGCACGAGCTGCGGGCGACCGCGCGACACGACCACGTCGCGGGTGACCACGCACTCGCTGACGCCCGTCAGGGACGGGATCTCGTACATCACCTCGAGCATGACCTCTTCCAGTATCGCACGCAGGCCGCGCGCGCCCGACTTCCGGCGCGTCGCCTCTTCGGCCACGCCCTGCAGCGCGTCCTCGGTGAAGCGCAGCTTCACCCCCTCCATGTCGAACAGCCGCTCGTACTGCTTGGCCAGCGCGTTCTTCGGCTTCCAGAGGATCTCGACCAGCATGTCGACGTCGAGGTCGTCGGCCGCCACGATGATCGGCAGCCGCCCCATGAACTCCGGGATCATCCCGAACTTGATGAGGTCCTCGGTGCGGGTCAGCGCGCGCAGCGTGTTCTTCGACTCTTCGCCCTTGCCGATGTGGGCGCCGAAGCCGAGCCCGCGCTCGCCCACCCGCCGCCGCACGATCTCCTCGACGCCGTTGAAGGCGCCGGTGCAGACGAACAGGATGTCGGTGGTGTCGACCTGGATTAGCTCCTGCTGCGGCCGGTTGCGCGCGCCGTCCGGCGTGATCGAGGCCTGCTTCCCTTCCAGAATCTTGAGCAGCGCCTGCTGGACGCCCTCGCCCGAGACGTCGCGGGTCACCGAGGGACCGCCGCCCTTGCGCGCGATCTTGTCGATCTCGTCGATGCACACGATGCCGCGTTGGGTCTTGTCGATGTCGCCGCCGGCGTTGCGGTAGAGCGACTTGATCACGCTCTCGACGTCTTCACCGACGTAGCCCGCTTCGGTCAGCGTGGTCGCGTCCGCGATGGCGAACGGGACGTCGAGCTTCTTGGCGAGCGTCTGCGCGAGCAGCGTCTTGCCGCAGCCCGTGGGACCGAGCAGGAGCACGTTGCCCTTCTGCACTTCCACTTCGCCGGCCTTGCCCTGCTGCTTCTGACCGACGCGTTTGTAGTGGTTGTACACGGCGACGCTGAGCGCCTTCTTGGCGCGCGTCTGACCGATGCAGTACTTGTCGAGCTCCTCGGCGATCTCTTTCGGACGAGGATACTTCGGACGCTCCTGCGCTTCTTCCTTCGCGATGATGTCGTTGCACAGCGCAACGCACTCGTCGCAGATGAAGACGCGCGGCCCCGAGATCAGCTTGCGGACCTCGCGCCTGCGCTTGCCGCAGAAGGAGCAGTGGAAGTCATCCATCACGATCATTCTTCCACAACAAGGGGGAGGGTGCCAGCGCAACTTTCGTCACGAGGGCCGCCCAACTGAAAGTATAGTGCGCTGGTGAAGGTCTTGCTCATCACTCTGGAGCCCGAACGCGCTGCGTCGGAGCCGGAATCTCCGGCGGCGGCGCTGCGTGACCTCGGTTGCGATGTTCGGTCCTTTGGATTCGATCTCGGCTTCGACGAAGACGACTTGAGCAAAGATCCGCCGCAGCTTCTGCTGCTCGATGCGCGCGAGCGTCTCGAGATGGCGTACTCGACCTTGAAGACGCTGCGCGATCTGCCGCCCTTGCAGGGCACGCCGGCGCTCGTCGCGGTCACCACGCAGCGCTTGTCGTCGCTCGATTTTCGCGCGGGTGACGACTTCATCCTGGTGCCGGTGGTGCCGGTCGAGCTCTACGCGCGCATGCGCCAGCTCGACTGGCGCTTCGCTGCGTTCAACGCCGCCGATCGCATCAAGTGCGGCGAGCTCGAGATCGACACCAGCGGGTACGAAGCGTTCGTGCGCGATCGCAAGCTCGACCTGACGCACCAGGAGTTCGAGCTCCTGAAGTTCCTCGCGCAGAACCGCGGCAAGGTGTGGACGCGCGAGCAGCTGTTGTCCAAGGTGTGGGGCTATCGCTACTTCGGCGGCACGCGCACCGTCGACATCCACGTGCGCCGTTTGCGCGCCAAGCTCGGCTCACCCGCCGACACGATGATCGAGACCGTGCGCAACGTCGGCTACAAGCTCGTCGAGCACCGCTGAGCGAAGGCGCCGGCGCGCTATGCGCCGGGCACCACGACGTCGAGCGCCGCGCAGTGCGTGGCGCCGAACGGTCCGTCGACCACGATGGCGCCGTCGTCGAAGTGCAGCGTGCCCGCGACGTAGCCGCCGTCGCCGACGTCGATGACGCCGCCGTCGATCTCGTAGCTCTCGAAGCGATCGTCGTCGCGCGAGAGGCGTCCCGAGACGTTGCCGCCGAGGGTGGCGCCGAAGTCGGGCCCGCGCCGCGAGGCGATGCCCGTCGTGATCGCGCCGGCGCCGCGCTCGTTGAACAGAAACGACAGCGCATCGAGCGCGCCCGAGGGGTGCGCGCAGTCGAACGCCGGGTCGACGGCGGTGACCAACAGGAAGGCGCCGCCGGGCCCTTCATCGGGCAGCGGCGCGATGTAGAAGCTGTAGTACGCGGCCAGCGTGCGCGGCGCCCCGCCAGCGACGGTGAGCGTGAGGGCCGTGGCCCCCAGGTCGGGTGGTCCGACACTAAGGTCGGGCGATGTGGTAGCGTCGCCGCCGCAACCGGCCGCCAGCAGCAGAAATGTTGTCGAAACGACCGCTGCGCGCACGACGCCCGACGTTAGCACGGAGACGACATGAAGCTCGCTCGCGCCTGTCTGGCCTTCACCTTCGCCCTCGTCGGCTGCTCTGCGCATGACGGTTCCATGAGTACCGGCACTGGTGGAAACGGGGGCGCGTCCGGCGGCAACCCGGGCGGCACCGGAGGCAATGGCGACGGCGGTGGTGGCGGGGAGGGCGGCGGCAGCCCCGGCCCGACGAACCCGCCGCCCGGCGGCAAGTTCCCCATCGAGCACGTCATCGTCGTCGTGAAGGAGAACCACACCTTCGACAACTACTTCGGCAGCTTCCCCGGCGCCGAAGGCACGCAGACCGCCATGACCTCGACGGGCCCCGTCGCCGTCGGGCGCCCGCCGGTGCAGCTCCTCCGCGACCTGTGCCACGAGCACTCCTGCGCGCTCGCCGACTGGAACGGCGGCGGCATGGACCACTGGGATCTCGGCGACACCTCGAACGCGTCGGATCAGCTCGCCTTCACGCAGTACACCGAAGACGACATCCCCAACTACTGGCAGTACGCGCGCCACTTCGGGCTCGCCGATCACTTCTTCTCCGGCATGCTCGGCCCGTCGTTCCCGGGGCACATGTTCATCCTCGCCGCGCAGACGGGCTGGGCCATCGGCAATCCGTCGTCGAACTCGGTGGCGCCGCTCGTGAGCTGGGGCTGCGACGATCCCAGCGGCTCGACGCAGGACGTGCTCGATCACGGCAGCTGCACCGTCAAGTCGGTGCCGCCCTGCTACGATTTTCCGACGGTGGTCGACAACCTGCCGCCGGCGGTGACGTGGAAGTTCTACGGCTCGACGCTGCCGCCGCTCGTCGGCGAGGTGTGGTCGATGTTCGACGGCGTGCAGCACATCCGCATGTCCGACGCGTGGAAGAACAACGTCGTCGACGCGTCGACGTTCGACGCGGACGTCGACTCGGGCAACCTGCCGTCGATCGTGTTCCTCGTCGACCAGGATCTGGCGAGCGAGCATCCGCCCTTCAACATCTGCACCGGCGAGAACTGGACCGTCGGACACCTGAACCACGTCATGCAGAGCCCGCTCTGGTCGTCGACGGTGATCCTGATGACCTGGGACGACTTCGGCGGCTGGTACGATCACGTCGCGCCGCCGGTGCAGTACGGCTGCGACGACACGACGCCGTATGGGCTCGGCTTCCGCCTGCCGCTCATCATCGTCTCGCCGTATGCCAAGCCGGGGTCGGTCTACTCGCGCGTGTCGCAGCACGCGTCGGTGCCGAAGTTCATCGAGGAGGTGTTCGGGCTGCCGTCGCTGTCGTCGCAGGATCCGGCGGCGCAAGACGGCCCCGACACCGACGACCTGACGATGGCCTTCGACTGGTCGCAAGCTCCGCAGCCGCCGCTCGTGCTCCCAACCCGCGACTGCACCGGCCAGCGCTAGCTGCGGCTGCGGCCGCAGCTCCGGGGCATCTCGCGGCGTACGTCCTCGCTTCCTCGGTCACGGGCCGGAGCCCGCTCCCTCGGGCGCTCCGGGCGTGCGCCGCGATCTGCCTCCGGAGCTGCGGCCTCGCCCCCCGGAAGTACCGAAGGATGCTCAATCGAGAGCAATCTGCCGATCAGGGCTTGCCGGTGCCGAGGTCAACCGGCTTCGAGGCGACGACGGCGGGCTCCTTGGGGTCCTTCGTTTCCTTGGGTTCCTTCGGCTCTTTGGGTTCCTTCGGCTCCTTCGCCTTCGCCGACGGCGTCACCGCGGCCACCGCCGGCTTGGGCGCGTCGCACGCGGGCCGCGCCAGGAGCTGCTTGACCTTGCCGTCGAGATCCGCGAGCGCCGTCTGCAGCGCCTTGACGTCGCCGTCCTCGCTCGCCACCTTCGCGTCGACGCGCCGCACGCCCTCGCCGATGTCCTTCAGCGTCCCCGGCAGCGTCTTCAGCGCCCCGAGGTCCGTCGACAGCGACGACAAGCCCTTCTCGACCAGCGCCGTGTGCTCCTTGAGCGCCTTCTGCTCCTCGTCGGACTTCGACAGGTAGTCGCCCACGATCTTGCCCTGCCGCTCGAGCGCGGAGTTCATCTGCGCCACGATCTGGCGCGCCTTCTGCTTCTCCTCCGGCGGCAGCTTGTCGACGAGCGCGCGGATGTCGCCCGCCGTCGACTGGATCGCCGTCAGGTTCTTGCGCTGCTCGACGAGCGCGCCCTGCTCCTCGTTGGTCTTGAGCGCCAGATGGCAGAACTGCAGCATCCCGAGCGCGCGCTCCGAGGCCCGCTTGTCGACGTCGAGATAGATGTAGAAACCGCCGGCGACCAGCAAGAGCCCGAGCGTCGTTCCCACGATCGCGCCGAACCGCAGCGGGCTCTCGCGATGTCGCTCGAGCGCGGCGCGGATGCGCTCCGACAGCGGCTTGCCGTCGCCCTCCTTGCGCGCGCGCAACAGCACCATCGCCTTGCCCGCGTTCGACGCGCCCGCGACGAGCACGATCACGATCGTGACCACTGCGAACCACGGCTGGTGCGCCTGGATGCGCGCTGCCACCGCGGCCTGCCGCGTCTCGACCTCGCCGAGCGTCACCGCCTGCCCGTCGATGAGGCAGCGTTCGTTGTCGTATTGCACGTGCCCGGGACCGCTGCACGCCGCCAGAAGAAGCACCATCACGAAGAACGCGCGCTTCGCCATGGCCCAAGCTTAGCGCGTCTCGATGCCCGGCAAGTCCGGTGTGCGCTCGTTGGCCGCCCGCGCCGTCGGTGGCACGTACGATGTGAGCTCGAGCGCGCAGCGCCCGAGGTCGGTCTCGGCCTCCATGCGCAACAGAACGCGGTCGTCGTCATCCGAGAGCCAGACGGTCATGTTGCGCGGCGCCACGCCGGGGCGCGGCCGTCCGCTGTCCTCGATGCGATGCGCGATCCCGTCGATGCGGATGGCCGCGCGCGACTGCCCGTCGCTGTCGAGGCGCACGCGCACGTTGCGATGGGCGGTCATCGCCACGCGCCACAAGGCGGCGCCGTCGAGCACGTCGAGATCGATCTTCTGCCCGTCGGCGAGCGGCAGCGCGCGCAGCGCGAAGAAGCCGCTCAACGGATCGCGCACGATGCGCGGCAACAGGCGCCGCTTCTTTTGCTGCTTTTCCGGCGACCAGTAGTCGACTTCCGCGGTGCGCCCGTCGAGATGCGCGACGTTGATGCGCCGCTCGCGCACGCCGCGCTCGGTCTCGGCGACGGTCACGGGCAAGAGGTTCCCCGTGTCGAACACGAGCGTGTAGTCGTCCTCGATGCGCGCCAGCACCTTCACGAACGCCGTCGTCTCGGCCTGCCCGTGCACGGCGATGACGTGCCGCCCGTGCCGCGCCGCCGGCTTGCCCACCGACATGCGCGCGCGCCCGCCCTCGATCGGCCCGAGCGAGAACTTGAAGGTGAACGCCTCGCCCGGCCGCGCGCCCGGATGCATCGCGTACGCCGGCGCCGCCACCGAAGCGGCGGTCAGCGCAATCACGTACACGAGCGCGCGCATCCCCTAAGACTGCGCGAACCCCGCGCGGTTTCAAGTATGCTGTCGTCGTGGCGCGAATCGGAATCACCCTCGGCGATCCCTCGGGCATCGGGCCCGAGATCGTGCGCGCGGCCTGCGACGGCGGCGACGATCTCGTCGTCTACGGCGACGCGATCTTGTGCGCCGGCGTCGCCGCCGAGCTCGTGCCGGTCACCTCGCTCGACGGCCTCGTTCCCGGCACGCCCACCGACGCGACCGGCCGCGCGCAGGTCGCGTACCTCGAGACCGCCGTCGCCGACGCGCGCGCCGGCAAGCTCGACGCGCTGGTGACCGCGCCGATCCACAAGGCCTCGTGCCTCGCCGCCGGCTTCGCCTTCCCCGGCCACACCGAGTTCCTGCAGGCGCGCCTCGGCGCCGGCGCCGTCACCATGATGTTCGCCGGCCCGCGCATGCGCGTGTCGCTGGCGACGATCCATCACGCGCTCGCCGACGTGCCGCGCGTCCTGTCGGCCGAAGCGATCGCCGTCGCCATCGCGCAGACCGCCGAGGCGCTCGTCGCCGACTTCGGCATCGTCGCGCCGCGCATCGCCGTCGCCGGGCTCAACCCGCACGCCGGCGAGCAGGGCCATTTCGGCGACGACGAGCGGCGCGTGATCGCGCCCGCCATCGACGTCGCGCGCACGCGCCTCGCCGCGGCGGGGATCGACGCCACGCTCGACGGCCCGCGCGTCCCCGACGCCGTCTTCCGCGATCACCTCGACGGTCGCTTCGACGCGGTCGTCGCCATGTATCACGACCAGGGGCTCATCCCCGTCAAGCTCGTGGACTTCGAGGAGGCGGTGAACGTCACGCTCGGCCTGCCGATCGTCCGCACCTCGCCCGATCACGGCGTCGCCCACGACATCGCCGGCAAGCGCCGCGCGCGCCCGACCTCGTTCGCCGCCGCGCTCCGGCTGGCGCGCCAGATCCTCGCGCGCCAGCCGCCCCATGAATAAGGAGTAGCGTCGCGCGTCCCAGTCGCATGCGGACCCTGGCGCGATGTGGCCTCGCCTGCGCGCTCCTCTGGCTCGTCGCGGGCCGCGCCCGCGCCGACGACGGCATGCGCTGCGGGGAATGGCTCGTCGGCGTCGGCGCCACGGCCGGCGAGGTCCGCTGCAAGTGCGGCCCACCCACGGAGACCTACACCTCGGTGGAGTACAGCGAGACCGACTACGGCACGATCGCCCGCACCATCGATCACTGGGTCTACAACCGCGGCCCCTCCGAGCTCATCCGCATGCTCTCGTTCCGCGCCGGAGTGCTCGTCCACGTGGCCATCGGGAACTACGGCTACTGAGCCGCGGGCGATTTCCCTCTCGAATTCGCGTATTCGGCCGTGGTATGATGTTCCGCCCCATTGCGCATGAGCACTGTGCTGGGGGCCGGATATGGACAAGATCGTCGTCAAAGGCGCCCGCGAGCACAATCTCAAGAACATCGACGTCGAGCTTCCGCGCGACAAGCTCATCGTCATCACTGGGCTTTCGGGCTCGGGTAAGTCGTCCCTCGCCTTCGACACCATCTACGCCGAGGGTCAGCGCCGTTACGTCGAATCCTTGAGCGCCTATGCCCGGCAGTTCCTCGAGCAGATGGGCAAGCCGGACATCGACTCGATCGAAGGGCTGTCGCCGGCCATCTCGATCGAGCAGAAGTCGACGAGCAAGAACCCGCGCTCGACCGTGGGCACGGTCACCGAGATCTACGACTACCTGCGCCTGCTCTACGCGCGCATTGGCATCGTGCATTGCTACAACTGCGGGCAGCGCATCGCCTCGCAGACGGTGCAGCAGATGGTCGATCGCGTGCTCGAGCTGCCCGAAGGCACGCGCTTCAGCGTGCTCGCGCCGATGGTGCGCGATCGCAAGGGTGAGTACAAAAAAGAGCTCGAGTCGCTCAAGAAGCAGGGCTTCGTACGCGTCAACATCGACGGTGAGCTGCACGACCTGTCGGAGCAGATCAAGCTCGACAAGAACAAGAAGCACACCATCGAGGTCTACGTCGATCGCCTGGCGGTCAAGCCCGACATCCGCCAGCGCCTGACCGACTCGATCGAGCTCGGCCTCAAGCTCGCCGAGGGCATCGTCAAGGTCTCTCCCGTCGCGCTCGACGACGACGGGAAGGACATGGACGACATGCTCTTCTCGGAGAAGTTCGCCTGCATCCAGTGCGGCATCTCGTATCCCGAGATCACGCCGCGCATGTTCTCGTTCAACAACCCGCAGGGCGCGTGCCCCAACTGCGACGGCATCGGCGCCAAGCTCTTCTTCGATCCCGACCTCATCGTGCCCAACGAAGAGGTGTCGCTGCGCGAGGGCGCGATCGATCCATGGGAGAAGCGCAACGCGCCCTTCTTCCAGCAGATCCTCGACGCCGTCGCGGCGCACTACAAGATCGACATGTTGCAGCCGTGGTCGAAGCTGCCGCCCGAGCACCGGAAGATCATCATGGAGGGCTCGGGGAACGAAGAGGTCGACTTCTTCTTCGAGAAGGGCGGCACGCGGCACAAGTTCAAAAAAGAGTTCGAAGGTGTCCTCGCCAACCTCGAGCGGCGGCTGCACGAGTACGAGCGGCGGCGGCGCGAAGAGGGGAACCGCGGCGGCGAGGACGGCTTCGAGGCGGCCTACGAAGAGTTCCACCGCTACATGAACCGCTCGCCGTGCGAGGAGTGCGGCGGGACGCGACTGCGCAAGGAGGCGCGCTTCGTCAAGGTCGGCGAGATGCCGGTCAACGAGCTCACCAATCTGCCGATTCGCGACGCGCACGCGTTCTTCGCCAAGCTCGTGCTCACGCAGCGGGAGAAGGCGATCGCCGAGCGTATCCTGCGCGAGATCACCGAGCGGCTGAACTTCCTCGTCAACGTCGGGTTGCAGTACCTGACGCTCGATCGCACCTCGGCGACGCTGTCGGGCGGCGAGGCGCAGCGCATCCGCCTGGCCACGCAGATCGGATCGTCGCTGGTCGGCGTGCTCTACATCCTCGACGAGCCGTCGATCGGCCTGCACCAGCGCGACAACGCGCGCCTCTTGGATACGCTGCAGAAGCTGCGCGATCTCGGCAACACCGTCCTCGTCGTCGAGCACGACGAGGAGACGATCATGGCGGCCGACCATGTGGTCGACATGGGGCCGCGCGCGGGCGTGCACGGCGGGCGCATCGTCGCCTCGGGCACGCCCGAGGACATCAAGAGCTCGACGGCGTCGTTGACCGGCGCCTATCTGTCGGGGCGCAAGCGCATCGACACGCCGCGGACGCGCCGGCAGTCGGGCAACAAGTACATCTCGATCAAGGGCGCCAAGGCGCACAACCTGCGCAACCTGACGGTGCGCTTCCCCATCGGTGTGTTCACGTGCGTGACCGGCGTGTCGGGCTCGGGCAAGTCGTCGCTGGTGATCGACACGCTCCTGCCGGCGCTCAAGCAGCGGCTGCATCACGCCAAGCTGCAGCCGGGCGAGCACGACGCCATCGAAGGGCTGCATCACGCCGACAAGGTCGTCGACATCGACCAGTCGCCGATCGGGCGCACGCCGCGCTCGAACCCGGCGACGTACACGGGCGTGTTCACGCACATTCGCGATCTGTTCGCGGCGCTGCCCGAGTCGAAGGCGCGCGGCTACAAGGCGGGGCGCTACTCGTTCAACGTCAAGGGCGGGCGCTGCGAGGCGTGCCAGGGCGACGGCATCCTGCGCATCGAGATGCACTTTCTGCCCGACATCTACGTCGAGTGCGAAGCGTGCAACGGGCGCCGCTACAACCGCGAGACGCTCGAGGTCAAATACAAGGGCGCGTCGATCGCCGACGTGCTCGACATGACCGTGACGCAGGCGGCGGAGTTCCTGCAGCACGTGCCGAAGATCCGTCAGAAGCTGGAGACGCTGCGCGACGTCGGGCTCGGCTACATCGGGCTCGGCCAGGCGGCGACGACGTTGTCGGGCGGCGAGGCGCAGCGCATCAAGCTGTCGAAGGAGCTGGCCAAGAAGGGCACGGGGCGGACGATCTATATCCTCGACGAGCCGACGACCGGCCTGCACTTCGACGACATCAAGCAGCTGCTCACGGTGCTCAACGAGCTGGTCGAGCAGGGCAACACCGTCATCGTGATCGAGCACAACCTCGACGTCATCAAGACCGCCGACTACGTGATCGATCTCGGCCCCGAAGGTGGCGACGGCGGCGGCAACATCGTCGCCCAGGGATCGCCCGACGACGTCGCGCGCTCCGCCGCCTCGCACACCGGCGCGTACCTGAAAAAGGTCTTGTAGCGGGGGCGCGGCCGCGGACGGCCGCGAGAGGCTGTTTCGCGGGACGGGCGCGCTACGCCGTGCTCGGGCTACGCGCCGCGCGCTCCGCCCTGCGCGCGGCACGTCCGCGCCCTCGGCTGCGTCGCTGGCATCGCCCCCAAAAGCGAGGGCGAGCGCTCCTCGACGCCCGCGAAACAGCCTCTCGCAGCCGTCCGCTCGGTAGCTTCAGGCATCCTCGATGGGCGGTGTGCGAGGTGGCCTCGCTTGTGGAAACGGAACAGAGGTCAGGACTCGGCTTTCTTGCGGGCGTAATGCCTTCGCGCCTTGGCGCGGTTGCCGCAGATCTTCATGTCGCACCAGCGGCGCGTGCGGCCCTTGGTGGTGTCGAGGAAGACCCAGCCGCAGCCGCCCTCCGATTCGCACTGGCGCACGCGCGCGACGTCGTCGCCGCTGGAGAGCAGCGCCACCGCGTCGCGGGCGATGGCGTCGAGCGGCGCGGTCAGATCGTCTGAGCAGCGCCAGCCGACGTGGTACTGCCCGCCGGCGAAGACGACGTGTGGATCGGCCGACGCGCGCGCGAAGGCGGCGTTGAGCAGCGCCATGTCGGCCGCCTCGGGCGCCCGCTCGCGCGCCTGCAACATGCGGTAGACCGCCTCGCGTAGCGCCACCGCCTCGGCGACGGCTGCGGCGGCGGCCCGCGGGGAGGCCGCGCCCTTGTGGGTCAGGCGGCGCGCCTGCGCCGCATCGAGGCCGCCGGCGTGCTGCGCCCAGGCGACGAGCGTGGGGTAGTCGGCGAGGTGCTCGTCCGGCGCGTCGCTCAGGCGATCGCCCTTGGTGTTGATGAAGTCGAGCGCGAGCCGCCCGCCAATCAAGTCCGCCCAGCTCAAGTCGATTCGCATAACCGTCAAAATAGCCATTGACAGGTTAGAAGGCAACGCTATTATTCTAACCATTGAAGTTGAAGTTTGATGGTTAGGAGAAGATCATGCATCGCACCGGATTCGAGAGCGTCATGTGGCACCTCCTCCAGGAGCAGCGGCGCGATCGCCTGGCGGCGCCGGCGCTGGTCGGCCTCTGGTTCGCCGGTTGGCTGTCGTTCTTGCTGACGCTGCTCGCGCCGCTCGGCTAGTCTTCGGGCGTGGATCGCGCGGACATCTCGGCGTGGGAGGCGGCGGCCCTGGTGGGGCTGAGCTTCTGCGCGCTCATGACCGCGGGTCCGTGGATGGCCGGGCATGGGCTCGGCGGCATCGTCCTCGGCGAGCTCCTGCTCGTCGTGGCGCCGACCGTCGGCTTCATCGCCGCGCGGCGCATCTCCGCCACGGCGCTCGGCCTCGATCGCGCGCCGCCCGGCGCCATCGTCGGCGGAGCGCTCTTCGGCGCGGCGGTGTTCTACCTCCTCGCCGTCGGGCTGCACGCCTGGATCGAGCGCGTGTGGCCGACGCCGCCCGAGGTGCGCCGCGCGCTCGAGCGCATGGTGGTGCCGGCGTCGGGCGCGCGGCCGCTGCTGATCGATCTGGCGGCGTTCGCGCTGGTGCCCGCGGCGGCCGAGGAGCTCTTGTTCCGCGGCGTGCTCTTCGGCGCGCTGCGCCCGCGCATCGGCGTGGTCTGGACCGTGCTCGCCACCGCCATCGCCTTCGGGCTCTATCACGGCTCGGTCTATCGCTTCCTACCGGCCGCCTTCGCCGGGCTTCTCCTCGGCGGCGTGCGTGCGGCGTCGGGCTCGCTGTGGCCGGCGCTGGCGTTCCACTTCGCCAACAACGCCGCCGTGGTCCTGTCGCTGCACGCCGGCTGGTCGACGCCGCCGGCGCGCGCGCTCTACCTCGTCGTCGCGGCGCTGGCCGCGGCCGCGGGCTTGACGCTCGTGGTACGATCACGGGCGTGAGCCGCCTCCAGCTCTGCTGCGTCCTCGTCGCCGCCGCGCTCTTCGCCGGCTGCGCCGCCGAGATGGATCCCGACCTGCGCAACGAGCACGACTGCCTCTACGAGATCGGCCGTCCGCATCAGATCGGCGGTGAGTATCAGCTCTACAAGGCGCACCGCCGGGTCCCCGACGACGACCTCATCGCCGCCACCGCCGACGTCAACGACGCGCGCATGTTCGCGTCCAAGTCGCAGCTCGACGCCTGGCTCGGCATCGGCTCGCTCGTGCTCGGGCCCGTGCTCTTTCTGCCCGGCGTTGCGGTGTTCAGCTACGGCGTGGCCCGCTCGCAGGACGGCTCGATCGCCGGTGGAACGATCCTCGGCGTCACGGGCGCCGCAGGCATCGTCGCCGGCGCGGTCCTGTTCCACCGCTCCAAGAAGGAGCGCGCCCTCGCCATCGAGATCTACAACCGCGAACGTGCAGCGAGTTGTGGCCCTTAACATTCGGCGCCGATCCGTTGCCGACAATACTGTTTGCGCAGGCACCGCCACTTTGTTAGGCTAACTACATTATGGCGCAGGATGAGAAGCGGGCGCTCTGGTACATCAAGAAAATCCCGCTGTTCCAGGACGTCTCCCACGACACGATCCACAAGCTCGTGCAGTGCGTCGAGCTCAAGGAAGTGCGGCGGCGCCAGGTCGTCTACCTTCCGGGCGACCCCGGACAGGCGGTCTACTTCGTCAACGGCGGCCGCGTCAAGATCTCCAAGGTCACGCGCGACGGCAAGGAGCTGACGCTCGCGTATCGCGGCCCGGGCGAGATCTTCGGCGAGCTGGTCATGATCGACGGCGGCCCTCGCGAAGAGATGGCCGAGGCGATGGAGAACGCGCTCATCACCGAGATCGACCGCGCCGAGTTCGAGAAGATTGTGCAGAAGGAAGGCATCATCGGCTTCCGCCTCACCAAGATCGTCTCGCAGCGCCGCCGTGACGTGGAAAACAAGATCGAGCAGCTCATCTTCAAGGACGTGAACGCCAAGCTGGCCGAGCTGCTCCTGCGCCTGGCGGCGGAGTACGGCGTCGACGACAGCCGCGGCACGCTGGTGTCGCTCAAGATCACGCACCAGGAGATGGCGAACCTCATCGGCTCGACGCGTGAGACGGTGTCGCTGACGCTGTCGCAGTTCAAGCGGCGCGGGCTGATTCAGACCGAGGGACGCAAGGTCATCCTCGCCGACCGCGAAGGTCTGCGCGCCCTGGCGTAATGCCTCCGCTGCAGAAGCTCGGTGAGCTGCTCGTCGATACGGGCATCATCTCGCGTCCGCAGCTCTCCGACGCGCTGACGCATCAACGCACGCACGGCGGGCGGCTCGGCACCTGCCTGGTCGAGCTCGGGCTCGTCGACGAGCGCACGCTGGCGTCGACGCTGGCCAAGCAGCTCAACATCCCGTCGGCGACGGCGGCGCAGCTCGAAAAGTGCGAGGCGTTCGCCCTCAAGCTGGTGTCGGCGCCGATGGCCGAGCGGCTGCGCGCGGTGCCGATCCGGCAGGACGGCGACAAGCTCTGGGTGGTGATGGCCGATCCCACCGACAAGCAGGCGCTCGGCGAGCTGTCGAAGGCCTCGGGCAAGCAGGTGCGCCCGATGGTGGCTCCGGAGCTGCTCGTGCAGTACGCGCTCGAGCGCTACTACAAGGTCAAGCGCAAGCCGCGCGTCGTGCAGGTCAAGACCGCCGGCTCGGATCTGTTGCACATCGAGGAGCCGACGGCGAAGGTGGCTTCGTCGCTGCCGCTCGGCGCCAAGCTGCCGCCGCCTCCGCCGGAGGACGCCTCGTCGGAGGCGCCGGTCTACACCGGCTTCGGCTCGGGGCCGCTCAAGGTCGACGTCGACTCCATGGCCGGCTATCTCGACGACGCGCCCGAGGCGGCGCCCGTCGACACCGGTCGCATCCCGATGGACAAGGTGTCGGCGATGCTGGTGGCGGCGCAGACCGACGACGCCATCTTCGACGTGGCCATGCGCTACGTCGAGCAGGACGTGGGACGCATGGCGGTGTTCCTCTTGCGCAACGGGCTCCTCGGCGGCTGGCGTGGCAGCGGCATCGACAACGCGATGCTGCGTCAGCTCAACGTCGGGCTCGAGGAGGCGCCGGCGATCGCGCGCACGCTGCAGACCGGGCAGGCATGGGTGGGGCGGCTCTACGCCGCCGAGCTCGGCGAGCTGGCCAAGCCGCTCGGCGCCGCGCGCGAGGGGCTCGGCGTGATCCTGCCGGTGCGCATCGGCAAGCGCGCCGTCGGTGCCGTGGTCGGGCTCGACGCCACGCTCAACATCCTGCGCCACAAAAAAGAGCTCGATCGGCTCGTCGACAAGCTCGACCAGGCGCTGCACATCAGCTATCTGCGCCGCTTGTTGATGCAGCCCTAGCGTCGCGCTAGAGGCAGACGCAGAGGCCGGTGCAGCTGGCCGATCCGTTGCACACGCAGCACTTGTTTGCGCCGGTGCACGCCTTGCCGCAGCCGGTGCAGTTGCTGTTGTCGGGCGGCGTGCAGGTGCCCTCGCAGCAGTAGCTGCCGGCCGCGCACTTCTTGCCGCACGCGTTGCAGTTCTGCGGATCGTTCGCGAGATCCTGGCAGCCGTCAGCGCAGCAGGTCTTGTTGTCGCCGCAGGCGCCCGAGCCGTTGCAGCGGCACTGGCCGCCGACGCAGGTGTTGCCGTTCATGCACGGCGGATTGCACGGCGTGGCCATGCAGTGGCCGCTGACGCAGGCGTCGCCCGGCGTGCAGTGCGTGTTGCAGTCGCCGCAGTGGTTGGGATCGGTGGCGAGATCGAAGCAGCCTCCGCCGCCGGTGGTGGCGCCGGCGGGGCAGCAGCTCTGGTTGCCGGTGCAGGCGCCGTCGCCGTTGCACGAGCAGCTGTTGTTGGCGCAGGTCTCGCCGGGCTTGCACATGTGGCCGCAGGCGCCGCAGTTGCCGCCGTTCTGCGGCGTGCAAGTCGCGTTGCAGCAGAGCTGGTTCTGGTTGCAGGTGGCGCCGCCGCACAGGCACTGGCCGCCCGAGCAGACTTCGCCGGCGCGGCAGCGCTTGCCGCACATGCCGCAGTTCTGCGGATCGGTGTCGGTGTTGGCGCAGCCGCTGTTGCAGCAGGTGTCGCCCGCCGAGCAGATGGCGCCGTTGCAGGCGCAGGCGCCGTTGGCGCAGGCGAGCGGCGCCGCGCAGGTGTGGTTGCAAGCGCCGCAGTTGGCGTTGTCGCTCTTGGTGTCGACGCACGCCGAGCCGTTGCAGCAGACGTCGGGGAAGCTGCAGATGAGGCCGCTCGTGCCGCACGCGCATTGCCCATTTGGCGAACAGATGCCCGTATCGGCGCAGCACAGCATCGCCGGCATGCACGCGCCGTTCGTGCCGCACTTGCACACGCCGCCCGAGCAGGTCTCGCCCGGGTTGCAGGCGTTGCCGCAGCCGCCGCAGTGGAACGGATCGCTCTGCAGATCGACGCAGCCGACGCCGGCGCAGCAGGTGGTGCCGTTGGTGCACGCCGAGCCGCCGGCGCAGCGGCAGGCGGCGCCCGAGCAGCCGTCGCCGGTCTGGCCGCAGGCCGAGCCGCAGGCGCCGCAGTTGGCGACGTCGCCTTGCAGGTTCACGCACGAGGTCCCGTTGCAGCAGGTCTCGTTGTTGGTGGGATCGCAGGCGACGCCGCTGCAGCGCATGTCGGTGAGATTGACGGCGAGCGTGGCCTCCTTGTTGAACTTGCCGGTGAGCTGCGTGGTGGTGC
This sequence comes from Polyangia bacterium, assembly GCA_035607415.1. Classification (GTDB taxonomy): domain Bacteria; phylum Myxococcota_A; class Polyangia; order Palsa-1104; family Palsa-1104; genus JAQBQH01. The sequence continues at coordinate 16,815 of DATNAQ010000073.1, forward strand.
CGATGGTGTCGGTGAGCCCGACCGCGCTCGCCGTGATCGACAGCGACGGCGCCACCTCGCCGCCGACGGGGGGCAGCAGGCGAAACTCGAACGTGGGCGAAAAGACGTAGCCGATCGTCGCGTCGTGATGGATGAGCAGCGTGCGCCGGCCGTCGCCGTCGTCGTCGCGCACTTCGTAGAGGATGCCGGTGGCGACTTCGCGGCTCGGTTGATCGACGTAGAAGGTGCGCGAGTCGGACGGGTCGATGTCGACGCGGGTCTCGACGTGGATGACATCCGCCGGGTTGATGCCGTCGAGCTTGTAGTGCAGCGTGAGCTGGTTGTCGCCACAGCCGGCGAGGAGGAGCGCGAGGTACACGAGCTTGCGCATCACTTCACCTGCGGGAGCTGCACCGTCGGCGTCCCCCCGTTGTTCGAAGCGTCACTGGTGACGACCACGGCCGTGATGACGCCGGCGACGACGAGCGCGCCACCGACCGCCGTCCACAGCCACCACTTCTTGTAGACCGGGACTTCCTTTTCGTGCCCGACGACCGTGACCACCTTGACCGATTCGAGCTGCTTGGCGGCGACGGTGGTGCTGCCGCCGACGCCGACGTCGACCGCCGACTTCCAGGTCGCGTAGCCGTCGTGCGTGAGCGTCAGTTGGTGGCGTCCGGGGTTGACGACGAGCGCAGCGGCGAGCGGCGCCGGGCCCACGCTCTTGCCGTCGAGCGTGACGGCCGAGCCGGCGACGGCGCCGTCGAGCGTGACCTTGCCGACGAGCGTCTGCAGCATCTCGACGCGCTTCTGGCTGAAGTCGCGATCGGGGTTGTCGGGCGGCGCCGCGGCGAGGAAGCGCTGATAGGCGTCGAGCGCGCGCGCGAAGTCGTTGGAGCCGTCGTACGACTTGCCGCAGTTGTAGAGCAGTGGCGCCTTGCCCGAGAGGCGATAGGCCTCCTCGAACTCGCGCGCGGCGTCCTCGAAGCGGCCGTGCTCGTAGTAGGTCTGGCCGGTGTTGAAGTGCGCCTTGGCGATGTCGACGTCGTCGCCGCTGGGGGCCGGCTGCGGCGGCGACGGTGACGTCGGCTGCGGCTGCGAGGGTGACGTCGACTGCGGTGGCGGCGGTTGCGTCTGTTGCGCGAACGCCGTCGCCGTCAGCGCGACGAACGCAATGATCCCCAAAACCTGCTTCATGCCATGTCGAGCGGGTCGGCCGCCTCCTCGTCGCGCGCCTGCTTCTTGCGCGCCTGCACGTCGCGAACGTAGCGCACGAGCGGATCGACGTAGCTGTCGAACGGCGGGCAGCGCACGTGCCACGGATCGCCCGAGAGCAGCGTCAGCGTGTGGCGGCAGTTGTAGAGGGCGAGGTGGTTGAAGGCCTCGAGGAAGGCGAGCGGAGCGCGCGCCAGCCGCTCGAGCCCGGGCGCCTTCAAGAGAGCGCGCGCCAGGCCGGTCGGGATCATGCCGCGCGGCGCCTTCTTGTCGGCGCGCTGGGCGACGAGCTCGTAGACGGTGCGCGCGCTGAACGGCGCCGGATCGGTCAGATGGAACGTGCCGCCGACGGCGCGCGGATCGCGCGAGAGCGCGATCGCCGACTCGACGACGTAGTCGATGGGCACGAGGTTGAGCGGCGCCGAGCCGCGCCCCGGCAGCGGCAGGTGCACGTCGATCGGCGACGACACGATCAAGACGAGCAGGTAATAGGGTCCGTCGAACTTATCGATCTCGCCGGTCTTCGAGTCGCCGACGATGATGCCGGGCCGTAGGATCGTGACCGGCAGCCGCCGCGCGGCGTCGCGCACCATGCGCTCGGCGCGGAACTTGGTCTCCTCGTAGATGTTGCGGAAGCGCTGCCCGCAGTCGAGCTCCTCCTCGAGGATCACGCCCGAGCGCGCGCCCGACACCTGCGACGTCGACCAGTGCACGAAGCGGCGCAGGCGCGTGCAGTCGGCGGCGAGCTCGAGCATCATGCGCGTGCCGTCGACGTTGACGCGCTCGACGAGCTCGCGCTTGGCGCCGAGATAGTAGACCGCCGCGGTGTGGTGGATCGCGGTGACCTCGGCGGCGAGCGCCTTGTAGTCCGGCCCGGGCAGCCCGAGGTCCATGTCGGCGACGTCGCCCTCGACGAGCCGCAAGCGCGAGCGCGACGACGGCGGCAGGAGCGCCTGGAAGGCGACCGCGTCGTTGCGGAACTTGTCGCGCACGAGCATGAGCACGCGATCGTCGGCGGTGCGCGCGAGCAGCCGCTCGACGAGGCGCCGCGCGGTGAACGCGGGGAAGCCGGTCACGAGCGAGACGTCGTGCGTGGGATGCCCGTTGCCGTTGCCGCTTCCGTTACCGTTGCTTGTGCCGTTGCCGCTCGTCATGTTCGCCGCCGCATGTCCACCAACCCCAGGATCTCCCCCCAGATGCGCGAAATCCGCTCCTTCGTGTCCGCCAACGGGCCGCTCGTGTCAACCACCCAGGTGGCCGCGGCCAGCTTCTCGGCGGGCGACGCCTGCGCGGCGATGCGCGCGCGCGCCTCCGCTTCGCCAAAGCCGTCCCGCTCGATGAGGCGCCGCAGCTGCGTGGCCTCGTCGCAGGTGGTGACGATGAGCCCTTCGAGCCCACGGTGCACGCCGTTCTCGACGAGCAGCGCCGCCTCGTACACCGCGACCGGCGTACCTTCGTCGCGCAGCCGGGCCAGGCGCGCTTGCGTCTCCATGGCGATGCGCGGATGCGTGATCGCGTTGAGCGCGCGCCGCTTGTCGGCGTCGGCGAAGACCACCGCGCCCATGCGTTTGCGATCGAGCGTGCCGTCTGGCAGGAGCATCTCGCGGCCGAACGTTTGCACGATCTCGGCCAGCGCGGGCTGCCCGGGCGCGACGATCTCGCGGGCGATGGCATCGGCGTCGATGACGCGCGCGCCGAGCTCGGAAAGGACGCGCGCCGCGGTCGACTTGCCTGTCGCGATCCCGCCCGTCAGACCGACTACGCGCATGGCACTCGTGATAGTAACAGATGGCCCATGAAGGTGCTCGAAGCAGACTTCCTCACCTCAGCGACGGAAAAGTCGGCCGGCGCCGGCTGGCCGGTGGAGGGAGCGCCCGAGGTGGCGTTCGCCGGACGATCGAACGTCGGCAAGTCGACGCTCTTGCAGGCGTTGATGCAGCGCCGCGGGCTGGTGCGCATTTCCAGCACGCCCGGGCGCACGCGGCTCATCAACTTCTTCCGTGTCGTGGTTGCACCGGATGGCGGGCGCAGCCCTCAAGATCGGCGCGAGCTCATGTTCGTCGATCTGCCCGGCTACGGTTACGCCAAGGTGTCGAAGGAAGAGCGCGAGAAGTGGCTGCCGTTCGTCGATCAGTATCTGTCGGAGCGCGCGTCGCTGAAGATCCTGGTGCTGCTCGTCGATCCGAGGCGTGACATGGGGCTCGACGAGACCGAGATCGCGAAATACGTGATGGCGCGGGGCGTGTTGGTGATCGCGGTGATGACGAAGGCCGACAAGCTCAAGAAGCACGAGCGCAAGCCGGCCCTGCAGAAGCTCGAGCGCGCGCTCGGATTGAAGGTGCTGGCCGTCTCCGCCACCGACGGCGATGGGGTCGACGAGCTATGGCGGCGCATTGCGGCTGCGATAGGCTGACGGCTGCGATAGGATGACGGCGTGAGCGCCAACCCGGGGGCGGCAGCCGGCGACGCGGCAAAGGGCGGCGAAAAGAGCGGGCTGCGCGTGGTCGTCGCCGCGCTCGCGGTCAACATCGCCATCGCCATCTTCAAGTTCATCGCCGCCGGCTTGTCGCGCTCGACCGCGATGCTCGCCGAGGCGTTCCACTCGACGGCCGACACGGCCAACCAGATCTTCCTGCTCATCGGCATGCGCAAGAGCGCGCGGCCACCCGATCGCGATCATCCGTTCGGGTATGGCCCGGAGACTTACTTCTGGGCGTTCATCGTCGCGCTTTGCATCTTCTCCGTCGGTGGCACGATCAGCGTGGTCGAAGGCGTGCAGAAGATCCTGCATCGCAACCAGCCTCACGAAGACCTGTCCGATCCGCGCTGGGCCTACGTCGTGCTCGGCGTGTCGATCCTGCTCGAGACCTACTCGTTCTCGGTGGCGATGAAGGAGTTCCGCCACATCCGCGCCGGGCGGGGCGTGCGCCGCACGCTGCGCGACACGCGCGATCCGACGGTGCTCACGGTGCTGTTCGAGGATCTGGCGGCGCTGTTCGGGCTCGCGGTGGCGCTCGCGGGCATCCTGCTCACGCACTACACCGGCAACGTGGCGTGGGACGGCGCGGCCTCCATCGTCGTCGGGCTGGCGCTCGGCGCGGTGGCGTTCGTGCTCGGCAGCGACACCAAGAGCCTGCTCATCGGGCAGAGCGCCAACGAGGCCGACGAGCAGAAGATCCGCGAGATCGTGACCGCGCACCGCGACGTTGTCGAGCTCGTGCACCTGCGCACGATGCACATGGCGCCGGAAGAGGTGCTGGCGGCGATCAAGGTGCGCTTCCTCGGCAACCTCGACGCGCGCACGCTCGAGCTGCGCATCAACGAGATCGAGGCCATGCTGCGCAAGGAGCTGCCGCGGCTGCGCCGCATCTACATCGAGCCCGGGTTCAACGAAGGGCCGGCGCGCGAGCCGGTCGACCAGCCGCCGGCGGCGCGGAGCTAGCCCATGGCCACGCGCGAGCGCCAGCGGCGGTTCGAGATCGTGCCCATGAAGGCGTCGGACCTCGACGACATCATGGACATCGAGCGCGTGTCGTTCCGCGCGCCGTGGTCGCGCCAGGTGTTCGTCGAGGAGCTCGACCGCGACTGGGCGCACGTCGACGTCTTGAAGGAGCGGCGCCCGAGCGCGACGGTGCTGGCGTTCGTGAACTACTGGCTCGTGCGCGACGAGGTGCACGTGCTCAACGTCGCCTCGCATCCGGAGGCGCGGCGGCAGGGACACGCCTCGCGCCTGCTCGAGCACGTGATCGCGTTCGCCAACCGCCACAAGTGCCGCTACGTGACGCTCGAGGTGCGCCGCTCCAACGCCGGCGCCATCCGCTTGTACCGCAAGTACGGCTTCCGTCCCGTCGGCGTGCGGCCCAACTACTACGTCGAGGACAACGAGGACGCGATCGTCATGCTCCTCGAGCTCACCGTCCCGGTCTGATCGTCGTCTCGCGCGCCACCGCCCACACCAGCTCGCGAAACCATTGGTGTGCCAGGTCGCCGTCGTTGCGCGCGTGCCAGAAGGAGCTGACGACGACCGCGGGCAGCGCCACCGGCGGCGTGCGCACGACGAGGCGGTGCTGCGTCGCCACCGCGCGCGCCACGCGCTCGGGCATGGTGATGACGGCGTCGGTGGCGGCGATGACGAGCGGCGCGGCCAAGAAGTTCGGCACGCGCAAGACGATGCGGCGCTGCCGCTTGCGCCCGCGCAGCGCCACGTCGACGACCGAGTCGCCTTCGCCCTGCGGCGAGATGAGGACGTGCGGCAGCGCCACGAAGCGGTCGAGCGTCAGCGGGCGGCGTGCCGCCGGGTGTCCGGCACGCAGGAGCGACACGAAGCGATCCTCGAACAGCACCTCGCTGCGCACGTCGTCGATCTGCGGCGGCGGCACGCCGAGGATCAGATCGTGGGCGCCGGAGAGGAGCTCGCGCTCGCCGCGCACCGCGATCGGGCGCACCACGAGCTGGACGTCCGGCGCCTGGCGGCGGAGCCGCGCCATCAGCCCGGGCAGGATGACCAGCTCGCCGTAGTCGCTGGTGCCGATGGTGAAGGTGCGCTGCAGCTCGGCCGGGTCGAAGCGCGGCTCGCTCTCGACGGCGCGCCGCACCAGCCCGAGCGCCTCGGTGACGGCGGGCGCGATGACGTGGGCGCGGGCGGTCGGCACCAGCCCGCGCGGCGTGCGCTGAAAGAGCGGATCGTCGAGCTGCGCGCGCAGGCGGCCGAGCGCGTGGCTGAGCGCCGGTTGAGTGAGGCCGATGCTGCGCGCCGCGCGGGTGACGTTGCGCTCGCTCCACAGCGCCTCGAACGCCAGGAGCAGGTTCAGGTCGAAGGCCTCGATATGCACGCGGCGCATGACCAATGATGATTATCATGAATTGGGCAAATGACGACGACGGACGCATCTTGTCCCCTGCAACCGAGCAGCACACTCCCAGGAGGAACTCATGTACGTCATCGCTGGAGCTACGGGGCACACCGGTTCGGTCGTCGCTTCGACCTTGCTCGCGCAGGGTCACAAGGTTCGCGTCATCGTCCGCGACGAGAAGAAGGGGGCGGCCTGGAAGGACAAGGGCGCCGAGGTGGCGCTGGCGCGGCTCGAGAACGCCGCCGAGCTGACCGCGGCGCTGCGCGGCGCCGACGGCGTCTATGCGCTGGTGCCGCCCGACTTCGCGGCCGACGATCCGCTCGCGGCGCAGACGGGCGTGGCCGAGGCGTGGGGCAAAGCGGTCGCCGCGGCCAAGCCGCGCCACGTGGTCTATCTATCGTCGATCGGCGCCGAGCTCGACGGCGGTAACGGTCCCATCCTCGTCGCGCATCGCGCCGAGGAGCGGCTGCGCGCCACCGGCGTAAAGGTGACGGCGCTGCGCGCAGCCTACTTCATGGAGAACTGGGGCGGCGTGGTGCATCCGGTGCGTTCCGACGGCGTCCTGCCGTCGATGATCACGCCCGGCCGCGCGGTCCCGATGGTGGCCACCGCCGACATCGGCCGCGTCGCCGCCGAGCTCCTCGTGGCCGGCGAGCGGGCGCCGGCGCTCGTCGAGCTCGCCGGGCCGCGCGAGTACTCGCCCGAGGACGTGGCGGCCGCCTTCGCCGGCGCGCTCGACCGCAAGGTCGACGTGGTGCCGGTGCCGGCCGAGGGCATCGAGCCGGCGCTGGCGCAGGCCGGCTTCAAGCCGAAGCTGGCGGCGCTGTTCCGCGAGATGAACGGCGCCTTCAACGCCGGCAAGCTCCACTGGAGCGGCACGCCCCGGCGCGGCACCGTCGCCATCGACGAGGTCGTGCGCCAGCTCGTCGGCTAGGCGTACTGCGCGGCCAGCCAGTCGCGCAGCGGGAAGTCGCACGACGCCGCCTGCTCGCGCAGCGCGCGCCGGTCGAGCGGCACGCGGCGCAGCCGCACCTCGACGGCGCCCGCGCCATCGGCGTCGACGATCGCGTACTCGGCGTGCGCCATGATCGTCGGTGCGCCGCCCACCGGCTGCTCGACGAACGGCATGCCCACCGAGCCCGGGTTCACCACCAGCGTGCCGCGATGCTGCCGCAACATCTGCAGGTGCGTGTGCCCGCCCGCCATCACCGTCGCGCTCCTACCGTCGAGCAGGCGCTCGAGCTCCAGCGGCGTCGCCGACGGCAGGAGATCCTCCATGTGCGAGCGCGGCGTCCCGTGATAGCAGAACAGCGTCGCGCCGCCGCCGAGCGCCACCTCCAGCCACGGCTGGAAGGTGCGCACGAACGCCAGCTCCGCCGCCGACATCTGCGCGCGGCACCAGTCGACCGCGTCGACGACGACCGGCGTCTCGGTGTACGAGCGGATGAGCGCGGCGTCGAGCAAGAAGGCGTCGTGGTTGCCCTCGATGCAGGCGCAGCCGAGCGCCTCGAGGCGCGCCAGCACCTCGTGCGGCTTCGGCCCCAGCGTCGCCACGTCGCCGAGGCAGATCAGCCGATCGATCCCCACGCGCTCGACGTCGGCGAGCACCGCGTCGAGCGCCACCAGGTTGCCGTGCAGATCCGAGACGAGCGCGATCTTCACGCTACGATCCTCACGCCGCGATCCTCACGGCATCGGCTTCATGACATAGCCGAGCGGCGTCGAGTCCGTCCGCGTGCCGAAGTAGACCGCCGTCGCCACGCCGCCGATGGCGATGGCGCCGCCGATGGTGGCCCACACGTACCAGCGCTTGAACCACGGCACCTCTTTGGACTCGCGCACCAGCGTCGCGTGCACCTCGACGTTGGCGTCGGGCAAAACGTCGACCCGCGCCTGGAACGGCACGTACCCGCTCTTCTCCACGCGCAGCTTATACGTGGCCGGCGCGCGAACCTTTACCGGCTCGCTGAGCGGCGTCTTGCCCGCGGGCTCGCCGTTGAGCGACACCGCCGCGCCCGCTTGATCGGCGTCGACGGCGATCGACCCGAAGCGGCGGAACGTCTCCGGCGGGAACAGCTGCCGCAGCCAGCCGAGCGCCTGCTCGTCGGTGATCTCTTTGTCCGCGGGCAGCGACTCGGCCAGGCGCGCGCCCGCCTCGCCGCGCTTGGAGTCGATGCGCTGCAGCGCAAGGATCGTGTCGCCGAGCTGCGACACGCCGACGAGCAGCACCTCGTTGGCGCCGAGCTGCTCGCCGATGGCGCCGACGCACATCGCCTCGCCGCCGCACTTGGCCACCTCGGCGTCGACCTTGGGCAGCTTGCGCCGCGCCTCGGCCAGATCGATGACGTTGAGCGCCGCCGTATCGCGCAAAAGCCGCGCCAACCGCTCGCCGATGTCCCGCGCGCCGCGCGCCCCGGCGCGGTACTCGAGCACCGCCACCGTGCGCCGCTCTTCGGCGTGCGCGTCGACGGCGACGGCGACCGCGCACATCACCACGACGGAAGCGACGAAGGCCCTCATTGCCCGAACGTAGCCGCCAGCCCCGCGGGTTTGTCGCCGGCCGTGGATTGACACCCGACCACCTGGTCGGGGAACGGCGACGGCAGTTGGCAATCGACGCAATCGTTCTTCCCCTGGGTGACCAGCTGCGAGCGCGACTCGTACGACGCGTTGCCGGTGCGCAGATCGACGGCGAACAGGCCATACTCGACGATGTTGAAGTTCGCCGTGCAGTCCTCGCCCGAGAACATGAACTTGGTGTTCGCTTCGTTGTACACGGCGCGCGTGGCGAACTCGGCGCGGCTGCCGTCGGGCGTGACGGCCAGCTCGTAGGCGTCGATCGAGACCGGCCGCACCGGCAGAAGCGCCATGCCGATGTCGCCGTTCGTCGACGGCATCGAATCGATCGGGATGTTGTAGTTGGGCCCGGTGAACGGCGTCGCCGTCGACGCGCCGCCCTTCAGAGGCACGCGCTGCAGGATGAAGCCGTTGGTCGGCATGTCGCGATCGCTGGTCACCGCGAACACCGTGCCGTTGACCACGCGCACCGCGCTCGGGCAGGTCAGGTTGCCGAGCACCTTGGTCGGCGCGCCCGACGCTGGATCGAGCGTCGCGATCTGCTTGCCCGCGACGTCGGCGACGACGATGGCGCCCGACTGCGGATCGACCGTCACGTCGGCGGCGAAGCCCTCGAGCGCGAACATGTTGGTCATGCTGCCGTCGAGCCCGTAGACCTGGATGGCGTTCGGCGTCAGCGTCGCGCCCGGCGCGCACGGGTCGACGGCGGTGCCGCCCGTGAGCACGTAGAGCTTGCTGCCGTCGGGCGAAAAGGCCGCGGTACGCGCGATCGCGCCCGGCATGCGTACGATCTTGGGGTTCGCGCTCCCCGGCGAGCCGACGAAGCCGGCGACGTCGCTGATGATGGCGAGCGACCCATCGGCGCCGCTGCCAGGATCGAGCGCGACGATCGCTTGATCGCGCGGGGCGACGACGACGCGGGAGGGCGCGAACGCGAGCGTCAACGTGCCCGCCACCGTCTTGCCGCTACCGGTGTCCCACGCGGTCAGCGCGTTGCCGTTGGCCGCGACCACGAAGCGCCCGTCCCACGTGCTCGCCGCCGCGGTCATGCCCGCGATGCTCACCGGTGACGACGGCTGCTTGGCGAGATCGGCCGCGGTCAGCGGATCGATCACCTGCACCGCCGCCGTCTTGTTGCCGCTGGCCGACTCGGCCGGCATCGCCGCGCCCACGCACACGAGCGGCTTGCGCAGCTCGGCCGTGTAGGTCGCCGTCTTGCCCTTCGAGATCGAGACGTCCTTGATGCGCGCCATCCCGAGCGTGCTTCCGCCGGTCAGCGCCGTGACGTATACGTCCTCGGGCCCCATCGTCGGCATGAGCGCGCCGAGCGGCAGAAGGCCGTCGCCCGACGAGCCCGAGCCCTGCACCGCGGATGCGATCCCGATCACGTTTCCCGACGCGGTACGGATGTCATATTCCGTTACCAGCTCGGGTTGCGCGACCGGATTGAGCAGCGGCTCTGACGGCGCCGTAATGCTGAACGTCACCGCGCCGCGACCGCCGCAACCGGCGACCACGACGACTGCGCCTAACAGCTTGACGAAAGGTCGCAACCGGCGCATGCGCCATGACTTTATCACACTCGGAAGTCAGTTGAATTACGGCTGCTTCCTAGGCATGATGGAAGACCGAAGTACCATGTCGGTAGTGGCACAGCTTCCGGGGCCATCGGCGGAGGAGCTGCCGAAGGTCTTCGGGCGTTACCTTCTGCTCAAGCGGCTCTCCCGCGGCGGCATGGGCGAGATATTTCTCGCCAAGCTGGGCGAGATCCAGGGCTTCGAAAAGCTCGTCATCATCAAGAAGATCCTGCCGAACCTCGTCGCCGACCAGGAGTTCATCAAGCGCTTCATCGACGAGGCGCAGGTCGCCATCAAGCTCCAGCACGCCAACGTCGCCCCGGTGTTCGAGGTCGGCAAGGTCGACGGCGAGTACTTCCTTGCGATCGAATACATCGAGGGACGTGATCTACGTCGCATGATTACGCGCCAGCGCGAGGAGCGCACGCGCCTGCCCTCGGATTTGGCAATGTTCGTTGTCAGAGAGATGGCCAACGGCCTCGCCTATGCGCACCGGCGCACCGACGAGAGCGGCCGCTCGCTGGCGCTCGTCCACTGCGACATCTCGCCGCCGAACGTGATGGTGTCGTTCGAGGGCGAGGTCAAGATCATCGACTTCGGCATCGCCAAGAGCGCCATTCGCATCGCCGAGACCAACCCCAACATGGGCTTCGGCAAGTTCGGCTACATGGCGCCCGAGCAGCTCATCCGCGGCGGCATCGTCGACAAGCGCACCGACGTCTACGCCGCCGGCGTGGTCCTCTACGAGCTGCTCACCGGCGAGCGGCTCTTCACGTTTCCCGAGGGCGCCGACTACCGGCAGATCGCGCGCATGGTCACGCAGGGCAAGTTCAAGCGCCCCTCCGAGCGCGACCCGCGCCTCGACCCCGGGATCGACCCGATCGTGATGAAGGCGCTCACCTCGAACAAGGAAGAGCGCTACCAGACCGCCGAGGAGTTCCGCGACGCCATCCAGGTCAAGCTGTCGCAGATGAACCCGACGATCAACGCGGACGCGCTCGCGCACTTCATGCGCGGCCTGTTCCGCGACGAGATCACCGAGGAGCACGCCCTCGTCGCCAGCATGAAGGCGGTCGACGTGGCGCCGTTCCAGGACGAGCTCGACCAGGCGACGCACAAGCACACGGTCACGTTCGCGCGCGCCTCGGGGATCAACCGCATCATCCCGCGCTCGGGGCCGGCGTCGGGGAAGATCCCGGTGCCGACGGCCGAGCAGCTGCTGGCGCATCCGCAGCGGCGCGGGCTGTTCATCGCCGGGACGCTCGCGGCGCTCGTCGCCGGCGGAGCGATGGCCATGCTGCTCGCGCGTCCGAGCCACGTGGCGCCGGTGGTGACGCAAGCGCCGCCGCCCGCGCCGGCGACGGGCGAGCCGGCGCAGCCGCAGCCGGTGGTGACGCCGCTCGAGCCGCCGTCGGGCGCGGTCGCGGTGCAGCCGACGCCGACGCGCGACGTGTTGCCGCCGCGCCGCATCGCGCGTCCGCACGCCAAGGTGAACAAGGTCGTGCATGTGGCGCCGCCGCATCACCTGGTGAGCCACACGCCGGAGCAGGTGCAGGCGAAGTTCCGCACCGTCAAGGGCGAGTACACCACGTTCAAGTCGCAGTACGGGTCGGTGCTCGAGGACAAGTGGAACGCGATCGCGTCGGAGATCACGTTCGGCAAGGCCGACAAGTTCGACAAGCTCGACGCCATGCTCGACTCGCTCCGCCACGAGATGGCGAAGGTCAAAGCCGGCGGCTGAGGTCCCGCGCGCGTCGTGCGCGAAAAAAAGGGCCGGCACGCTCTCGCGGCCGGCCCTTGCTGTTTCTGTCGCTGAAGCTTACGCGGCCTTCGAAACCGCCGGCGCCGCGCCGACGGCCGACTTCTTGGTCGCGCCACCGATGAAGCAGCCGATCATGCCGCAGATGAAGACCTTGAGGAGGCTGCCGAAGAACATCACGACGCCCGCGATCACGCCCATGCCGCCGGCGACGGCGCCGCCGACCTGCGCGAGCTGCGCCTGCTGCGCCGCCGTCAGCTGCGTGCTGCCCTGCGCCTGCGCATGCTTCATGGCGTCGTTGAACGCCTGACCGCCCGCGCCCGTCATCGCGGACGACACCATCATCTTCGCGACGATGAACGACGCCACGCCGGCGACGAGCCCGGCGACGAGCATCGCCAGGATGCCCTTGCCCGTCGACGCCTGCGTCATGTGCACCGCCGCCCAGCCGGCCGCGCCGAAGAGGAGAGCCGTGAACAACCAGCCGACGAACCCCGGGAGAACGAAACCCAAACCGAGTGCGACCACGACCGAGCCAATCGCAAATCCCCACGCCATCGAAGCCGCCATAGATCCCGCTTTGCTCATGCCCCTCTCCTTGGTTGATGGAGTTGGCGGAGTGGTACGGGCGCGCCCCTGCGACCTTCCCCCCCGTCAATCGCCCGGAGCGCCGATACTGCCATAAAAGCATGCTAGGCTGGCGGCCCATGTATATGACGGCGCGCGTCGTCGAGAATCGCCCGTTGGCGCGCGGGAATTTCGTGTTGCGGTTGTCGCTCCCCGACGACGGGGAGGCTCTTTCGAAGGCGCTGCCCGGGCAATTCGTGATGCTGCGAGGCGAGTGGGGGCGCGATCCGCTGCTGCCGCGCGCCTTTTCGATCCTGCGTCTGTGCGACGGTGGTTGCGAAATCCTGGTCAAGGCGATCGGCCGCGGCACGCGACTCCTGCAGCTCGCGCTGAAAGGCGCGCCGATGACGCTGCTCGGTCCGCTCGGCCAGCCGTTCGTCGACGGAGGTGCAGGCGATTGGCTGGTCGCGGGCGGCGTCGGGCTCGCGCCGCTTTTGTGGTTCGCCGAAAAGTATCCGCGCGCGTCGCACCAGATGGTCTACGGCGCGCGCACCGCCGAGGACCTCGTGCTCCTCGACGACATCCGCAAGACCGGCTGCGGCATGGTGCTCACCACCGAGGACGGCTCGGCGCCGGCCGGGTCGGCCGTCGAGAAGGGGCGCGTGACCGACGCGCTCAAGTCGCGCTTGCCGACGGGCGCCGGCGCGCGCGTGCTCACCTGCGGGCCGAACGCGATGATGCGCGCGGTGGTCGACCTCGCGCGCGCGCACGACGTGCCGTGTCTCGTCAGCGTCGAGGGCGAGATGGCGTGCGGCATCGGCGTGTGCTTAGGCTGCGCGCTGCCGCTCGCCGATTATGGCACCGGGGGCACGCGGCCGTTCGCCTACGCCTGTGTCGACGGGCCGGTGTTCGACGCGTCGAAGGTCGTGATCCCGTGAGCGCCGAGCGCTCTTCGACGATGTCCGAGCCCACTCTGAGGATCGGGTTCGCCGGGCTCGACTGTGCGTCGCCCATCTGGGTCGCGTCGGGCACCTTCGGCTACGGCAAGGAGTTCTCGCCGTACCTCGACCTCGCCGACCTCGGCGGCATCGCCACCAAGGGCATCTCGCCGAAGCCGCGCGGCGGCAACCCGCTGCCGCGCATCTGCGAGACCGCGTCGGGCATGATCAACTCGATCGGCCTGGAGAACGTCGGCGTCGAGGGCTTCCGCGAGAAGAAGCTGCCGTTCTTGAAGACGAGCGGCACCAACGTCGTCGTCAACTTCTTCGGCGAGACCTTCGACGAGTACGTCGCCTGCGGCGCGGCGCTCGACGCGATGGACGGCGTGCACGCGCTCGAGATGAACGTGTCGTGCCCCAACATCAAGAAGGGCGGCGTCGAGTTCGGGACCGACCCGGCGGTCTTGCGCGAGCTGGTCAAGCAGTGCCGCGCGGTCATGAAGAAGCCGCTCATCATCAAGCTCACGCCCAACTGCACCGACGTGGTGGCGCTCGCGCGCGCGGCGATCGAGGTCGGCGCCGACGGGCTCAGCGTCATCAACACGCTGTCGGCGATGGCCATCGACGCGCGCCGCCGCCGGCCGCGCATCGCCACGACGTTCGGCGGCCTGTCGGGGCCGGCGATCAAGCCGATCGCGCTGCGCATGGTCTACCAGGTGCACCGCGCGCTGCCCGACGTTCCCATCAGCGGCATCGGCGGCATCGCCTCGGGTGAGGACGTCGCCGAGTTCCTGCTCGCCGGCGCGACGACGGTGCAGGTGGGCACGCAGAGCTTCGCCGAGCCGCACGCGGCGCGCCGCATCCGCGACGAGCTCGTGCAATTCATGCGCGAAGAGCGCGTCTCCGACGTGCGCGAGCTGGTCGGCGCGCTGCAGGGCGGTCGCTGAGCCTTACGTTTGTTCGTATGAGCATCAAGGGAACGACCGAAGAGCTCGGCGAGATCGTGCCGCCCATCGATCGGCGCGCCGACGACGACGCGGGTGACGACGACGACGACGACGCGGGTGACGACGCCGTCATCGAGATCGACGACGGCGAGGAGATCGGCAAAAAAGATCCGGCTACGCGTCGCCGCTGATTCCCCGCGCCCGTCGGTGCCTAGGTTGTCGCGCCGGGAGGTGGCGCATGAGGGCACTGGGGCTGGTGGTGGTGGTGGTGATGTGCGCGCTTGTCGCGGGCGCGCGGCTGGCGCGCTCGCAGGCGCCGGCGACGCCGTCGGAGCACAAGGTGATGACGCCGAACGAGCTGCAGTGGGCCGAGGCGCCGCCGAACCTGCCGAAGGGGATCAAGATGGCGGTGCTCGCCGGCGATCCGACGAAGACCGGGCTGTTCGTGGTGCGGCTCAAGATGCCCGCCGGCCAGAAGATCATGCCGCACTGGCATCCGACCGACGAGAACCTCACGGTCATCTCGGGATCGTTCGGCGTCGGCATGGCCGACAAGCTCGATCCCTCCATCAAGGGCCTGCCCGCCGGCAGCTTCGCGCGCATGCCGGCGAAGATGCATCACTTCGCGATGGCCAAGACCGAAGCGATCGTCGAGATCGCGTCGATGGGGCCGTTCATGATCACCTATGTCGATCCGAAGGACGATCCGTCGAAGAAGCAAGCCTCCGCGAACCAGTAGCCACGCCCCCTCTTTTTCGATAAGTTTACCGCCGCGAAACGAGCAGGAAACCGCTCGCCGTCCATAACACCCCTTAGAGAGGTCACCTTGAAAAAGGTCGAGGCCATCATCAAACCGTTCAAGCTCGACGAGGTCAAAGAAGCTTTGAGCGAAATCGGGGTGCAGGGCATGACCGTCACCGAGGTCAAAGGTTTCGGTCGCACCGGCGGCAAGAAGGAGGTCTACCGCGGCAGCGCATACGTGGTCGACTTCGTGCCGAAGGTGAAGCTCGAGATCATCGTGAAGGACGATCTCGTCCATCAGGTGATCGAGACCATCTCGAACGCCGCGAAGACGGGACGCATCGGCGACGGCAAGATCTTCATCACGCCGATCGACGAGGTCATCCGCATTCGTACCGGCGAGCGCGGCGAAGACGCCATCTAACTCCCTCCAAAGGAGCACAGCATGACCCCGAGCGAGGTCCTCAAGTTCGCCGAGAAGCACGGCGTAAAGTTCGTCGATCTGAAGTTCATCGACCTGCCTGGCATCTGGCAGCACACGACCGTCACGGTTCAGCAACTGAAGGAAGACTCGTTCGAGGACGGCTTCGGGCTCGACGGCTCGTCGATCCGCGGCTGGCAGCCGATCAACGCCTCGGACATGCTGCTCATCCCCGATCCGACGACGGCCAAGCTCGATCCGTTCACGCAGTATCCGACGCTGTCGCTGATCTGCAACGTGACCGATCCGATCACCAAGGAGCCGTACTCGCGCGATCCGCGCAACATCATCCGCAAGGCGGAGAAGTACCTGAAGTCGACGGGCCTCGCCGACGTCTGCTACTTCGGGCCCGAGGCCGAGTTCTTCGTCTTCGACGACATCCGCTACGACTCGCAGCCGAACCAGTCGTTCTACTTCATCGACAGCGTCGAGGGGCGCTGGAACTCGGGCCGCGAGGAGTTCCCCAACCTCGGCTACAAGCCGAACTACAAGGGCGGCTACTTCCCGGTGGCGCCGACCGACTCGCTCGTCAACCTGCGCGCCGAGATGGTGACGACGCTGCAGGAGGCGGGGATCTACGTCGAGACCTTGCACCACGAGGTGGCGACCGGCGGGCAGTGCGAGATCGACATGCGCTTCATGCCGATGTTGCAGATGGCCGACACGCTCATGTGGTTCAAGTACATCGTCAAGAACGTGGCGCGCCGCAACGGCAAGTCGGCCACGTTCATGCCGAAGCCGCTGTACGCGGACAACGGCTCGGGCATGCACTGCCACCAGTCGCTGTGGAAGGGCGAGAAGCCGCTGTTCCCCGGCGACGGCTACGCCGGGCTGTCGGAGACGGCGCTCTATTACATCGGCGGCATCATCAAGCACGCCAAGTCGATCTGCGCGTTCACCAACCCGTCGACGAACTCGTATCGCCGCCTGACGCCGGGGTTCGAGGCGCCGGTGAACCTCGCCTACTCGTCGCGCAACCGCTCGGCGTCGATCCGCATCCCGATGTTCTCGTCGTCGCCGAAGGCCAAGCGCATCGAGTTCCGCACGCCCGATCCGTCGTGCAATCCGTACCTGGCGTTCTCGGCGATGATGCTCGCCGGGCTCGACGGCATCGAGAAGCGCATCCACCCGGGCGAGCCGCTCGACAAGGACATCTACGCGATGTCGCCCGAGGAGCTGAAGGAAGTGCCGTCGGTGCCGGCGTCGCTCGACGAGGCGCTGAAGTCGCTGCGCGCGGATCACGAGTTCCTGCTCAAGGGCGACGTGTTCACACCCGACGTGCTCGATACGTGGATCGAGTTCAAGACGGCGGCGGAGGTCGACCCGGTGCGCCTGCGCCCGGTGCCGCTCGAGTTCTCGCTGTACTACGACTGCTGATCGTCGCGCAGTCGCCGAACGTTTCGGGCGAAGGCCGCTCTCTCGTCGAGGGCGGCCTTCTTTTTTGCGTCAGAAGCGGCCGGTCAGCATCAGGCCGGCGACGGTCCCGTGCTGGGCGTCGCCACCGACGAGCGGAACCAGCGCGACGGGCGGCGGCGAGCGCGAGTGGTCCCAGCTGACCGCGGCGACGGTGATGTCGCCGATGCCGACGACGAGATGGGGCACGGCGAAGGGGATCGAGAAGTAGGGACTGATGCGCGCGGCGGCCAAGCCGGCCCACACCAGCCCGGCCGCGAGGTTGAGCGTGCCGAACACGGTGTTGGCGATGCGCCAGGTGCGCTTGTGTCCGCCGCGCGCCAGGTCGCGGCCGCCGCCGATCATGGTGACGACGCCGCCGACCGCGATCGAGCCTTCGGTAACGCCGCCGATGACGATGCCGGCGAAGGCGGCGAGCAGGTCACCGCCGCACGGCCCTTCGGTGCCGTCGCTGCATACGGCGCGCGCGGGTCGCGCGAAGAGAAGCGCGAGCGCCAAGGCGGTGACGACGGCGGTGGTGCGCATGGCCGCGAGCACAGCAACCGGCATGCCGAGACGTGTCGCAACGCGCGGCGCGGCTTTCGGCGACGAAGGTGTCGAAGCTTCGTCGCTCAGCGGTGGAAGGGGAACGGGTTCACGACCGCTCAGCTTCGTCGCAGAAGGCCCGCGAGCGCGAGCGCGGCGGCGCCGACGCCGGCGGCGGCGAGGAGGCCCTTGTGCTTGGCGGCGAACAGCTCGACCGAGTGCGACGTCGCGCGGCTGTCGAAGGCGCCGTGCGCGCCGTGATCTTCGACGTCGTCGACGGGCTGCCACAAGTTGTAGCGCTCGGACTCCGACGGCGGGCCGTCGTACTGCTGGCTCTGGTAGCCGGTCTTGGCGAGGTACCAGTCGCCGACGCCGGGCATGATCTTGTTGCCGGTGATCACCGCCGCCGTCGAGCCGCCGACCCACAGCTCGCGCCGCCGCTCGTGCGCCGCGAAGTGGATGGCGTCGGCCGCGACCTCGGGCTGATAGATCGGCGGCACGGGCTGCGACTTGTGCTGCATCTTGTTCTTGCACCAGTCGAACTGCGGCGTGTTGAGCGCCGGCATGTGCACCTCGGTCAGCCACACGCGCGACTCGCGATGCATGAGCTCGGTGCGCACGGCGTCGCTGAAGCCGCGGATCGCGTGCTTGGCGCCGCAATAGGCCGACTGCAGCGGGATGCCCCGATACGCCAGCGCCGAGCCGACCTGCACGATGGTGCCGTGATCGCGCGCCAGCATGCGCTGCAAGGCGGCGTGCGTGCCGTGGACGTAGCCGAGGTAGGTGACCTCGGTGACGCGACGGAACTCGTCCATCGTCAGCTGAGCGAACTCGCCGAAGACGGTGACCATCGCGCAGTTGATCCAGATGTCGATCGGCCCGAGCTCGTGCTCGGCGCGAGCCGCGGCGGCGTCGACGGCCCAGTGATCCGAGACGTCGGCCCGGCAGACGATGGCGCGCCCGCCCGCGGCCTCGACGTCTGCGAGCGCGCCTTCGAGGCCGGCCTCGCCGCGCGCCACCAGCGCGATGGCGGCGCCGTCGCGCGCGAAGCGTTGCACCGTGGCGCGCCCGACGCCGGCGGACGCGCCGGTGATCACTACGACCTCTGGTCGCTTTTCAGCCATCAGCTCCTCCCGCGCAAGATGCGCCACGCGAACGGCACCATCGCGAAGTTGAGCGCGATCGCCGGAATGCAGTAGATGCAGGCGCGCCGCTCGACGGCGGCCATCTGGTATCCGTAAAAGGCGGCGCCGAGCGCGCCCACGCCGACGCAGGCCGCGAGCAGGCGATCGGTCCATTTCGATCGCCGCCGGCGGCGCACCAGCCCGAGGCCGATCTCGGCCAGGTAGAGCAGGTTCGCCGGCAGCCCGTCGGGGATGCCGAGCGGATAGGCCTCGGGCGACGTGGTGACCTTGTTGGCGTCGAAGCCGCGCCAACGCACGTCGGGCAGCCGCTCGATCACGCCGATCTGGTGCAACAGCACCGGCACGCCGATGGCGAGCGCGCCGCCCGCCAGCCCCGCCACCGCGCTGTCATTCCGCATAGGCCACCGTCGTCATGAGCGCGTTCTCCGCTTGCCGCGAGTCGAGCCGCGTGTGCTGCACGACGATCGGCACGTCCGACTCGATCACGCTCGCGTAGTCGGTCGCGCGCGGCACCGGCTCCGGCTCGCGCAGATCGTTGAAGCGCAGGTGCAGCGTGCGCCGCGACGGCACGGTCACGCGATACGGCCCCGCCGGCGCGCGATCGCGAAAGTAGAGCGTGATGGTGACGTGTGCGTCTTCTGGGGTGGCGTTGAGCAGGCAGGCGGTCTCGTGGCTCAGCATCGCCGGCTCGGGACCGTGACTACCTTCGGGAATGTAGCCTTCGGCGATCGCCCATCGCCGACGGCCGATTGCGCCGTTTTCCATCGCGCTTTGGAGGATCAAGATGCGTGCCGCCGAGCAGCGCGCGGGCAAACTCGCCGGCCTCGCCGCGCGTGCCGGCGGCGACGGGCGCGGTCGTCACGATGCGCGAGAGCCGCTCCATCGCCGTCGCCGCTTGCGCGCGCGCGGCCACGGTCTGCTTCAAGAGGGCGAGGAGCGCGCGGCCCGGCGACAGGGTCCCGAGCTTCGTGCGCGCGGCGAAGCGGCAGAGCACGACGAGCCCGACCGGCAGCGGCCCGCGTCCGACGCGCCCGAGCCGCTCGGGACGCACGCGCACCGGCCCGCGCGCGCGCCGGAGCGACAGCGGGCGCGGATAGGGCCAGACGCGGCCGTCGCCGTCCACGAGCGCGTACTCGTCGCTGTAGTAGGTCGCGCCCGCGCGCACCAGCGCCGCCACCAGCGTCGACTTGCCCGCGTGCGTGCGCCCCGGCAAGACGATCGCGCGCCCGCGCCAGCCGACCACACCGGCGTGCACGAACAGGAACGTGCGCGACTCGGCGGCGACGTGCAGCGCGAGCTTCGACTCGAACGCCTGCAGCGCCGCGGCGTCGGCCGGGGCGCGCACGCGAAATTTTTTCGCACGATCGATCGCCCGATTTTTCGCCCGACCGTTCGCGCGATCTTTCGCACGTTCCGTCGCCGCGATGGCCCGCGCCGCCGGCGGCAGCCGCGCCCGCATGCGCCGGAGCGTGCGCGCGTCGTCGGCCGCGAGCTCGATCGGCACGCCGTAGCATTCGAAGCGCGCCGTCGTCACGCGGCGATGCTAGCACTCCTGCATCAGATCCTCCCGTCGCCATCGCTGCTGCGGGCGCGACGCGATGGCCCGGTCCGAACCTGACGCAGGAGTGCTACATTCGCCGCATGCTGCAGCACTATCGCCAGCTCATCGACGATCCCGTTCGTCTCGGCGCCTTCCAGCGCGCCATCTCCACGCTCGTCAGCCCCGGCGACGTCGTCGCCGACATCGGCTGCGGGCTCGGCACCTACGCCATCTTCGCCGCGCGGGCCGGCGCGCGCCGCGTCTTCGCCGTCGACGATACGCCCATCGTCGAGGTGGCGCGCGAGGTGGTGCGCGACTCGGGCGCCGACGGCGTCGTCGAGCTCATCGCCGGCTACTCGACGGCGCTCGAGCCGCCCGAGCGCTGCGACGTGGTCATCTTCGAGGACTACTTGACCACGCTGATCTCACCGGGCAAGGCGCGCGTCGTCGCCGACATCGAGACGCGCTGGCTCAAGCCGGGCGGCCGCCTGGTGCCACCGCGCGCGCGGCTCTGGCTCGCGCCCATCGAGGATCCCGAAGGCCACCTGCACATCGATCGCTTCCACTGGTCGAAGGATCGCGTCTTCGGCATCGATCTCTCGGCCACGCGGCGGCGCGTCTTCGCCAGCGCCCACTCGCGCAAGCTCGGCGCCGGCGCGCTGCTCACCGCCCCCGAGATGGTGCACGACTACGATCTATTGCACTTGAAGCGCGTCGAAGTGTCGGCCACGCGCACGCTGACCGCGTCGCGCGACGGCGTCATCCACGGCGTGCTCTTGTGGTTCGAGCTCGAGCTCGGCGGCACCTGGCTCGCCACCGGCCCGCTGGCGCCGCCGTCGGCGTGGCAGCAGACGCTGTTCCCGCTGGCCTCGCCAATAGCGGTGACGCAAGGCGCGCCCATCGAGCTGCAACTGCAGGCGGCGCCGCTCGGCGAGATCCTGGTGTGGCGCTGGTCGGTCGCCGCCGGCGGGCGCCGCGTCGACGCCAACTCGCTCGAAGGCACGCCGCTGCGCGCCGAGGCGCTCGCGCTGTCGCGCCCCGATCACGTGCCCTCGGCCGACGTCGAGCTCGAGATCGATCGCACCATCCTCGCCGCCGTCGACGGGCGGCGCACCATCGCCGCGCTCGCCGCGCTCCTGCGCGAGCGTTTCGCCGCCCGCTTTCCCGACGACGAAGCCGCATCCGTGCGCGTCGCGCGCGTGCTGGCGCGCTACTGAGACTGGGCGCGCCACATCGCCAGCTTCTCGAGCGCCCAGCTGCCGAGATCGCGCGCGCGATCGAACAGGAGCGGTCGCACCAGCCGCGACGCCCACGGTCCGAGCTCGCCTTCGCCGCGCTGCAGCCACGGCGACATGCGCCGCACGATCGCGCGCCGCACCGCCGCGCCGCCGCCGTCGCCGTCGCCGTCGAGCTCGAGCTCGAGATCGAGCCACGGCATCGCAGCCGCGAGCTGATCGCGCGCCGCCGCCAGCGCCACGCGACCGTGCGCCGCCTCGGCGAGCGCGCGCACCCGTTCCCAAGATCCACGCGCACCCGCCGCCAGCAGCGCGGCGTCGGTCATCCACAGCGCGTTGCCGGTGAAGCCATGCGTCGCCGCGTGCACGCACACGACATATAGATGATCGGCCTCGTCGGGCGCCCACGCGGTCGCCGCGCCGAACGGCACCTCGGTCGCGCGCGCGATCAGCGGCTCGACGTCGTTGTCGATGCGCAGCTCGTGCCACAAGCGATGGTGCAGCTCGATGGTGACGCCGCGATCGGCGAGCTTGACGTCGTGCGTGGCGCCGCGCGCGCGCCGGAACGGCTCCATGTCGTAACGCTCGAGACCGAGATCGCGCCCGAGCTCGACCGCGCGCGCGAGGTCTCCCGGCGCGCACAAGAGATCGACGTCGACCATGGCGCGCGCCCCCGGATCGCCATAGTGCGTGCGCGCGAGCAGGGCGCCCTTGAACGGCACCAGCTTGAGCCCCGCCGCGCGCGCCGCCGCCAGGAGCTCGTCGAGCCGCTGGAGGCGCGCGAGGTTGAACGCCAGGGCCGCCAGGTAGCGCTGCCGCCCGGGACCGCTCGCGCCGCCGCCGGCCAGCGCCACCGCCTCGCGCAAGGCCACCAGCTCGGGCCGCGCCTGGAGCGGCTCGGGCAGCGCCTGCAGGCGGGCGGTGGTGAGTGTCTCTCGACAAAGCGGGGTCAGCACGCGCGCGAGGATACGAGAACTCGGCCCAGAAAAAAACGTGCGCCCCAACACTCCGTGGTACCTTCTTGCGTATGTCCCCGCCCTCCGATCCATTGGCGGCGCTGCAGTCGCAGCGGAGTCCCCTGGAGCTCACACTCGAGGCCCTGAACCGCATCCGCCGCCGCTGGTGGCTCGTCGCGATCTTCGCGGTCTCGCTCCCCGCCTACTTCGGCTGGAAGGCCGCGCAGCAGCCCATCTATTACTCCTCCACGATGACGCTTCTGCTCGACCCGCGTCCGCCGCGCGTCGTCGACAAGGTCACCGAGGTGGTCGCCGACGAGGTCCTGTCCGACACCGAGCGCTTCGCCGCCGGCCAGATGCGCTTCCTCGGCTCGGAGATGATGTCCGAGATCGTCGAGCAGAAGCTCGGCATGCAGAAGGGCGAGCTCGCCGGCCGCCTGATCGCGTCGATCGATCCGCGCTCGAAGGTGATCACGCTCGAGATCGACGATCTCGATCCCAAGAAGGCCGAGCTCTACGTCAAGACCTTCTCCGATTCCTACATCCAGGCCACCATCAACGATCGCGTCGGCGTCGCCGAGAACGCCACCAAGTTCCTCGACGGCGAAGCCGACGATCTGCGCAAGCAGCTCGAGGGCGACGAGAAGAAGCTCTACGACTACAACAAGGAGAACGAGCTGCTCGCCTCGAGCTTCGACGAGAGCCACAAGATCGCCTCGTCGAACCTCGCCGCCTATCACTCGCAGCTCGCCAGCGCGCGCACCGCCGGCATCAAGCTGCACGCCGAGCTCGACAGCGTGCGCGAGGCCAGGGCCAAGAACGATCCGCTGCTCCTGCGCATGCTGACCCTGACCTCGGCCGGCTCCCTCTGGAACACGGCCCAGGGCCGCTACGTCGCGCTCCTCGAGCAGCTGCACCAGCTCGAGACCAAGTACGGCCCCAACCACCCGAAGGTGATCGAGACGCGCGAGGCGCTCAACACCGTCGGCGAGCAGCTCGACAAGGAGGTGGCCAGCTCCATCAGCGCCGTCGAGGTGCGCGTCCGGGAGAACGAAGAAGAGCAGAAGAAGCTCTCCGAGCTCATCAACACCGAGACGCACAAGGCGATGGCGCTGCGTCAGAAGGAGCTCGACTACAATCGCCTGAAGCGCGTCGCCGACGAGGATCGCGACGCCTATCTCATGGTCGCCAAGCGCAGCCGCGAGACCTCGCTGCAGGCGCTCATCAAGGACACGCAGGTCAAGCGGCTCGAGGGCCCGTCGCCGGCGACGATGGTGGATCGCCGGGTCGCGCGCACCGCCGGCGTCGCCGCGCTCGGCGGCCTCATGCTCGGCCTGGTCCTGGCGCTGCTGCTCGATCTCTTCGACGACAGCATCAAGACGCCGGCCGAGGCCGAGTCGGAGCTCGACCATCCGCTGCTCGGCATCATGATGCAGATCCCGCAGGCGCACCGCACGCCGGGCGCGCCGAGCAACTGGGATCCGGAGATCGCGCGCGCCGAGCACATCGTCAAGAACCCGCGCTCGCTCGTCGCCGAGCAGTGCCAATCGTTCACCACGCAGATCATGTCGCTGTTCATGGACAAGCCGCCGCGCGCGCTCATGGTGGTGTCGGCCGCCGTCGAGGACGGCAAGACGCTGGTGACGCTGCACCTGGCCTCGACGGTCGCCGCGCGCGGCAAGCGCGTGTGCATCATCGACGCCGACCTGCGCCGCGGCCGCCTCCATCGCATGTTCCAGCTCGGCCGCGGCGGTGGGCTCTTCGAGCTGGTCACGCAGAAGATCACGATGGACGAGGCGTGCCGGCGCACCTGGATCCCCAACGTCGACGTCATCACGACGGGCGAGGTGCCGCTCAAGCTCTCGCCGCTGCGCGTGTTCGAGCACCCCGAGCTCGGCCGCGTGCTCCAGGCGCTCAAGGACAAGTACGACATGCTGGTGATCGATACGCCGCCGGTGCCGCTGGTCTCGGACGCGCTGCTCCTCGGCGAGTACGTCGACGGCGCGGTCGCCGTGGCGCGCGCCAAGAAGACGTCGCGCGCGCTGACCCGCCGGCTCACCGAGCAGCTCGTCGGTGCCCGCGTGAACCTGATCGGCTGGCTGCTCAACGACCTCACCGCCGCCGAGCTGAAGTCGAAGTACTATTACCGCTACGGCTACGGGCGTGGCTACGCCTACAAGTATTCCGACGAAGAAGTCGCCTAGCCTCCGGGCAAGTGCTCGTCTAACCGCGGAAATTGACGTAATTGCGGTAGTTTCGTATAATCGGCCGAATGCCTAACTGGTCCCGAGTGCGCGAGCGGGTCGCAGTAGACCTTCTGCGCTGGACCCCCAAGGGCACGTTGTCGCGTGGCATCGGGTGGGCGGCGCGTCGCCGTGTTCCCCGGCCGCTGCGGCGCGCGCTGTACGGCGGGTTTGCACGCTACGTCGGCGCCGATCTTTCGCTTCTGGAACGGCCGCTCGACGCGTTCGAGCGCTTCGACGACTTCTTCACGCGCCCGTTGCGCGACGGCGCGCGCCCCATCGCCGAGGGCGCCGGCGTCGTCGTCTCGCCGTGTGACGGCGTGGTGTCCGAGGCCGGCGTCGCCGACGGCGGCCGCCTCATCCAGTGCAAGGGGCGCGACTACACCGTCGCCGGCCTGCTCGCCGACGCCGTCGAGGCGCGCGCCTTCGAAGGCGGCGCCTACGCGACCATCTACCTGTCACCGCGCGACTATCACCGCATCCACAACCCCGTCGACGGCAAGGTCACGGGCTATCGCCACATCCCGGGCGCGTTCTTCCCGGTCAATCCGATGTCGGTGCGCAACGTCGCCGGACTGTTCTCGATCAACGAGCGCCTGGTCACGTACCTCGACAGCGACGTCGGGCGCGTGGCGGCCGTGGCGGT
>DATNAQ010000080.1:0-102051 GCA_035607415.1 Polyangia bacterium
CGCGATGAAGGAACTCCGTGTCGCGTCGGTTGTCAGTGATAGACACGCGCGTTCTCGGCCAGAGGAGGCTCTCCGGTGAATGGCATCGTCAGCGACTTGAAGCTCGCCGTCCGCATCCTGCGCACGCGCCTGACCGTCTCGCTCGCCGCCGTCATGGCGCTGGCGCTCGGTATCGCGGGCGCCACCGTCGTGTTCAGCGTCATGGACGTCCTCCTCGTCCACCCGTGGCCCGCCATCCCGAGTTCGGCAAAGCTGGTCTGGTTCTTCGAGACCAACGGCAAGCTCGACACCGGCCGTGAGGGAGTTCCGCCCGCCGACTACATCGACTGGAAGCAGCAGGCGCAATCCTTCGACGACATCGCGACCATCGGCGGCGCCACCTTCAATCTCGCTGACTCGGGCCCGCCGCAGCGCATCGACGGCAGCGCGGTGTCGCCCAACTTCTTCCGGATGCTCGGAAGCGGCATGCAGGTCGGCACTGGCTTCTCGAGCGCTGAGCTCGACACGCACGAGATCGTTCTCAGCGATCGACTGTGGCATCGCCGCTACGCCGGCGATCGCACCATCATCGGGCGCGCCGTCAGGCTCGACGGCGTCACGTACAAGATCGCCGGCGTGACTCCACCGGGCTTCCAGTATCCGAAGCTCGCCGAATTCTGGGTGCCGAGCGTCTTGTCACCCGCGGAGCGCGGCAATCGCCAGGATGCGTACCTCGCCGTCGTCGGCCGTGTCAAAGCGTCGACGACCGTGGAAGCGGCGCAGGCCGAGATGGCCACGATCGCCGAGCGGCTCGGGTCCCAGTATCCGGCGACGAACCGCGGCTGGACGGTGACGCTGCCTCGCGTCGACGACATGTTCGTCGGCCCGCGCCGCCTGCCCCTGGCGCTCGTCATGACCGCCGTGCTGCTGATGCTGGCGATCGCTTGCTCGAATGTCGGAAACCTCCTCCTGACGCGCGCAGCGGAGCGGCAACGCGAGATCGGCATCCGCGTCGCGCTCGGATCGACGCCGCGCCGGATCGTGCGGCAGCTGTTCACCGAGGGGCTCTTGCTGGGCGCGATCGCCGGCGTACTAGGCGTCGTCTTGGCCGCGTGGGGACTCGAGCTTCTCGTCGCCAGCCTGCCCGATGCATCGACGCAGCAGCTCCCGCGACTTGCGGACGTCGCACTCGACTGGCGCGCGATCCTCTTCGCCGTCTTGGCTTCTTTCGTCGTCAGTGTCGCGTTCAGCCTGCCGGCGGCCGTGCGCGCGACCCGCTTCGATGTGTTCGACTCGCTGCGCAGCGGCGATCGCGCGG
Organism: Polyangia bacterium; assembly: GCA_035607415.1. GTDB lineage: Bacteria > Myxococcota_A > Polyangia > Palsa-1104 > Palsa-1104 > JAQBQH01. The sequence continues at coordinate 1,298 of DATNAQ010000080.1, forward strand.
CGAGCCTGGGCCGCGGCCGGCGTCTGGCGAGCAAGGCGCTCGTCGTCGTACAGATCGCCCTCGCGCTCACGCTGCTCGTCGCGGGCGTCCTCGCGGCGCGTGGATACGCGGCGGTCGCCACGGCACCGCTCGGATTCGCCGCCGACCATGTCCTCACGGCGCAAATGACGCTGCCGTCGTCACGGTACGATCACGCGACGGCCGGCGCATTCGTGGATCGCCTCGCCGACGAGATGCGCGGCATCCCCGGCGTCCAGTCGGTCGCGTTTGCCAGCGACCTGCCCTTGAGCGCGCGTGGCGGCGCGAGCGACTTCGTCATCGAAGGTCAGCCGCCGGCCAGCGCCGGCGAGACGCCGTTCTCGCTGCTCACGAGCGCCAGCGCCGATTACTTCGGGACGCTGCAGATTCCCGTCGTCGCGGGCCGCGGGTTCACCGACGACGATGTCGCCTCCAGCCAGCCGATCGTGGTCGTCAGCGCCAGCCTGGCGCGCAAGTACTTTCCCGCCGGAGCGGTCGGACACCGGCTGCTCTTCGCGACCGCCTCGTCGCCGGACGGCGGCCGGTCGACCAAGACGGCGCACACGATCGTGGGCGTCGTCGGTGACGTCAAAGATCCCCCGAACCGCGGCGAGCACGGGCTGCGCATGTACGTCCCGCTGCATCAGCTCCCCGCCCATGATTTGACGTTGGCGATGCGCACCGGCTGCGAGCCCATGCGCGTTGCGGCCGCTGCGCGCGCCGCCTTGCAGCGACTCGACGGCGCGCAAGCGCTCGCCCGTGCGATGCCGCTGTCGCGAGCCGTCTCGGAGGTCTATGCGCCGCAACGGATTCTCGTGGTCATCTTCGGCGCGGTGGCGATGCTGTCGCTCCTTCTCGCCATCGTGGGCGTCTATGCGCTCGTCGGTTACCTCGTCACGCAGCGTTGGCGCGAGCTCGGGATCCGCATCGCGCTCGGTCTGCCTCCGACGCGCGTCGTCGGATTCGTCATGCGAGACGTCGTGCGCCTGGCGCTCGCAGGCGTGATGATGGGCGCGCTCGGGGGATTCGCGGCGCATCGGCTCGCGACGAATCTGATGCCCGAGCTCGACATCGCGTTGTTGCCGACGCTCGTCCCGGCGGTCGTCGTCCTGCTGCTCACGGCAGCTCTCGCCGCATTGGTTCCCGCAAGACGCGCCGCCGCCGTCGATCCGATGGCGGTTCTGCGCTCCGAGTGACCCGGACATTAGGAGTGACGATTTTCGGGAACGCCCGCGCGTCCGCGGGATTCTGTAGGTTGGATGGCTGAGGATGCGCCGCGAACCCTCGACGAGCTGCTCACGCATTCTGCGTGGGTGCGACGCGTCGCCGCGTCGCTCGTGCGCGATGCGGCCGACGCAGACGACGTCGTCCAGTCGACCTGGCTGGCGGCGCTTCAACGACCGCCAGCGTCGGATACGAATCTAGTCGGCTGGCTCGCCACCGTCGCTCGCAACCTCGTCCGCAAACGCGCGCGCACAGAAGGACGCCGAACGAGCCGCGAGCAGGTTGCGCACGACCAGATCGAAGCGACGCCGTCACCCGAATCCGTGGTCGAGCGCGCCGAGCTGCAACAGATGATCGCCACGCTCGTGCTCGACCTGGCCGAGCCCTTCCGCTCGACGCTGCTGCTGCACTACTTCGAAGAGCTGTCACCGAGCGACATCGCAGCGCGCCTGGGAATTCCTGCGGCGACGGTGCGCTCTCGACTCAAGCGGGGGCTCGATGATCTTCGCGCGCAGCTCGACGGCGCCAATGGCGGCAAGCGCCGCGCGTGGCTCGCGCCGGTCGCCGCGCTCGCCGCCCGGCCGACCCGACACCTCCCGCTCGCGTGGAAGGGGCTCTTGATCATGAAGACGAAGCTCGCCATCACCGCCGCCGTCGCGCTCATCCTGAGCACCCTGCTCTTCGTCGGTGCAACCGTCGCGCGAAGAGCCCATCGCAACGGACCGCCAACGACAGCGGCAAAGGCTACCGCACCGCTGACGGGCCCACGCTCCCTCCGCGCGATCCGGGCGTGGAGCGACCCGTTCGCGCCGGCGCGCTCCGCCATCGAAGGCATCGTGCGCGGCCCCGACGGCAAACCGCTCGACGGCGCCCTCGTCGGCGCGGTCCCCGAAGATTCCGACGCGGACGACATGCACGTCCACGCGGTCGCGTTCGCCACGTCGAATCACGGCGGACGCTTTCGCATCGAGACCCTGCGCCGAGGTGCATACGCCGCACAGGCGACCGCTCATGGGCTGTCACCGGCCTATCGTTCAGGGCTCATCGTGCTCGACGGCGAGACGGTGCGGGACGTCGAGCTGCGGCTCGAACAGGGCGGCGTGACCGTCGTCGGTAGACTCCACGATGCGGGCGGCGGCGTCATCGCCGGCGGCAAGTTGCATGCGCGGCGCCACGGCGAAGAGCGCCCCGAGGTCTTCACCGCAGCGTGCGATGCAAATGGCGCGTGCCCACTGACGCTCGCCAAGGGAGGCTATACGCTCGTCGCCGAAGCAGACGGCTACGCCCCGTCGAAGCGCGACATCGTCGCGATGCTCGATCAAGACGTCGACCTGCAGCTGGTCCCCGCCGCAACGCTGCGCGGTCGTGTCGTCGAACGGAAGTCGCACGCCCCGGTGCCCAACGCCACGGTCGCGCTGACGACCAGCGGCAGCTTCCTCGCCGATAGCCAGGTGGTCGCCGATGAGGGCGGCATCTTCGAGTTTCGCGATCTGGCGCCCGCGGAGTATCAGCTGAGCGCGTCGAAGGGAAAGCTCGCAGGACGCGCAGCATCTGCCGTCACCATCTCGCTCGGCGGTTACGTCGGGGAAGTCACCATCGAGCTCGGCCCCGCGCGAAGCATCTCGGGAAAGGTCCTCGGCCCTTCCGGACCAGTCGCGAGCGCCAAGGTCCTTCTCCGTCCTGCGCGTTCGACGGGCAACGTCATCGCGCACGTTCAGACGGCCGCCGATGGTCGATACACGATCGACGGCCTCTTGTCCGGCGCTTACCAGGTCCGTGCCGAGTCGAGCCGGCTGGCTCCCGCGATGCGCGACGTCGTCGTCGGTCGTGTCGACGCGAGCGACGTGGATCTCCAACTCGACGCCGGCAGCGAAGTCGGCGGCGTCGTCGTCGGAAAGGAGCACCAACCGATCGCGGCGGCCGTCGTCTCGGCGTCCGTCGAGGACGGCGAGTTCCGCACGACCTCCGCGACCACGCGCACCGATTCCAACGGCCGCTTTCATCTCGACAGCCTGGGCGCCGGCCTCCTCTATGTGTCGGCCAGCCATCCCGACCACGGAAGCAAGGATGCGCCGCCCGCGCGCATTGCGTTCGGCGAGAAGAAAGATCTGACGTTGATGCTCGACTCCTCGGCGTCGGTGGACGGTTTGGTCTCGTGGGACGACGGCGCACCAGCGGTCGGCGTCACCGTCCGCACGCAGTCCTCGGCGGGCGATGCGGTGTCGACTCAAACCGACGCGAGCGGGCGCTACCATCTGGCGCCGCTTGCCGCTGGCGTACACTTCGTCACCGCCACACGCGAAGCCGGCGCTTTGGTGCCCCGCGATCCGGGCGGCCGTCAAAGCGCGCCCGTCACGCTCGGAAGCGACGAGCACCAGACCGGCGTCGACCTCGTCCTCCTGCGCGCCGGACATCGGATCGCGGGTCGCGTGCTCGGTCCCGACGGAACGCCCTTGGCCGACGCGATGGTGCGTGCCGATGCCGAGGATGAAGACGGGACCTCGCAGGCGTCCGGCGATCCGCGGATCGTCTTCAAGAAGGCGAGCAGCGGCGCGGACGGCAGCTTCACGATCGAAGATCTGACGGCGGGCCATTTCACGCTGACGGCGAGCCACGCCGGGTTTCCGAACGCCTCGGTCGCCCACGTGGGCGCCGATACGACGAACGCGCGCGTGCAGATGAAGGCCGAATCGGTCCTCGAAGGCGTGGCCGTCACCGCGGACGGCTCGCCGGTCGCCGACTACGCCCTGACGCTCTTTGCGAGCGGCGCGGGCATGATGCTCGCATCCCATCAGTTGGCCGTGCACGACGCCAACGGCGCCTTCAGCCTCAAGGGTCTTGCCGCCGGTCGGTACGACCTCCTGGTGGCGACCGCGGACAATCATTCGGGCCGGCTTGCAGACGTCTCTCTAGACGACGGCGAGCACAAGACCGGGCTGCGAATCGTCGTCAGCCTGGGAACGCGGCTTCGTGGCCGCGTCGTCGAGTACGGCACCGGCCTCCCGATTCCAAGCGCCGAAGTCACGATACTCAGCGTCGGCGCGCCCATCAGCACGTCGACCGACGGGAACGGCGTCTTCTCCGTCGACGGGTTGCCTCCGGGCCGCGTCGCGTGGATCGCGGCGGCGGCCGACTCGCGTCAGTATGTCTACGATCGAATCAGGGTGACTCTGCCGGTCGGGAAACCGGTCGTAGATGTTGGCGCCATCCAGCTCGTGCCGGGCGATGCAGCGACCCGCAGCGCAGGATGGACCGGAATCTTCCCGACGAACCTCGACGGCGTCGCCAGCGTCGAAACAGTGGCGCCGCGCTCGCCCGCGGCGCTCGCGGGCGTCAAGCCCGGCGACGTCCTCGTCTCTGTCGACGGGGTCCGCCTCGATGGGCTCGGCTTTCGCGCCGTCTACTACTTTCTCGGCGGCCAGCCCGGAAGCAAGGTCAACGTTGGCCTCGGCAGTCGTAGCATCGTGCTCAGTCGCGTCCCCGATCCGCAGTAACGCGCGAATGATGAATCGCGAATCGCGCGCCGGGAGCTCGCATCGCCGTTAGAATGATCGTGATGTCGAGCTGCCGACATTCCATCTGCGAGCTCATCGGCGAGGATGCGTGCAGCATCACGTCGGGTAGGACGCGCGGCTGCACGCCGGGTCTCGTGGCGAAGACGATGGGTCCGCCTGTCTTCGACGAGGTGCGCGCGCTAGTTGCTGCGATCGCGACGGGTGACCGTGACGCCGCGATCCGGCTCGCCGCGATCGTGCGGCGCGAGGCCCGCGAGGACCGCAACTTGCTCGCGCGCGCACGCGACGACGAGCCCGAGCTCGCGGCGCAACTCGCCGAGCTGCTCGTTCGGCGGTGACGGCAGCACCAACCGGACACGCGAGCAGCCGCATCAGCCAGAATCGCTCGCAGCGCTTCGATCACCGCCCGCCATCTCTCCCGGTACGCCATCTCCATGTCCACCACTCCGCCTGCCGGGCGGCTCGACTCAGTCGACTCCTTGCTTCGCCGCGACCGACGCAGGCTGCCAGTAATCGCGCGGGAAGAGGCGGTACAGCACCGTCGAGGGCCCTTCGGTCGACTTGAGATACGCCTCGTACGAGCGGAACTGCTTCTCCGGACCGATCACGAACGGCAGTCGATGTTGCGTCGAGCTGGGCGCGCCGTAGCCGGGCAACACCGGCGCGTAGACGCGGTCGATGCGCGCGAACAGCGTCTCGGCGAGGTTCGGCATGCGCGCCAGATCGAGCAGCGCCCGGTGAAAGCGCGTCACCACTTGCGGCGTGAGCCCGTCGGCGAGATCGGCGGCCATCGCGGCGGCGCGCTGCTCGTACTCCTGCGCCGATCGCGCGTCGCGGAACGCCATCGCGAGCGCGTACTGCGCCAGGCTCGCGTCGCGCGGGTCGTGCTTCACCGACGAGATCACGTGCGCCAGCGTCTGCGGCAGATCGGGCACGCGCTCGGCGTACCAGCGCAGCTGACCGGCGTCGAGCGCGTAGCGCATGCCGTTCGAGTAGGCCAGGCCTGCGTCGAGCGTCTTGGTGTACGCGCTGCGCGAGCCGTTTCCGCCGTAGATCCGCGCGGCGAGAAAATCGAGCAGTCGGTCTTTGTCGGTGTCGCGATAGCCGGCGACATCTTCGCCGTTGATGAACACGCCGCCCTTCAAGTGCGGCACGATCAGGCCGACATAGGTCGGGTGGTCACCACCCGCGCGCGCACGCAGGCGCGCGTCGACCGCGCGCTCGCCGGCGGCGTCGCGTGGAAGGCGCGCGGTCACCCGCAAGAGCCCGCTCACCAGCGCCTGCGTCGGCGCCACCAGCGCGGCCGTGACCTTCGGGCTGCCCACCGTCCACGTGCGCGCGCGCCGCGTCTCGACCAGCTGCCGACGGAGGTGCTCCAATTCGGCCAGCGCCTTCTCGGGGGTCACCGCCAGATCGGCGCGCATCTCTTCGCACAGGTAGCGCCAATCGCCGGCCAGGCTGTCGTCGGGCAGCTCGCCGAGCGTGCGGCCGAGATCGTCGGCCGCATCGTGCACCAGCGCCTGCGACGCCGGCGCGAGCTGCTTCTCCGCCGCGACCAGCGACGACAACGACGGCGACAGGGTCGCCTTCGCCGTCTGGCCGCGCAGCTCGCCGGCGAGCGCGACCAGGTCGTCGCGCTTGGCGCCGTCGGCCGCGCCGGCCAGCTTGGCGAGAAACGCCGTCGCCTCGGCGCGCGCCGGCGGCGTCGCCTCCTTGAACAGCCAGCGCAGCCGGTGGAGGTGATGCGCGCGCGTGAGGAACGAGCCCGCCGCGAGCAGCACCGGCCGATCCTGCCGCCAATAGGCGTCGTACGGATTCTGCACCCAGCCCTCCTCGCCGTGGCGGGTGCGCGTGGCGAGGGCGCTCGCCAGCTGATCGAGCACGTCGCGGATGCGCGACAGGTTCTCCACGCGCCAGTTCGGATGCTCGAGCATCCGCTGCATCCATCCGACCGCGCGCTTGGTCTCGTCGAGATCGTTGCCCGCGCCAGTGAGCTGCAGCTCCGCGCGCCCGGTCGCGAAATCGACGCGGAAGCGCGCGTTGACGTCGAGCACCTCGCGCTCGAGGCGCTGCTCCATCTCCTCGTACGAGAGCGGGCGCCCCTGGTCGATCACGCCCACCTCCGAGAGCAGGTTGGGCAGCGCCGCGAGGTACACCCAGTCGCGCTCGCCCACGCCGTCGAGGCGCAGCGCCAGACCGACGGACGCCGAGCGCATCTTGTCGAACGTCGAGGTCATGAGCGGAACGCCGTTCTTCAGCGACGACGAGCGGAACTTGAGCGCGTCGTCGAGGCCGAGCGGCGGCCGATCGGTGAAGCGCTCGAACGGCGGCGCCTGCGCGGCCACGCGCGCGAGCTCGACGGTACGCTGGGCCAGCTCGGCGCGGTACTTGGCGAGCGCCGCCTGCTCGTCGGTGAGCCGATACTGTTTGGCCAACCGCACGATCTCGGCGTGGACGCGGCCCTGCCGCTCCTGCTCCTCGCGCTTGAGCTGGTCGACCGAGGCCACCGCTCCCGCCGCGTACGGCACCGTCGTCAGCTGCCAGCGCGCGATCGCCTCGCGCCAGACGTTCTTCTTCCCGTCGAGGAGCTGCTCGATCGCCGTCAGCTCCGGCGCCAGCACCACCGAGCGACGGAACTCGGGCTTGCGATCGAGCCGATGCAGGTGCCACATCCACGGCGAGTAGGCGCTGCGGATGCCGAACCGCGGCGGCGAGCTGGTCCACTTCGCCAGATCGCGGCGAACCTTCTGCAGGCGATTCTTCGCCCGCGCGTCGAACTCCGCCAGCTCGGGCGAGCCGTCGGCAAAGCTGGCGATGCGCGAAATCTCGTCGAGCACCTGGCGACGCAGCTCGCCGATGCGCTTGGCGGTCACGTTCGCCGGCGCCACGTCGCGGAACGCGAGATAGATGGGCGCGCCCAGGTTGTCGTCGAGGTTCGCGTCGACGCCGGTCGCGCCCACGTCGAAGGTGCGGGTCTTTCGATCGATGAAGCGCTTGTACAGGTTGGTGGTCGGCTCGCCGGCGAGGTTGTCGAGGAACAATTGCAGGAGCGCCTCATCGGTCGAGTCGAGCTTGCGCACCGCCGGCCACGCCATTTCGATCAGGCCCGGCTCTTCGACGCTCTTGGCCGGATACGGCAGCACCTCGATGCGGCCAGGCGCTTGCGGCCGCGGCGCCGGCAGCTCCGCCTCCGTCATGACCTTCTGCGACGGCGGCGCCGGCTCGAGCCGGTCGAGCGCGGCGTCGATGGCGGCGAGCGCATCGGCGAGCGGCACGCTCTGGGGCATCGACACGATCATTCCCATGTTGCCGAGGTGGTAGGTGGCGCGATGGAAGGAGCGGATCATCGCCGGCGTCAGCGCGCCCATGGCAGCGGGATAACCGCCCGACACGTTCGAGAGCGGATGGCCGGCGCCGTACACATCGAGCTGCAGCGCCCGCTCGACGCGCTCGGCCGGATGGGTGAAGGTGCTCACCATCTCGTTGTAGACGGCGCCCTTCTCTTCGAGCGAGAGCTGGTGCGTGCGCGGATCCTCGACGACGCCGAAGTTGCGTACCTCGCGGCGGATCTCTTCGTCGGCGTAATCGGGATGCAAGAGCGCGTCGACCTCGTGCTCGAACATCTTGTAGAACTCGTCCGCGCCGGCGACGGTGTTGAACACGTACGAGGTGCGCCACTGCTCGGTGAAGGCGTTCTCGGTCGTCAGCGAGATCATCTGGAAGTCGAGCAGGCTGCGTCCCTTGTTGCCCTTGAGCAGGAGCAGGTGCTCTTGCGTGTGCGGCTCGCCCATGTCGCTCGGCGCCCACGAGTTGACCCACACCTGCGCTTGCGGCACCGACTCGATGCGCAGAAAGTGCAGCTCGAAGCCGGTGCGCTCGTGCACGAAGCGCGCGCCCATGACGGCGCGATCCGCGTCTTCGTAGACCGCCTTGGCGCGGAACCCGTGAATCGATTGGTCGGGCTTGAGCGCGTCGAGCGCGGCATCGGCGCGCGACAGAGACGGCGTGGCGAGGAGCCCGAGCGCGACGGACAGAGCGAGCACGATACGCGTCATGGCCAGAAGGTCTAGCACGAATGGCAGCGACGGTGCCCCCGCGGCGCGAGCATGTGCCGACGCGATGATCTACGTTCTCATCAAGAATTCGCCGCGTGCGGCGGCGATCGTTTACCGGGACCTTCATCGTCGGCGAGGACTGCATGAGAGCTGCGCGAATCGAGCGGTTTGGTGGGCCGGAGGTCGTCGAGGTCGAGGACGTGGCGGTACCCGAGCCCGGCGCGGGCGAGCTGCTGGTGCGCGTCGCGGCGGCGGGCGTGGCCCCGTGGGACGCGATCATTCGTGACGGGCGTAGCAAGGTCAGCCCGCCGCCTCCATTGACGCTCGGCTCGGATCTGGCCGGCACCGTCGAGCGCGTGGGAGCCGGTGTGACGGGGTTCCACGTCGGGGATGCCGTCTATGGCGTGACGAACGCGCAATTCGTCGGCGCGCACGCCGAGTACGCGGCATGCAACGCTGCCATGATCGCGCCCAGGCCCGCGTCACTGAATCCGACCGAGGCGGCGTCTGCGCCCGTCATCGGCGTGACCGCCTATCAGATGCTGTTCGAGCACGCGGCGGCGACGCCGGGCGACACCGTGCTCATCACGGGCGCGGCGGGCAACGTCGGCGCCTACGCCGTCCAGATGGCCGTCAGCGCCGGAGTCCGCGTCGTCGCGGTCGTGCGCGCCGACGACGCGGGGCTGATGCGCGCGCTCGGCGCCCATGCCGTGCTGCGCTCGACGGACGCGGGCTTCGAACGCGCTTTGCCGCCCCTCGACGCGATCCTCGATCTCGTCGGGGGAGAAACGCTCGACCTCTGCATGGCCGCGCTGAAGCCGGGCCGCAAGCTCGTCACCGTCGTGACGGAACACCCCGCGCCGAAGCGCCCAGACGTCCAGACCGTCTTCTTCTACGCCGACGTGACGACGGCTCGGCTGCGCCATCTGACGGACCTGTTCGAGCGCGGCAGGCTCTCCGCACGCGTCGGTTCGGTGCTGCCGCTCGACGAGGCGCGGCGCGCGCACGAGATGCTGGCGGGCGCGCCGCATGAGCCGGGCAAGATCGTGCTTCGAATGACGTGACCCGCCGCGGATGACGTAGGACGCTCCTCGGCGCCGAGGTCCGCGTGTGGCACTGGCGCGGGCACTGGTGCGCCGCCCGGCGATCTGGATGCTCGACGAGGCGACGGGCGCGCTCGACGCCGTCACCGAGCAGGCGGTCCAGCAGGAGCTCGCGAAGCTCTCGTGTACGCGCATCGTCATCGCGCACCGCCTCCGCACCGCGCACGACGGTGCCTACGCGCGCCTCATCGCGGCGCAGGTGGAGCCGAAGAGCTGATCGTCGCGCCCTTGCCTCTGCACGAGCATGGCTCCGTGAGCCGTCCCGGCGGCGTCGGGTCCTGTATGTGCGAGATGACTCGATCGATGGTGTTCGTGTTCGCGCTCGGCGCGTGGTCCGCGTGCTCGACGGAGATGCATCCCGGCGCGACCGGCGGTGACGCCTTTGGCGATGGCGCCGCGCTGCCGGCCGACGACGCCGCCGTCGCCGCACCCGCCGACGGCGGCGTGCCCGGCGCCGACCTCGCCACCCGCGCCGCGCCGCCCGATCTCGCGACGCGCCCCGGCACCTTCCTCGCCGTCGGGTACGGCGGCCGGCGCATCCTCTCCTCCGACAACGGGCTCACCTGGACCAACGACGTCGCCGACGTCCCCGGCGACAACGCCGACGACCAATATCTCATCCGCGACGTCGGCTGGGGCGGCGGCGCGTGGATCACCGCCGGCGGCTTCAACGGCTGGACCTGGCGCTCCAGCGACGGCAAGAGCTGGGGCGGCAAGAACGACATCTCGCAATGGTTCGGCGGCATCGCCTACGGCAAGGGCATCTGGGTCGCCGCCGGCGGCACCGGCCGGCGCAGCGCCTCGAGCGACGGCGTCACCTGGAAGGACAGCTACGACAGCGGCGCCGCCAACGGCTATCGCTGCCTCGCGTTCGGCGACTACGACGGCGGCCGCTTCGTCGCCGTCGGCGACGGCGGTCGCGTCAGCACCTCGGGCGACGGCAGCGACTGGACGATCGGCTCCGGCTTCTCCGCGAGCGTCGGCCTCAACGAGGTCACCTTCGGCAACGGCCTGTTCGTCGCCGCCGCCGCCAACGGCTCGAGCGCGTACGGTCGTTCCAGCGACGGCGGCGCCACCTGGACCACGGGCAGCCTGCCGAAGGGCATCGCCGGGCTCGCCTTCGGACAGGGACGCTTCGTCGCCGTCGGCGACGGCGTCGTGCTCGACTCCAGCGACGGCACGAGCTGGAGCACGACGTCGGTCGCCGGCATCGGCGGCCACGTCGCGTTCGGCAACGGCACCTTCGTCGCCGTCGACGACGGCAGCGGCACCTTCGTCTCCACCGACGCCGTGCACTGGACCGCGCACGCCAACCTGCCCGCCGGCAGCCACCTCATGCGCGTGCGCTTCGGCGGCATCTAGGCCCGCGAATTTACCCGGAATCCGGCGATGGACCACCCGCCACTGCCGGGCGTAGCATGAACGCGTGAGCCGTTTTCGCCGGCTCGGGACCTGATCTTGGTGGTGCCGAAGCGTCATTCTTCCTACCTCCGCCTGGTGGCCGACGCGCCCGTGCGCGAGGAGCCACCGGTGACCGCCGCCTTCCGCGCGAACGTGCGGCTGGCGCATGCGATCGCCTTTCGCATCCTCGGGCGCGAAGGCGAGGTGGAGGACCTGCTCCAGGATCTGTTCGTCGCCGCGCAGCGCGACCTCGGCGATCTCTCGAACGAGTTCTCGGTGCGCAAGTGGTTCACCGTGGCGACGGTGCGCCTGGCGCGGCGGCGCTCGCGGCGGCAGCGCCTCCTGCGCTTCTTCGGCTTCGACGAGCCGATCTTGTGCGACGTGCCGTCGACCGAGGCGACGCCCGAGCAGCGCGCGCAGGTCATCGCGCTCAACACGACGCTCGGCCTCTTGTCGCTCGAGCTGCGCGTGGCGTGGACGCTGCGCCATCTCGAGGGGCTGTCGCTGGCCGAGGTCGCCGAGGCGTGCGACTGCTCGCTCGCCACCGCCAAGCGGCGCATCGCTGCCGCGGCCGACGTCATCGAGGGGGTGTGGAATGGTTGACCTCGACGGGCGCCTGCGCGATTTGCGCGAGCACACCGCGCCGACCTTGACCGACGCCGACGTGGACCGGCTCATCGCCGGCGGCACGCGGCGGCGCAAGCTCCGGCGCGCGCGGCGCATCGGCGGCGGCGTGGTCTTCGCCGGCGTGGCCGCGGCGCTGGCGCTGTTGACGCTCTCGCGGCTGCGCGAGCCGGCGGCGCTGTCGTTCGCCGACGGCTCGACGGTCGCGCTCGTCGACTCGCACAGCGAAGTGTCGGTCACGCGCTCCACGCTGACGAGCACCGAGGTGGCGGTGCGGCACGGCGGCGGTCGCTTCGACGTCAAGCGCAACCCGGGGCGCCTGTTCCGCGTGACCGCGGGGCCGATCACCGTCGACGTCATCGGCACGCGCTTCACCGTCACCCGCGACGGCGACGAGGTCCGCGTCGGCGTCGAGCGCGGGCGCGTGCGCGTGCGCTCGCCGCGCGGCGACGTCGTGCTCGGCGAAGGCGAGGCGAGCGCGTTCCCCGAGCACGGCAGCGGCGCGCCGGGCGCGGGCAAGACGGTGCCGCTGCCGGAGCTCGACGACCCGCCGGCGGCGCCCGAGCCGGCGGCCACGACGCTGCCGGCGCCGGCCACGCCGCAAGCGGCTCCGCCCGCCACGCCGCCCGCGAGCGAGCCGCGCCACGCGGAGCCGCCGAGCTGGCGCGACAGCATGAAGCGCCACGACTTCGCCGGCGCCTACGCGCTCATGCGCAAGGACCCGTCGGCGGTGCACGACGCGCCCGACGATCTCCTGCAAGCCGCCGACGTCGCGCGCTGGAGCGGACACCCCGCCGCCGCCGTGCCGCTGCTCGAGCGCGTGCTCAAGCGCTACGCCGCCGACCCGCGCGCGCAGCTCGCCGCGTTCACGCTCGGCCGCCTCTACTTCGACGAGCTGCACCGCCCGCGCGAGGCCGACGCCGCGTTCGCGCGCGCCCGCGCGCTGGCGCCGAACGGGCCGCTCGCCGAGGACGCGCTCTTCCATCAGATCGAGTGCGCCGACAACAGCGGCGACGTCAAGACGGCGCGGGCGCGCGCGCGCGAGTACCTGCAGACCTACCCGACCGGCTCGCACGTGCGCAGCGCGCGCCGCATCGGGGGCGCCGAGTGAAGCTGCTCCCGCTCTTGGTCCTTCTCGCCGCGGCCCCCGCCTCTGCCAGCGTCCCTCTCGCGCTCGATCTCGACGGATGTCCGGCGGTGGCCCGCGCTCCCGTCGAGAAGATCGTCGAGCTCGAGCTGCGCGCCTCGGTGGTGGCGACGCGCGGCGCCGTCACCAGCGTCGTCGTGCGCTGCGACGGGCAGCGGGCGACGCTCCAGGTCGACGATCCGCTCACGCAGAAGTCGCTCACCCGCGCCGTCGACTTGCAGGCGGCGGGCTCGAGCGGCAGCGCGCGCCTGTTGGCGCTGTCGATCATCGAGCTGGTGCTGACGAGCTGGACCGAGCTCGAGTCGGACCCGTCGGTGGGTGCCAGCGTCGGCGGCGAGGCGCGCGTCGAGGCGCTGTCGGCATTGCGCACGCGCCGCCCGCGCCGCGCCGTCACGCTCGGCGCCTTCGGCCTGGTGCGCGCGCTCTTCTCCGGCACCGGCACGCTCGGCGGCGCCGGCCTGCGCATCGTCCCCGAGCTGCCGCGCCAGCTCGCGCTGCCGATCGAGATCGCCTACGAGCACGGCGAGAGCGCCTTCGATCTCGGCACCGTCGTCTCCGACGTGGCCGACGTCGCCGTCGGGCTCGCCTGGCGTCGCGACGGGCGGCGGCTCGGCCTGCGCATCGGCGGCGGGCTCCGCGGCGGCGCCGTGCACTTCGGCGGCCGCCCGCGCGACACCAGCGTGCGCGGCGGCTCCTTCTGGTCGCCGTGGGTCGGACCCGAGCTGTTTCTCGCCGGCATCGTGCATCCCTCGCGGCGCGTCGCCTTCGACCTCGGCATCGACGGCGGCTGGGCCTTCGCGCCGACGGCCGCGCGCGTCGCCGGCAGCAACGCCGTGCAGCTCAGCGGTCCGTTCGTCGGCGTGTCGCTGGCGATCGCGCTCGCGGTGGGAGGCTAGATGCGCGTCGTCGCCCTGCGCTGCGCCGCCGCCGTCGCGCTGCTCTGCGCCGCCGCCGGCTGCGGCGACAACGGCGTCGACGTGCTCACGCCGATCAGCACGCTCGTGCAGTCCGACCTCGCCGGGCTCGACCTCATGCCGTCGGCCTGCACCACCGCCAACGTCGCCCTCTGCGAGGGCTTCGAAGCGGACGTGCTGGCGCAACCGTGGGACGCGGTCGAGGGCATGGCCTCGGTCGCGCTCGACAGCGGGCGCGCGTTTCGCGGGCTGCACTCGCTGCGCGTCCACACCAACGGCCAGGACGGCGGCGTCGCCGCGGTGCTGCAGGGCGAGGTGACCGAAGCGGCGGTGCTGCCGAATCCGCTCTACGTGCGCTTCTACGTCTACGTGCCGAGCCCGCTGCCGAGCGCCGGCTGGCGCCTCGCAGGCGCCCTGCAACAGGACTATCCGAACGAGGGGCCCGCGCTCTACGTCGACGGCGGCGCGCTCACCTTCGTCGGCCCGGCGCCGGCGCTCACGCCCACGCAATCGGCGACGCCGCTGCCGGCCGACCGATGGGTGTGCGTGGAGTGGCTGGCGACGCTCGACCAGGCGGGCGAGACGCAGACCTTCGTCGACGGCAGCGAGCTCGGCGATCTGCACCTTTCGGGCAACATGCTGCCGCCGGGGACGGACACCGACCCGCTGCACCGGCTGAGCCTCGGCAGCGCCTTCTTCGGCGACACCGCGCAGCAGGCCGCGTATGACATCTGGATCGACGAGATCATCGTCGACTCGCGGCGCGTCGGGTGCGACGGATGATCCGCGCCGGCGTCGTGCTCGCGGCGCTCGCGGCGGCGGCGCCGGCGGGCGCGGGCGAGCTCGCCGTCGAGGCGCCGGCGCACCTGCGCCATGAGATCGAGCGCTGCGCCGCTGCGCGCGTGCACGTCGTGGCGCGTGCGCCGGGCGTGGCGCTTTTGCGTGCGCGCGTCGAGCGGCACGCGGTGACCTTCACGATCGTCGAGCGCGGGGCGCCGCCGCTGGTCGAGCGGCTGGCG
Source organism: Polyangia bacterium (assembly GCA_035607415.1). Classification (GTDB taxonomy): domain Bacteria; phylum Myxococcota_A; class Polyangia; order Palsa-1104; family Palsa-1104; genus JAQBQH01. The sequence goes on from DATNAQ010000080.1 coordinate 16,318, forward strand.
CACGCGACGCCGGCGCGCGTGGCGGCGGCGGTGCGCGCGCTCGTCGATCGGTTCCTGGCGCGCGCCGAAGCGCCGCCCGCGGCGTCCGCTGCAATCGCGCAGCCCGCGCCGGCCGCGCGGCCCGCCGACGTCGCGCCCGCGCCGTCCATGACGCCCATGTCAGCCGCGACCGAAGCGCCCGGGTCCGCCGAGCCGGCACCCGCCGCGGGGCTCGGCCTCGCCCGCTCTGCCGCTCCGCGCCACGAGGCCACCATCGCCGTCTGGCTCGACGGCGGCGTCGTCGCGCGCCGGCTGCGCTTCGACGGCCTCACCACGCGCAACCTCAGCACCTACGACAACGGCGCCAGCGCCCTCGTCGGTTTTCACGCCGAGCTGCAGCCGTTCGCCCGCGGCCGCTCGCGCTGGCTGCGCGGCTTGGCCCTCGCCGGCGGCTTCGCCGGATCGGTCGCCTCCGGCGCCGCGCACGCCGACGGCAGCAACCCGGTCCAAAGCCCGCTCTACGCCTTCGACGTCGGCCTGCGCGAGCGCGTCCGCCTCGGCGACGGCCGCTTCGCCCCCGCGCTCGGCGTCGCCGCGGCCTACGGCAGCCTCCGCCAATCGTTCAGCGACGGCGGCGTGCTCGTCGCCGGCCTGCCGTCGGTGAGCTACCAGTACGGCCGCGTCGCCGTCGACGGCGAGATCGCGCTCGGCCCGCTCGCCCTCGAGCTCTCGGGCGGCTACCGCGCCGTCGGCTCGAGCGGCTACCTCGGCTCGCGCTTCTCGCGCACGTCGGTGCAGGGCTTCGACGCCAGGGCCGGCCTGGTCGCCCGGCTCCCGCGCGGCGTCGTGGTCGGCGCCGGCGCCGAGTACGTGCGCTTCGCCTCCACCTTTCATCCGCAACCGGGCGACGCCTACGTCGCCAACGGCGCCGTCGACGAGATCCTCGTGGCGCGCGCCGATCTCGGCTGGAGCTACTGATGAGCCTCTCGCGCCGCTCGTTCTTGCGCCGCAGCCTCGCCGGCGGCAGCGCCGCGCTCGTCGCCGGCGTCACCTCCTCCGGCTGCGGCAACGCGGTGAGCCCGCCGCCGATCGTCACCGCCGCCGTCGAGGACGACGCCACCAACGCCGCCACCTGGGGCACCGTCCGCCTGCCGCTCGCGTCGGCGCCCGATCTCGCGCGCCCCGGCAGCGCCGTCACGCTCTACCTGGCGCCGCTCGAGCAGCCGTCGCTGACGCGGCCGTTTCGCATGCCCGCGCCGCCCCACCTCCTGGTCGTGCATCGTGCCGACAGCGGCGGCGCCGGCGACTGGCTCGCCGTCGACTCGGCCTGTCCACACGCGGGCTGCCCGCTCGGCTACTCCGCCGCCGCCGACCAGATCCAATGTCCGTGTCATGCCTCGCGCTTCGCCGCCACGGCCACGCCGTCCGATCCGGCGAGCTGCATCGGCCGCGTCATGCACGGTCCCGCCGGCCAGGGCCCGACGCCCTACGCCGCCACGCTCGACGCCGGCGGCCAGACGCTCGTCATCGACCTCAAGACCGTGCTCGCCTGCGGCACCATCCAGCTCCCCGCGATCTCCGACGGCAAGCTGACGCTGGCCATCGCCGACTACCCAGCGCTCGGGTCCGCGGGCGGCTCGGTCATCGGCCGCCCGCCCGGCCTCGGCGTGCCCGTCGCCATCGTCCGCGTCGGCGCCGGCAGCGACGCCGCCGCCGTCGTCGCCGTCAACGCCACCTGCACGCACCTCGGCTACACCGTGAGCTGGGGCGCCGGCACGACGCCGTCGCCGAGCGCGTGCCAACCGTACGCCGACGGCTTCTGGTGCTCCGCGCACTGCTCGCGCTTCGACGCCGCCGGCAACGTCGTGGCCGGCCCGGCGACGCAGCCGCTTCAGCGCTACGACGTCAGCTTCGACGGCGCGACCATCGTCGTCACGCTTTGAGGAACGGCAAGAGATCGCCGGCGGCGTTCCACACCACGTCGGGATAGAGCTGCGCGCCCGAGGTGCCGCTGTAGAAGTTGCTGCCGACGAACTTGATGGCCCCGGGATAGCCGCCGAGCCCGTTCTGCTCGTACTCGCTCTTGGCAAGGCCCATCGACTGCAGCACGGTGCCGAGGAACTGCTGGCGCAGGAGGCCCGCGGTGATGACGGCGTGCCCGCCGCCGTCGTCGCTCACCACGAGCGACGGATTGCGGTAGTCGCAGTAGCTTCCGGTCTTGAAGAAGCCGCCCGCGCTCCCCGCCGTGATGATCGGCATCCCCTGCCCGGCGTGCGTCTGCTCGCCCGACTCGTGCGACCAGAGCACGAGCGAGTTGTCGAGATAGGTGGCGCCCGTGCCGTCGTCGACGTCGAGCTTGGCGCACAGATCGAGGAACACGCCGGCGAAGGTGGCCTGGTGCGCGGCGGCGAGGATCGCCTGCTTGGCGCCGTCGGGATCGACGGCGTGATGGGCCACGTCCTGATGCCAGTCGCCGACGTAATTCGAGAAGTCCTCGCCGATGTTCGCCACCGCGATGCGGCTCGTGTCGCACATGAACGCGGCGACGATGACGTCGTTGAACGCCTGGTACACCTGCGTCATCAGGCTCGGCGTGATCTGGTAGGACGACTGATTGATGATCTGGGTGGTGTCGGTGCTCAGCTTCTTCACGTTGCCGCACTGGGCGCCGGCGGGCAGGGTCTGCAGCCGCCGCTGCAGCTCGCTGATGCGTTGCATGTGGTCGTCGAGGCGAGCGCGATCGTTCGCCGACAGGCGCGTGTTCGAGCTGCGCAGCCGGTTGTAGTCGGCGAGCACGCGATCGGCCACCGGCCGCAAGGGCGCGTTGGGATCGGGCGCCGCCGGCCCCGTCGGCGCCACGAAGATCTTGTTGAACAGCCCGAGCGCGTCGTTGGTGCCGGCGAGCTCCTGGACGGCGCCGCTGCGCGTCTGCGGGTTGGCCCAGTTGTAGGAGATGCGCGAGCCCACGATCATCTGCCGCACCAGGTTGCCGCCGAGGTCGCCGTAGAAGCTCGGCGACCACGCCATGAGCTGATCGATCGTCGGCGTGGCGTAGGCCTGCATGGCCACGCCGTCGGAGCCGTTGCCGTCGTTGCGCGCGTAGTTGCCGAGGTGGCCGCCGGTGTGGTGGCCGATGTAGAAGGCCGTGTCGAGGCCGCGCAGCACGTTCATCTTGGCGGCGAGCTTGGCCGTCAGGAGCGTCGACGGTCCGGCGAGCACGGAGCTGAGCTGGGAGGTGCCGTTCGCCCCCGCCGCCAGCGCGAGCGCGCCGCGACGCACCGTGCGGCCGGCGTAGCTCGAGGAATCGGTGAGCGTCGAGGCAGCCGGATACAGGTTGGCGCCCCAGATGCCGCCGTGCTGCGTGGCGAAGGCGACGAACCGCTTGGGCGCCGCTGGTGCCGCGGCGCGCGCCTCGCCCGGTTTCAACAGCGACGGGAGAAACGGCAGCGCGAGGGTGAAGCCGCCCAGCCCGTGGAGCACCTGCCTACGCGTCGGATGCCTCTTCATGGCGTGACCGTCCTCTGTTTGAACTCGGGGCGCAGCGCGACGCTCTTCATGGCTTCGGCGAGCGATCCCTTCTTGATCTCGGCGTACAACGTGTCGAGCACCGGCTCGTCGGCGTCGGTCTCGATGCGCCGGAAGGCGAAGCGGTAGTAGCGCTGCGCCAGGCAGCGCGCCGCCTTGCCGCTCTCGACGACGAGCCGGGTGACGTCGCCGATGCCGCTCGACGGCGTGGCGTCGCCGGCGAGGACGGCAGGCACGCTCGTGGTGTCGACGGCCTTTTCGCCGACGACCTTGCCGGTATCGTCGTAGAAGATCTGCGCGGTGCGCGCGCGGCCGAGCCCGTCGAAGCTCTCGGAGGCGAAGCCGAGCGGATTGATGAGCGGTTTGTGGCAGCCGGCGCAGGCGCTGCCCGGCTGCTCGGTGATCGACTCGATCACCTCGCGCGTGGTCTCGGTGGTGCTGACCTCGATCGGCGTGTTGGCGGCGTTCGGCGGCGGCGGCGGGATGTTGTCGCAGAGGATCGTGGTGCGGATGAAGACGCCCTTCATGATCGGACGCGTGTTGATCGTGCCCGTCGACAAGAAGGCGGCGCGCGTGAGCAGGCCGGCGCGCTCGGGGGGCAGCGCCGGCGGGTCGCTCACGCCGTCCCACGGCGGGACGCCGTAGATCGCCGCCAGATCGGCGTCGCGCGCGAACGACTGCGTGTTGGTGAGCAGATCGTCGAGCGTGCCGCCGTGCGCGAGCGTCCACGAGGCGGCGTCGAGCACGTCGCCGACCATGTGATCGCGCAGCGCGGGGCCCGGCAGATCGGCGCCGGCGAAGGCGCGATACACCGGGTCGCCGGCGCGGCTGTCGAGCGCAGGCAGCTCGAGCAGTGGCCACAGCCACTGGTGGAAGAAGGTGCGCAGCGTGTCCGTCGTCTTCGCCGAGGCGAACAGCCGATCGACCTGGGCGCGATAGCCCTCGTCGGTGCCGAGCGCGCCCGAGCGCGCGGCATCGCGCAGCGCCGCGTCGGGCATGGTGCCCCAGAAGTGATACGAGAGGCGCGACGCCAGCTCCCAGGCGTCGAGCCCGTAGGTGTCGGGCGCGATGGCGTCACCGCCGCTCTCGACGTGATAGAGAAAGCGCGGCGAGCTCAGCATCACGGCGATGACGTTCGCGAGATCGGCCGGCGTGGCCGGGCTCGCGGTGGCGGTGCCGGCGTAGAAGGCGACGTCGTCGTCCGACGGCGGACGGCGCAGCGCGAGCTCGCCGAAGTGCTGCACGAACGCGGTCAGGCAGGCGGCGTCGAGCGACGTGCCGCCGTTGGTGCACGGACCGGCGAGCGCGGCGACGCGCGCCGGCGTGCTCGTCAGCTCGGCACCGAGCTTGACGGCGACGTCGAAGGGCACGTCCGCGTACTCCTGCTGCTCGGTCTGATCGAGCCGCGCGAAGCCGCCGTGCTTGTCGTTGGGCTGGCCGACGAGCTGATCGGCGGGCAGGAGCGCCGCGGCGGGCATGATGTCGGCGAGCACCGCGTCGGCCTCGCCAGGCAGCACCTCGGTCACGAGATCGCGCACGGTGGCCAGGTACTCGTCGTGCGAGAGCCGCGGCAGCGGCAGGTCGACGAGCGGATATTGCGGCGGCGGGCCGGCGCCGTCGCCGCCGCCCGAGTCACCGCCGTTGAGGGCGTTGCCGAGGATGCCGGTACATCCACAGAAGAAGAGCAGGGAAACCAGCAGCAGCCGGGCGGGTTCGCGCATGCGGAGCCTCTGCCCGGTACAGGACGCGAGCCGCGAAAAATGGCTCAGCCGTGAGCCGTTTTTCACGCTCGGGTCCTGTTGCTTGGTGGAGGTCACGAGCATGCGTCGAACGGCAAGAGCCGTGGGCATTTCGAGCGCTGGATGGCTGCTGTGTGTCGCGACGCTGCTCGGCGGCTGCGCGAACGTCGGCGATCCGGCAGGCGCGACCAGCACGAACGACGGCGGCGTCGGCGATGCCGGCGGGTTGCCGCCGTTCGGGTCGGGCGATCTCGGCGCCGGCGGAAGCGGTGGCAGCGGCGGCGGCGGCAGCGACGGCGGCGTCGGCAACGGCGGCGGAACGCCCGCCGGCAATCCCAACGGCAAGTGCACCGCCGGCGTCCCCGCGTCCGGGCAGCCGGCCGACAGCTCGCACCCGACGAGCGTCGTCGGCAGCGGCAGCGCCGCGAGCTGCACCTACGCCGCGCTCGCCACCGCGGTCCAAAAGGGCGGCATCATCACCTTCAACTGCGGCGCCGACCCCGTGACCATCGCGGTCACCGCCACGCTCGAGTTGCCGACCACCGTCGACACCGTCATCGACGGCGGCAACCTCGTCACCCTCGACGGCGGCAAAGCGGTGCGCATCCTCGACTTCAACAGCGGCGACTTCCAGGCCAACGAGCACCGCCTGACCTTGCAGCACCTGACGCTCGTCAACGGCAAGACCACGCCGACCGAAGCCATCCCGCCGGCGCCCGCGCCCTGCTCACAAGGGTTCAACGACGGCGAGGGCGGCGCCCTCTACATGCGCGACGGCAACCTCACGGTCATCGACTCGACCTTCCGCGGCAACCAGGCCGCGCCGCTCGGGCCCGACACCGGCGGCGGCGCCATCTACGTGCTCGGCAGCAAGCACGGCGCGCTCATCGTCAAGAGCACCTTCGACGGCAATACCGCGTCGAACGCCGGCGCCGTCGGCGGGCTGTTCACCGAGCTCGACATCTACGACAGCCTGTTCAGCGGCAACAAGGCGATCGGCCACGACGCCAACAACAACGAGCCGGACAAGTGCTCGGCGATGAACAACGGGCAGAACGAGACCGGCTCGGGCGGCAACGGCGGCGCCGTCTATAGCGACGGAAACGACGTGAACGTGACGTTGTGCGGAGACGCCATCCTCGGCAACGCCGCCGGCACCAACGCCTTCGGCGGCGGCCTGTTCTTCACGAGCAACAACTTCGGCGGCGTTCTGTCGATCACCGACACGACGATGACCGGCAACAGCGGCGGCTCGTGGACCAACGTCACCACCGGAAGCGTCACCTACGTCGGCACCGCCGTCGGCACGAACTGCAAGAGCATCACGGTCGTCAACTCGACGCTCCAGGACTATCCGTAATCGGAATCGAGATCGAAGGCTACTTCGGGCGATTCCAACCACCGACGGAGTCGGCGAGCGATTCCGCGGCCGCCGGCCCCCACGATCCCGGCTCGTACGGGTGACGATCGCCCTCGCAGCCGAGCACCGGATCGACGACGCGCCACGCGGCTTCGACCACGTCCTGCCGCGCGAACATCGTGGCGTCGCCGGCGATGGCGTCGCCGAGGAGCCGCTCATAGGGCGACATCTCGTCGGGGGTCTTGGCCTGCACGACGGAGAGCTCCTTCTGCGCCCCGTGCATCTTCTCGCCCGGCGCCTTGATGCGCGCGCCGATCGCGATCGTCATCTCGGGCGACAGGCGGAAGCGTACGTAGTTGCCCATGCGCGGCGCCGCCTCGGTGAAGACGACCTGCGGCGGGTTCTTGAGCTCCACGATCACTTCGGTGCACGTCGTCGCCATCGACTTTCCGGCGCAGATGTAGAACGGCACGTCCGCCCAGCGCCACGAGTCGATGTGCAGCGTGAGCGCCGCGAAGGTCGGCACGTGCGAGTCCTTGGCCACGCCCGGCTCGTCGCGATAGCCGCGGAACTGCCCGCACACCATCTCCTTCGGGTCGAGCGGGCGCACGTTGCGCAGCACCGACGCCTGCTCGTCGCGGATGGCTTCGTGGTGCGCGCTCGACGGCGGCTCCATCGCGAGAAAGCCGATCACTTGCAGGAGGTGGTTCTGCACGACGTCGCGGATGACGCCGGCCTCTTCGTAGAACTTGCCGCGCCCCTCGACGCCGAAGCTCTCGGCCATCGTCACTTGCACGTTCTCGACGTGGTGGCGGTTCCAGATGGGCTCGAGGAAGGCGTTGGCGAAGCGGAAGTAGAGGATGTTCTGCACCGCCTCCTTGCCGAGATAGTGATCGATGCGGAAGACCGCCGACTCGTCGAACACGCGATGGATGACCGCGTTGAGCTCCTGCGCCGAGGCGAGATCGCGGCCGAAGGGCTTCTCGACGATGATGCGCGCCCCCTTCTCCGCACCGACGGCGGCGAGCTGGCGCGTCACCGTCTCGAACATGCTCGGTGGAATGGCGAGGTAGTGCGCGGGGCGCTCGGCGCGGCCGAGCTTCTTCTTGAGCTCGGCGAACGTCGCCGGGTCGTTGTAGTCGCCGTCGACGTACTCGAGCAGCGAGACGAGCTTGTCGAACGCGGCCTGGTCGAGACCGCCGTGCTCGCTGACGCTGGCGCGGGCGCGCTCGACGAGCTGATCGCGCGTCCAACCTGCTTTGGCCACGCCGATGATGGGAAATTGCAAGACGCCGCGACGGGCGAGCGCCTGCAGCGCCGGGAAGATCTTCTTGTAGGCCAGGTCTCCAGTGGCGCCGAAGAAGACCAGCGCGTCCGAACGAGGCAATGTCATGCGGGGCTCCTTGCCGCCAACGGTACGACAAATCCGGGCGCGCGCCCACGGCGCAAATGCCGGCGAGACTAGCGCGCGCCGCCGACCTCGCGCTCGAAGTCGATGAACCCCTTGTCGACGTTGACGTCGAGGAGCCGCACGCGCACGCGTTGGCCGACCGCGAGGCCGCGCTCGCCGCGCACCACCTTGCCTTCGGCCGTCGGTCCGAGCACGCGCACGAAGACGCCCTTGTCGGCGGCGCCGGTGATGATCCCGTCGAACGACTGCCCGATGCGATGGACCAGGAGCTGCGCCGCCGCCGACTTCTGCACGCGCCGCTCGACCTTCTCCGCGTTCGCCTCCATGAGTGTCGAGCGCGCGGCGATCGTCGCAAGCTCGCTGCGCGCGTACGGCGAGCGTCTCCGCGCGGCGTGCGCCAACAGGATGCGCTGCGTGACGAGGTCGGGATAGCGGCGATTGGGCGCCGTCGAGTGCGCGTACTCCATCGTCGCCAGCCCGAAGTGCCCGATGTCCGCCTCGTCCGGCGCGTGCGCCACGTACTCGCCGCGTCCCATGAGCTTGACGATGGCGAGCGAGATGTCGCCGAACTCGGCGGCGCGGGTGCGGCGCATCTCGTCGATGAACTTCGACAGCGCCAGCGAGCTCGGCGCCGCCGGCAGCGTGAAGCCGCGCTCGCCGGCGTAGGCGACGATGCGCGCCCAGCGCTCGGGCTGCTTGACGACGCGGCGGATCGACGGCAGCCCCGCCTTGTCGAGCGCATGCGCGACGCCGCGGTTCGACGCGATCATGAGCTCCTCGATCACGCGCCCGGCGCGATCTTGATGATGGGTCACCAGCCCCGAGACCTGCCCGTGCGCGTCGACCACCGCGCGCACCTCGCCGGTGTCGACGTCGATGGCGCCCTCCTTGCGGCGCGCCTGGGCGAGCGTCTGCGCGAGGCGGTCGTGCAGCTGCACCTGCGCGCGCAGCGTCTCGCCGCCGCCGAGCGCGCCGGGGGGCGGCGCCTTGCCGTCGAGCCACGCCGACACCGACGGGTAGTCGAGCTTGGCCTTGTTCTCGACGAGCGCGGGATAGACGGTCGCCTCGCCGATGCTGCCGTCGGCCTGCACGAGCGTCTCGATGACCATCGCCGCGCGCGGCTCGCCGGGCAGGAGCGAGCTCAGATGAAACGAGAGCCGCTCGGGCAGCATCGGGAAGGTGCGCACGCCGGTGTAGACGCTGGTGGTGTTGTTGGCGGCAAAGCGATCGATGGCGTCGCCGGGCGCGACGAAGCGGGCGACGTCGGCGATGGCCACGTACAGCCTGATGGCGCCGTCGGGCCCGGCTTCGGCCACCTCGATCTGATCGAGGTCCTGCGACTCCGGATTGTCGATGGAGCTCCACGGCAGCGCGCGCAGATCGCGGACACCGCCGTCGGGCGCCGTCACTGGTACTGCGCGCGCCGCCTCGGCCGCGGCGTCGGGCGGCGGCTCGGGCAGAAAGCCCTTCTCGCGCATCGCGCTCTCCGCCACTCGCACGAGCACGCTGCCGCCGCTGCTGCCTTCGCCGTTGGTCATCCCCCCGGTTATAACCCGCCTGGGCTACTTGATGAGCACGCCGGCGTACATGATCGGCTTGCCCGGCTTGCCCTTGACCGGCTTCTCCGCGGCAACCGGGAATCCCCACAGCCGCTTGTCGCTCTTGTCTTTGCCGCCGTGCTCCGCCACGACGAAGCGGACCCACATTCCGCTCTTGACCAGCGACGCCGCGAGATCGCTCACCGTGATCGGATCCTGGAGACGCGTCACCACCAGCGGCTTGATCGCGTGGCACTTCTGCGCGTACTCGATCTTGCCGCTCGAGTTGATGCGCAGCGGGTGGCTGGTGATGTCGACGCAGTCTTCCTGATCCCAGACGTGCGTCTCCTTCTTGAACGTGAGCGTAACGCTGCCGTCGGGGTTCTTCTTCATGCCGGCGATGGTGCCCTCGGCCTTGTCACGGTCGTTCGCGTTGGGATCGCCCTTCCAGGCGCGCGGATAATCGACGAGGTCCTTGACGACGTCGTGCAGCTCCTCGTACAGCGCGTCCGACATGCCTTTGCCCGAGCGCACGCCGATGTTGTCTTTGGCCAGCTCCATCGAGTCGCGAACGTTGATGGCGTGAATCGCGTAGCGCGAGCCGCGCGCCGGCAGCTTGCCGTTTTCGGACATCAGGTTCAGCGCCGACCACGCGTCGAGCGCGCGCCCTTCGGCCACGTCGCACAGCGCCAGGTGCTCGAGCACGTACTGCGTCCACGGGGCGCCGATGGTGGCGCGCGCGTCGTCGACGCTCTTGGCCTCGGCGGCGGCGCCGATCTTCTTGTACTCGTCCATGAACGCCGCGGCGCACTTGATCGGGCTGTTCTTGGTCAGGGCATACGCGCGCTCGCTCTTGTCCGCTTCGTGCCAGTAGATCGCTTCGGCCTTGCTGCCCGCGTCGAACAGCTCCTTGTGCGGCGCGTACACGTCCTTGTCCCACGCTGCGAATGCCTGCTTGGGATGATCGATGATCGTCTCCTGGCTCTTGAACCGCGCCGCCGCCTTCTTCGCCTGTCGCGCTTCGTCCGCTTCGGCGCGCTCGCCCTTGGACTTCGCCGACAGCGCCAGGGTGTGCACGCGCAGCCGGCCGAGCTCGTTCAGCCCCATCGCCTTGGCTTCTTCGTCGGCAGCCTTGACGTCGACGAGCGCCGCGTCGGGCCCGCATGACATCACCGCCGCGGAGACGTCGAAGTACTCGCCGCCGTAGCTGCCCATGCAGGTCCAGACGTAGGCGGCGCGTTCGATGGCGCTCACCGGCCGTCCCGGGGTATCGAGGAAAAACTCCATCATCGTGCTCTTCGCCGAATCGGGCTGTCCGAGCACGTAGTTCTCGAACAGCAGCGGTCGGATCACCCTGCGAAGCGCGCGCGTGGGCTCGTCGGTGGCCTCGTCGGGCCACCCTTTGTACTTCGTCTGATTTTCCTTCACCTGCTGGAGAAAGCGATCCCAGTCGACGAGAAACTTCAACGCCGCGCGATCTTCCTTCTCGGGGACGCCGGAGACGTTGAGATAGAACTGGCGCCAGTAGGCGACCTGCTTCTGCACGCTCGGGTCGTCGGGCCATTCGCACCCAGCGTCCGCGATGATCTGCACCAGGTCATCGTAGCCCGTTCGATCGGGCCAACGATCGCGCATGATCGGGTCGTTCATCGTGTCCTTCGCCCGGTCGAGCGACGACTGGCGGCCGCGCTTCTTGAAGGCGGCGCACCAGTCCGGCTTCATCGGCGCGATCGTCTCCACGCCCTCTTTGGGCTTCACCACTTGGATCTCGTTGTCTTCGAGCTGGTTCTTGGCCTCGGCGCGACCGACGCCGAATAGCACTGCGATGGCCGTCAAGATTCCCAGGAGCTTCCGCATTCGTGTTCCTCCCGGCGGCGCGACTTTGCAATTCCGCGGCCGGAATCGGTTGCGCGCGCGCGCTCGATTCTCGTGCGGAATCGCGAGGACCGGTCCCGATCGCGCTCGCGTCGCGCTGTCCCGGGACGCGTCCCGGGACACTCCGCTCAGCGGATCCGCGGTCCCCCCCGGGGCTTGGGCCTGGTGTGCGCGGTCGGTCACTTGTGACGGGAAGCTGAATGGTCCAAGCTTTGTTCCGGAAGAAGGGACCCATGTTCCTCATATTAATGGTGGTGGGCCTGGTCGGGCTCGCCGTGATGGCGCTCCCGGCATTCTCGCGTCACGCGGGCGCCGGGCACATCGGGCCGGCGGGCCACGGGGCGCATGGCGCGCTGCACGCCGGCCACGCGCCGCACCTCGGCCACGTCGCCAAGCTGGCGGCGGCCAAGGCGGGCGCAACGACGACGACGACGGCGAGCACCGCGCTCGCCCAGGCGGGCGGCGCTGCGCTGGCGGCCGAATCGCCGGCGGGCCTGACGCGCTTCGTCCCGTCGCCGCGGCTCATCTTCAGCCTGCTCGCGCTCTACGGCGCGTTCGCCAACGCGCTCGAGCGCGCCGCGCACATCTCGCCCGTCGCCGCGGCGCTGGTGGCGATCGTGCCGGCGTTCGCCGTCGAGCGCTTCCTGGTCACGCCGCTGTGGAACCTCGTCTTCCGCTTCGAAGCGGCGCCCTGCTCGCCGCTGGACCTGCTCATCCTCGCCGAGGCGCGCGCGGTGACGCCGTTCCGCAACGGCCGCGGCATCGTCGAGCTGGTGCGCGATGGGCGCACGGTACAGCTCCGCGCCGAGCTCGTCGACAAACAGGCCGGCCTGCCGGTGCGGGTCGGCGATCGGCTGCGCGTCGAGGAGGTCGACGCACAACGCGAGCGGCTCACCGTGTCACTCGCCGAGGCGTAGCCACGCCGCAACGCTCATAGAGGCGCCGGGGGCGCCGGAGGGAATCGGATCATGGAACCATCGCTCATCATCGCAGGCGCTGCCGTCGTCGCCGTGCTCATGTTTACGTCGATCATCATCACGACGTTTCTGCGCAGCGTCGACGCCGGCGAGATCCTCTTGGCCAGCCGCGGCCGCAGCCTGCGCATCTATCGCGGCCCGTGCAAGGCGATGATCGTCCCGGTCATCACGCAGGTGCGTCGCATCCCGGCGCAGGCGATCAACGTCGACATCGAGATCACCGACCAGACCGCCGACAGCGACAGCAACGGACGGCCCGCGCCGGTCAAGGTCACGGTGCGCGCCTCGGCCATCGTCTCCGTCGGCGAGGACGAGGCCATGGTGAACACCGCGGCCAACAAGTTCTTCTCCAAGTCGGCCAACGAGCAGCTCTCCACGCTCACCGACGTGCTCTCGTCGGCCGGGCGGCGCGCCATCAACCTGCTCTGGCACGATCAGCTGTTCAACGCGCGCTCGTCGGCGCCGGCAGCGTCGACGGCGCCGGCAGCGTCGACGGCGCTCGTCGCCACCGGCGGCGTGTCCGACGCGCTGGCCAAGCGCGGCGAGGACGACGAGCTCGCCGTGATCATCAAGGACGCCTGCTCGCGCGAGCTCTTGGACCTCGGCCTGTCGTTCAACAGCCTCAACATCAAGGCCGTGCTCAGCGAGGTGGCCGACGCGCGGCGGCGCGAGTCGGCGGCGCGCGCCAAGGCCAGCGCCGACGTCGTGCAGGCGCAAGAGGAGCAGCGCGCGCGCATCGCGCAGCTCGAGGCGGCGCAGAAGATCAACGATCAGGAGCGCGCGCTCAACATGCAGATCGCGTCCAACGGCGCCGCCATCGCCAACGCCGAGGCCGACAAGCAGGCGGCGGTGCGCAAGCAGCGCGAGGCGGAGCTGTCGGCCACGCAGATCACGCAGGCGCACGCGAACGCCGAAGAGAACGTGATCCAGCAGCAGGCCGAAGGTCGCGCGCAGGCGGCGCGCATCGCCGCCATCGCCGAAGCGGAGGCAGGCGCGATTCGCCTGAAGGCACAGGCGCTGCTCGAGGCGGGCGGACCCTACATGGATCTGCGGCGCCTCGAGCTGGCGCCCGACCTGACGCGCCAGGTGGCGGTGGCGCTGTCCAACGGCCAGTTCGTGAACTTCGGCGGCGGCGGCGACGGGCGCAGCGCCGCGTCGACCGCGTCCGACGACGTGATGCGCGTGGTGCAGACGCTGCTGGCGGCACAGGTGATCACCAAGTCGGACAATAATGGCGCCGCGGCGCGGCCGGCGCAGCCGCCGGCGTTGCCCGTTGATGACCGCCCCAACGGCCCGCCGCAGCTGCCGCGCAAGCGCTGAACGTCGCGACGACGCGGCGGCGATGATATGGTCGCGCCGCCATGTTCGACCGCGCGCGCACGATCTATGACCACGCGCTCAGCTCGATGCACGACGCTGAGCTGAACAAGACCGAGCACGTCATCACCACGCCGCAAGGCGCGACCATCTCGGTGGCCCGCCGCGACGGCAGCGGCGCCGTCGATGAGCTGCTGAACTTCTGCGCCAACAACTATCTCGGATTGGCTTCGCACCCGGACGTGATCGCCGCGGCGCACCGCGCGCTCGACACCCACGGCTTCGGGATGAGCTCGGTACGGTTCATCTGTGGCACTTCTGACCTGCACACCGAGCTCGAAGCGCGGCTCTCGGCCTTCTTCGCCACCGACGACACCATCCTCTACGGCTCGTGCTTCGACGCCAATGGTGGGCTCTTCGAAACGCTGCTCGACGAGCAGGACGCGGTCATCTCCGATGCCTTGAACCACGCATCGATCATCGACGGCATCCGGCTCTGCAAGGCGGAGCGCCACCGCTACGCCAACGGCGACCTGGCGCAACTGGAAGAGCTCCTGAAGGCCACGCAGACAAAGCGTCTGCGGATGATCGCGACCGATGGCGTGTTCTCGATGGACGGAACCTTCGCCCGGCTTGATCGCATGTGCGATCTCGCCGATCGGTACGACGCCCTCGTCATGGTCGACGACTCGCACGCCACCGGCTTCATCGGCGCGAGCGGACGCGGCACTCCCGAGCACTTCGGCGTGATGTCCCGCGTCGACATCTTGACCTCCACGCTCGGCAAAGCGCTCGGTGGCGCAGCGGGCGGATTCACCACCGGGCGCAAGGAGATCATCGCGCTGTTGCGGCAGCGGTCGCGGCCCTATCTCTTCTCCAATTCGCTGGCGCCCGCGATCGTGGGCGCATCACTGGCGGTGCTCGAGCTCCTCGATCGGTCGAGCGCGCTGCGCGATCGGGTGATGGCGAACGCCGCGCAGTTCCGTCAGCAGATGGCGCAGGCGGGGTTCACGATCAAGCCAGGGATCCACCCCATCGTTCCCGTGATGCTCGGCGACGCAAAGCTCGCCAAGCGGCTCGCCGCGGAGCTGCTCTCCGAGGGGATCTACGTGACCGGGTTCTTCTTCCCGGTGGTGCCGCAGGGGGAAGCGCGCATCCGCGTGCAGCTCTCGGCACAGCATGGTCCCGTACAGATCGATCGCGCCGTCTCCGCATTCACGCGCGCCGGACGAAGGTGCGGCGTCCTGTAGACCGGTCGTTGAATCGAATTTCGACGAGTGCCCACAGCCGTTCTCGTGTCGATCACGCCTCACGGATCGATGCGATATGAAACACCGACGATCATCGACTAGTTTCCGCGGCCATGAAAATTCGGTTGGGCGTGGTCTGTTGGGGGCTCCTTCTCTTATCCGGTTGCAATCCATACGCGCGACGCAGCGGTGAATACAGCGCCGGGCCTGTCGACGTGTCGCAGTTCCCGCCGGCCTATCTCGGCGCGGGCGGCGATCCGAAGTACGGCGGCGGCGTCTTCCAGCCGTCGAGCGCATTCGTCGACGGCAACGCTGTCGGCTACTACGCGTTCCCGTTCTCGGACGCGCAGCTCGCGGCCGATGATCCGCTGACGCTCGGCGACGCCTTCGCCACGCCGCCGGCCTTCGCGTTCGATCCGGCCGCGAGCGATCCCTTCCCGGCCAAGCCGCGCTGCACGCCGCCCGCGGGCTACGTCTACGACGAGCAGCGCGACGGCATCGACTACGCCGAGCAGGGCAACGTCTTCACGGCGCTGCCCACCGGCGCGAGCTACGTCCCGCTCGTCGCCGAGGTGCCGGTGCAGTCGAACGGCGAGCCCTGCCAGTCGATCAAGAGCAGCGACGCGCTGCCGAGCGGCGTGCCCGACGGCAAGATCGTCGCGTGGGCGCTCGTCGATCCGAGCGCGTCGGTGCTCTTTGCCGACGGCAGCGTCGATCCGACGACGCTGCTCGGACCGCAAAAGTTCGGCTGGTACAACCACTTTCTGACCCAATACATCGACGGCGGCTACGTCCCGACGACCGGCACGGAGCTCGTCGCGCAGACGTTGTACGTGCCGACGCTGGTGCCGGGCACCGACATGAGCGGCGCGCCCGCGGCGACGCCGACCATGGGCAACCCGGGGTCCGGCTACGACCTCCTCGAGGCGGCGCGCGGCGCCAGCGGCTATTCGCCGATCTGCCGCGTCATGACCTTCGTGCCCGCCGATCCGATGAACCCACCGACGAGCGTGGCGGCGATCGACATGACGACGCTCATGCCGGCGCCGACGCCGTTCCTCTACTGCCTGCAGGTCGAATAGGAGCCGCCATGCGCACGCACCTTTCGGCCGCAGCCATCTTCGTCCTCGCCACGCTCGTCGTCGCACCGCGCCCCGCGCGCGCCGTCGGCGAGCTCACCGGTCGCATCGCCGGCACCGTCACCGCCCAGGAGGGCGGCGCGCCGCTCGCCGGCGCCGACATCATCGTCACCGGCCCGGCGCTCGTCGGCGGACCGCGCACGCTCAACGCCAACGAGGACGGCTCGTACGAGGTCGTCGAGCTGCCTCCCGGCGTCTACACCGTCGAGGCCGGCTATCCGGGCACCGTCAAGGCCAAGCGCCGCGTCGAGGTGCGCCAGGGCCAGACCTCGCCGCTCGACCTTCGCTGGTCGGCGGTGATGGAAGAGGTCAAGACCTACAACATCGTCGAGGAGCGCCACCCGACGAACCCCGATTCGACCGAGACCGGCGCCGTGCTCACCAAGGATCAACAGTCCAAGGTCGCCAGCGGCCGCCGCTATCAGGATCTCGTGCAGCAGGTGGCCGGCGCCGTCGACGTCAATGGCGGCGGCAACTACCAGATCAAGGGCGGCAACCTGACGATGAACCACTACCTCGTCGACGGGCTCGACATCACCGATCCGGTGACGAACACCTTCTCGGCCAACATCAACTTCGACTCGATCGCGTCCGAGCAGATCCTGACCGGCGGCTTCGAGGCCGAGTACAACTCGCTCGGCGGCGTCATCAACCTCATCACCGTCGCCGGCGGCGACAAGCTCTCGATCGACTCGTCGTTCTACGTCAACAACCAGAAGTTCAGCGTCGCCGATCAGTTCGGCGCCAACAACTACGACGGCGTGCGCCCCTTCGGCCACCTCATCTCTCCGACGACGCAGAGCTATGGCGCCAACCTCAACGTCGGCGGGCCGATCATCCGCCAGCACCTGTGGTTCAACGCGTCGTTCGAATACGACTATCGCGAGACCTCGATTCCGATGGGCCCGCCGCTCGGCGTGCAACATCCGCCGGAGACCTCGAATCGCTTCCTCGGGCGGCTCAAGCTGACGTGGGCGGCGACGCCGAAGAACCTGGTGACGCTGTCGGCCTCGGCCGATCCGGCGTTCTTCAACAACGTCGTGCAGGACAACTCGCTGCTCGGGGTGGCCGAGGATCACCAGAACCAGGGCGGCGTGTTCGCCATCGTGCAGTGGGATTATCTGCGCTCGCAGAACCTCAACAGCAACGTCCAGCTCGGCTTTCAGTACAGCACCATCGACTTCGGGCCGCAGGGCCACTTCGCTTCCATCTCGAACAACAACGACGGCTCGTTCTCGTCGCTGAACAACACGTACGACGGCAATCGCCCGCAGCACTTCAACAACGACGACGGCACCACCTGGTATCAGGGCGACGCCATCCAGCTCGACCGCCGCTACACGGTGCAATTCGATCCGTCGGTGTCGGTGCGCGGAAACTGGCTCGGGCACCACGACGTCAAGGTCGGCATCCAGTCGCGCCTCATCTATCACACGAACCACGTCGAGGTGCCGGGCGGCCAGACCTTCAACGACGCCGGCGGCGGCGAAGGCGAGATGGGCCTGTGCGACCAGACGACCGGCAACGGCTGCTATCAACGCACCGACCAGTCGCCGTTCGACACGCACCAGTGGGGCATCGGCGCCGGCCTGTACGTCCAGGATCGCTGGAAGCCGATGCGGCGGCTCACCATCCTGCCTGGCATCCGCTTCGACTATGGCCTCACGAAGAACACGCGCGGGCAAACGGTGTCGAGCCTGTTCGGCATCGGTCCACGCCTCGGCGCCACGTACGCGCTCACCAAGGACGACAAGACGATCGTCTCGATCTTTTACGGCCGCTCGAACGAGACCTTGTCGCTGCTCGCGGCCTCCAGCGCCGACATCAGCGCGGTGGCGACGACCTATCAGTGGAACCAGGCGGGAAAAACGTGGCAGCTCCTCCAGCAGGCCGGCGGCGCCGACGGCTATCGCATCGGGAAGAACCTGTCGACCCCGCACGCCGACGAGGTGACCGCGTCGCTCCGCCGCGAGGTGCAGCGCGGGTCGATGGCCAGCGTGACCTACACGTACAAGCGGATCGCGAACATCTGGGACGGGATCGAGATCAATCAGATCTGGAATCCGGCGGGCACCAACGTCATCGGCTACGCCAACGGCATGCCGCAGCAGATCTTCTCGTACACCACGCCCGACTCGAAC
The DNA here is from genome assembly GCA_035607415.1 of Polyangia bacterium. Lineage (GTDB taxonomy): Bacteria > Myxococcota_A > Polyangia > Palsa-1104 > Palsa-1104 > JAQBQH01. Next base: position 34,569 of record DATNAQ010000080.1, read on the forward strand.
TACCGCATCTACCAGGGCGTCGACTTCGAGTACGAGGCGCGGCCCAACGACAACTTCGACTTCTACGCCGGCTATACGCTGGCGTGGCTGTACGGACCGGGCGCCGAGGAGCTCGGCCAGATTAACGGCGAGATCGGCAACTCGCAGTACTACAACCCGCGTCAGGCGATGTTCTACGACGGCTTTCTGCCCGAGGACGTGCGCCACAACGTCAAGCTGCGCGCGTCGTACAGCTGGCATGGGCTGACCGGCGGCCTCTTCGTCGACTTCATGAGCGGGGCGCCGCTCAGCAAGAAATTCTTCAACCCCTATGACGGCAACTACACCAATTTGCGCTCGCCGCAAGGCACGGAGCCGGGCAAGCCCAACTCGCCGACGGCGATCGCCGAGTTCCGCCTGCCCGACACACTGACCGTGAACGCGCGCGTGCAATACGACCTCTCCGCGCTCATCAAGCAGCACGTCATCGTCATCGCCGACGCGTTCAACCTGTTCGACCTCGACGCCGCGCGCTCGCTCGAGAACCGCGACGTGCCGACGTTCGGCACGGTCATCGCGCGGCAGACGCCCTTCCGCTTCCAGATCGGGCTGCGCTACGTCTACTGAGCCGCTGTTTTATTGTGCACTTGCACAATTTAATTGACGCAGGTGCACAATAATCGTACTTGGGGGGCATGCGTGATCTTCCAAGGGTGATGAGTGTGGTGGTTGGGCTCGTGCTCCTCGTCGGATGCACCAACCGGAATCAGCGGTACGACCTCGGCGGCGCGGGCACTGGCGGCAGCGGCGGCGACGTCGGCACCGGCGTCGGTGGCAACGGCCCCGGCGGCAACGACGGATCGCTGGATCCCGCCGATCTAGCCGTCGCCGCGGTCGACCTCGCCGAGGCGGCGCCGCCGACCCGGGATCTGGCGAGCGCTCCGCCGGCGACCGATGCCGCCATGCCCGACAGCTGTACCGCGCCGGCGGGCTGCACGTCGTCGGCGGCGCCGATCTGCTGCGTGATGACCTCGGTCTCGAGCACCATGGGCTCGGGCGGAGCGAGCTGCGTCGCGTCCTGCCCCGGCAGCATCAGCGGCACGGGGACGAGCGCCACCATCACCACCAGGGCGTGCACCAGCGACGCCGACTGCGCCGGCTACTCGGGGACCGTGAGCGGCTTCGCGATGGCGTGGACCAGCTGCTGCTCGAACGCGTTCAGCACGGTGCACTTCTGCGGCAGCGCCCAGGGCGCCGCCGCCGGCGGCTACACCTGCCCGTAGCCGCCCCTGGCCGCGATGGCTGAACGACGCGGCCGCGCCGCGTTTGCTAAGATTCGCGCGGCCGTGGGTATCTGGCAGACCATCCGTGCCGCCGCCCGGGCGCTGGCGCGACACAAAGGGCGAACGATGCTGACGACGCTCGGCATCGTCATCGGCATCGCCGCCGTCATCGCCATGATCGCCGTCGGCGAAGGCGCCAAGATCAAGCTCGCCCAGTCGTTCAACAACATGGGCACGAACCTGCTCATCTTGCGCTCGGGCGCCTCGCACTTCGGCGGCGTGCACGGCGGCTTCGGCTCGCAGCCGACCATCACGCTCGAGGATCTCGAGGCCATTCGCGGCTTGTCCAAGGTGCGGCGCGCCTCGCCGCGGCCCGAGCAGCCGATGCAGCTCGTCAGCGAGAGCGCGAACTGGCGCAGCGACGTCGGCGGCGTCATCCCCGACTTCTTCGACATTCGCATCTGGGCCGTCGCCGAGGGGCGCAACATCAGCGCCAGCGACGTGGAGAACACGACCAAGGTGCTCGTGCTCGGGCAAACGACGGCGTCCAACCTGTTCGGCCCCGGTGTCGATCCCATCGGCGAGCAGGTGCGCATCGCCAACATTCCGTTCACCGTCATCGGCCTGCTCGCGCACCGGGGGCAGTCGCCGGGCGGCTACGATCTCGACGACAACGCCTACGTGCCGTTCACCACGTACGTGACCAAGCTGCAGGGCGGGCTGCGCAACCTGGTCAACGGGTCGAGCTACATCAGCGCCACCTCCGCCGACGATGCCACCGCCGCCGAGCAGCAGATCACCGAGCTCTTGCGCGAGCGCCATCGCATCGCGCCCGGCATGGACGACGACTTCCAGATTCGCAACATGGTCGAAGCGGCCGAGGCCGAGGCCGAAGGCGCGCGCACGATGGCGACGCTGCTGGCAGCGCTCGCGGCGGTGTCGCTGCTCATCGCCGGCATCGGCATCATGAACATCATGCTCGTGTCGGTGACGGAGCGAACCCGCGAGATCGGGCTGCGCATGGCGGTTGGCGCGCGGCCGCGTCAGATCCTGGTCCACTTTCTCGCCGAAGCGCTGGGGCTGTCGCTGATCGGCGGCATCGGCGGCACCGCGCTCGGCGTGCTCGGCTCCGGTTGGATCGCGCGCCTGCTCGGCTGGCCGCTGTACCTGCGTCTCGACGGCATCGTCGTCTCCGTCGCCATGTCGGCCGCGGTCGGCCTCGTGTTCGGGGTCTATCCGGCGATGCGCGCGGCGGCGCTCGACCCCATCGAGGCGCTGCGCTTCGAAAGCTAGTCGGCCGCCGGCGCGCGCCTTCCTCTGTCATGATCATCGCCATGAGACTCGGGATGCGGATCGTGTCGTGCGCGCTCTTCGTGGCCGTGGCCGTCAATGCGCAGGCGGAGACGGCTCCGGGGACGGCGGCGCCGTCGGCGGCAGCGCTCGAGGCGGCGTCGTGGCAGGCGCGGGCGGAGCTGAAGCGCGGCGAGCTCGAGCCGGCCTTGCGTGACGCGCGCGCGGTGCGTGCCGGGGCCACGGCGCTGCTCGCGCACCGTCGGCTCGACGACGACAAGCAGCTTCCGATCGCGCTCGGCGCCGCCATCGAGGTCGAAGCACAAGCGCTGGCCCGCCGCGGAGAGCGCGCCGCCGCGCTCGAGCTCTTGCGCACCGATCACGCGCGCTACGCGCAGACCTCGATCGCCACGCGCATCCAGAAGAACCTGCACCTCCTCGATCTCGACGGCAAGCCGGCGCCGGCGCTGGCGCGCGAGCCGCACTTCGGACGAGCGGTCCCGTCGTTGGCGGCGCTGGCCGCCGCGCATCAGCCGGTGCTGTTGTTCTTTTGGGCGCACTGGTGTGGCGACTGCAAGGCGATGGCCCCTGCGGTCGGGCGGATCGCCTCCGAGCTCGGTCCGCGCGGGCTCGTGGTGATCGCGCCGACGCAGACGTACGGCGCCATTCGTGGCGAGGAGGCGCCGCGCGACGCCGAGCTGCGCTACATCGACGAGGTCCGCCGGCAAGCCTACGCGTCGCTCGGCGATGCGCCGGTGCCGCTCGACAACGGCAACTTCGAGCACTGGGGCGCGAGCACCACGCCGACGATCGTGCTCGTCGATCGCGCGGGCAAGGTGGTGCTCTATCATCCGGGCGCGATGACCTACGACGAGCTGGCGCCACGCGCCACCGCGCTCGTCGCCGCGCACCACTGACGGCGATCGCGGCCATCGGCGGTTGGCGCCGCGCCGCTCGTCGGGTACGATGAGGGTATGACCAAGCTCAAGCTCGCCCTCCTCGCCTTCGGTGCCACGGTCGTCATGCCGGGAGTCGCGCTCGCCGCGCACACGATGAGCTGCTGCGGCGACGTGTGGTGCTGCCTGCGCCACCTCGGCTGCTGCTAGCGCCGGGCGTGACCGCCCACAGCGCGATCGGCCTGGTTCCACTGGTCGCCGTCGCGCGCGAGCGCGGCCTCGACCCCGATCCGCTCCTGCGCAGCGCCGGCATCGCGCCCACCGTCGTCGACGATCCGACCGCCACGGTGCCCGACGAGCGCCTGCACGCGTTCGTGACGCTGCTGCTCGAGCGCGCCGGCGACGCGTCCCTCGGGCTCCGCGCCGGCCGCCACTACAGCCTGGCCACCTTCGGCCTCCTCGGCGCCGTCGCCGCGGTGACGCCGTCGCCGCGCGACGTGGTGCGCCTGTTCGTCAAGTATCAGCACCTGACCTTCACCTTCTTCCTGCTCGAGCTCGACGAAGAAGCCGAGGAGCTGCTGCTCGTGCCGGCCGCGGATCTCGGGCCGCTGCACCGCTTCTACCTCGATCGCGATCTGTCGTTCGTGTTCCACACCGCGCGCCGGCTGTGGCCGACGAGCCATGCCGAGCTCGTCCGCGAGCTGCTACTCGACTACCCGGAGCCGCCCGAGGTCGACGCCTATCGCAGCTACTTCGGCGCCCCGCTGCGCTTCGCCGCCGACTGCGCCAAGGTGCGCATCGATTTCAGCGCCGAGCCGCCGCCGTCGGCGATCAACCTGCTCGGCAACACCGACCTCAACCGTCAGCTCGCGTCGCTGGCCGCGCCCGACAGCGAAGGCGACGTCGTGCAGCGCACGCGCCACGCCGTCCTCTTCTCGGTCGCCGCGCGCCAGCACCTGCCGACCATCGACGAGATCGCCGCGCGCATCGGCCGCTCGGGCCGCACGCTCCGGCGCGAGCTCGACGCGCGCGGCACCAGCTTCCGCGACATCAGCGACGAAGTGGTGGCGACGCTGGCGCAGCGCCTGTTGCGCGACGAGTCGCTGTCGGTGGAAGCCATCGCCGAGCGGCTCGGTTACGCCGAGGCGTCGAGCTTTCTGCGCGCGTTCCGCCGCATCACCGGCCGCACGGTGACGTCGCTGCGCCGCTGAGTCACTCGGCGAGCAGCACCAGCGCCTCGTTGTTGTCGCCCGGCTCGGTGGCGACGGTCTTGGCCACGCCGTCGTAGATCGCGCCGTTGTAGGCGGTGCCCTTCGGCGCGAGCTTGCACGTGGGATGGTTCATCTCGACCTCGATGGCGGCGCCGGGCTCGACGTTGAACAGCACCGCCGTCGGACGGTGCGACATGACGTCATAGAACACGTCGGCGACGGGGAAGCCGCTCGGCGAGAAATAGGCCACCGACGCGTCGGACGGCGACTGCACGGTGAGCGTGCCGCCGGCGAGGCTGGTGCATGCGCCGGTCGGGATGATGATGACCTGCACCAGCGCTTTGGACTGATCGGCGCCGAGGACGCTGAGCTCGGTGCCGAAGGTCGCCGAGCTCGGGATGGTGATGGGGCCGAGATCCATGTCGTCGGCGGCGGCGTGCGCGGCGGCGAGCTGCAACGTCGAGTAGCTCGGGCCGGTCACCGTCGGCGCCAGCGGCGTGTCCGTCGGCGCGGGCAGCACGAACACGCCGTCGGCGTCGGTGGTGGCGCTGTTCGCGCCGTCGGTGACGGTGAACCCGGCGAGCGGCGTCAGGTTGAAGTAGTCGACGACCCGGCCGTGCTGCCCGACGATGCTGGTGCTCACCGGCGTCATGTCCGGCGGGCTCGTGGAGCCGGCGCCCTGGCCGCCGCCGCAGCCGATCACGCCGGCGGCGACGAGCAGCAACCACGGTTTGCTCATGGGTCGACGATACGGTCGCGGCCCGGTGCGCGAGTAGGACCGTCCTGGCCAACTCGAGGACAAAAGCGGCCACGACGTGAGCGCTCGTACGCCGGTTACCGCCGGCGTCGAAATTCGAATCGTCTAATCCCAGAGATCACCTCTGTTGAGCCGGCCACGGGCCGGCCGGCGCGGAGTCGCGCCGTGAGCAGGGGCGGGGAGCACTGGGATTAGAGCGCGCCGAGGAAGGCGACGAGGTCGGCCTTCTCGCTGTCGCTCAGGCCAATGGTGAAGCGCGCGTCGTAGAAGTTGACCAGCGTCGCCAGGTCCGGCGCCGAGCCGTTGTGGAAGTACGGCGCGCGCGCGGCGAGGCCGCGCAGGATCGGGCCCTTGGTCTTGCCGAGGTCGGCGAACTTGCCGGTGATGAGCCCGCGCCCCGGATCGGTCACCGTGATCTGCTGCGAGCCGGAGCGGAACGTGTACGTCGGCAACAGCGACACGTCGAGGCCGACCGGGTTCGGCGCGGTCACGCCGATGTCGAGGGCGAGCGGCAACGAGTGATTGCCGACGTTCGGCGTGTCGTGGCACGTGCCGCAGGTTCCGCTGAACGACGCCGGCGCGGGCCCGTCGTTGAGGCCGGGAACGCCGCTGATGGTGAAGGTGCGCGTGTTGAACAGCTTCTCGCCGCGGCCGATCGACGACGTCAGCCCCGTCAGCGCCGCCGACGGCGAGCCGTTCGGCTCCCACTTGGCGTAGAGCGTGAAGACGATCGGCGAGAACCCGGGCGACAGCGAATCGTTGATGCCGGCGAAGAAGCCGGGCACCACCGTCGACAAAAGATAATCGGAGCCGCCGTTGGTCGAGCCGGTCGCCAGCTTGTAGTTGCCGATGCTGGACTGCGCGTTGTACGTGTCGCTCTCGAACGCGACGATGCTGTTGCGCTGCGTGTCGCTGAGCCCGCTCGTCGCCTGGGCGTGGCCGAGCGTGGCGTCGTTCGCCTGGCTCGACAGGCTCGGCTCGCGGCCGTCCCACATCACGGTCGTCAAAAACGCGCTGTTCGCCGACGGCAGCGGGCGGCGATACATGCGCAGCGTGTGCGTCGTGACCGGATTCGACGGGCAGTGCAGCGGGTCGGTGTAGCTCACGAGCTTGTAGTCGGCCGTCGACGGAATGGCGATCTCGACGCGGATGAGCCCGTTGCGCAACAGCGCCGTCGAGCTCGTCGACGGATTGGGATTGGGCTGGCCCGGCGCGAGGCAGTCCGAGCCGTCGAGCACGAAGAGCGGGTCGCTCGACGGCAGCGCGCTCGCCGCGGCGGGCGTGAAGCTCCAGCCCTGATTCGGCTTGTGGCACGTCCCGCAGGTGCGGCCGTTGGTGCCGAAGACGTGGAAGAAGCCGTTGTTCGACGAGAGGTCGATCGGCGTCGACGTCGACGTCGACGAGGCGCCGGTCGCGTCCGCGGTCGTGAGCACGTTCGATTTTTCGGCGGCGACCTCGGTGCCCGCGCCTCCGCTCAGCTGACCACCACAGCCCGCGCTCAAGGCCAGGGCCAGGACGGATGCGAATTCGACTCTCATTACTGCCCCCTTTCGGCGCGACCGCGGAGTGCAACTCCCGCACCCGTGGGAGTGCTGAGCCAACCCACCGATCACACATGCCTGGGGATCTCCACCCCGGGGAATTGTTACCCATCTCATGCAAACGATCGGGAGCATCGACCTCGGCGAGATCCTGCGTGGAGGTCGCACATCCGCCTACGTCGCTCGCGCGGCAGCGACGGTAAAATCGGGTAAATCAGTTGCCAAACGCTCTTGTCGCGCGCTATTGGTCGGGCGTAATAGTGTTGGTCGGACGACCACCTGCAGGAGTAGAGATGATGCGATCACGCGCATTGCAGGGTTGGGTGGGAGGCGCTGTCGCTGCGTCGGCGATCTTCGTCGCTGCGTCGGCGAACGCCGCCGCTCCGGCGAAGTCGGTCGACGAAGTCGCGGCCGACATCATCGTGCATTTGCGCGACGCAGGGGTCGCGGCGCATCAGCGCGCCGCCGCGATCGCGAACGTGCCGAGCCTCGCCTACGCCGTGGCCACCGATCAGCAGACGATGCTCGACATGACGGCGGACGAGCTGTCGTTCCACGCGCAAGCGGGCGAGATCGTCGAGGTCGGCCAGGTGATGTTGCGCGACGACAAGGTGACGCCGCTGCGCCGCGAGGGCGAGGGCGCGCTCATGCACCTGCCGCTCGGTCAGGCCGGGCTGCACTTCGTCGTCGCCGGCGAGAAGATCTACGCCGTCGACGTCGTCGATCTGATCCCGCGCGGGCGGCAGAAGGTGCTGCGCGGCGCCGTCGGCGTGGCGCGCGCGGTCGATCTCGGCGCGGCGAGCGCGCGGCTGGCCGACCTCGGCGCCGGCGTGCAGGTTCGCGTCGGTGACGGGGCGCTCACGATCGGTCACGCCCCGTCGCAGGCGACGGCGGCGCTGGTGCATGCGCCGCTCGGCGCGCAGCCCGACGTCGAGCTGACGCTGCTGTCGCCGCCGCGGCACAACACGATCGGCCTGACGATGGCGCTCACCTTCGTGGCGCTCGGCATCGCCTTCGGCGTGGTCATCGCGCGCCGCCGCCGCGCCCACTCGGAGGGCGAGGCCGGCTATCACACCTCGCGCGTCGCCAAGATCTGACCCGCTACGGCGCGACGCCGGCGATCCCGGACAGAAGGCGATCGATGTCGGCGCCCGGATCGGTTCCGTCGCTGGCGGTGCCCTTGTACGGGCTGGCCGCGCCGAGGCGGTAGTCGCCGCCGGCGTAGTCGACGAAGCCGACGTCCGCGGGGGTCGCTGGAAACGCGTTGCCCGTCGGATAGGACTGGGCGGGGAATCCGATGCCGACGTCGTGATCGAACTTCCAGCCGGGGAAATAGAAATCGAGGGCCGCGGTGCCTTCGCCCTTGCCGGAGCCGAACACGCCGTAGCTTCCGTGCGACACGAGGTCGTCGCGGAAGACGAAGTCCTGCGCGACCGGCATGGTGTCGCCGGCGGAGACGGTCGCGTTGCCGACGGTGAACACGGTGTTGTGCGCGATCTTGAGGCCGAGGATGGGCCGGCCCGGCGTCGTCACCTGGAAGCTGCGCCCGTCGCCGCCCCACTTCGCCGGATCGAGGCCGTAGACCAGGTTGTTCGCGACCACGATGCGCTGCGTCTCCTGGCTCGGGTGCAGATCGTCCTCGCCCGCCAGGTTGAAGCCCGATGCGACGTCGCGGACCACGTTGTCGACGACGGTCACGTCGCTCACCGCGCACCACGGCGCGGAGCCGTCCTGGTTGCGCGGGGTCATGAGGATCGAGAGGCCCACCTGCGCGTCGGCCCAGTTGTGCTCGAACACGTTGCACTGCACGAGCACGCGCTCGGCGTTCTTGAGCTCGAGGAGGTTCTTCACGCTCCAGTGGGTGCCGGCGTAGCTCGGATCGTCGGTCTTCCAGGTCAGCGGCTTCGAGAAGTAGTTGCGGCGGATCTCGATGTCCGCGGGCACGAGGTTGGGAATCTTCGGATCGGCGCCGCCGAAGATCACGTTCTCGCCCGAGCCCTCGAGGTAGTTGTCGACGATCTTGAAGGGGCCGGGGCCGTTGAAGCAGGCGATCGCCTGCGCGTCCTGGCCGACGGCGTGACAATCGCCGACGTACGAGTCGATCACGGCGGTGCGCGCCGAGTCGATGCCGATGCCGCGCTTCAGATAGCCGGTGGGCGTGCCGTGGACGTAGAGGCGATCGAGCACGAGGTCGTGCGGCACGTCGGAGAGCTGGGTCGTGGCGCCGTCGCCGAGCTGCACGAGCACGTAGACCATGGCGTTGGCGTCGACCGGCGCGATCTCGAGCCCCACGAGCCGGAAGTGGTGCGCCCCCGCGGCCGTGACGAAGGCGCTCTCGCTGTTGGGCGCGAGGATCTTCGGCATGTGCGCGGCGTCGGCCGGGGTCACGCGCGTGCCCGCGGCGGGGAGCTCGGGATCGGCCGAGCGCACCACGATCCAGCCGTCGCCCGACTTGCTCGGCAGGGTGAACGGGCCGGTGAAGGTGGCGCCGGCATCGATCGTGATCTGATCGCCGGGCTGCGCCGAATCGAGCGCCGCTTGCAGATCGCCGCCGGCCGCGACGTGGAGCGTCTGGCCGGGCGTGGACGGGAACGTGGTGTCGAGCGTGGCGGGCAGCATCTGTTGCACGTCGGGATCGGAGGCGACCGCGTCGCTGCACGGCTGCGCGGGAGCGCCGCCGTCGGGGCTGCCAGTTCCGGAGCCGGAGCCGGCGCCGCCGCCTGATCCGGGATCGAGCGCGTGGTCGTGGCCGCACGCCGCCAGCGTAGCCGCCAGGACGAGCACGATGACCGTCTTCATGGACGGCAGTCTACACCCCGCATTGTCTCGCATACGAGTCATTCTTACTCGCATACGAGATATTCTTGTCTCGCATACGAGGAATTGACGGCACGCCGCGGCGCTCTTAGATTTATCTCGTATGCGAGACTACCGTTTTCGCGAATCGATCCCGCACCTGACCAGCATCCTCTTCCGGCGCATCGCGCGCGTGCATGGGCGCGCGGTGAAGCGCTTCGAGATCTCGTCGGTGCAGGCCAACATCCTGGCCACCTTGTTCCTCAAGGGCTCGATGACGGTCGGCGATTTGCAGGTGCGGCTGGCGCTCGGCTCGTCGACCATCACCGGCGCGCTCGACCGCATGGAGAAGCAGGGATTGGTCCGGCGCGAGCCGTCGCCCGAAGACAAGCGCAGCGTCGTGGTGTCACCGCCGGCGTGGCCGACGCGCAAGCGGGAGGCGCTGCTCGACACGCTCGAGACGACGGGGAACGAGTGCTTCGCCCGGCTCAGCGCCGCCGAGCGGCGGCAGCTGGCGCAGCTGCTCGGCAAGGCGATCGGCTCGATCGCGGCGCTGGACGAGGGCGGCGACGACGACGACGACGACGAGCCGCGCGCACCGGGCTCGCGCGCGGCGAGGCTGGCCGCGAGGCTCAAAGAGAGCGGGTGAACGAGCGCCCGCGTCCGTCCGTCAGCGCTCGCTGTCGAGCGCCGCTGAAGCGCGATCACTCGCGTCGAGCGTAGCGAGGCGCGTGAGGCCGGTATTTCAGTAGCAGAGGCCGTCGCGGCAGGATTGGCCGCTCGGGCACGGCTTGGTCGACGAGCAGGACTGGCGCACGACGGTGGTGGTCCATTGCGCGATGTGGTTGCCGCTCGTCATGTCCTGGAACGGCAGCCAGAAGGCGGTGAAGCTCGGATCCTTGCCGGCCGCCGCCTTCGCCGGATCGAAGCCGATCATCCACAGCTGGGTCTGCGCGCCCGTGGCGAGGCGCAGGCCGTAGGCGCGATCGCTCGAGAAGGTGAGCCACATGATCTTGCCCGCGTAGTAGTCGTGCAGCACCGGCGCCCATTTCGGCCATTGGCAGTTGCCGGGCGTGTTGGCCGCGTCGAGCGCGACGGCGTTGCCGCCCGCCGACGGCACGACGTAGAGCTGGCCGTCGGGCTTGGTGCCCGCGTCGGCGTCGGGCGCGGCGTTGGAGAACGAGTCGGCGTTGCTCGGCGAACGGTTGTAGATGACCCAATCGCCCGTCGGCGCGTAGGCGGGGTAATAGTTGTTGGCGCCGCTGAACGGCACCAGCGTCGTCGGCGTGTCCCAGCCCGCGCCGTTGAAGTGCAGCGACTCGATCGATCCCGACGCCACGCCCGGATTGGCGATCGGCAAGGAAGCGTTCGGCCTGGCGAAGACCATGTGCTCGCCGTCGGGCGACCAATCGGGCATCGTGCCCGACGCGGCCACCGACGCGTTCAGGATCGAGCCGGTGTAGAGCTCCTGCCAGCCGATCTTGGCGCCGTCGGAGAAGAGCAGGTGGTTGCCGTCGGGCGAGAACGACGCGAAGTTGGCGGTGCCGCCGACGGGCGTGCCGTTGGGGCTGTACGGCGTCGTCGTGGCGACGTCGAAGACGGTGTATGGCGCCGGGGCCGGGATGTCCTTGCCAACGGTGATGCGCGTGCCCTGGCGCGAGACGACGTGGCAGCCGACGCAGACGAGCGCGCCCGCTTTTTGCGCCGTCATGTAGGCCTGCGGCGCCGCCGACGGCATGCCCCAGTCGTAGCGCTCGATGGCGCCGGCGGTGTTCCAATAATAGATGCCGCCGGTGATGTCCTGTTGGCCGAAGGTGATCGACTGCTGCGCCGAGGTGCCGACGGCGCCAGGCGCGCTGCCGTTGACGCCGCTGACGGACCAGGTGACCGGCGCGGCGCCGCGCGCGTAGGGGATGAGCGCGGACCAGAAGGCCGCGTCGGTGGCGTAGACGCAGCCGCCGCCGACGGCGGTGCAGCCGGTGTAGACGACCACGGTCAGCGTCGGCGCCTTGAAGGTGAGCCGGAACAGCGTCTGCCCGGCGGCGGGGATGAAGTGGATCTCGAGCGCGTTCATGTTGGGCGGCACGGCGATGCCGTCGGCGGGATAGACGATCGTGGGTGCGCCGCCCGTCGGTGTGCCGCCGAACTTGCCGGGCGACGACGAATCGGCGCCGGGGCCGGTGAGGACGGTGGTGCCGCCGTTGCCGTTCATCGGCGGCATCGACGGCGCGGGCGGTGGATGCCAGCCGCCGTCGAAGCTCCACGACGAGGGCAGCGCCAGGTCGTGCGGCGCGCCGCCGTCGAGGTTGCCGCCGCCGGCGCCCTGATCGACGCCGCCGCCGCTGCCGCCGTTGCCGGCGCCGCCGTTGCCGCCGCTGCCGCCGTTGCCACCGTTGCCGCCGTTGCGCGCCGAGACGCTGCAGGCGCTCATCGCCAGCGCGACGATGCAGCCGATGGCGCCACGGACCCAGAGTCGATGCGAGCACATCGGCAAGGTTGGTTCCGCGACGGGTGCGGGCAGGCCAGCTGGATCCGGAAGGATCCAGCACGCGCGCTGGCGTGCCCGTTGCAACTCGGCGCGGCGATGACGCGATACGTCTGCCTTCTGCTGCTCGCGGCGATCGGCTGCGAAGGAAACAACGTGACCCTGCCGACGGGCGACGGCGGTGTCGGGTCTGGCGCCGACCTCGCGCCCGGCGACGGCGGGATGCGCGGCGACGGCGGCGGCACCGGCGGAAACGGCAGCGACCCGCTGGCACCGGGCGCCGCGCCCGAGGTCGGCGCGTACGCCGACTTCGTGACCGCGCGCGCGCACTCGTACTGCACGTGGCTCGCGCGCTGCGGCGTGGTCGCCGCCGCCGACGAAGCGGATTGCGAGAGCGCCGAGACGGCGACGGTCACGACGGCGACGCCGCCCTACTCCGTCGACGACGGCATCGCCGCCGGGCGCGCCATGCTCGACGCCACCGCCGCCAAGGCGTGCACCGCCGCGCTCGACGCCGCCGGCTGCAGCGCGCGCGACGTCGACGCCGTCAAGAGCGCGTGCGCGCAGATCGTCACCGGCAGCGTGCAGGCCGGGCTCGGCTGTCGCGCCGACTTCGAGTGCGCGTCGGGATACTGCGGCAACATCGCGCTCGGCTGCGGCGCCGCGTGCCGCGCGTTCGCCACCGCAGGAACCGACTGCTCGATGGCGCTTTGCGATCCGGCCACGAGCTACTGCGATCCGGCGTCGCGCAAGTGTGTCGCCGACGGCGTCAGCGGCGCCGAGTGCGAGGCGGACAAGCCGTGCGCGGCGGGCCTGGTCTGCCGCGGCCTTCTGCCGATGATCGGCGCCACCGGAAGCTGCGGCGCCGTCGCCAAGGCGGGCGAGAGCTGCGCCACCAGCGACGAGTGCGCGCAGGGCCTGTTCTGCGCGAGCGCCACCGCCAAGTGCACCGCGCGCGTGGCCGATGGCGCGCAGTGCACCGACGTCGATGCGTGCGGCAGCGGCAAGACCTGCGTCGGGCTCGCCTATCCGCACGGCACCTCCGTCGGCAAGCCGGGGAGCTGCGCCGCGTTCCTCGACGCCGGGGCCGCCTGCGATCCCACGGCCGACGGCTCCGGCTGTGCCCTCGACACCGCGTGCGGCAAGACGTCGAAGAGCTGCGACGCCGTCGGCACCGCGGGCACGCCCTGCCCCGCGAGCGGCTGCCGCGACGGGCTCTACTGCGACGACAACGACGTCTGCCAGCCGCTGGTCGCGTACGGCGCCGGCTGCGCGGCCGACGACACGATCCACAACGGCGGCTGCCGCTACGGAACGTGCGACTCGCAGGCGCGCGCGTGCCTCACCTGGTGCCCGTGAGGATCACCAGCCATACACCTTGTGCATCGCGATGAATACAGTCACGGCGGCGACAAGCGGGTAGATGAGCCACATGCCCGCGCGCAGTGCAAAGGGCGCGCCTCTTACGCGAGCTGATACTTGCGAATCAAGCGATGGAGGTAGGCGCGGCCGAGGCCGCAGGCGCGGGCCGCGCGCGAGACGTTGCCGCCGTTCTCGTCGAGGAGCTTGCGCACGTAGCTGCGCTCCCAGGTCTCGATGAGCTGCGCCTTGGCCTCGTGGTAGGTGTCGGCCGCGGGCTTCTCGAGTGACGCGCCGGCGGCGGCGACGGCGAGCCCGAGGCTCTCCGGCTCGAGCGTGCCGCCTTCGCTCTTCAGCGCCACGCCGCGGCGAAGCACGTTCTTGAGCTCGCGCACGTTGCCCGGCCAGTCGTATTCCTGGAGCAGCGCCATGGTCGCCGACGCGATCTGGATGCCCGAGCCGGCGAGGAATTTCTCGACGAGGAACGGGATGTCCTCTTTGCGCTCGCGCAACGCCGGCAGCCGCACGCGCACCACCGACAAGCGGTGGAACAGATCGCTGCGGAAGCCGCCCGACTCCACCTCCTGGCCGAGATCGCGGTTGGTGGCGGCGATGATGCGCACGTCGACGTTGCGATAGACGGCGCTGCCCACGCGCCGCACCGTGTGGTTCTCGAGCGCGCGCAGGAGGCGCGGCTGGAAGTCGGGCTCGAGCTCGCCGATCTCGTCGAGGAACACGGTGCCGCGATGCGCGCTCTCGAAGGCGCCCACGCGATCGGCGGCGGCGCCGGTGAAGGCGCCCTTGACGTGGCCGAACAGCTCCGACTCGATGAGCGTGCGCGGCACGCCGGCCAGGTCGCACACGACGAGCGGCCCGCGCGCGCGCTGCGAGGCCTTGTGGATGGCCTCGGCGCACAGCTCCTTGCCGGTGCCGGTCTCGCCTTCGATGAGCACCGGCTCCGACGAGCCGGCGACGCGCTCGAGCACGGTGAAGAGCTCGCGCATGACGAGCGAGCGCCCGTGGAGCTGGCCGAAGTGGTCCTGCTCCGACGGCGTCACCTGCGCGCCCGTCGGGCGGCGCGCGAACTTGAGCTGCGTGGCGCCGATCTGGATGACCGCGCCGGCGCCGATCACGACCTCGCGAAAACGCGCGCCGTAATAATAGGAGCCGTTCTTGGAGTCGAGATCGCGCACCACCACGCCCCAGCGATCGACCTCGAGCGACAGGTGCTGGCGCGACACCGCGGCGTCGGCGAGCACGAGCTGGCACTCGCGGCTCTTGCCGACGGTGTAGCGCCCCGGCTCGAGCTCGAGGTTGAGCCCCGCGTCGGGACCGCCAATCACGATGAGGCACAGCGCCTCGACCGACGACGATGGGATCGGATCTACCTGCTGCGTCGTGCCCTCGTCGTCGCCCATGTCCACTTCGCGCATCGAACGCATGCGCCACGCAGCTTAGCAGAGCGCTTCGCCGCGAGCGGTTTCGATTCGATTCTTTTGTAGCGCAGTGTCTACTGAATGATCCAGTCGGTAGAAAGTTTCAGTGCGGCATCATTTCGCGCAGCGCTTCGGCGTCGCGCTGCTGCTGCTGACGCATGTAGTCGAGCTGCTCGTGGACCATCTGCTGCTCGCGCGCCTGCTCGGCCTCGAGGCCTTCCTTGCCGATGGTGCCGGCCTGGCCATGAACCATGCGCCAGGCGATCGAGTCCTGCCAGTCGCTCTGGTAGCGCGTGCCGCCGGTGACGCTGTCGGAGAGATAGCCGAGCGACTTGTCGAGCCCGACGAGCGCGGCGGCGGTGAGCGGCGTGCCGAAGAAGCCGACGACGCCGATGACGCCGTTCTTGACGGTGAACGAGGCGGCGTCGGCGAACGAGTGCGGCAGGCCGTTGGCGAGGACGTCGAGCGGGACGCCGATGACGGCGCCTTCGGCGGTGCGCGCGCCGCGGTAGATCCAGTCGAGCGCGCCGGTGACTTCGATGCCGCTTCCGTGCTTGGCGGCTTCGATGAGCGCGTCTTCGCCGGCCATCGCCAGGCCCATGCCGGCGCTGACGCCGTTGATGACGCCGGCGTGCGGGTTCTCGTAGTGGCCGTTCTCGCCGACGGAGTTGGCGAGCTCGCCGGCGGTCATGCCGCTGCCGCCGGGCGCGCCGTTGCTGCCGGCGCCGTTTTGCGCGAGCGGTCCGCCGGCGCCGTTGCCGCCGACCGCGTTGCCGCCGACCGCGTTGCCGCCGGTTCCCGTCCCGCCGGCCGCGTTGCCGCCGCCGCCCGACGACGCGCCACCGACGGCGAGCCCGCCGCACAAATTGCCGTCGCCGGCCGCGGCCTCGATGCAATCGCCCATGCGATTGGTGGCCGGCGCCATGTAGTTGTCCTTGAACATGCGGAACACGGCGATGCAGCCGACGCCGATGACCATCGCCACGATCACCCATTCGACCGTCGTGACGCCTCGATCCCGCCGTGCTCGCTTCATCCTCGCCTCTCCGTTTCGATGATCACGACGCTCACGTCGTCCCCGGCGCGCCCGACGTCGACGAAGATCTCGCGCCCGCGCCGCACCAGCCGCGCGCCCGAGCGCTCGTGCAGCGCCGCGAAACGCGCGAACGCGTCGTCGCTCTGCCAACCGCGCGCGTGCAGCTCGTCGAGAAAGTCGCCGCGCACCGCCACCGCCGAGGCGCCGGGCACGCGATAGGCGACGACGCGCCCCATGGCGCCGCGCTCGCCCGCGGACAGGACGCGCACGCCGCCGGTCGGGCGCGGCACGCCGTCGAGCTCGCCGCCGGCGACGTCGCCGCCGTCGGGCGGCAGGAGCTTGTCGAGCGAGAGCGCGCCCCACAGGTTCAAATAGCGCGTGCCGCCGTCGGGGCGGCGCTCGTACCAGACCGCTTGCAGCTGGCCGAGCGCGCCGAGATCGCCGGTCGCCGCCACGCGGCCCATCCGCGCGGCCACGCCGTCGCCGTCGAGCGCCTCGCCGTAGTCGATGGCGGCGACGCCGCCGCGCTCGTCGTCGCCGAAGCGGGCGCCGCAACCGTGGCGCGCATCGCCGAGCGCCGTCGCGTAATAGGCCGCGACCTCGGCCGGCGCGTCGCTGGTGCCGCCGGCGGCGACCGACAGGGTCATGCCGTCGAGCGCGAGCCGGCGCGGACGCTCGCGCCCGTTGCCGTCGTCGCGATAGGCGCGCATCGACGGCGGCGCTGCGCTGCCCCAATCCTCGACGGAGCCGCGCGCCGGCGCCACGAACAGCGCGCACGCGACGACGACGATCACGCCCGGCCCTCTCATGGCGTCGCGTACTCCTTCCAGATGTCGTCGAAGCCGCCGGCGAGCTCGCCGTCGTCGCGGCCGACAGTCTCGTTGCACGGCAGGTAGTCGGAGCGCGTGGTCGAGCTCCAGCGCGTGCCGTCGAGCGGACGCACCGGCGACGGGATCGATCGCGTGACGTCCTTGCGCACGCCGCCGTTGACGTAGAGGAACGACCACGCCGACATCTCGCTGGTCGCCCTCTGCCGCGCCTCGTCGCCGACGGCGCCGAGCTCGATGCCGGCGAAGCGATGGCGCTCGGAGGTGCCGCAGGTGCCGCGATCGTTGGTCATCGCCGTCTTCCAGGTGTCGGTCTCGGCGGCGTGCAGCGTCTGCAGCTCGGTCTCGTAGCCTTTGCGAAACCAGCCGATGCCGGCGATGAGCACGATGATCACGGGGATGGTCAGCGTGAACTCGACCGACGCGCTGCCGCGTTGTCGTCGTCGCGCGGCCATCAGTGCACCCAGAACTGCCGCAGCTCGTCGGGCACCGGCACGAACGGCGTCGACAACGACAGCCGCGCGCGCCAGTCGACGTGCCACAGGTCTTCGTGGCCGTTGAAGGCGAAGAGCTCCGCCTGCGCCGAGCCGATGGTCGCGTTGCGCCCGTCGCTCGACTTCTTCTGCGCGGCGACGCCGACGATCTTGCGCCGCCAGGCCGCGTCGGTGTCGCCGAGCGACGACTTGGTGCGGAAGAAGCGGCGATCGTGCCAGCCGCCGGCGAGCGCCAGCGGCAGCGCGTCGCCCGGGAGCGTGCCCGGGTTGTTCATGACGTCGACGCCCTCGGAGGCGAGGCCGTAGGCGTGATTGCCGGGCCGCGAGTAGCCGAGCGTGTCGTGCAGGTACTGCATGGCGTAGCCGTGGATGCGGCCGTAGGGGTCCTGCGCCTTCTGCCACCACTCGGCGCTGTTGCCGTCCTCGACGGGGAGCGCCTCGGCGCCGCCGGGGATCGCCTGCACGGTGAGGCCGGAGCCGTAGTTGCGCTGGAAGGCGCCGTCGGTGCCGGCCTTGTAGGCTTCGGCGAGCGCCATCGCCGGCGCGATCTGCGCGACCGTGCGCTCGCCCTCGGCCAGCGTCGACATCATCTGCTGCATGCGCTCGCCCGCGGTCTGGTAGCGCTCGAGCACCTGCTCGGCGTGCGGGATGTACGCGCAGTAGTCGTAGTGGTGCGAGCTGCACAGCGACGAGGCGATCGGCAGGAAGATCTGCAGCCCGAAGGCGACGCCCTTGAGGATCACGAAGACGGCCGCGAGCGCGGCCTGCACGAGGTTGCAGAAGGCGATGAAGTTGAGCGCCTTGGCGCGCACCACGGCGCCGGCGAGCGCGGCGGCGTCGGCCGAGTCCTGCAGCGTCTCGCGCTGGATCAGCTTCTGCCCCGTCGCGGCGATGGCCATGATCAGCGCGAAGGTGAGCATCGCGCCGAAGAAGAACATCACCGACACGTTGCCGCGGTCGCGACGACTCAACCGCTCGCTCATGATGGACGCCCCTGGTTGACCAGCGTGTGCGTCGACCGCATGAGGAGGTACCAGCCGGGGAACGAGCCGGAGAAGCGGCCGCGCCACTGTGCCGGGATGTCGTCGAAGCGCTTGCACAGGAGCTGCTTGCCGATGGGAACCTTGCACGAGTAGAGGTAGCCGACGGTGACCGTGACCGGATCGTTCCAGCCCGGATTGCCGGCCGGCATGTCGACGGCGGTGGCGCGGCGCGCATAGGTCGCGCGCGCGACGATCTGGCTCTCGATCTGCGAGCGGCCGAAGTAGTCGGCCACCGAGACCAGGCCGTGATCGACCTCGGGCGACAGCGCCACCAGCGGGAACGCCGCGGCCGTCGACGGATCGCCGCCGGTGCCGTCGTCCTCGCGCGGCAGCCAGACCACGGCGGCGCGCGCCGCGGAGAAGGCGGCGTACTCGACGGCCACGCGCGCTTGCGAGGCGAGCGCGTATTGCATGACGCCCATGACGACGACGAGAAAGGGGCCCGAGGCGATCAGCCACTCGACCGACACGACCGCGCGATCCCGCCGGCGAAGCGGCCTACGCATGGAGCCCTCCGCGTCGGGTTATGGTGCAACTGCACAACGCTTATTGTGCGAGCGCACCGGAGCACGCGGCTCCGGTGCGCCGCCCCGTCTCACCCGCCGCCGAGCGCGGTGATCTTCGAGCCGCCCTGATCGAGCGTCTGCGAGATCTTGCCCTTGAAGCCCTGCCACACCGCGATCATGGCCACGCCGATGATCATGGCGAGGACGACCCACTCGACGGTGGTGGCGCCTTTGATGCGACGTTTGCGGAGCCGCTCTTCTTGCGTGTTCATCGCTCTCCTCCGTTCATGGCAACGACATTCCGTTGAGGTACTCGATGCAGTCGAAGAACGGCACGAGGTGGTTCGAGACCACCACCATCGCCACGGAGAACGGCAGCACGATCACCATGAGCAAAATGACGTACTCGACGCTGGCCGTGCCGCGATTGCGCCGTGAGCGCTGCATCGTGGCGCCGACCTCTTCAAGAGATGGACCAATTGGAAATGCGTGTCTGACGTGGGCGGGCGGATCGTTCCGGCGACAGCAAAGAGGCGTCGCTCGACGACAAATCGCTCGTCACCGACGGGGACGGCAGTGTGCGCACCGGGCGGCACCACTGTCGCCGATAGGATTCACGCGCCCGCCGACGGAGCGCCTGGTGCTCAGCGGTGATGCGCGGACCAGGCGCCGAGCGAGTCGGCGAGGACGTCGACGATGGCGCCGAGCGAACCGGCGAGCAGTGCCACGCAGGCGAGCTTCGACATCGCGATCCTCCGTCGGCCGCGGCTACGACGTACGAAGCGCACGGATATTCACAGGCGCAACGGGCGGTGCGGGCGCGGCGTCGGCCGCCGGAGCACGGCGAAGCGGCCGTCGAGGACGCAGGCCGAGGCGTGATCGGGCAGCGAAAAGGTGTGGCTGAGGGCGGGCGGCGACAGATCTTTGCGCCCGCCGCGCGTGACCCGCACCTGCAGATCGTCGCCGGGCACGCCGGGGACCAGCATCATGGCGACGCCTTCGGAGTTGGTCATGCCCTTTTGCACACCGAAGATCTCGACGGGCAGCGCCGGCTCGCCGACGTCGACGAGCAGGACGTAGTTGCGCGCCAGCGGCGCGAAGCGCGTGGCCACTTCGATGGGCGTGCGCACGCCGTCGGCGCGGACCAGGCGATCGAGCACGAGGCTGCGCGTCTCGGTGGCGCCGCGGAAGCCGGACGGCGGATCGACGGCCACGGTGACGCGGCGTCCTTCGGGGCCCGGCAGCGACAGCGCGAGCACGCCGTCGGCGTCGGTGCGGCCGACGAGGGCGTCGTCGACCTTGACCGGCAGCCCTTCGAGCGGGAAGCCCTCGTCGGAGAGCGCGCTGACGCGCAGGTCGAAGCGCTCGGGCTCGTCCGGTGCGCAACCGACGGCCAGCACCACCAGCGCCGCGGAGACGGCGGCGGCGACGATGATGATGCGGCGCCGTCTCATGGCGTGCCCGCGCCGCGGCTGCGCAGGACGAAGAGCATCGTGCGCGCGGCGGGATCGTTGGTCTCTTCGGCGAGGTGCGCGAACCCGGTGAGCGCCTCGGCGGTCTTGCCGGCGCGGTAGTCGGCGATGGCGTGATGGAGCGCGACCTCGACGTGCTTGTCGGGCAGCATGATGCGCGAACGACGGTCGACGGCGACGTGGGCGGAGGCGGGCGCGGCCTGCACCAGCGGGGGGCGCACGACCCGGCGCGGACGCAAGAGCATGAAGGCTTCGATGGCGACCACGACGGCGAGCGCGCCCCACAGGGCGATGCGGCGCGGCGGGGCGCGACGGGCGAGCGTGCGCAGACCGCGCTTGCCGAGGCGATCGAGGAGGTCGGCGGTCGGGCGCAGCGTGTCGTCGAGCGGCCACTCGCGGGTGGGCTCGCCGTCGGCGGCGCCGTTGCGCGGCGGCAGGTAGATGCGCCAGGGATGGGCGGCCGTGATGTCGCCCGGCGCCGGCGCGAGCGCGGATGGTGTCGTGGCCGGCGACGCCGCGGCCGGCGACGCCGCGGCCGGCGACGCTGCGGCCGGCGACGCTGCGGCCGGCGACGCCGCGGCCGGCGGTGCCACGGGCGGAAGCGCAATGGTGATTCGAGTGCGCTGATCGTCGTCGGCCGGATCCGGCTCGCTCGCCGGCGGCGGCGCCAGCGGGATCGGCGCGGTCGTCTCGTCCGCCAGCGCCCCCTCGGGCAGGGCCAGCTTGCGGATCATCGTCACTTCGTCGTCGTGGAACACGAGGTCGAGCGCGATGCGCAGCCGCCCGCTCGCCCCCGCCACCACCGACTGCCCATTGCGCACCGTCGCGCTCGCCGCCGGCCGCGTCGCGTCCTCCGCGCGCAGCCGCACGCCGTCCCACGCCAGCACCATTTCGAGCTCGGCCAGCTCCGCCGCCTCGAACCGCCAGTCGCACGCCTTGCCGCTGCCGACGGTGACGCGCGCCGGCCTCCGGAACAGCGGCAGCACCCGCGGCTCCGCGCCCTCGGTATACGCGCGCAGCCAGGCGATCGGCTCGTCCGCGTCGAGCGGCCGCGTCGGCTCGACCTGCATCAGCTCATCTCCGGATCGAGCGGCAGCCCGCGCGCCACGAGGTCATCGCCGAAGCTCGGGCGCACGCCGGTGCAGCGCAGCGCGCCGCGCACGCGCCCGGTCCCCGGATCGACGCCGTCCTGCTCGAACACGTAGAGCATCTCGAGGTCGTACTGCCCGCCCTCGGTCAGCCCGCGGCACTCGGCGACGTGGGTGATGCGGCGCGAGCCGTCGTTGTAGCGCCCGGTCTGCACGATGATGTCGATGGCCGAGGCGATCTGCTGCCGCAGCGCCGCGAGCGGCAGCGCCACGTCGCTCATCAGCGACAGCGTCTCGAGCCGCTGCACGGTGTCGTGCGGATAGGTCGCGTGCACCGTCGACAACGAGCCGCCGTGGCCCGAGGTCATCGCCTGGATGAGATCGAGCGCCTCGCCGCCGCGGCACTCGCCGACCACGATGCGATCGGGCCGCATGCGCAACGACGCGCGCAGAAGATCGCGGATGGTCACGGCGCCGCGCCCGCGGGCGTCGGGCGGGATCGACTCCATGTAGACCGCGTGCTCCTGCTGGAGCTGCAGCTCGGAGGAGTCCTCGAGCACGAGGATGCGCTCGCCCTCGGGCACGAACGACGACAGCGCGTTGAGCATCGAGGTCTTGCCCGAGCCGGTGCCGCCGGCGACCACCACGTTGCGCTTGCCGACGACGCAGGCCGACAGAAAGCTGGCGCAGGTCGGCGTGAGCGCGCCGATCTCCAGCAGCCGCTCGACCGTCAGGCGCTGCTTGGGGAAGCGGCGGATCGACATGCACGCGCCCGCGCGCGCCGCCGGCGGCAGCATGACCGCCACGCGGCTGCCGTCGGGCAGGCGGGCGTCGAGGATGGGCCGCTCGGCGTCGACGAGCCGCCCCACGTATTGCGCCACGTTCTTGATGGCGGCGACGAGCGCGTGCTCCGACGAAAACGCCGCGCCGGTGCGCTCGAGCTGCCCGCCGCGCTCGATGTAGATGCGGTCGAAGCGGTTGATCATGACCTCCGAGACGCGCCCATCGGCGAGGAAGGGCGCGATCGGCTCGAGGAAGTCACCGAGCGTCTGCTCGAAGATTCTGGCTGAGATCATGGCTCGATCCGCCTCATTTCTTTTGCGGCAGCGGGTGATCGCGCAGGTACTGCTCGAGCTGCACGCGCATCGGATGGCGCTCGTCGGGCACGACGGCCACGATCTGCGCGATGGTCTCGCGCAGCGACTCGGCATCGTTGGCGCGCAGATCGCGCGCGAGCCGGAACTGCAGGTCGTTGTAGATCTGCTCGGCCGAGGTCGCGGCCACGCGCAGGTCGTCGCGCACCGACTCGAGGCCGGCGATGCGCTGTCCCGAGAGCCGCTCGAACTCGGCGGCGCGATAGAGCTCGATTGACGCGTGGTACCAGGCGCCCGGCACCGCGCCGGCCTGCTTGGAAAAGGTCTTGCCGTGCTGATAGGCGGTGCGCGCGCGCTCGCTGCAGGTGACCGGATCGTTGCAGCCGACGCGCGGCAGGTTCACGAACAGCTTCACCGGCGGCAGCGTCACCACCGGCGGGGGCGGCGCCGGCCGCAGGGCCGACCAGGCGACGAGCGCGAGCGTGAGGAGCGCGGTCGCGCCGATGGCCACGCGCATCGGCGACAGCTTGCCCACCGCGCGACGGCGCGCCTTGCGCAGGGTGAGGCGCATCTCGCCGACGGCGACCACGTCGCCGAAGCCGAGGCTCCCCTCGACGGCGAGGACGCCGTTGACGTAGGCCGGGTTCTTGGCCGGATGCGGCACCACGCGAAAGCGCGGCCGTCCGAGAAACGCGGCGGGCGGGATGATGCGCTGGATGGTGAGCTGCTTGCGCGAGATCGCCGGATGCGCCACGTGCAGGTCGGCCTTCGAGCTGCGCCCGACGAGCACCTCGCCCTGGTCGAACTCGAACTCCTCCTCGGCGCTGTCGTAGAGCGACACGGCGACGACGAAGGGGAAGCTCTGCTTGAGCGACGGCTCGGCGCCTACCATAGCTGTCCCCGGATCGCCTTGACGATGACGCCGCCGAACATGACCAGCATGCAGGCGGCGAGGATGACGATGAGCGGCAGCTTCACCAGCACGCCGGCGCGCCCGGCGATCTGCTCGGCGCGCTGGAAGCGCCGCGTGCGCGCCACCTCGGCCTGGATGGCCAAGACCTCGACGAGCGGCGTGCCCCGCTGCTCCGCCTCGATGACCGCGCCGACGAACGTCTTGACCAGCTCGGTCGGCGCGCGCGCGGCGAACGCCTCGAGCGCCTCGCGCCGCGTCTTGCCGAGCATGAGGTCGTTGAGCAAGCGCGACAGCTCGTCGTAGAGCGGATCGCGCTTGCGGCTCCACTTGCTGACGACTTGCCCCACCGAGCCCATGAAGTCGCCGCCGGCGGTCATGGCCATGACGATGAGGTCGAGCACCGGCGGCAGGCCGCGGTTGATCGACTTGAACCGCTCCTGGGCGATCTCCGACAGGTACATCGACGGCACCATCACGCCGACGAGGAAGAAGACGACGTAGAGCGCGGTGCCGAGGTGCGCGACCTGATCGAGCAGGAACGCGCAGCCGAGCCCGCACAGCGCCAGCGCCAGGTTGAGCCCGATGAACTCGTCGACCGACAGGCCGAGCGGCTCGCCGGCGTCGATCAGCTTCTTGGCGATGTCGCGCCGCCAGCCGGCGAACGGCAGGTAGCGCGCGTACCACGTCAGCGTCTCGGCGAGCGGCCAGACGAGCCGCAGCCCGCGGTTGCGCTCGAGCCCCTCTTTGCGCCTGGTCTCGCGATAGCCGAGCAGCTGCGGCGCGCGCGTCTCGCCGGGGAGCACGAGCCACACGAAGATCCCCGTCGCTGCCGCGGCGAGCACGAGCGCGAGCCCGAGCATGGTCACGCCGAGCGCGCTCATGGATGCACCTTCCCTCGCGGACGCTCGCTCACGGATCGATCCTCGAGATGCGCAAGACCAGCGCCATCCCGACGAGCGTGAAGACGGCGGCGATCACCACGATCACGTGGCCGACGACGTCGCCCCACAACGGCTCGAGCCACTCCGGGCTCACCCAGTGCATCGACAGCATGAACAGGGGCGGCATCGAGCCCATCACCCAGGCCGACATGCGCCCCTCGGCGGTCTTGGCCGCCATCAGCCCTTCGCAGCGGATGGTCTCGCGCACCACGCCCGCGATCGTCTTCAGCACCTTGCCGAGATCGCCGCCGGTGCGCAGGCCGATGCACAACGCCGTCACCACCGCATCGACGTGCAGGCTCTGGCAGCGCTGCGACAAGTTGGTCAGCGCCTCCTCGGTGCGCGCGCCGACGCGGATGTCCTTGCACACCATCGCCGCCTCCTCCGACACCGGCGGCTCGAGGTGCTGCGCGACCGCGGCGAAGCCGTCGACCAGGCTCTGCGTCGCCAACATGTTGTTGGCGATGGTCTGCAGCGCGACGTCGAGCTGCTCCTCGAGCCGCTTGCGCCGCTTCTCGATCGCGTAGCGCATCCAGACGCGCGGGCCGATCAGCCCCGCCGCCGCCAGCGCGAAGCCGAACGACCGCGACGAGAGGAACACGCCGAGCGACCAGCCGCCGAGGACGAGCAGCACGTGACGCAAGAGCAGATCCACGGGCCGCAGCGGCAGGAGCAGCCAGTCGAGGCCCGCCTGCGCCCAGTCGCGATAGCGATGCCAGGTCGCGCGCAGCTCGTCGGCCACGCGATCCCACAGCGCGAGCACGCCGACGAAGACGCCCATGCCGAGCAGCGACAGCCCCGGCGCCAAGGGAGAGATCATAGGAACTTCCCGTCGCGCACCAGGCCCAGCGTCACGAACTCCTCGACGTACGACGGCATGTAGCCGGTGGCGCGGTACTCGCCGTGCACGCTGCCGTCGGCGCCGTTGGGCGCGCGCACGAACTCGAAGATCGGCTCGGTGCGGATCGAGCCGTCGTCCTGGATGCCGATGACCTCGGAGACGTCGGTGATGCGGCGGCTGCCGTCGGAGAAGCGCGCCTGCTGCACGATGACGTGGATCGACGCGGCGATCTGCTCGCGGATGGCGCGCGCCGGCAGCTCGAGCCCGGCCATGAGCACGAGCGTCTCCATGCGCGCCACCGCCTCGGCGGCGGAGTTGGCGTGGATCGTCGTGAGCGAGCCGTCGTGGCCGGTGTTCATGGCCTGCAGCATGTCGAGCGCCTCGCCGCCGCGGCACTCGCCGACGATGATGCGGTCGGGCCGCATGCGCAGCGCGTTGCGCACGAGGTCACGGATGGTGTACTCGCCCTTCCCTTCCATGTTGCGCGGGCGCGTCTCGAGCGTGACCACGTGCGGCTGGCAGAGCGTGAGCTCGGCCGCGTCTTCGATGGTGATGATGCGCTCGGCGCGCGGGATCGCCGACGACAGCACGTTGAGGAGCGTGGTCTTGCCCGAGCCGGTGCCGCCGGAGACGACGAGGTTGCGCCGCGCGACCACCGAGCGCTCGAGAAAGCGCGCCATGCGCTCGTCGAGCGAGCCGAAGCCGAGGAGATCGGACATCTGCAGCCGGCTCGTCGGAAACTTCCGGATCGTCACGCACGGCCCTTTGAGGGCCAGGGGCGGGATGATGGCGTTGACGCGCGAGCCGTCCTTCAGGCGCGCGTCGACCATCGGCGTCGACTCGTCGATGCGGCGGCCGAGCGGCGTGACGATGCGCTCGATCGCCGAGCGCAGGGCGTCGTCGGAGGTGAAGCGCGCGCCGGTGAGCTCGATGCGACCGCGCCGCTCGATGTAGATGGTGTCGCGGTCGATGACCATGACCTCGGCGACGGTCCCGTCCTTGAGGAAGTCCTCGAGCGGGCCGAGACCGAGGACCTCGTCGAGGATGAGCTTGCGCAGGCGCGGGCGCGGCAACGAGGGCGCGATGCGGCGCGCGTGATCGTCGACGAGCCGATCGAGCGTGGTCTCGACGCGCAGGCGCAGCTCCGGCCCCTCGAGCTCCTTGGTCGACAACCGGCGCAGGTCGAGGCTGTCGAGGAGGAGGTCGCGCAGCCAGCGGCTGGTGTCGGCGAGCTCGTCGGAGACCGCGTGCTCGCTCGCCGTGGGCGCCAGCTCGGGCGGCGGCGGCAGCAGCGTCGGCTCCTCCGTCGGGAGCGGCGCACTGGCAAGCTCGAACAGCGGCAGGCTCGCCAGCGTGCGCGTGCTGAAGGGAATCGTCGGCTCGCGGTCGATCAGGGTGCGCGGGGCCGCCAGCGCGCGCGGCGCCGGCATCGCGCGCGGCGGCTCCGGCGCGCCCGGCACCGGCGTGTTGTCGCCATCGAGCTCGATCACACGCAGCGAGAAGACGCCCATCGCCAGCGCCGCGCCGAACGGCACCGCCACCTCGCCGTCGATGCGCTCGCCGGCGACGAAGGTGCCGTTGGTCGACAGATCCTCGGCCAGCACCCCGCCGTCGCCGAGGCGCAGCGCCGCGTGCCGCCGCGACACCGTGCGGTCCTCGAGCCGTATGTCGCACAGCCGATCGCGCCCCACGAGCACGACGTCGCGGGCGAACGGCAGCCGCACGCGCCCCTCCGGCCCGTCGACGAGGATCTCTACCTGGCGCGGCTCGGCGCGCAGCTCCATCACGGCACCGCCGGCGGCGCGTCGGGCCCGCGATCGGGCCGCAGCGCCTCCACGCGCCGGCGCACGCGCCGCGACGCCAGCTGCGCCCGCTTGCCGTCCTCGAAGAGGTCGCCGAAGTCCTTCTGCGCCACGTCGGCGACCACGTCGATGTCGTCGGAGCCGTGGAGCACGTAGTCGAGGGCGCCGTGGCGCCGCGCGAAGGCCAGCACCTCGGCCTCGTCGAGATCGAGCGAGAGCGTGATGGCGTTGACCACCGTCTGCTTCTCGCCGTCGACCTCCTCCTTGCGCCCCGAGACCGACAAGACGAGCACGTTCTGCAGCACCGTGACCGTGACCTCGCGCTTGTCGCGGCTGAAGGTGCCGAGGATGTCGACGCGATCGGCCTGCCGCAGCTGATTGGCGAACGAGCCCGAGACGTCGACCGGCAGCGTGATCGCGCGCTGCCCCTTCTGCACCACCGCGGCCAGCCCCTTCGACAGCTTGGTCTTCTCCGACTCGAAGTCGCTCCACAAGACCGGCTGGCCTTGCGACAGGTGCTCGAGGACGACGCGCCCGAGCACCTTCTTCTCGTCGCTGGCCGTGGCCATCACCGACTCGGGGTGCACGTAGGCTTCCGGCATCGTGCGCAGCGCCAGGTCCGCCTCGGTGAGGCGCGTGCCGGGCACGAGCTCGCGCGCCGCGGCGAGCAGCGTGACCTTGCGGCCGCCGCGCAGGCCGAGCTCGACGTCGTGGATGTAGAGCCAGCCGCAGGCGACGGCGCCCACGGCGCAGGCGAGCGCCGCCAAGAGTCGCTTGTTCACGCGCGTGAGCGTTGGCAAGCGATGTGCCATGCCGCGCGGGCGCCGCCGCGGGCGCTTGCCGGCGCCGGTGGATCGTCGTGGATGCAACCGGCGGTTGGCGCTGGATCGCGGAGGCTACAGTCCGGGCAGCATCATGCGCACGAAGCTCGCCGGATTGCGCACGCGCTCGGCGGCGAAGTAGGCGCCGGCGGCGGCCGACTGCGCCGCGTCACCGACGAGGCGCGCCTCGACGTGATGGGCGCCGAAGAGGTAGCCGCGGAAATCGGCGGCGTCGAAGCGCGCGCGCGCCGAGCGCAGCGCCAGGAGCGCACTGTCGCGATCGCCCTGCCGCTCGGCGATGGCCGCGCGCAAGAGCAGCGCCCGCCCGCGCGCGTGCTCGCCGACGGCCTCGAGGCGACGCGCGGCGCCGACGGCTTCGTCGAGCGCGCCGGCGGCGACCGCGGCGCGGCCGCGCAGGTGCAGCATCAGGCAGCGGACGTACTCGACGCGCAGCACCTGCGAGTGGCGCAGATCGGGCCAGGCCGCGTGAATGCGGGCGAGCGCGCCGGCGCCGTCGCCTTCGTAGAGATCGATCTGCGACAGCGCGAGCAGCTCGAAGTAGTGCTGCAGGAAGAAGCCCTGCTGCGACCAGCTCGCCATCGCTTCGCTCACGACGCGGCGCGCGCCGGCCGGATCGTCGGCGGCGACCCACGCCAGGTTCGCCAGCCCCGTGCGCATGTTGACGGCGGTGAACAGATCGCCGCGCTCGAGCGCATCGGCGAGCTCGGCGGGCACGCGTTCTTGCAGCTCGGCGAAGCGCCCGCGGGCGACCAGCGCCGTGATGTGCAGGCGCGACAGCGAGGTGCGCTCCCAGTTCGAGCCGGCCAGATCGCGGAAGCGCGACTCGGCGAGCGCGATCGACGACGGCGCGTCGGAGAAGCGCCCTTCGAGCACCGCGGCCGTCGCGCGCGACGCCGCGGCCCAGGCGAGCGCGTAGGCGTCGCCGGTGCGCTCGGCCAGCTCCTCGGCGGCGGCGCACAGGCGCGCGGTGCGCTTGTGCGCGGGCACGCCGCGGTTGGCCGAGAAGCAGGCTTCGTAGCCGAGCGCGCGCGCGATGCGCAGCGGCTCGCCGGCGCGCAGCGACAGGAGCAGGTTGAGCGCCTGGAAGCCCGAGCCGCGGATGTTGTCGACGATGCCGAGCCCGACGGCGGCCGACCAGCAGAGATCGATGCGCAAGAGCTCGCTCGCCGACAGATCCGCCGGCTTGCGCTCGCGAAAGACGATGCCGCGCAGCCGCACGCGTGCGCGCGCCAGGAGGAGCGACGCGAGCGCCCGCCGCGGCGACTTCGGCAGCTGCAGCCCGACGGCGGCGAAGACCTCGCGCAAGAGCGCCAGCCCGGCGTCGATGCGGCCCGAGCGCAACAGCTGATCGGCGGCGAGCCGCTTGAGCTCTGCGGCCTCCTCGGGGCGCGCCAGCGCCGCCGCGGCGACGAAGGCATCGGCCGCCTCGGCGCCGCGGCCGGCCTGCGCCAGGGCGTCGCCGAGCGCCGCGTGCAGCTCGCTCGTCCCCGGCGTCAGCTCGAGCGCGAGGCGATAGAGCCGCGCCGCGCGATCGAAGGCGAGCGCATGGCGCGCCTGCGTCGCCGCGTCGACGTAGTAGCGGCGCGCGCGCCCCGGCTGCCCGGCCTCGCGGAAGTGCGTCGCGATGCGCTCGGCGTCGCCGCGCCGGCCGCGCTCGAGCGCCATCGCCAGCCGCTCGTGCGCGCCGCGCCGCCGCTCGCCGTCGAGCGCGTCGACGACGGTCTCGCGCACCCGGTCGTGATAGGAATCGATCAGATCGGCCGGCAGCGCGCCACCGGTGCGACACAGGCGCGCGGCGCGCAGCTGCGCGGCGGCGGCGGCGAAGGCGTCGGCGTCGAGCTCGCTGGCGTGCGCGGCCACCTCCTGCAGGAGCGGACCGCCGGCCAGCGCCACGTGCTCGACGAGCGCGCGCGCCGGCGCCGGCAGCGCGGCCACACGCGCGCGCAACGCGTCCTCCAGGCGCAACGGGCCGTCGCCGCGCCGCTCGAGCCGATGGCGCACGAGCACGTCGATGAACAGCGGATGGCCGCCGGCCGCGTCGACGATGGCATGCACGTCGACGGCGTGGGCGGGCGCCTCGGCCGCCAGCCGCGTCGCCAGCGTCACCGCGTCGGCGCCGGCCAGCGGCCCGAGCGGCAGCCGCCGCACCTCGCCGAGCCGCTCGGCCAGCGCGCGCGTGGACGCGTCGGCGTCGTCGCCCGCCGCGCGCACCGTCGCCAGGAGCATGAAGCGCGGCGCGTCGGGCCCGCGCAAGAGCTCGGCCAGGAGCTGCATGCTGTCGGCGTCGGTCCACTGCAGATCGTCGATGGCCACGATGAGCGGCTTGTGCGCCGCCAGCCGCGCCACCACCCGCCGCAGCGCCGCGAACGCCCTCCGCCGCCGCTTCTGCGGATCGGCGCGCCGCTCGGGCAGCATCGTCTGCTTGGAGCCGATCGACGCCAGCGCCGGAAACAGCTCGGCCGCCAGATCCGCGTCGGGCGCGCCCTCGAGGAGGAGCCCGTCGGCGTGCAGCTCGGCCACCGTCACCGCCAGCAGATCGATGACCTCGTCGAGCGCCTTGTAGGGCACCGACTCGTGCTCGTAGCAGCGCCCGCGCAGCGCCAGCGCCCGCGCCGACGGCACGCGCCGCGCGAATTCGGCGATGAGCGCGCTCTTGCCCACGCCCGACTCGCCCTCGACGAACACCGCCACCGGCGCCCCGCTCGTCTCGACCTCGGCGAAGAGCGCCTCGAGCGTGCGCAGCTCGACGGCGCGCCCGACGAACGGCGCATCGGCGATGGCGAGCGCGCGCGGCTGCGACGCGCCCAGCCACTCGACCACCTGCCGCGCCGTCGGCCGCGCCGCCGCGTCGTGATCGAGCAGCGCCGTGCACAAGGAGTCGAGATCGCGCGGCACCGCGGGCACGAGCTCGCGCGGCGACCACAGCCGCACGCCGAGCTGCACGCGCCGGATGGCCGCGCGCACGTTGGGATCGGGCAGCCGCCCCGTGAGCAGCCGATAGAGCAGCACGCCCACCGAGTAGCAATCGGACGCCGGCCCGACGGAGCGCGCGACCAGCTGCTCGGGCGCCATGAACGCCTCGGTGCCGACGACCGGACCGTCCGCCGGCTGCGGCGAGGTCACGTCGGCGGCGACGCCGAAGTCGAGCAGCACCACGCGCCCGTCCTGGTCGACGAGGATGTTGGACGGCTTGATGTCGCGGTGCACCTTGCCGGCGTCGTGCAGGTAGGCCAGCGCCTGCGCGATCTGCGCCAGCGCCGCGCGCAGCCGCTCCTCGTCGTACGCCGGCGGCGACGGCGGCGGCAGCGCGGTCAGCGGCGCCGAGGCCGACGGCAGCGGAATCGGCACCTCGACGCGGCTGAGCGGGCGCGTCGACGCGTCGCTCGCCGGCGGCGACTCGCCGCAGACCCAGCGCAGGACATCGACGCCGTCGACCAGCTCCATCGTGAAGAACCAGCACCCTTCGTCCTCGAAGAGCTCGCCGAGCCGCACGAGGTTGCGATGATGCAGCCCGGCGAGCGCGCGGAACTCCTGCTTGAGCCGCACGATGTCGTCGTGCGAGAGGCGCTGCAGCGTCTTGGCCGCGACGCCCGTGCCGAGCTCGTGATCGACGAGCTCGTACACGATGCCCATGCCGCCGGCGCCGATGCGGCGCACGACCTCGAAGCGGCGGGTGGGACGAAACGGCCGCTCGTCCTCGCTCGCGGGCGACATTCCGCGCATGCGCCGCAATTCTACGGCAATTTTGTCCGACGCACCCATCCACGCGTCGAGCTGGATCATGAAGTAGACACTCGTGCCGCGAATCACTCGTGCATGGGCGTGGCGTGAAACTTGTAACGCGCTCGCGCAATGCGGCGACGACGCGTCCGCGGCGCAACCACGGTCGAGTGGCTGATCCTGGCGATGCTGATGGGCGTGGCGTCGATCGTCGTGTGGCAGCAGCTCCGCGCGCGCGTCGCCGACACCGTCGTGCGCGGCGGTGACTGCGTGCTGACGCTCGACGGCGCCTGCGCCGGCGGCAGCGTGGCAGCGGCCGCCGTCGCGGCGGCGCCGGCGTTCCGCGGCGATGCGCCCGCGACCCGCGCGCCCGCGAGCAGCGCCCCCACGGGCGTCATCCCCGTCGCCGGCGAGCTGCCGGTCGGCGCGCCGGTCGGCTCGTCGTCGTCGCTGTCGTGGGGTCCGCCCGGCTTCACGCAAGGCTGGACCGCGCAGCAGCGCGAGCAGTACCTCATGCAACACGGCGTCGCCGATCCCGACGTCACCTACTGGACCCCGTTCTGGGACGGCGGCCCGCCCAACTACTACACCGGCCACTCCGACACCGGCGCGCGCAACACCTTCGGCACCATCCACGACTACAACATCGGGCACGACGACTGGGGATGGCTCGGCGACTACTTCGACGTGGTCACGCCGCTCAGCGGCCGCACGCACACCGACATCGACGACTCGGTCTCACGCCTCGGCCGCGCCCTCGAGGGCGCGCTCGGGATCAAATAGGAGCGTTCGTGAAGCCGATCCTCGCCGTCGTCGTCGCCCTCGCCCTCGTGCTGGTCGCGCGCCCGTCGCTGGCGCAGCAGAAGTGGCCGTTCGCGTTCGATCCCAACATCACCGCCGATCCGAGCGGCACCGCCAACGCCATCGCCACCGGCGCGGCCACGCTGCCCGCGCTGCCGCTGGCGTCGATGACGACGCTGCAATCGGATCAGGTGACCTTGTGGTACTGGCCCGAGTCGGCCGCGCTGCTCGAGCGCATCCAGGCGGCGGGTGCCAACCCGACGATGATGACGTGGCCGACGACGCCGGTGATGTGCAAACGGCACGACGCCTTTTCGGTTCCGGCGATCCTTCTGCCCGCTGCGAGCGCCGCCTGCACCAGCGCCGACGCGTCGATCCGCGCCCAGGTCGCCAACCTCGGCGCCTGCGACGCGGTCGAGCAGCCCGAACGCTACGCGCTCGCCTACGATCCGAACAGCGCGCGCAGCGACGTCGGCAACCTCGAGGATTTGATCGGCCTGGCCGGCCAGGGGCTGAGCCTCACGCCCGTCCCCGACGGCCTTCTGCCCGACGACTTCGTGCCGACGCTGCGCACCATCATCGACAAGATCCGCCACGACAAGCTGGTGCAGGGCCTCGCCGGCGCGCGCGCCGCCTACGCGCAGGCCAAATCGATCGGCGCGAGCAACGCCAGCTGCTTCGACCCGACGGCGCTGGCGGCGCTGAACGCGTCGATCGACGGCCTCACCGGCGAGCTCGACGCCGCGCAGGCGCTCCTCGACAAGCAAGACGCCGACGGCAACGCCGCGCGCATGCACGAGGAGCTCTGCCTGGCCGCGCAGAGCCGCGTGCGCAACACGCTGCCCTTCCCGTCGCTGACGGCGGCCGAGCGCAAGGCGCTCGCGTTCTGGCTCGGCGGCATCTACTGGCGCATGCGCGGCGGCGGCCTCATCCCGCTCGGCTCGACGCAGGACGCGCGCATCTATTTTCTTTTGAGCCCGTTCACGCAGATCGGCGAGGTCGCCGGCGGGCAGGACGGCTCCGACGCCGCGTTCGACATCTACCTGCAGATCTTCGAAGGCTGGAGCGACTGGCAGGACATGGGCAACGTGCAGCCCGGCGGCGACAAGTACGCCGACCTCGTCAGCATGGCGAGCCGCGGCGGGCGCCAGGTCGGCAGCGCCGTGTCGCTGCTCGGGCCGCGCGGCTACGACACGCTCGCGCTCGACACCGGCGGGCTGCACATGGGGCCCTGCTATTTCTACGCGTACTACCCGCTCGCCTGGTTTCGCTGGGCGACGCAGCTGACGGCGCCGTACAGCGCGTACATCGACTGGGCGACGGCGACGGGCGAGCTCTGCTCGGGCGCATCGATCGCGCTCGGGTTCGCCGAGACGCTGCTCGCCGGCAAGGCGACGGGCCAACCGCCGACGGTGGACCTGTGCGCCGGCAAGAGCTGCGGCGACGACGGCTGCGGCGGCTCGTGCGGCGCGTGCCCCGGCGGCGGCGTCTGCTCGAGCGCCGGCACCTGCGTCGCGGCCAGCTCGCCCGACGGTGGCGCGAGCGGCGGCGGCGGTGTCGATGGCGGCCTCGGAGGCAACGGCGGCGGCAGCGGCGGCAGTGGCGGCAGCGGTGACAACGGCGGCAGCGGTGACAACGGTGACAACGGCACCGGCGGCAGCGGCGCGCCTCCCGCAACCGCGCACGGCTGCGCCATGAGCCACGGTGGCAGCGCCCCCTCCGCGCTCGCCCTCGCGCTCGTCCTCATCGCCCTCCTCGCCCGCCGCGTCGTCCCCGGTTGGCTGCGCCGTCGCACGATGATATGAACCAACGAGTTGGATCCGAAAGCGCCCGCCAAGGACGGCCCGCCTCCGCTCGCGCCAACCGAGCCCGAGGCGCCGCCGACGGTCACTGAAGCGCCCGCGATCGGACGCTACGTCTTCCGGCGCTGGATTGGGACCGGCGGCATGGGCGTGGTCATCGCCGCCTACGATCCGGAGCTCGATCGCCAGGTCGCCATCAAGCTGGTCCTCGCCAACAGCGACGAGGCGCGCGCGCGCCTGATGCGCGAAGCGCAGGCCATGGCGCGCCTGTCGCAGCCGAACGTCGTCACGGTCTACGAGGTGATCTGGAGCGGCGAGCGCGCCGGCATCGTCATGGAGCTCGTCGACGGCGAGGATCTCGCCAGCTGGCAGCGGACCGCTCGGCCGGGCTGGCGCGAGGTCGTCGACGCCTACGTGCAAGCCGCGCGCGGGCTCGCGGCCGCGCATCGTGCAGGGCTCGTCCACCGCGACTTCAAGCCGTCGAACGCGCTGCGCGATCGCGAGGGCGTCGTACGCGTCACCGACTTCGGGCTGGTGCGCTCGGGGCCCGCCGACGCCAACAGCGAAGCGGCCGACGCCGACGCGGCCGCCGAGGCGCCGGCGTCATTCACGTCGACGCTGACGCGCACCGGCTCGATCGTCGGCACGCCCGCCTACATGGCGCCCGAGCAGCACATGCGCGGAACCGTCGACGCGCGCACCGATCAGTGGGCGCTGGCCTGCTCGCTCTACGAGGCGTTGTATGGGCAGCGCCCCTTCGTCGGCGACAATCGCCAGGCGCTCGCCGCGGCGGTGGTCCGCGGCGTCCCGCGGCCGGAGCCGTCGGACAGCGAGGTGCCGCGCCGCCTCCGCGCCGTCCTGCGACGGGCGCTGGCGCCGCGGCCCGAGGATCGCTTCGCCAACATGGAGGCGCTGATCGCGGCGCTGTCACCGCCCCGTCGGGCGAGCCGCATCGCGGCCGGTGTCGCCGGGTTGCTGATGGCCGCGGCGCTCGTCACGGGCGTCGTGATCGCGCGCCACCGCTCGACCTGCCAGGGGCTCGACGGACCGTTGACCACGTTCTGGACCGCGGCGCGCAAAGCGGCCGTGCGCGCCCGCTTCGCCGCCGTCGGGGCCGGGCTGCCTCCCGCCCTCGCCGATCAGGTGATCGGACGCATCGACGCGTACGGCGCCGATTGGTTGGCCGCGCGCACCAACGCGTGCGTCGACGGGCAAAAGGGCCTGGAGTCGCGCGAGCTGCTCGACAGCCGCATGCGTTGTCTCGATCAGCGGCTCGCCGAGCTCTCGGTCGTCGTGGACGGGTTGACCGAAGCCGGGCCGGCCACCTTGCGCAGCGCCGGCGACGCGGTCGAGAAGCTGCATCTCGTCGCCGACTGTCAGGATCCGCGCGACGCGGTGCCGCGGCCGGCGAGCGCGACCGCGCGCGCATCGATCGTAGAGGCGGAAAATGGGCTGGCGCGCGCCTGGGCCCTGCAAGCGCTCGAACAGTTCGAACGCGCGCTGCCGCTGGCGCAAAAGGCGGTCGCCGTCGGCGAGCGCACCGGCTTCGCGCCGCTGTTGGCGCGCGCGCTGGTGCTGCGCGGCGAGTGCGAGGATCGCAAGCACGAGTACGCCGCGGCCCAGGCGACCTACGAGCGCGCGGCGAGCGCCGCCGCCGACGCGAAGGACGACGCCGGCGTCGTCGAGGCGCTGGCGCGCGGCAGCCTCGTCGTCGGCAACCACATGGGACGGCCGGCCGAGGCGCTGGCGTCGCGCCGCTTCGTCGATCTGGCGTTGCAGCGCGCCGGCCAGCCGCCGCGGGTGCGCGCCATGTGGCACCACATCCTGGCGATCCTGCTCTACACGCAGGAGCACTACGACGAGGCGCTGGCGTCGGAGCGCGACGCGGTGGAGACCTGGCGCAAGATCGTTCCGCCGCGCCACGTCTATCTCGTCGACTCGCTCGAGACCGAAGGCAACATCGAGGTCGCGCGCGGCGAGGTCGCGAAGGCCGACGCGCTGCTCGAGGAGGTGCTCGCCGCGCGCATCGCCTCGCGCGGGCCCGACGATCCCGGCGTCAGCGACGCGCTCACCAACCTCGGCACGCTCGAGGGATCGCGCGGGAACCTGCCCGCCGCGCTCGCCTACCTCGAGCGGGCGACGGCGTCGGCCCGCAACGCCGGCGTGCCGAGCTATCTCGCCAGCTACAACCTCGGCCTCGCCCAGCTCGACGCCGGCCGCTGGCAGGCGGCGGTCGGGACGCTCGAATCGGCGCGCGCGACCGTCGAGCGCGAGGCGCCCGGCAACTCGGTGTACGCCGGTGAGGTCGAGATCTGGCTCGGCGCCGCACACCTGGCGCTCGGCGAGCTCGACGAGGCCCACCGGCTCATCGAGCATGGCCTGGCGACGGCGCGCGCGGCAGCCTCGGGCGCGCTCGTCGAGCCGTTGGCGCTCTCCGCGCGCGCGGCGCTGGCGCGGCACGATCTCGCCACGGCGAAGTCGCGGCTCGCCGAGATCGGCAAGCGGAGCGACGGCGAGGTGTCGTTGACGCTGCTGGCGAACGCCGAGCTGACGCGCAAGGAGCACGGTTGCCGGGAGGCGCGCCCGCGCTACGAGCGCGCGCTGTCGCTCGTGAAGAAGGACGGCGGGCCGATGGTGAAGTCGGCGGCCACGGTCGGGCTGGCCGAATGTCTCGTCGAGCTCGGCAGGCGCGCCGACGCGGCGGCGCTGCTCGAGCCGCACGTCGCCTGGTTGAACGAGGTAGGCGCCGAGCCGGCGGCGCGTGCCGCCGCCAAGCTCGCGCTGGCCCGCGCTACTGCCAGGTGATGTCGCACTGCCATTTTACGGCGGCGACGCCGCGCACCTGTCCATCGGGCAGCAGCGACCGCGGCCGCGCCAGCACGCTCTTGGCGCCGGCGCGCGTGAGCAGCACGTCGACGTAGGTCTCGAGCACCGTCGCCGTCCAGCCGGCGAGCATCGCCGGCAGCCGCGGCCGCTGCAACAGCGCGTGCCGCTCGCCGACGAGCTCGACGCTGCCCGCGGCGAAGTCGAAGTACTGCTCCTGCAGCGCCGAGAGCCGCTCGATGACGTGCATCGGCGAGATCAGCTTGAGGAGCACGCGATAGATCCCGCCCACGTCGCGCTCGGCCTGGTAGCGCGAGCGGATGCGGACGAACTCGGAGAAGCTCTTGCGCGACTGCCGCGCGCAGACGTAGCCGGCGACGATGAGCGGGATGATGTCGTAGTAGGTCGACGGCAGGAACTTCTGCGCGAAGAACCCGGGGAGCGCCGGATCGCGAAAGCCACGCAGCATCTCGTCGACGCCGCCGGGAACGTGCTCGGACACGTACTCGAGATGGCCGCGATAGGCGACGCCTTTGACGCGGAACGGACTCTCGCCCGGACGAAACGGTAACGGTCGCGACTCGTCGAGGGGCTGCGTAGCACGCGACATGCCGGCAGGCTGACGCGCGCGGCTGTGTCCCCCGCGTCAACAGCGCAACTGCGGTGGCCGGCGTGCGCGCGCCTGAACGCGATCGCGCAACCGTCATTTCGCGCACCTGGCGCGCTCCCAGCGGGCATGCCGGCTGCAAGCACACGCCGCCCGGAGGGGACGATGAACTGGGACATCAGCGACGTGATTCGACAGACCCTGCGCTCGTTCAGGAACAACTGGCTGGCGCTCGTCATCGGCAACCTGGTGGCATCGCTCATCTCGTTCCTGCCGGTCGGGGTGTGCGGGGCCGTGGTGCTGCCGCCGCTCCTCAAGAGGGTGCAAGAGCCCGATGGCGGAGGCGAGCTGGCGCTGGCGAGCGCGCTGTTTCCGCTGCTGCTGTCGGCGCTGGCCACGATCGTGCTGACCTGCCTGTTCGCGCCGGCGCTGTCGCGCATGGCGCTGGCGGCGGCGCGCGGTCAGAAGCCGCGCGTGGCCGAGGTGTTCGACTTCCGCCGCGCCGGAACGTTCCTCGGCGCCGGTCTCCTCACGGGGCTCGCCGTGATCGCCGGCTCGCTGCTCCTGGTCGTGCCGGGGATCATCGTCGCCGTCGCGCTGTCGCTGGTCTCGTTCTTCGTCGTCGACGATCCGCGGCTCGGCGCGACCGACGCGCTCGAGGCGAGCTGGTCGGCGACGCGCGGTTGGCGGCTGCAGATCTTCGGACTGATGCTCATCGCCGGCCTCGTCGACGGGCTCTTGAGCACGATCTTCAAGACCACGGCGTGGCTGGCGCCGTTGCAGCTGGCGCTGACACTGGCGTGGCCGCCGCTGATGACGCTGGGCCTGGCGCAGGTCTACGTGCGCATCCGCCCGCAGGCGCCCGCCCTCACCGAGGTGTCGGCCGGCTGAGCGCCGGCCGCGCGTCCTGTGCCGGTTCGCCGGCCCTGCCGTGTCAGAATGGGCGGTCGATGCGACTCGCCGTCTTCATCCTGATCGCAGCTCTCTCGGCTGCCGCGCCCGCGGTATCGCCGCGCGCCGACACGCCCGACCGCGTCGCCATCGACATCACCCAAGGCCCGGGCTCGGCGCACGCGTCGCTCGACATCCGTCGCACGGCCCACGGCTTCACGGACGGCACGCGCGCGATCCCCGAGCCGCTCCTGCGCGCCCTGGTCGTGGCGGCGACCGCGCCGCCGGCAAAGGAGCTCGACACCACACGGCTTCGCGTCGACCCAGGCGCGTTGCGCCGCGCCGCGGAACAGAGAGCGGCCGCGAGCCTGCCGCCCCACACGGCCGCCCGCTTCGTCGAGCGCGTGTGCGATCCGGCGAACCTGCCGAAGCTCGGCAACAGCAGCCTGTGGCTGATCATCAGCGCCAATTACGATCCCCGTGTCGACGTCGCGATCACGCTTGCCGGCGGCGAGAAGCTGCTCCTCCGCGCCGAGAGCGAGGCCTCGTTCATGCTGCCGTGGGAAATCGTTCGCGGCGGACAGAGCCAATTCTCCCGCGATCCCGATCTCGCCCGCGCCATTGCCGCCCTCTTGCCCCCGGCGTTCCTGAACCGCGGCCGGATCAATGGCGACCATCTCGCCGAAGAGCTCGTCCACGTCGCCGAGGTGCTGTGGCGTCGTGACCTCGAGCGCGACGCCGTCGACGAGCGCTCCACCACCGAGCTGGCGGCGCTGCGCGCCCGATTTCGCATCACGAACGAGCTCGCCGGCCGGATCCCCCTGTCGCCCGAGGGCGAGATTTGGAACGCGCACCTCACCGACCCGACCGATCCGCGCGTCGGATTCGACCTCACGATCTCCGTCGCCAACGACCGGCTCACCAGCGTCGCGTCGTTCCTTCGCGACGCGAGCGGGCTGGCGCAGCGCGTTCGCGCCGTTCCCTGGATCGCGAAGCTGTTGCAATCGAATCCCGCGACCAGCCTCCGCATCCAGTATCGCGACGAGCGATCGCTTGGGAGCTTCACGCAGGTGGGTATCGACTACGGCCTCCGCGGCCGCAACCACGAGAAGCTGGCGGCGGCGGTCGCCCCGCTCCTCGGCCGCAGCGTCGGCTTCTATGTCTATCAAGGCGACCGGTCCGCCTACTGGATCCTGCTCCCCGACGACCGCGCATTCATGATGGACGCGGGGAGCCTCGTGCCCGAAGGCATGCCGCTCGATCGCAAGGACGAGCTCGTGACGGCCGATGGGACGCCCGCACGCCGGCCCTGATGTTCCAGCGTTCGCATTCAAATATAACGGATAACGGATTCAAACAAATCGCCGCCTCCGCCACCGCGCGCAGCGCCGCCGGCGCCGGCAAAAGCGCGCGCGGGAGCCCGCCAAGCTCCGAAATGCTAGGGATCTCACATTCCGTCCCCAATTGTGAGGTCGCCAACAACGCCTGCAATGATACGCCAACATCTAGATAATACTTACCAATACTCGCCCACCTGTCCCATGAGACAGCGCTTACCCGGGCACCAGGCGAACTACATTGCCGTCGGTGTACGCATGTGCATACAGTCCGACTCGTGGGCTGCACGGCTCGCGTGGAGGTCGTGATGAAATTGGGATTCTTGGTCGAAAAAACGAATATGAATGCGCGTCTCTTGAAAACGGTTTCGGCATTCCTCATCGTCGCCGCGGCGGGCTGCCAGGGCAGCGTCGTGCCGGGCACGCTGACGGACAATTTCGTGAAGGTCGACCGCACGCTCTCCGCCGAGACGCAGTCGGCGATCCGCACCATGGCCGTGCCGAGCACCGACGGCGATCAGTCGTTCTACATCGGCGTCAAGAAGACCGAGCTCGGGCAGCGCTACTTCATGTCCGCCTTCATGAAGCAGTTCTTCCCCGGCGCCACCGACGGCGGCGCCGGCTATCCGCTCGGCACCAAGGTCGTCACCTTCCGCGTGCAGAACGGCAAGCTCTTCGTATTCGACGCGTCCGATCTGAACCAGACCTCGGACCAGTTCGATCCCACGCTCCTCATCGAGGCCTATCCGATCGTCACGGACAACGCGACGTTCAACAACACGCCCGGCAGCAAGAACTACGTGCTGTTCGACCCGGCGGCCGGCCTGAACAAGTACGGCTTCGTCGAGAACATGTTCGACAGCAACGAATTCTACGGCGCCTCGACCGACTTCCAGGTCGACCTCGCCTACTCGACGAACTTCAAGTCGGTCTCCGACGGCGCCATCTGGGACGAGGTCTTCACCGGCTCGACCAGCCAGCCCGTGCAGCTCAACGACGGCAGCCAGGCGTCGACCTTCAAGGCCTCGGGCACGCTCGGCCTCGCGCTGCGCAAGTATAAGGAGACGCCGGGCTACACCGCGCTGCCCTACCCCGACAAGCCGTTCTACTGGACCAGCGAGCCCAAGCTCGTGCCGAACACCGGCGGCCAGGAAGTCGCCGTCAACGCCAACCACTGGGCGGTCTCGAAGGGCCATCCCATCCACTGGGTGATCGATCCGCGCGTCCTCGACGCGCAGAAGCAGTATCCGCAGTACGACATCGTCGGCGCGCTCGAGCGCGGCGTGACCAACTGGAACAAGGTGTTCGGCTTCGAGGCGCTCACCGTCTCCATCGCCACGCCCGACGAGTCGTGGGGCGACGACAACACCGCCTACGTGCTGTGGGATCCGAGCCCGGTCGGCATCGCCTGGGCGACGGAAGTCTCGAACCCCAACACCGGCGAGATTCGCAACGCCTGGGTCTACTTCAGCTCGTTCTGGCTCGACGACGCGCTCGGCCTGCCGCCGGTCATCAACGGCAGCGTCGCTCCGCAGGGCAAGGCGGTGCCCAAGCACCCGCAGATCCCGGGCCTGACGTGGTCGCAGTTCACGCACGCGCCGAACTGCGTGCGCTTCGCCGGCGACTCGCCGACGGCGATGAAGCGTGAGGCGCTCGCGCAGCCGGCGTCGAACGCGCTCAGCGACAAGGACATCGTCGAGAAGCTGCTCACGCACGTGCTGCTCCACGAAGTCGGCCACACGCTCGGCCTGCGCCACAACTTCAAGGGCTCGCTCGACGCCACCAAGTCGACGTCGGTCATGGACTACATCTTCGACGACGAAGCGGTGCTCACCGGCCTCGACTTCCCGTCGAACTACGATACGGACGCCATCAACTACCTCTACGGCTACTCGCCGAATCCGCCGACGGAGGCCTTCGGCACCGACGAGGACGCGCAGGTCGATCCGTACACGCAGCCGTACGATCCGACGGGCCTCGATCCGCTCAACCAGTACTACGGCCCGGTCTACCGCTTCTACGCCAACCGCTACGCCACCACGCCGGCGGACAACAACAGCATCGTGAACTACATCGCGGGCGACCTGTTCGACTACGTGCGCGCGTCGGATGCGTACGCGACCTCGACGGCGCGCAAGCAGGCCTTCGACTACGCCTTCTTCACCGCCAAGGTGGGCAGCGCGCCGGCGACGGCCGATCCGGCCCGCGTCAACGAGCTCACGCAGCTCGCGTTCTCGCAGATCTATGGTCAGGGCTCGGGCGACATTCCGGGTCCGGCCGCCCCCGACGCGGTGGTTTCGCCGGCGGCGCTCGCCCAGGTGCAGGGCAACCTCGTCAACACCGACAAGATCCGCGCCGCCGACACGCGCCGCATGACGGTCGACATCCTCAAGGGGCTGCAGAGCGAGGACGCGTACCAGATCCTCCTCGACGCGCAGCCGAAGCTGAACACCGAGCTCTCGACGCTCACGGGCACGGCCGCCAACGATCTGAAGGATCTGATCGCGCGCGTCCAGGCCGCCGTCTCGCCGTACTTCAACTAACTCCCCAATCCCGCAGACTCACGAAGGCCGCCCGAGCCCCACGCTCGGGCGGCTTTGCCTGCACGCAACATTTTCGCGCGAGCGCCGATAACACTCGTGTGAGGACCAAGCACACACGACTGCTCCTCCTCGGGCTTCTCGCCGGCGGCTGCGCGCACGCACCTGCCTGGGATCCGCAGCATCCGACGGCGGAAGGCCCACCGGCGCCGCGCCTCGGATCGCCGAGCGCGGACGATCACGTGACGGCGGCGCGGCCGACGTTCTCGTGGCATCTGCCGGCCGGCGTCGCCGCCGGCGTCCTCGAGCTCTGCCGCGACCGCGCGTGCGCGCGCCCGTTCCTCGAGCGCGAAGCGGCCGTCAGCTTCACCCCGAGCGCGGATCTACCGTCGGGAATGATCTACTGGCGCGTGCGCGGCAAGAGCGGCGCGCTCGTCGGCAAGCCGAGCGCGATCCGCGCGCTCGCCGTCGACACCACGGTGACCTGGTCGGGGCGATACGTCGACGTCGTGGTGCCGGCGAGCGACAGCGCCTTCGGCCAGCGCCTGGTGCCGCTGCTCGATCGCGCGGTCGACGAATACGTGCAGTACCTCGGCGTGAGCGCGCCGTCGCAGAAGGTGCCGATCTTCTTCTACGTGACCGACGCGGCCTATCTGCAGGCACGGCGGGATGTGCCGCCCAAGCACGAAGCCGGCTTCACGCTCATGCCGGCGAGCGTGTGGGATCGCCGCCACCCGCTCGGGTGCCACATCCGGTACGGCACGCGCCTCACCAGCGACGACGCGGCGACCACGGGCGACGTCGAGTCGATCGTGCTGCACGAGCTCGCGCATGCGGTCGCGTTCGAGGCGATGCCGCTCTATCAACAGCTGCCGGCGTGGTGGATCGAGGGCATGTCGGATCTGTTGTCGTCGAAGGCGATGGCCGACATCTGGCACGTGCCGCTCGAGCGGCAGCCGCTCATGTCGGAGCGTTTGCGCTTCGCGGTGCGAGAAAAGTCGATCCCACTCGACGAGCTCTTGTCGCTCGAGCACGGCACCATCAGCGCCGTGGCCGATCCCGAGCACGTCGGGATGGTGTACGCGGAGGGCTTCGCGCTCTTGCAGTATCTCGATTCGCCGAGCCATCCCGATCGGCAGCGCGCGTTTCGCGAGGTCGTCAAATCGATCGCGAGCCTGTCGAAGCTCACGAGCGCGACCAAGCAGCTGAAGGAGCTCGTGCACGATCTGAAAAAGTTCGAGTTCGAGTGGCGCACGGCGCTGGCGGAGACGACGATCTTTCCCTGGATGTCCGAGGCGCAGCTGCGCGTGTCGCCGGCGGAGGTCGAGGTGGGCGCGTGGCCGGCTCATCTCGCGATCGCCTATTTCGGCGGAGCCACGGCGGCGGAGCCAGGCCGGCTCGCGCCGGGCGATCGCGTCGAGGCGCTCGTCGACGTGCACGCCGGCGACGAGCCGTCGGGCTGCCTGGTGGTGAGCACCGCCGATCGCGCGCGCTACGGCTTCTGCGCGAACGATCGCGGGAAGGCCCGGTTGGTGCGGCTCGGCGAGCCGACCCAGAAGGTGGCGACAGGGACGGTCCCGTCGGGGCTGTTCGCGCCGGGTGCGCGGGCGCGGCTGTCGCTCGAGCTCCGCGCCGATCGTTGGATCGGGAGCGTCGACGGCAACGTGGCCATCGACGTCGCGGCGCCGGCGGCCGCGGCGATGTGGGGCGTGGCCGCTGATTCGGGGCACGCGCATTTCCTCGGCGCCCACGTCACGCGCGCGCCGGCGTCGATGACGATGCGCTGAGGCGCGCGGCGCTGAACGGCTAGAGCGCCTGGATGCGGACCTGGGACTCTTCGACGAAGAGCTGGGCCGCGCGGCCGCGCTGCGTGGACGGGATGGCGTCGGCGACGAGGACGTGGCCGGCGATCGAGATCAGCTCCGCCTCGAGTGACTGACAGAAGACGCGCGCATCGGTGCGGCCTTGCGCGCCGGCGACGGCGCGGCCGCGAAGCGCGCCGTAGACGTGGACGTGGCCGTCGGCGCTCACCTGCGCGCCGGGGTTCACCTGCGCGAGCACGACGAGATCGGCGTCGTGCGCGTGGATCACCTGGCCAGCGCGCACCGGTTGGCGCACGGTCAGCGTCGCCGCGCGCGGCGGCTCGGCGACGGCGGGTGGCGCTTGCGCGACGATGGCTGCCGGCTCCGCGACGAGGGGCGCCGGCTCTGCGACGGCCGGCTCCGCGACGG
This sequence comes from Polyangia bacterium, assembly GCA_035607415.1. Lineage (GTDB taxonomy): Bacteria > Myxococcota_A > Polyangia > Palsa-1104 > Palsa-1104 > JAQBQH01. Next base: position 79,253 of record DATNAQ010000080.1, read on the forward strand.
CGGGCGCCGGCTCTGCGGCGACCGGGGACGGCTCGGGCACGGCCGGCGGCGCTGCGGCGAGCTCGACGATCCCGATGCCGGCGGCAGCGGCGTTCCACACCGCCATCGGCGGCAGGTTGGCCGCGCCCACGGGAAGCAGCCGGCACGCGCGCAGCCGCTCGACGAGATCGAGCAGCGGCAGCTCGAGCGCGCTCGATTCGTCGAGCGCGCCGGCGTCGATCACCACCGCCGCGTAGGGAAACGCGTGGCGCAGCGACGTCAGTCGCGCGCGCAGCTCCTTCTCGATCCGCGCCACGTCGGCCGTGCGCAGCCGCAGCACCGTGACGGGCGCCAGGCTTCCGTCGAGCTCGAAGGCTTCCGCCCGCGGCCGGGTGCGTTCGCGGTTCATGCCCCCATCCTTCGTCGATCGCCCGGACGGCGCAACAAAACGGGCGCCCTCGAGAAAAGAGTCTTCAAACCGCGCGCTTCCGCGGCTCGTGCCCGAGCGCGATCCAGCGCTCGACCTCCGCCAGCGGCGGCGCGGTCCCGGAAAACGCCGTCCAGCTCACGCCGCTTCGCCCGAGGTCGGCGAACGAGACCGAGCGCGGCGCCGGATCCTCGTCGAGGTAGTGGCTCACCTCCCAGTAGGTGAGATCGTGGTCGAGCTTGCCGCGCGAATCGTAGACGCGGTTGAGCTCCCATTTGATCCCGTCGTGCTCGCCACCGCCCATCGGTTGCGCGATGTAGCCCGGCGGCAGTGTCTGCCAGCGGCTCGGCGTCATAGTGTGCGAGAAGGTAGCGCCCGCCGTCGGCAGCGCAACCGCCGCTCAGCGACGGGCGTCGAGGCGGCGATCGAGGTTGTACGCCGCCGAGATGAGGGCGATGTGCGTGAAGCCCTGCGGGAAGTTTCCCAGCGCCTCGCCCGCCGGCCCGGTCTGCTCGGCGTAGAGCCCGAGGTGGTTGGCGTAGCCGAGCATGCGCTCGAAGATGAGGCGCGCCTCGTCGAGCCGGCCGGCGCGCGTCAGCGCCTCGACGAGCCAGAAGGTGCACAAGTTGAAGGTGCCCTCGCCGCCGGCGATGCCGTCGGGCGGCCGGTCGGCGTCGTAGCGGTAGACGAGCCCGTCGGAGGTGAGGCCGCCCTGGCGCGGTCCGCGCATCGTCGCCTCGATCGTCTGCAGCATCTTCGGATCGGTCGGCGAGCAGAAGAACACGAGCGGCATGATCAGGTTCGACGCGTCGAGCGAGCTCGAGCCGAACGACTGCATGAACGCCTGCCGCGATTCGCTCCAGCCGCGCGCGATGACCTCCTCGTAGATGTGATCGCGGATCGCGTACCAGCGCGCGCGATCGGCGGGAAACGAGCGCTTCTCGGCCAGGCGGATGGCGCGATCGAAGGCGACCCAGCACATCAGCTTGGAGTAGACGAAGTGGCGCCGTCCCGAGCGCACCTCCCAGATGCCTTCGTCCTCGCGCTGCCAGTTTTGGCCGAGCCAGTCGATCAGCTTACGCAGCGCGCACCACAGGTCGTACGAGATCGGCTCGCCGTACTTGTTGTGCAGGTAGACGGCGTCCAAGAGCTCGCCATAGATGTCGAGCTGCAATTGCAGATAGGCGCCGTTGCCGATGCGCACCGGCCGCGAGCTGCGATAGCCGTCGAGGTGATCGAGCGTCTCCTCCTCGAGGCGGGCGCGCCCGTCGATGCCGTAGACGATCTGCAGCCCTTCGGCCGGATCGGCCTCGCGACAGCGGGCGGCGAGCCACTGCATGAACGTGCCCGCTTCGCTGGTGAAGCCGAGGCGCATGAGGCCGTAGAGCGTGAAGGCGGCGTCGCGGATCCAGGTGTAGCGATAGTCCCAGTTGCGCACGCCGCCCGGCATCTCGCACAACGAGCAGGTGGGCGCGGCGACGATCGCGCCGGTCGGCTCGTAGGTGAGGAGCTTCAGCACCAGCGCCGAGCGGTTGACCATCTCGCGCCAGCGCCCGCGATAGGTCGACGCCCGCAGCCAGCGGCGCCACCAGGCCACGGTGTCGGCGAACAGCTGTTCGGCCTCGTCGACGCCGCAGATGTGACAGACGTTCTCCTCGCAGGGACGAAGCACGAAGGCGCATGACTGCCCTTCGTCGAGCGCGAACTCGGCGCGCGCCGCGTCGCCGTCGATGGTGAGCGGCACCGACGCCGACAACGCCAGCGACAGGCCCGGTCCCTCGAAGATGACGCCGCCCGGCGACGGCCAGGCGCGGTGGCCGGCGCGCGCATAGTCGAACGCGGGACGGCACTCGAGCGCGAAGCCGACGGAGCCACGCACGACCCGGACGCGGCGCACGAGCGTGCCCGGCGCCTCGCGCCGGTCGCCGATGGGCATGAAGTCCTCGATCTCGCCGACGCCGTCGGGCGAGAGGAAGCGTGTGATGAGCACGTTGGTGTCGGGCCAGTAGAGCTGCTTGCCCTGCACGCGCTCGCTCGTGGGGCGGATGCGGAACCAGCCGCCCTTCTTGTCGTCGAGGATGGCGGCGAACACGCTCGGCGAGTCGACGCGCGGCGTGCAGAACCAATCGACGGTGCCGTCGTTGCAGACGAGCGCGACGGTCCGCAGATCGCCGACGACGCCGTGATCTTCGATGCGCGGATATCCCACGTCGAGGGAGGTGGGCCGATCCGACGGCGTGTCAATCGAGGAGGCTCCGCTCGGCGACCGAGGCAGCAGGGCATCGCGCGCGCCGCGACGCATGTTCACCTTGGGAAGGACCATGGCTGATCTCCTCGAGCGTGCGAACCGCTGGCTGAGCCGCCGCCGGGAGCGGGCGATCGAAGGGTGCCGCGACGAAGTCTCGGCGCTGCGCGAAGATCGGCACGCGCTCACCAAGCGCCTCGAGCTCCTGGCCAAGGTGAGCGCGCTCGTCGACGGCGACCTCGAGACCCTCTTGCAGAAGATCGCCGAGCTCTCGATCCCCGAGCTCGCCGATTGGTCGTCGGTCGACGTGCTCGGCGACGGCAAGGCGCGGCGCATCCACATCGCGCACCGCGATCCGGCCCAGGCCGAGATTGCCGCGGCCCTGATGCGCGAGCGGCCCTGGCCGTCCCGCACCGCCTGGAGCGAGCTGCTCGACGGCCGCACCCTGTTCTTTCCCATCGTCACCGACGAGGTGCTGCGCGCCAACCTCGACAGCGAGGCGCACCTGGAGCTGGCGCGGCGGATCGGCGTGCGCTCGGGGATCAGCGTGCCGCTGCGCGCGGGCGAGGCCACCATCGCGGTCATGACCTTCATCACCACCGCGGCATCGGGGCGCCACTACGACTACTACGATGTCGTGATCGCCGAAGAGGTCGCGCGGCGCGCCGCGGCGCTCATCGAGCAGGCGCACCTCGTCGAGGAGCTCAAGGCCAGCGACGCGCGCTTCCGCATCGCGCTGGCGCTGGCGCGCACCGCGGTGTTCGAGCAGGACCGCGAGCTGCGCTATCGCTGGGCCTACTACGAGCCGTTCGGCAAGGAGGTCATCGGCAAGCGGCACGAGGACCTGTTTCCGCGCCCGCTCGCCGACGAGCTGACCGCGCTCAAGCAGCAGGTGCTCGACACGGGCGAGCCGTTTCGCGGCGAACGCTCGGTCGTCGTCGGCGGCCGGCTGATCGCGATGCGCTCGGCCATCGATCCGGTCCGCGACGAGAGCGGCGCCGTCGTCGGCATCCTCGGCGCCAGCACCGACATCAGCGACGAGCTGCGCCTGCGCGACGAGCTGGAGCAGGCGGTCGACTTCAGCGATCGCATGGTCGCCATCCTCGGCCACGACCTGCGCAACCCGCTCGGCGCCGTCGTCGCGTCGGCCGAGCTGTTGCGCGACGAGCCGTCGCTGCCGGCGTGCTTCGTCGCCGCCGTCGAGCGCATCGGGCGGGCCGGGCGGCGGATGTCGGAGATGATCGCCACGCTGCTCGACGTGACGCAGGTGCGCGGCAACCGCCGGCTGCCGGTGTCGATCGGGCCCGCCGATCTGGCCGAGGTCTCGCGCGCGGTCATCGACGAGCTGCGCAGCTCGCACCCCGATCGCACCATCGCGCTGCACCTCCGCGGCGACGCGCGCGGGTGCTGGGACGCGGCGCGTATGGGCCAGGTGATCTCGAACCTCGTCGGCAACGCGCTCACGCACGGCACCGCCGACACGCCGGTCAGCGTCGCCATCGACGCCGGCGACGACGCGGTGACGCTGCGCGTGCACAACTTCGGGCCGGTGATTTCGCCCGAGCTGGCGCAGACGATGTTCGAGCCGTTCTACCGCGGCGCCAAGCACGCGGGCGGCGGGCGCGGCCTCGGGCTCGGCCTGTTCATCGTCAAGCAGATCGTGCTGGCGCACGCCGGCGAGGTCGGCTTCGAGTCGACGCCGGGCGGCGGCACGAGCTTCATCGTACGGCTGCCGCGCCAGGCGGCCGTCTCGGCGGAAGCTCGGATGCAGACGTAGGAGGCGCTACGAAGTGGCGGTCGCCAGCGGCTTCGGCGCTTCGGCGGCAGGCTTGGGCTTGGCCGGCGCGAGCACGACGTTGAGCTCGAGCACCTCGCAGCCGCCCGATTTGTCGACGTTGACCGAGACCTGCCCGAGGTCGATGAGCTCGTACTTGGCGATCACCTGCAACAGCTCCTGCTGCAGCTGCGGCAGATAGTCGATCGCATTCGTGCGCGTCTGCGTGCGCTCGCGCGCCACGATGATCTGTAGCCGATCCTTGGCCACCGTCGCGCTCTTCGACCGCTTGAAGTAATCGAGGAATCCCATGTGTGCACCTCGCTGGTGGTCGGCTAGCCGAAGATGCGCTTCAGGAAACCGCGCTTTTCCTGCTCGATGAACCGGTGCGGCCGCTCTTCGCCGATGAAGCGGTACACGACGTCCTGATAGGCCTGCGCCACCTCGGTCAGCTCGTCGAGGATCACGGGCGAGCCCTTGTTCGACGCCTGCAGCACCGCCTTCGACTCGGGAATGACGCCGAGGAACGGGATGCCGAGGATCTCGAGCACGTCGCCGACCGAGAGCATCTCGCCGCGCGCCACCTGCGCCGGCGAATAGCGCGTGAGCAGGAGGTGCGTCTTGATCGGCTCGGCGCCCTGCTCCGCCCGAACGGTCTTGGCGGCGAGCAGCCCGAGCACGCGATCGGAGTCGCGCACCGACGAGACTTCGGGGTTGGTGACGACGATGGCTTCGTCGGCGAAGTACATCGCCATCTGGGCGCCCTTCTCGATGCCGGCGGGCGAGTCGCAGATGATGTACTCGAAGCCGAGCCCCTTGAGCTCCTCGAGCACGCGCCCCACGCCCTCGGGATCGAGCGCGTCCTTGTCGCGCGTCTGCGACGCCGGGAGCATGTAGAGGTTCTCGATGTGCTTGTCGCGGATGATGGCCTGCTGCAGCTTGGCCTCACCCTTGATGACGTTCACGAGGTCGTAGATGACGCGACGCTCGACGCCCATGATGAGGTCGAGGTTGCGCAGCCCGACGTCGAAATCGATCGCGATGGTCTTCTTCCCGAGCAGCGCGATGCCGGTGGCGATGTTGGCGCTGGTCGTGGTCTTCCCGACACCGCCCTTGCCTGAGGTGACGACGACGATCTTGGACACGGAGGGCCTCCTGTCGGCGGAAAATCAAACGTCCCGCGAGTCCAATAAGCGCCCGCCTCGTCGAGCGAGCAAATTTTTTTACGCGAATTTTTTCGAGCGTGTGTGGCGACGGTGCGATTAGAGCGCGGCGACGCGGACCGAGCCGTGCTCGACGAACATCTGGGCCGGCTTGCCGCGCAGCTTCTCGGGGATGTCGTCGGCGGTGATGAACTCGCCGCACACCGAGACGAGCTCGGCCTCGAGGCTGTGACAGAAGACGCGGGCGTCGGCGCGGCCATGGGCGCCGGCGAGCGCGCGGCCCATGAGGCGGCCGTAGACGTGGATGTGGCCGTCGGCGATGACCTGCGCGCCGGGATTGACCGGCGCGAGGACGACGAGATCGGTGCCCTGCGCGTAGACGACCTGGCCGCCACGCACCGGCGAGGTGATCGTCAGCGCCGACTGCTCGACGCGCGGCGCGGGCGCAGCGGCCGGAGCCGGCGCGGGCGCAACGGCGGCGGGCGGAGGTGCCGGCGCCGGCGGCGCAGCGACGGGCGCGGCCTGCAAGGGCGGCCCACCGCTGGTGGCGCGGGCGCCACGCGAGCGGCCGAAGCCGAGCTGCAAGATCGCCAGGTCGTGCTCGGCGGCGAGCGCGATGCGGTCGGCCGGCAGATGCGCGATCCCGACCGGCATGAACTTGCAGCCGCGCACCACCTCGAGCAGCCCCGACAGCGACAGCGCGTCGAGCTCGCTCTCGACGTCGGCCACGTCGATGACGATGGGCGCTTTGTGGAACATCTGCGGTGCCTGCGCGACGCGCGCCCGCAGCTCCGCCTCGATGGCGTCGAGCGCCGTCGAGCAGAGGCAGAGCACGGTCACGGGAGCGATCGTTCCCTTGAGCTCGAAGGCGGGCCGACCCGAAAGACGTTGCGCGGAGACGACAGCCATGGGACCGCATGTTCGCGCTTCCACGGCCGCGTGCAACTTTCCGGATCGGTCGCGTCGCTAGCGCGCGGTCGGATCGACGACGCGCCCGGCGAACAGCACCACGCCGGCCTGGGTGTCGCGGATGACGAAGAAGAACGGGTGGTCGGCGTTGAACACGATCGGCCCCGCGGGCTCGGCGTTCAGCGCCAGCGTCGGCGGCAGTCGATCGACCGTCGCGGCCGCCGCCTCGGTCGTGGCCTCGTCGACGCCGACCACCGCCTGGTGGATGACGCCGCCGAGGTAGAAGTCGCGCGCGCCGTCGATGCCCGAGAAGTCGGCCTCGCCGCGCTTCGTCGCGTGCACGACGCCGAGCCGCTCGAGCGCCGGCAAGAGCTCCATGGCCGACGACAGCTTGAATTTCGGCAGCGTGAGCTGGACCAGCGCGTACGAGAAGTCCTTCAGCGCCCCGAGCAGCGCGCCCTTGACGTAGGCGTCCTCGATCGCGCCGAGACCGTCCTTGCGGTTCGGCAAGATGATGTCCATCGCGATCCGGTCGCCGGCATACCGCCGCTCGAGCACGAACGCGCCGTCGACGCGCGTGATCCACTCGTAGTTGAGCTTGTGCATCAACGGCACCGTCACCGTCCGGCCGCCGCCGACGGAGAACGGGCCCTCCGAGGTGAGCTGCGGCCGGAACGGCGAGAGCCAGCGTCCCTTGAAGTAGACCGCGTTGGTCACCATCAGCTTCGTGTCGGACGCGAGCTGGCCCGGCCCGACGAGCGCCGGAATCCTCTGCTCCGTCGCCTTCGCCACCCACTCATTGATGGTCCGGCGCGCGCCTTCGCTGTCCTGGCGAAAGTCGACGGTGCCGAGCGGCGCGCGATAGAGGTCGCCGAGCGTGCGCACGAACGCGTCGAGGAGCTTCCGGCCCGGTTGCGCCCACACGCGGTTGACGACGCGCAGGACGACGAGCTCGGCCTCGGGCGCCTGCTCCTTTGGCGCGAGCTTGTCCCAGTCGGCGAGCTGCGCCCCGACGATGCGCGCGGCCTCGGGACCGCTCGGCAGCGACAACGCGCGCGCCAGCTCCGCCTGCGTCGTCCCGCGCGCGCCCGCCATGGCCATCGCCAGCGCCACGCGCACGCTCGCCGGCGAGTAGAACAGGTTGCCCTTTTGCGCGCGCAGCTGCGCATGCAGCGCCGTGGCGAACGCCGCATCGCCGTCGCTCATCGTCTGCTCCGGGCGCGCCGTCGCCGTCGCGACGAAGAGCGCGCACATCATCATCACTGCTCGCATCGTTCCCCCATGAACGTGGGTCCATCGTGCCTCGATCTACGTTTTTCCCGGTTGCGCCACGGCACAGGGCTCGCTACCCTTGTCCGCGTAAGGGGAGTAGTTCACGTCGCATGAGCGGCGTCGGAGAGATCGACACACCGGCTTCGGCCCGGTCCTCCACCTCGCACGAGGCGAACGAGACCTTCGGTACCAGTCGACGACTGGCCGAGGTCCCGTTTGCGCGACGCAAGCGTCGACTCGGCCCAAAAGGAACGAGATGACGCACCTTCTGCACATCGGACCGATCTCCCCGCAGCTCTTCGCCACCGTGTTCGGCGTGATCTTTCTGGCCGAGCTGCCCGACAAGACCGCGCTCGCCGCGCTGGTGCTGGCGACGCGACACAAGGCGCTGCCGGTGTTTCTCGGCGCGTCGCTGGCGTTGACGCTGCAAAGCCTCGTCGCCGTGGCAGCGGGCGCTCTGTTGTCCAAGCTGCCGGCGCACTGGGTGCACATCGGCTCGGGCGTGTTGTTCCTCGGCTGCGCCGTCCTCATGTGGATCCGCAAGCACGATGCCGACGAGGGCGACACCCGACACGCGCACAAGGCCGGATTCTGGAGCGCGCTGTGGACCGTGTTCGTCGTCGTGTTCGTCGCCGAATGGGGCGACCTCACGCAGATCGGCACCGCCGGCTTTCAAGCGAAGTACCACGCCTGGTTCACCATCTTCGTCGCCTCGAGCCTCGCGCTGTGGACGGTCGCCGGCATCGCCGTCTTCGTCGGCAATCGCGCGGGCCGGCTGCTCGATCCGAAGCTGACGCAGAAGGTCGCCGCGGTGGTATTCGCGATCATCGGCGTCCTGCTGATCGCCGGCATCCTGTAGCGCGCGCGCCGCGCCGACATGTCGTGAAGGCGGCACCTGCTTTCGCGCTTGTTTGCATCGGCGCAACCGCGCAAAGATCGAGCCGCATGATGCCCGGTCGATCGGCGCTGCTCGTCTTCGCGTGTGCCACGACGTTGCTCTTCTCCGTCGGACACCCGGCCGCCGGCGAACCGGAAGCGACGTCGAAGGGAAGCGTGTCGCCCGCGCTCATCGGCCTCGCGCCCGGCACGCAGACGGCGCAGCCGCCGCCGAGGCATCGCACGCTGTGGATCGCGCTCGGCGTGGTCAGCGCCGCGGCGGTGGTCGGCGCCATCATCGCTGTCGGTGTCTCGCTCGGCACCTCTTCGAGCAACCACTCGGTGTTCAACGATTGGGGCACCGTCACCGTCACGCGACGATGAGGCCTGCGCGTCCGATGCGTACCACCGCCTGCGCGTTCGCCCTCCTCCTCGCCGCCGGCTGCGGCCGCACGCCGACCGAGGTGATCGTCCAGGTGAGCGGGCCGACAGGCCGCGGCGAGCCGACGAGCGTCGACGTCAACGTGTTCGACGCGTCCGGTCTCCTCGGCCACAGCCACGTCGCGCCGGCGGTGCTGCCGGGCGCGCTCACCGTGCGCGGGCTGGCCGACACCAGCGCCGATCTGCGCGTCGTCGGCATCGGCGTCTCGGACACGGGCGTGCAGTCGCTCGGCGGCGCGCACGTCACGGTCCAGCCGTTCGCGCGCACGGTGGCGACCCTCGTGCTCTCGACCAACGTCATCGACAGCGACGGCGACCAGGTGCCCGACACGCTCGACGACTGCCCGTCGGTGGCCGATCCGATGCAGGACGATCCGTGCGGCCCCGTCGTCGATCTCGCCGGCGGCGGACCTCCCGATCTGGCGGACCTGCCGCCGGGCAGCGATCTGTCCGCTCCGCCCGATCTGGCGCCGCCGCCGTCGGGCTGCGCCGCCGCCGGGGTCGCCTTCTGCGACGGCTTCGAGGGCGGCGTCATCGATCCGCATTGGAACGACGTCACCGTGACCAACGGCGCCGTCACCGTCGACAACACGCGTGCGTATCGCGGCTCGTGGTCGCTGCACGTGCACAACAACGCGCTCGGAGCCAAGGGCGCCGCCGACGTCGAGCTCAACGAGGGGCAGACTTTTCCGTCGACGCACTTCTTCGTGCGCGCGTACCTCTACGTGCCGTCGGCGTTCGGCAACAGCGAAGGCGACGTCCTCCTCGCCGAGCAGGGCGTGTCGCCCTACGACGGTGTCACGCTCGGCCTCACCAACAGCACGTGGCAGACCGACGACACCATCGGCGGCGGGACCAAGACGTCGACCACCCCGATGCCGCGCGATCAGTGGGTCTGCGTCGAGTGGGAGGTGCAGCTCGGCGCCAGCGGATCGACGGCGCTGTCGGTGAACGGCCAGGCGGCGACGAACCTCGGCGGCACGCAGAACCTGTCGAGCGATCCGCCGGTGAGCGAGCTCGGCCTGGCGCTGGTGGCGCAGGCGCCGGCGAGCGCGGGCCTGCCGGCGCGTGACCTGTGGTTCGACGAGGTCATGGTCAACCCGACCGCGATCGGCTGCACGCGCTAGGCGACGTCGTGGGCGCCGACGGACAGAAGGCCGACGCGCCGCTGCCCACGCCCGCCGCGCCGCCGCGCGATCGCTGGCGCTGGTTGCGACGGCTTCTGCCGTGGGGATCGCTCGTGCTCGCCATCGTCAGCGCCGTGTCGATGGATCGGCGGCCCGAGCGCGCGCGCCTGATCGCAGCCGCCGCGGTCGCCGGCTGGCTCGCGCTCGGCATGGTCGCGCTCTTCGACGGGATGGAGCTGGCGCGCCTGCCGCGCTTCGGCGCCTGGCTGGCGCGGACCGCGCGCGCGTCGACGGCGATGGGCGCGCAGTCGCTGATCCAGCTCTGCCTCTTCTTCGCGCTGCCCTTCTACGTGCGCGCGGCGGCAGTGCCGGAGCAGTACGGCTTCGTCGCCGTCCTGGGCGCAGCGGCGGCGGTGACCTTGTGGACGCCGCTGTGCGCGGCGGTGCTGCGCCGCCCCGCGCTCGCGCTCGTCCTGCAGGGCGCGGCCGCGTTCGCCGCGCTCGGCTGCGTGCTGCCGCTCGTCGGCGTCAGCTTGCGCTGGAGCCTCGCCGCCGCCGCCGGCGCGATCGTCGTCGGCGCGCCCTTCGTGGTGACGCGCCATCGCCTCGTCGCCACGATGGTGACCGCCGTCGCGTTGGCGGGCGCGGCGCTCGGCGGCGCGGCGCGGCTGATCCCGCCCGCGCCGCTGCGCTTCGTCTCGGGCGGCATCGGCACGCGCGTGGTCGACCGCGCGCTCGTCGACGCGCGCGACGCGTTCGACCGGCCGCCCGAGCGGCTCCTGTGCCTGACCGCGATCGCGGCGCCGCGCGGGCTCAAAGATCGGCTGCGCCACGTGTGGCGGCGCGATGGTGTCCGCCGCGCCACGGCGGCGCTCGACATCCGCGGCGGGCGCGCGCAGGGCTTTCGCGCCTGGTCGACGCAGCGCAACCCCGCGCCCGGCACCTGGACGTGCACCGTCGAGACCGAAACCGGACAGGAGCTCGGCCGCGTCACCGTGACCGTCGGAAGCTCAAACTAGTTTGAAGGAAACGGTATGAAGCGGATGGCCATTTCAGGTAAACAAGATTTGATGGCAGCACAGCGTCGCTACAGCCTTCCCCCCTACACGCGCGGTTGGTTTCAAGTCGGATGGAGCCACGAGCTCGCCGCCGGCGACGTCAAGCCGGTACGCCAGTTCGGGCTCGACCTCGTCATGTTTCGCGGCCACGACGGCAAGGTCGGCGTGCTCGACGCGACCTGCCCGCACCTCGGCGCGAACCTCGCCTGCGGCGGCACCGTGCGCGAGAGCTCGGTGGTCTGTCCGTATCACCATTGGTCGTTCGATCAGCGCGGCCTCTGCACCGCCATCCCGCACGCCGCGAAGATTCCGCCGAACGCGCGCGTGCACTCCTGGCCCGTCGACGAGCGCTACGGCCTCATCTTCGTCTATCGCGATCGCGCGCGCAGCGCGGCGCCCTATCCGCTGCCGTCGATGGACGACTTCGACACCGCCGGATGGAGCCGCCCGGCGACGCGCGATTGGCGCGTGCGCATCCACGGGCAGGACATCATGGAGAACTCCGTCGACAGCGCGCACTTCGCGGCGGTCCACGGGCATCGCCTGCCGGTCAACACGTTCACCGCCGAAGGCAAGGAGCTGCGCATCTCGCAACAGACCGAGGTGAAGAAGCTCGGTTTCAACATCCGCACCAAGCTCGAGTTCCACATGATCGAGCCCGGCTTCCACTATCTGCGCTTTCGCGACACGCCGGGGACGCAGGCGATGGTGTTCTCGTCGATCACGCCCATCGACGAGGACGAGGTGAATCATCGGCTGACGATCTGGGTGATGAAGACGCGCATCCCCGGCTGGACGTGGCTGCTCAGGCGGTTCCTCGTCAGCCAGATGATGGCGACGTACGTCGAGGACATGGCGATCTGGCAGAACAAGGCGTATCTGGCGCGGCCGGTCTTGTGCTCGTACGACGGCGCGATCATGAAGCTGCGCAACTGGTACGCGCAGTTCTACGAAGCCGAAACCTCTCCGTCGTAGTGACGATTCTCCGTCGAGCGTCGTGTCGGATGCGGGCGCTCATCGGCGCCAACGTAGGTGCGCGCGCCACAGCGCCCCGCTTGCGCGACCGGTATTTGATGGCCACACCAAGTATTGCACTCGCAAGGGGGTGGATCGGATCGACGCGGAGGTGAGTCATGCGACAGATCTTGATCGTGGCGGCGTTGGGGATTCTGAGCACACCTGCATTGGCGAAAGCGAGAAGAGCGGACAGCTCGAAGGAGACGGCGGCGGCGCCGCTCAAGAGCGGCACCATCAAGGATGGTGAGGCGACACGCTGCATCCTCGAGCGCCTCGCCCAGGCGACCGGCATCAAAGACTGGAAGGTCGACTTGAAGCCGCTCGCCGGCAGCTCGCGCAACTTCGTGGCGACGAGCGGCGCCCGTCAGGAGAGCGGCATGGTCAACGTCGCCAAGAACTATCCGAACCCGGGCGCGCTGCGCGTGTACCTGGTTCCGAAGGACTGACGAGCGCGATCACTCGGCGGTGAAGTAGACGTCGTCGATGAGCAGCTTCTCGCCGCCCGAGCCGGCGCCGCCGCTCAACACGAACGGCGCGGCCACCTGCGTGACGTCGAGACCGGCGGCCGCGAAGTCGGCGACCGGAATCGCGAGGCTGTGCCACGCGTCGTCGTTGGCGTAGCCGTAGTCGGGCGCGTGCACGAACACCGGATTGGCGTTGTTCATGCCGACGTCGACGGCGGCGAAGGCGGCGTCGCTCGACTTCAAGCTCACGTGCAGCGTGGTCCACGACGACAGATCGCGCGCCATCATCCAGTGCACGCCGAAGCCCCACCAGGTCTGGCCGGCGTGCGTCGCGCGCGTCGAGGTCTTGCCTTCGATGTGGTCGGGATCGGGTAGGAGCGTGACGGTGTCGGAGTAGACGTAGAGGTTCGATGCCATGTTGTCGACGGGGATGACGTCGGAGGCGCCGCCCTCGTAGAAGGCGCCGACCGAGAGGCGCCGCTGCCCCGGCTGATACGGATTCGGCCCCGGCAGCGACGCGTCGCCGCCGTCGTCGTGCGGGAACGGCTCCTGCTGGTCGTAGCGCGACGCGCCCGGATCGGGCCGGCACGCCGTCGCCGCGGCTACGAAGACGAGCGCGCAGGCGAGCCGCGCGAACGCCAGCCGCGCGCTCACTGTTTCACCGCCACGTCGCCGCCGTCCTCGGTCTTGATCAGCACCCAGCCGCCTTGCACCGTGCCGCCGAGGCCGACGATGCCTTGGTACGCCATCGTCGCCAGGCTGAAGGCTACCTTGCCGGTCGCGTCGTAGGTCACGCTCGTCGGAAAATTGTCGAGCACCGCTTGATAGCTGCGGATCGCCAGATCCTCGGCGACGGGCAGATCGTCGGCGCTCGCCTGCCCGGTGCGGAAGATCTGCTGCAGATCGTGCGCGGTGTAGAACTGCGCCTCGCCGTTCGGGTTGCCGGCGTCGAGCGTGGCCCACGAGTAGAACGCCGCCACCGGCCCGGCGTTCGCTTCGAGCACCCACTTGCCGTCGTCGGTCGGCGGATCGGTGGCGAAGGGATTGTTGGGATCGTCGAGGACCGTGCGATCGGGATAGATGCCCACGTTCGGCGAATAGGCGTGGAACGTCAGGCTGGTGAAATCGCGGCCGTAGAGATACGCCGGCGTCTTGGTACAGCCGATCGACACCAGCGCAGCGACGGAGAACAGCAGGTTTCGCATGATTGCCGACCTCACAGGCTCAGGCGCACGTAGGCGCCGATTTCATATTCGAGACCCTGTTTTCCCGGTTGATTCGGATCGGGCAGATATCCCTCGATCGAATATTGGTCGAGCGTGCGCACCTGCGCGCGCAGGCCGACGCGCGTGCCCAGCCATCCCGGAATCAGCGACGTGACGCCGTACGACAGATCGCCATACCACTGCACGGGGAACGTGATGTTGAAGTCGCGCTGATAATCGTACGGACCCCAGTCGTTGAACTTGAGCTGCGTCCAGAAGAGCCACGTCCACCACCACAGCTTCACCTCGCCGCCGACGCGGCTCACCAGGCGCGGATCCATGCCCGTCGACTGCGTCTGCCCGCCCCACACGCTGCCGGCGAGGCGCAGCTGATAGCGCGGATTGGCGACGAAGCGCCAGGTCACGTCCCAGGTATTGTGCGCGGGCGGCGCGGCGTTGAACGGCGCCAGCGTGCCGTCGGCGAGGATGGCGATGCCCGAGTCGAGCGAGGTCGGCTGGATGCGATACACGGCGTCGAGCGAGGCGGCGAACCGGGCGTCCTCGCGCAGATCGCGATCCCAGGCGTGGAACCAGGTCGCCGGCGTCGGATCGAACACGAGCAGCAGCTCGAAGCCGGTCATCTCGCGGTTGTCGCGCACGGCGAACGGATCGGTGAGCACGTTGCGCGGCCGCACCGCGGAGTAATAGGTGCCGGTGGCGGTGCTGAAGTAATCGTTGATGACGGGGTTCGGCCCGATGAGCGGGCGCTGATAGAGGAGCTTCGGCGCGATCGAAAACGGCCCGAACGCGCAGGTCACGCCGGTCTCGCCGCCGAGCTGGTTGCCGCGGCCCGACTCCTTCATCGACCAGTCGGTGAGCGTGATCGTCGGATCGGGCCCGCCGTCGGCGACGAGGCCGCGCAGCTGCGCCTGCACGAACCAGCGGATGCGCGAGAGGTCGAGCGTGAGCTTGGCCTTGGCGCCGAGCGTGTCGATCCACTGGATGCGGTCTTGCAGCACGTCGTAGCCGCTGTCGAGATAGCCGCGGCCACCCGTGTGGCGCGTCCAGAGGAACGGATCGCCGACCTTGGTCGAGCCGGCCCAGATGCCGCCGACCTGGAGGAGCACGCGCGGCAGGCGCAGCTCGAGCGCGAGCGTGGTGCGCCGCGTGGGCGGCTCGCGGATGACGGCGCTCGTCTGCGTGCCGGCGCCGTGCGCGAGATCCTCGTCGTGCATGAGCGTCGCGGTGAGCGGCCCCCACGTGCGCGAGTATTTGGCGATCACCGACGGGTTGGCGCCCCAATAGATCTCGGGGCCGATGGCGACCTTGAGCCCTTCGAGCGCCTGGTGGCCGCTGACGACGGCGCCGAACGGCGCGTTGCCGTTGTAGATGTCGAGGTTCGGTCCGTAATAGGCGTTGCGATAGAGATAGAAGAAGTCGCCCTCTTCGCCCCAGTGGTAGTGGCCGGTGCGGTAGTAGCCGTCGACCGAGAACCACTTCTGATCGATCTTGAACTCGGCCTGGTAGACCGCCAGCCGCTGCAGGTCGCTGAGCTTCTGCTGCGTCGACGGCGCGGCGCTCTGGTTCATGGTCGCGCCGGTCTGCGACGCGGCCGAGCCGGCGAGCGCGACGACGCGGTTGCGGTTCTCGTAGAAGATCGGGTCGAGCCGGTTCTGCGCGACGTTGCCGATGATGTTGAACGACACGCGCGCATAGATCTTCGACGACGGCTGGAGCACGAAGTCGAGGAAGAACGACTCGGTGTGATCGAAGACGCTGTTCTCGCCGCGCACGGTGCGGTCGTTGCCGCGGCTCATCGACGAATCGAACAGGATGCGCAGGTTCGAGACGCGCAGCCACTCGAGCGCGTTGATGCGCGCGAGCGCCTCGTTCGACTGATAGCGCGACGCATATTCCTCGGGCCGGATGCCGGCGAAGTGCGCGTCGATGGCGGCGGGCGTGGTGTCGGCGGCGTAGGGGTCGAGCTTGAACGCCTGTTGCAGGACGTAGTAGGCGATGCGCGGACGCACGTGGTAGAGGCCGCGGTTGTCGGGCATGCCGAGGGCGGTGATGCCGAACCACTCCTCGTTCATGTTGTTCTCGCCGGGCGCCCAGTCGTAGGCGTAGGCGGGGTTGCTCCAGGTCGCGGTGGTGTCGTGGACGTCGAGGTTCTTCTCCTGGTCGACCTTCCACCAGCCGTCGGTCCACTGGAAGATGAAGCCGCCGATGGCGTTGCCCGCCCTGCCCTTGCCCCAGCTCTGGTCGTAGATCTCGCGCCACTGGGCGAGCTCGATCTCGGCCTGCGCCTCGGCGTCCTCGTGGCCGCTGCGCGCGTTGAACGCGTCGGCGCCGAACTCGGTGAACATGACCGGCAGGCCGAGCTTGTGCTTGACGACGTCGAAGAGATCGCGCGCCGACGGGCCGCGGTAGACGTTGGCGCCGAAGATGTCGAGCCCGTGGCAGTAGCGCGCGATGAGGTCGAGGTAGGCCGCGTCGCCGTTGACGAGCGAGACGGGGTGGTCGTTGTCCTTGGCCTTGATGAGCGCGATGGCCTCGCCCAGGAGCGAATAGAGGGGCGCGGCGCGGCGCTCGTCGGCGCTGGCGCCGGGCAGGTTGCCGATCTCGAACGAGGTCCAGCTGAGGCCGTAGTTGTTCTCGTTGCCGAGCATCCACATGAGGACGCCGGGCGTGTTGCGGTAGGTGTCGACGGCTCGCGCGAGCTCGGCCAGGATGGCGCGGCGCTGCGCGGGCGACGAGTAGTCGACGTTGGCGATGTGGGCGCCGTTGACGTCGATGCCGTAGCGGCCCATGAGCGGGTTGAGGACGACGTAGATGCCGTAGTTGCGATGGATCCATTCGATCCAGCGCGGCGGGATGTCGGCGAACTGGCGGATGGCGTTGACGCCCATGTCGCGGAGCAGGCTCATGTCGCGGCGCAGCGCCTCTTCGACGACGGAGTCGGGCTGCGCCCACAGGCTGTAGCTGTAGTTGGTGCCGACCGGCGAGTAGCCCCAGTTCATGCCGTAGACGAAGAAGTCGCGGCCGTCGACGGTGAGCTTCCAGCCGCGCTCGTCGTGGTGCACTTCGACGTGCGCCGTCTTCGCCTGCGCCGGTGCGGCGGCGAAGAGGAGCATCGCGATGATCAGGGATCGGGCGCTCATCGTTGCACCGCGCGCGCTCCACTCCGGCGCATCAGGTCGGCTCGCTGCACTCGCCTCCGGGATGCGAAAATCCCTCCGTTCCACGCGCGTGCTCATCGGCGGAGGATCCGGCGCTGGAAGTGGTCCTGGTGCGGCTCGGCGGCGGGCAGCGCGTTGGCGGCGATGATGGCGCGGTACTGCACCGCCGACTCCTTGAGCACGCGCTCCTGCGTGGTGTAGTCGACCCAGACGATGCCGAAGCGCTTGCGATAGCCCTCCTGCCATTCGTAGTTGTCGAGGAGCGACCAGACGAAGTAGCCGGCGAGCGGCACGCCCTCGCGCGCGGCGTCGAGGGCGGCGGCGAGGTGCGAGTGCAAAAAGCGCTGGCGCTCGAGGTCGTGCACGCGGCCGTGCTCGTCGGGCGCGGTGTCGTAGGCGGCGCCGTTCTCGGTGATGTAGACGGCCGAGGGCGCGTAGTCGCGCTGCACGCGCAGGAGCAGCTGGCGCAGGCCGTCGGGATAGACCTCCCAGCCGATGTCGGTGCGCTCGTCGGAGAGGTGCACGGCGCGCGGCGCGTTGTCGGCCTCGGCGACGCGATCGGAGCGCACCACGGCGCGCGAGTAGTAGTTGATGCCGAGGAAATCGGTGGGCGCGGAGATGACGGCCAGATCGCCGTCGGCGACGAAGGGCAGCTCGACGGAAGGCAAGCGGCCGGCGCCCACGAAATCGGCGACGACGTCTTCGGGGTAGCCGCGGCCGTAGATGGGATCGAGGAACCAACGGTTGAAGGCGCCGTCGAAGGCGCGGCACGCGTCGCGATCGTGCGCGCTCGGCGAGGCCGGCTCGGCGGGCACGAGGTTGAGCGTGATGCCGACCTCGGCGTCGGGCGCGTTGCCGCGGATGACGGCGGTGGCGAGGCCGTGCGACAGGAGCACGTGGTGCGCCGCGGCGAGCGCGGCCGGCCAGTCGCGGCGGCCGGGCGCGTGCAGCCCTTCGGCGTAGCCGAGCACGCTGATGCACCACGGCTCGTTGTGCGTGATGAAGCGGCGCACGCGATCGCCGAGGAGGTCGGAGACGACGTCGACGTACTCGACGAAGGCGTCGACGGTCTCGCGGGAGGCCCAGCCGCCGGCGTCCTCGAGCGGCTGCGGCAGATCCCAGTGGTAGAGCGTGACGAAGGGCTCGATGCCGGCTTCGAGGAGCCCGTCGGTGAGCCGGTCGTAGAAGTCGAGGCCGGGCACGTTGACGTCCCAGCGGCCGGTCGGGAACACGCGCGGCCAGGCGACCGAGAAGCGGTAGGCGCCGAGGCCGAGCCACTTCATGAGCTCGATGTCGCGCGGCCAGCGGTGGTAGTGATCGCAGGCCACGGCACCGTCGCTGCCGTCGGCGATGGCGCCGGGACGTGCGGCGAAGCGGTCCCAGATCGACTCGCCGCGGCCCTCGACGCCGGTGGCGCCTTCGATCTGGTAGGCGGAGGTGGCGGCTCCCCAGAGGAAGCCGTCGGGAAAGCGCAACATGCTAGCAAGCTCCTTCGTTGGGGAGGGACGGCGCCAGGCGCTCGCCGCGCGGCGCGGACGACAACAACAGGCGCGTATAGGGATGAGCCGGCGCGCGGAAGATCGTCGCCGTCGTGCCCGACTCGACGATGCGGCCGGCGTTGAGCACGACCACGCGGTCGGCGATGGCGGCGGCGCTCGGCAGATCGTGCGTGATGAGCAGGATGGCCAGACGCCGCTCGTCGGCGAGGCGGCGCAACAGCTTGAGCACGCCGAGGCGCGTCGAGACGTCGAGCATCGAGGTCGGCTCGTCGGCGACGATGACCTCGGGCGCGGCGGCGAGCGCGCGGGCGACGCCGATGCGCTGGCGCTGGCCGCCGGAGAGCGCGTGCGGATGGCGCGTGGCGAGCGCGGCGTCGAGGCCGACGTCGGCGAGCAGGCGCGCCACCTCCTCGCGGCGCGCGCGCGCGGGAATTCCGCGTCGGGCCAGCGGGCGGGCCAGGTGGTGCTCGACGGTGTGCACGGGGTTGAGCGAGGCGAACGGATCCTGGAAGACCATCTGCACGCGGCCCACCGCGACGTCGCCCGCGTCGGGACGAAGCAGCCCGCAGAGGATGCGCGCCAGCGTCGACTTGCCGCTGCCCGATTCGCCGACGAGCGCGACGACTTCGCCGGCGGCGACCTCGAACGACACGTCGTCGACGACGCGACGGCCGTCGGCGAAGCGCTTGACCACGCCGCGCACCGAGACGCGCGGGATCATGGCAGCACCTTCTGCGTGGGCCGCTCGATCGGCGGCAGCGGCGGAAACGACTCCAGGAGCGCGCGCGTGTACGGATGGCGCGGGGCGCGTCGCAGCCGCTCGGTGGGCGCGACCTCGACGAGGTGGCCGTCGCGCAGGATGCCGATGCGCGTGGCCACGCTCGCCAGAAGCGGCAGATCGTGGGTGATGAAGAGGATCGCGAAGCCGCGCGCGCGCTGCAGCGCCAGGAGCTCCTCGAGGATCTGCCGCTGCACGACGACGTCGAGCGCGGTGGTCGGCTCGTCGAGCACGAGGAGGCGCGGCTCGAGCGCCAGGGCCAGCGCGATGGCCACGCGCTGGCGCATGCCGCCCGAGAGCTGATGCGGCCAGGCGTCGACGGCGTCGGGGGCGACGCCGACGCGCGCGAGCCCTTCCATGGCGCGGCGGCGCGCCTCGCCGCGGCCGGCGATGCCGTGGGCGGCGAGCGTGTCGGCGAACTGCGCGCCGACGGTGAGGACGGGGTTGAGCGCGCTCATCGCGCTCTGGAACACGACGGCGGCGTCGCGCCAGCGCCAGCGGCGCAGCGCCTCGCCTTCGAGCCGCATGACGTCGGCGCCGGCCACGCGCAGCTCGCCGCGCACCTCGCTGTCTTCGGGCAAGAGGCGCAGAAGCGCGTGGCCGATGGTCGACTTGCCGCTGCCCGACTCGCCGGCGAGGCCGAAGATCTCGCCGTCGCAGATGTCGAAGCTGACGTGGTCGACGGCGGGCGCGTCGCTGCCGGGGTGGCGCACCCAGAGGTCGCGCACCGAGACCAGCGACTGCGCCATGAGCGCGGCGCGCCAACCGATCGGCGGCACCCGGCGGCGGCGTGCGTGACGGCGCAGGCGCGGATTGCCGAGCTCGTCGAGCGCGAAGCTCACGAGCGTGAGCGAGAAGCCGACCAGCGCCACGCAGGCCCCCGTCGGTACGAAGGTCCACCACGCGCCGGTGAGCAGCGCCGAGTCGTTGCTCGCCCAATAGAGGTTGGTGCCCCAGGTGACGGCGCCGAGATCGCCGAGGCCGAGGAACTCGAGGCCGACCTCGGCGCCGATGGCGTAGACGGTGGTGCCGATGAACGACGCCGCCACCAGCGACGCCATGTTGGGCAGGATCTCGACGGCGATGATGCGCCAGTGGCGCTCGCCGGCGAGGCGCGCGGCGGCGACGAAGTCTTTCTGGCGCAGCGAGAGCGTCTCGGCGCGGAAGACGCGCGCGCACCAGGCCCAGCCGGCGAGCGTCAGGACGAGCGCGAGCCGCCACGGCCCCGGTGGCAGGTAGGCGGCGATGACGATGGCGAGCGGCAGGCCGGGGATGACGAGGAAGACGTTGGTGACGACGGAGGCGGCGTCGTCGGTGCGCCCGCCGGCGTATCCGGCGCCGATGCCGACGACGACGCCGAGCAGCGTCACCAGCACGCCGACGAGGAGGCCGATGCCGAGCGTGGCGCGCGCGCCGACGATGGTCTCGGCGAGCACGTCCTGGCCCTGGCCGGTGGTGCCGAGGAGGTGCTGCCACGACGGGGGCTGAAGCGGCAGGTCGAGCGCGCGCAGCCGATCGCCGGCGAAGAGCGGCCCGACGAGCGCCATGAGCGCGAAGCCGGCGAGCAGCGTCGCGCCGACGAGCGCGCGGCGATCGTCGAGGAGCGTGCGCCAGCGGCTACGCATGGGCACGGGTCCGCGGGTCGAGCCACACGTAGGTGACGTCGACGAGGAAGTTGGCGGCGAGCACGGCCAGCGTGATCAGAAGGAAGAGGCCCTGCATGAGCGCGTAGTCCTGGTTGCGCACCGCCTCGACGAGGAGGTAGCCGAGCCCGGGGTACGAGAAGACGATCTCGGTCAGGAGCGATCCCGAGAGCACGAAGCCGAGCGCCATGCCGAAGCCGGTGATGCTGGGCAGAAGCGCGTTGCGCGCGGCGTAGCGCAGCATGATCTGCCGGGGCGGGAGGCCCTTGGCGCGCGCCAGCTTGATGAAGTCGGCGTCGAGCAGCGCCACCATCGTGTTGCGCATGCCGAGCATCCAGCCGCCGAGCGTGGCGACGACGAGCGTGAGCGCGGGCAGCGCGGCGTGGCGTGCCACGTCGGCGGCGAACGCGACGTTCCACGCCGGCGCGCGGTCGAGGCTGTAGGCGTGGCCGAGCGGGAACCAGTGCAGCGCGTAGCCGAAGGCGAACAGCGCCACCATCGCCAGCCAGAAGTAGGGAACCGCGCCGAGCAGCGCGAGCAGCGGCGGCAGCGCGCTGTCGAGGACGCCGCCGCGACGCCAGGCGGCGATGACGCCGAGGAGCGTGCCGGCGGCGAAGCTGATGAGGACGGCGCCGCCGGCGAGCGCGGCGGTCCAGCCGAGGCCGGTGCCGATCACCTCACCGACGGGAACCGGGAAATAGGCGACGCTGAGGCCGAGATCGCCGTGCAGAAGATGGCGCCAGTAGACGACGTACTGGTGCACCAAGGAGCCGTCGGCGAAGCCGAGCGCGTCGCGCATCGAGGCGAGCGCCGCCGGCGACAGCTTGCCGCGCAGGCGCGCCAAGAGCGTCGTCGCCGGATCGCCGGGCATGAGGCGCGGCAGGACGAAGCCGAGCGTGACCGCGGCCCAGGCGGCGACGGCGTAGAGCGCGAGGCGGCGAAGGACGTAGCGCATCAGCGCCGCCTCGGCGAAAGGTGCGTGAGGACGATGAGGTCCTCCGGCTCGGAGTGCGGCGAGAGCTTGGCGTAGGGCTCCTTCGCCGAGGGAAAACCGACGAAGCGGCGCGTGCTGTACACGCCCCACAGCGGGCTCGAAAACAGCGGGATCGCCGGCGCCGTGGCGGCGAAGCGCGCCTCGATCTGCCGCATGAGCGCGTGCTCGGCCGCGGCGTCGTCGGTGCGCTCGAAGTCGCCGAGGAGCGCGTCGGTGCGCGCGTCGCCGAAGCGGTTCCAGTTCGTGGGCAGAAGCTCGCCGGGCGGGCGCGCCGCGCTCGTCGACGAGATCCAGCGATAGGCGTAGTACGGCGTGGGCGCGTCGAACGACAGGCCGAGCGACGGGCAGGCGATGGCGAGCTCGAAGGCGCCCGACTGCAGCCGCTGGAACCAGGCGCTCCACTCGTAGGCGCGCAGCGTCACCTCGACGCCGACGTCGCCGAGATCGCGCGCGATCACCTGCGCCGCGCGCACCCAGTCGGACCAGCCGCTCACCACCTCGAGCGTCAAGGCGAGGCGGCGTCCGTCTTTTTCGCGCACGCCGTCGGCGGCGCGATGCCAGCCGGCCGCGTCGAGCAGCTGCGCCGCGGCGCGCGGATCGTGGCGCACCCAACCGTCGGCGGCGACGGCGGGATCGCGCCAGCCGGCGTAGGCGTCGGAGAGGCCGGTCCCGTCCGACGGGCGCGCGTAGCCGTAGAGGCCGATGTCGACGACGCGGCGGCGATCGATGGCGAGGCTGAGCGCCTTGCG
>DATNAQ010000094.1:0-26877 GCA_035607415.1 Polyangia bacterium
GTTCCTCGAGAACTACAAGTTCAAGACGTGGACGACTCACAGGAGCGATGGGCGACCAGTTACGCCTGACGACCGGCGAAAGCGCTCGGTCGAGGTAGCGACCGCTCTCTCGTCGCACGAGCGCTGGAAGGCCCACGGGCACGCGATCACGCGTGACGTCGTACAGCAGGAGCTGCGGATCGAAATCGACCGCCCGGAGACTGTCGCCGGGTTAGGGCGGGCATTACGTAGGATGTGGGCGCTGTGTTATTACATCTTCGACCGCGGCGGCGTCGCGAAGATGATTCTCTCGCAGAATTACGCATTTGTGCGAAACGTCCCGACTCCTGCTAACCTCCAACGCTGAAGGGGCCGACGACAATGATTGACCGCGACCTACTACGCAATCTCGGATGGAGCGACGAGCTGATCGACGCCGCGGTGTCGATCTCGTCCGAGATCTCTGCGCCCCAGTCGACGCCGGTCGATACTGTTGACGCGATCGAACCAATCGTCGGCGGCAGCTCCATCGAGTTGCCGAATGGGCCGCCTGCCGGCGTCAACGTCCTGCGCGTGGAGTAGCGCTCTCGACGCCAGCGCGTATGACGCCTGTATGCACGGCGGCGGTTTCTCCAGCTACCTCGCGTGACGGCGCCCTGCTCTCTCGTCGGTGATTTACCCATCGACGGCATGACCTTGTGGAGCGTTCGAGGTCACGCAGGGTCACACCGACGGGAAGCTGCAAATCCGTCATTCCCCGGTTCAAATCCGGGCGGCACCTCGAAGCAACAAAGCCCCGAGCAATCGGGGCTTTTTCTTTTTCAGGTTCGAGCGCGCGGCCACCCGTACCGTCGCTGTGATACCGTCGTCGACATGCGTCGGATCGCGCTTCTGATGCTCGCAGTGACCGTGGCAATGACCGCTCTCACCGCGTGCGGTGACGACACGTCCGTATCGCCGCCCGCGGACCTGTCGACACCGAAGGCGCCCGCCGACATGACGCAGTACCCGCACGACTGCGGGTGTATTTGTGCCGGTACCTGTATCGACTGAGGCGGGCCCGAGCGAGCGGGCCTTTTTCATTCGATGCTCGCGGCCGGGTCCTCGACGATGCGCTGCACGCCCTTGAGCGACGACGCGCAATAGAACCCGTCGTTGATGCGCTCGTCGAACGACCAGCACATCTTCATCGCGTCGCGCGCCTCCGCCGCCCCGCCCTCGCCGACGAACAGCCCCTTCTCCGCGCGCCCGACGGCGCCGAACAAGCTCACCGTGCCGTACTCGTACAGGTGGTGGAACGTGTCGTCGATGCCGAGTGACCCGAGGTTCGCCAGAAACGCGCTCGCGTACATCGGATCCGACGCGATCATCCCGGCCGGCATCAGGTTCACCCGATCGAGCCAGCGCAACAGCGCCATCACCCCGCGCAAGAGGAACGCCGGCAGCTTCATCGCCAGCGCCAGCTCCTTGTCGACGGTGCTCGCCTTGCGCGGCGCCGCCGGCGCGCCCGCCGCTGCCGCGACCGGCGTGCGCGCGCCGCCCACCGCCTGCGTCACGCGATCGACGCAGGCCGCGAACGTGTCGTCCTTCGGGAACTCGAGCTTGATGGTGACGATCGGCGCATCGTCGGCCCACGCCGCCTTCGCCGCGAACGACAGGAACACGCCGTTGCGCTGATAGAGCCGCCCGGCCGAGACGAAGCGGTTGAGCCCCGGCCGCTCGTGCAGCGTCCTCGCCACCGCCCACAGCACCAGATGGAACAGCGTCGCCTTGCGCCCGTTGGCCTCGCTCCACCGTCGCAGCCACGCGTGCGTGCGCGACAGATCGAAGCGCGCCTCGTGCAGCACGGCGCTCTCGTTCCGCCCGCGCATGAGGAACGGCATGATGTAGCGCACCGGCGAGAGGCCGGGGACGAGCGTTCCGTCAGGTCGGGAGAAGAGCGGCATCGCGCGGCATCATAGCGCGCGCGCCGCGAAGAGAACTACAGTCCGAGGCCACCCAACGGATCGTTGGTGTCCTTGATCGCCGGCTTCGACGAAGACTTCTTGCCTTCCGACTTCGATTCGGAGCGGGCCGCGACCGGGCGCGACTTGACCGACGCCGCCGCCGCGATCTTCGCCTTGATCTGCGCGCGCTCGGCGTCGTTGGTCGCCTTGTCGAGCTGGCCCTGCAGATCGGTGAGCTCCTTCTGCAGCTTCGCCTCGGCCACCGCCTGCTGCGCGACCAGCGCCTTGCGCTCCTGCTCCGCCTTCTGCGTCAGCTCGGCCTGCGTGCGCGCGAGCTCCTGATTGTGGTTGTAGACGAGGTAGCCCATGGTCGCGCCCGCGAGCACGACGAGGCCGATGACGCCGGCCACCACCTGCGTGGTCGGGAACTTTTTGCCCTCGATGCGCGCGCGCGCTTCGGCTTCGATGCGCGCCTGCTCGAGCTTGGCGGCGGCTTCGATCTGCGCGCGCCGCTCCGACTCCTTCAGGCGGAGCTCGTTCTCGCGAACGATGCGCTCCTTCTCCTCGATGTCGCGCCGGATGCGATCTTCCTCGGCGCGGCGCTTGGCCTCTTCAGCCTCTTTGGCGCGGCGAATTTCTTCCTCGCGAGCGCGACGCTCGGCCTCGATGCGGGCGCGCTCGGCGTCTTCCTCGCCCTTCACACGATCCGACTCGATGTTGCGCAGCTCGTTGAGCGAGAAGAGGACGGAGTTCTCACGACGCTCGGCCATTGCAGGGGCTCCTACCTGATTGTGCAAGGTCTAGCATACGCTCGGAATATCTTCAAGCACGCGAGGTTACAAACCGTCTAATACGTTGATAAATCACGGCGGGTAATCTCGGGTAGTATTCCGCCCGTCCCCATGGGTTTCGTGGACCTGCACGCGCACGTTCTTCCCGCCCTCGATGACGGGGTCAAGTCGGTGGCCGAAGCGGTCGAGGTGATCGGCCTCCTCGGCAAGCTCGGCTTCGAGACCATCTACTGCACCCCGCACCAGAAGGTCGGCTCCTGGGTGCCCCCGGCCGAGTCGATCGTCGGCGCCCGCGCTGCCGTCGCCGAGGCGCTGGCCGCCGCCGCCGTCGGGGTCGAGCTGCGCCTCGGGGCCGAGAACTTCTGGGACGAGCTCTTCGTGCAGCGCTGCGTCGACAACGCGGTGCCCAAGTACACGGGGGAACGGGCCTTCCTCGTCGAGGTCTCGCCGGTCAACCCGCCGGTCAAGCTCGAGGAACAGCTCTTCCGCTTGCGCACGCGCGGCCCGCTGCCGGTGCTCGCCCACCCCGAGCGCTACCACGGCCTGTGCCGCCAGCCCGAGCGCCTCGAGGTCGTCGGCCGCTCGGCGGCGCTGCTGGTCGACGTCGCCGCCCTCGCCGGCGCCCACGGCCCGCGCGCAACCGAAGCGGCCCGCTGGCTGGTCGGCGACGGTCTGGCGCATGCCTGCGCTTCTGACGTACACTCCGCGGACGACGCGCGCGCCGCCGGCGAAGGCATCGCGTGGCTGCGAAAGCGCCACGGGGACGCGGCGGTCCGGCGCCTGCTCGACGAAAATCCGCGGCGGATCTTGCAAGGCGAATTGCCCGACTGACAACATAGGTAGAGCTGGAGGACAACGGAAATGGCGACGCTGCTCGAGAAGATCAAGACTCACGAAGCGAAGGTGGCGGTCATCGGCATCGGGTACGTCGGGCTGCCCTTGTGCGTCGAGATGGCCAAGGCCGGCTTTCGCACCACCGGCTACGACATGCACGACTTCAAGGTCAAGCAGGTCAACGCCGGCAAGAGCTACATCGGCGACATCACCGACGCCGTGCTCGGCCCGCTCGTCTCGTCGGGCAAGCTCGACGCGACCACCGATCCCAAGGTGCTCGGCGACGCCGACGTCGTGGTCATCTGCGTGCCCACGCCGCTCAACAAGACGAAGGAGCCGGACAACGGCTTCATCATGATGGCCGCGGAGGCGCTCAAGCCGCACCTCCACAAGGACATGCTGATCGTCCTCGAGTCGACCACGTTCCCCGGCTTCACGCGCGAGATCCTCTTGCCGAAGCTGCAGGAGTCGGGGCTCAAGGTCGGCGAGGACTTCTTCCTCTGCTTTTCGCCCGAGCGCGTCGATCCGGGCAACGAGAAGTATCAGACCAAGAACACGCCGAAGGTGGTGGGCGGCACGACGCCGCGCTGCCTGGAAGCGATCCAGGCGATGTACAGCCACGTCATCGACAACCTCGTCCCGGTGTCGTCGACGGACGCGGCCGAGATGTGCAAGCTCCTCGAGAACACCTTCCGCGCGGTGAACATCGGCCTGGTCAACGAAGTGGCGATCATGTGCCACAAGCTCGGCATGAACACCTGGGAGGTCATCGACGCCGCGGCGACCAAGCCGTTCGGCTTCATGAAGTTCTACCCGGGGCCGGGGCTCGGCGGTCACTGCATCCCGGTCGATCCGCTGTACCTGTCGTGGAAGCTGCGCACGCTCAAGTACGAGGCGCGCTTCATCACGCTGGCCGACGAGATCAACTCGCACATGCCCCATCTGGTCGTCGAGAAGACGCAGGACGCGCTCAACGACGCCAAGAAGGCGATCAACGGGTCGAAGCTCCTGGTGCTCGGCATCGCCTACAAGAAGGACATCGACGACCTGCGCGAGTCGCCGGCGCTCGACGTGATCGAGCTGCTGCAGCAGAAGGGCGCAGAGGTGAGCTACCACGATCCCTACTGCCCGACGGTGAAGATCGGCGAGCACGAGCTGAAGTCGGTGCCGTTCGACAAGCTCGACTCGTACGACGCGGTGGTGGTCGTCACCGACCACACCAACGTCGACTACAAGCAGGTCGCGGCCAAGGCGCGGGTGGTGGTCGATACGCGCAACGCCATGAAGAACGTCAAGCACGACGCCCGCGCCAAGATCATCTCGCTGTAACCAATCTCGCTGCGATTTTTTGCGCCCGCCGCCTGGCTCCGTAGCATGGGGCCATGCGGTATGCGCTCGCCCTCGTCCTGCTCGCCGGTCTCGCAATCCTGTGGAACGTGCCTGCGCACGCGCGCGCCACGAGCGAGGTGCAATACGGCCTCGCCGAGGCCTACTCGACGGCGCTGCGCTTCGTGCGCATCGATCGCGGGTGCAAGGTGGTGGACAAGGACGCCGACGCCGCCTTCGTCGCGTTCGAGTGCAGCGACGACGGCAAGGCCAAGCGCGGGTCGATCGAGCTCATCAAGACTGCGGCGGGCGGCGTGCGCACGCAGGTCACGCTCGGCGACGACACGCACGGGATGGAGCTGCGCTGGCTCGAGCTGTTCGAGCGCAAGCTGCGCGACGAGCTCGGCGCGCCGATTCCGCCGCCCGCGCCGAAGCCGGCGACGCCGCCGAAGGACGCGGGCGCCTAGTCGCCGGTTCCGCCGTCGTCGGGACAGACGAGCGCGCCGGTCGTCGGACCGCCGGCGTAGCCGGTTTCGTAGAAGCAGTCGCTCGACGGCACCGGCCGGCCGTTGCAGCCGCACAGATAGTTGACGTGGGCGCAGGTCGGCGTGTGGATGAGGGCGCAATGCCCCTTGGCGGCGCAGCCATCGGCGATCTTGTAGGTGCAAAGCAGCGACGCGCTCATGCAATCGCCGTCGGTGACGCAGGGCTGCCCGTCGGCCTGCGCCGGCAGATCCATGCCGCCGCCGTCGCGAAGGTCATGGTTGCCGTCGCCGCAGCCGAGCGGCGCCGCCAGCACGAAGAGCACGAAGGACCATCGTTTGATCGCGCGCATCGCTACTGTCCTTTCACTCCGCAGGTGCCGTGGTTGCAGGCGGGCTGGAGCGCGAGGCACTCGCCGCACGACGCGCACGCCTGCTTGCCCTGGCTCTCGAGCTCCGCCAACTGCGTGGCGACCGACCCGTTGACGAAGGTGTGGCAGCCGGGCTGGCCCAAGCAGGCGTCGGCGACCCAGACGCAGTCGCTGTCGACGGTGCAGCTGCGGTTCGCCGCGACCAGCTCGTCGAACTGCGTGCGTAGATCGGCGCACTGAGCGGCGTCACTACCGCCGCCGCCGCAACCGATCGCGAGCGCCAGCACCATCCATCGCCAGGTCCGTCTCATGCCGCGCCCTCACAGCAACGCGCGTACCAGCCGCAAATCCGACGGAATTCGCCGACGGCGCGGTGCGATCGCGACACGTATGTCGTGCTCGTGGACGCGTGGTACATTCCGCGCACCATGATTGTCGATCTGCGCTCCGACACCGTGACCCGCCCCTCGCCGCCGATGCGTGAAGCCATGGCCGCCGCTGCCGTCGGCGACGACGTCTACGGCGAGGATCCCTCGGTCAACCAGCTGCAGGAGCACGTCGCCGCGCTGCTCGGCAAGGAGGCCGCGCTCTACGTCCCGTCGGGGACCATGGCCAACCAGATCGCGCTGTCGGTCCACACGCGGCCGGGCGACGAGGTGCTCGTGTCGCAGGGCGCGCACTGCATGGTGTTCGAGTCGGGCGCCGCCGGCGCGCTCTCGGGCGTGCAGTTCGGCGTCATCGGCGACAAGCGCGGGCAGTTCAGCGCCGCCGACGTCGAAGCGCACATCAGCCCCGACAATCATCACTTCGCGCCCACCACGCTCGTCGCCGTCGAGAACACGCACAACCGCGGCGGCGGCAGCATCTTCCCGCAGCGCGAGATCCTCGCCATCGCCAAGGTCGCCAAGGAGAAGAGCCTCGCGCTGCACCTCGACGGCGCGCGCCTGCTGAACGCGTCGGTCGCGCTCGGCGTGCCGGCCAAGGAGCTGGCCGCGCCCTTCGACACCGTCAGCGTCTGCTTGTCGAAGGGGCTCGGCGCGCCGGTCGGCTCGCTCGTCGCGGGCACAAAGGCGCTCGTGCACCGCGCGCATCGCCGCCGCAAGATGCTCGGCGGCGGCATGCGCCAGGCCGGCATCCTCGCCGCCGCCGGCTTGTGGGCGCTCGAGCACAACGTGGCGCGCCTGGCCGAGGATCACGCCAACGCGCGCCGCTTCGCCGAGCCGCTCGCGCGCACCGCCGGCATCGTGCTCGACCCGGCGAGCGTCGAGACGAACATCGTCATCTGGGACCTCGCCGACGACGTGCCGATGGACGCCGCCGGCTTCGTCGCGCGCGCGCGCGAAAAGGGGCTCCTCCTCAACGCCGTCGGCGCGCGCCGCCTGCGCGCGGTCACGCACCTCGACGTCGACGCCAAGGCTTGCACCGCCGCCGCCGAGATCGCGGCCGCCGTGCTGCGCGCGGCGTGAGAGCCGCGGACGCGTGAGAGCCGCGGTCGCGCTGGCGCTCGTCGTCGCCGCCTGCTCGGGCGCGCCGCTACCGGCCGATTTCGCCCACGCGCAGTCGCTCGAGTCGACCGATCCCGAGCGCGCGCGTGCGCTGTACGACGCGCTCGACGCGCGCTGCAAGACGGTGAAGCTGGCGCACGACGACTGCGCGCTCGTCGCGGTGCGGCTCGCCGAGCTCGACGAATCGGCCGGCCGCTGGGCCGACGCCGAGGGCGCCTGGCAGCGCGCCGCCGCCATCACCGCGCAGCCGCGCACCGCCGCGCGCGCGCTCGAGCGCGCCGCCGACGTCGCCCACGGCGAGCTCCACGACGACGCCGCCGCGGGCGCGCTCGCGTGGCGCGTGGTCGAGAGCTACCCCGACGAGATCCCCGCCGACGACGCGCTGAAGATCGCCATCCGCATCGACGAGGCGCGCGATTGGGCCGCGCTCGCCGCACGGCTGGCGACGTTGTACCCGCGCGTCGTCAAGTTCGACATCGGCGACAACGTGCTCTTCGAGCGCGGCATGCTGCTGGCGCGCCACGATCAGGGCTCCGAGGCGGTGGCCATCTTCGACGCGCTCGCCGACGCCTATCCGCACTCCAGCCTGCGCGACGACGGGCTGTGGCGCGCCGCCGAGCTGTTGCGCCAAAGCGGCGACTTCGAGGGCGCGCTGCGCCGGCTGCGCCGCATCCTGTCGACGCGCAAGGACGCGATCATCACCGGCAGCTACAACTACCTGCAGCTCGACGACGCGCAGCTCCTCGTCGGGCGCATCTACCTCGACGACCTGCACGATCCGGCGCGCGCCGCCGAGGCCTTCGAGCTGCTCGCCGACGACTATCCGGAGTCGACGCTGCGCGACGACGCGCTCTACGAGCTGGCGCGCGCCAAGCGCGAGGCCAAAGACGTGCCCGCCGCCTGTCGCGCGCTGGCGCGGCTCGTCAAGCAGTTCCCCGACGGCAATCGCGTGCGCGCGGCGCGGACGCTCGAGCAGGAGCTCGGCTGCACATGATCGGGCTCGCCGGCGTTGGCAAGTCCTTCGGCGCGCGTCGCCTCCTCGACGGCATCGAGCTGTCGATCGGCCGCGGCGAGACCTTCGGGCTCATCGGCACCGCCGGCAGCGGCAAGAGCGTGCTCGCCAAGATCGTGTGCGGCCTGATCGCGCCCGACGCCGGCGCCGTGCGCGTCGACGCCGCGCCGATCGGCATGCTCTTCCAGAACAACGCGCTCTTCGACTTCATGACCGTCGGCGACAACGTCGCCTTCCCGCTCGTGCGCCAGGCGACGCTGCCGGGCGACGAGATCCGCGCGCGCGTCGCCGAGCGGCTGCGCGCGGTCGGGCTCGCCGGCAGCGAGTCCAAGTTTCCCAACGAGCTGTCGGGCGGCATGAAGAAGCGCGCCGCCCTCGCCCGCGCGGTGATCGCGCGCCCGCCGGTGTGCATCTTCGACGAGCCCACCGCCGGGCTCGATCCGGTGACGACCTCGAAGATCTACGATCTGCTGCGCGCCGAGCGCGACGCCACCGAAGCGACGGTCCTGGTCATCTCTTCGGACGTGGAGGCCTTGCGCGGCTTCTGCCCGCGCGTCGGCATGCTCCACGAGGGCCGCCTGCGCTACGACGGACCGTCGGCGGCGATCGCCGACAGCGACGACGCCGTGGTGCGCCAGTTCGTGCGCGGTGCGCTCGAGGGCCCGCTATGAGCTCCCTCGTGCGCGCGCTGGAAACGACGCTGGAGCCGGTCGGCGCCGCCGCGCTCGCGCTCTTCGACGAAGCGGGCGGCATGGCGCTGCTCGCCTGGCGCGTGCTCGTCGGCCTCGTCACCTGGAAGCTCGATTGGCGCGAGCTCGTGCGCAACCTCTACAAGATGGGCGTGCAGTCGCTCCCCATCGTGGCGCTCACCGCCTTCTTCACGGGCGGCATCATGGTGATCCAGTCGGGCATCTTCATCCGCCGCTTCGGCGCCTACGGCCTCCTCGGCTTCGGCGCCGGCTACGCGACCTTGCGCGAGGTCGGCCCCATCCTCATCGGCCTCATGTTCTCGGGCCGCGTCGGCGCCAACAACGCCGCCGAGCTCGGCACCATGACCGTCACCGAGCAACTCGACGGGCTGCGCGCGCTCGCCATCGAGCCGATCGGCTTTCTCATCGTGCCGCGCGTGGTGGCCATGATGGTCTCGCTCTTCTGTCTCGTCGTCATCGGCAACGTCGTCGCCATCGCCGGCGGCGCGCTCTTCGGCAAGCTCCTGCTCAATGTCGAGCTGTCGTCGTTCTTCCACTCGTTCGCCGACAACCTGAAGCCGTGGGATCTGTCGATCGGGCTGGTCAAGGCCGTCGCCTTCGGGCTCGCCATCTCGATCACCAGCTGCCACTTCGGCACCAGCGTCAAAGGCGGCGCCGTCGGCGTCGGCCGCGCGGTCAACAACGCCGTCGTCGCCGCCGCCGTCGCCATCATGATCTCCGACAACCTGATCACGATGGTGCTGCGATGATCCGCCTCGCCCTCGAGGTCATCGACAAGACCCTGCGCGGGTCGCTGCGCTGGCTCTGGCACGGGCGGCGCGGCACCTCGATCACTCGCGGCGAGGTGGTCAAGCAGCTTTACCAAATCGGGAACCGCTCCTTACTGTTCGTCTGCGTCACGCTCGGCTTCCTCGGCATGGTGCTGGTGTTCCAGACCTGCCTGCAGGTCAACCGCATCACCGGCGATCTGTCGCAGGTCGGCGCCGAGTTCATCAAGATCCTGGTGCACGAGTTCGGCCCGTCGCTGACGGCGATGAT
Source organism: Polyangia bacterium (assembly GCA_035607415.1). GTDB lineage: Bacteria > Myxococcota_A > Polyangia > Palsa-1104 > Palsa-1104 > JAQBQH01. Next base: position 9,995 of record DATNAQ010000094.1, read on the forward strand.
GCTCGCGACGCGCGTCGGCGCCGGCATCGCCGCCGAGATCGGCTCGATGGTGGTCACCGAGCAGGTCGACGCCTTGCGCATGAACGGCGTCGATCCGGTCGACTACCTGATCGTGCCGCGCTTCCTCGCGTCGCTGGTCATGACCGGCGCGCTCACCACCATCGGCGTCGGCGCCGCCATCCTCATGGGCGCGCTCACCGCCTACTACTCGTTCCACGTGAACCCGGTGGTGTTCCTCGATCCCTCGCACGTGCACCTCGGCGATCTGGCCACCGGCGTCATGAAGTGCGCGGCCTACGGCGCCGCGGTGCCCATCGTCGCCGGCATCTGCGGCCTCGGCGCCCGCGGCGGCTCCGAGGGCGTCGGCAACGCCACCACGCGCGCGGTGATCAGCGCCAGCTTCGTCGTCATCCTGCTCGACTTCTTCTTGTCGGGCCTGGCGCTCTTCACCTTCCAGCGAGGCGTGTCGTGATCTCGTTCCGGAAGCTGTTCAAGTCGTTCGGCGACAAGCCGGTTCTGCGCGGCGTCGACCTCGACGTCAAGCGCGGCGAGGTGCTCTTCATCATCGGCACGTCGGGCGTCGGCAAGTCGGTGACCATCAAGCACCTCGTCGGCCTCTTGCGTCCCGACGGCGGCGAGATCTGGCTCGACGACCACCGCGTCGACGCGCTCGACGAGCGCGCGCTCTACGACGTCCGCAAGAAGTGCGCGATGGTCTTCCAGCACGCCACGCTCTTCGACTCCATGACGCTCGTCGAGAACGTGGCGCTGCCGCTGCGCAAGCATCGCCACCTCGGCGAGCGCGCGGCCGAAGAGGAGGCGCTGCGCTACCTCGACATGGTGCACATGCGCCCGTTCGCTCACAGCTACCCGGCCGAGCTCGGCGACGGCACGCGCAAGCGCGCCGCGATCGCGCGCGCGCTCACCGTCGGGCCCGAGTACGTGCTCTTCGACGAGCCGACCACCGGCCTCGATCCGGTGAGCGCCCGCCGCATCGACAAGCTCATTCGCGAGCTCGCCGACGGGCAGAAGATGACGTCGATCGTCGTCTCGCACGATCTCACGTCGATCTTCGGCATCGCCGACCGCATCGCGCTCCTCTACCGCGGCGTGGTCCACGCCGTCGGCACGCCGGCCGAGATCCGCGCCTCCGGCGACCCAGTCGTGCAACAATTCATCCACGGCCGCAGCGACGGGCCCATGGAAACCCCGGGGTTTTGATGAAATCGCTCGAAGCCAAAGTCGGTGCCTTGATCGTCGTCTCGCTGGTGCTGCTCGGCGGGTTCCTCGCGCTGCTCGGCAATTTCTCGTGGCGCGGCGGCACGCGCATCCGCATCAACTACGACTTCTCGGGCAACCTGCAGTCGGGCGCGGCGGTGAAGATCTCGGGCATCAAGGTGGGCAAGGTCGAAGAGGTGCGCTACCTCGGCGGCCAGGTCGATCCCGACACCGGCAAGCGCGTACAGGTGCGCGTGGTCGCGTTCGTCGAGGATCGCGTGAAGGAGTCGATCCGCAAGAACGCCGAGTTCTTCATCAACACGCAGGGCGTGCTCGGCGAGCAGTACCTCGAGATCCAACCCGGCTCGTGGGACCAGCCGCCGCTCGATCCGTCGCACTCGGTCGAGGGCGTCAACCCGCCGCGCACCGACTTGATCGTCGCGCGGCTCTACGAGTTCCTCGATTCGATCACGGGCCTGCTCCGCGACGACAAAGACGTCATCAAGGACTTCCTGCAGTCTGGCGCGTCGGTGGTGCGCACGCTCGACGACATCCTCAAGACCAACAAGGCCGAGATCGGGCGCCTCCTCGGCAACGTCGACGCGCTGTCGAAGCAGGCGGCCGGGCTGTTGGCGTCGATCCAGAACGGCGTCGGCGACGCCGCGCAGCTCAAAGCGACCATCGGCAACATCGAGTCGATCTCTCAGTCGATCAAGCGCGACATTGATCCACTTCTCGCAAAGGCGAAGAAGGCGCTCGACGGCGTCGACCGCGTCACCAGCGTCGTCGGGCCCGGCGAGCGCGACAAGCTGCAGAAGGCGCTCGACGAGCTCGTCGTCGTCGGCGACAAGGCGGAGAAGCTGACGTCGGACGCGCAGTCGCTGATCAGCGACATCAAGAAGGGCAAGGGCACGGCGGGAGCGCTGCTGGTCGATCCGCAGATCTACGACGATCTGAAGGAGCTGGTGCGCGATCTGAAGCGGAACCCGTGGAAGTTCTTCTGGAAGGAATGAGGGAGACGGCGGTCTAAATGTCGCTCGGCCCACCCTTCGACGACTCGGGACGCGGCGCGCGTCGCGCCGCCGGCGCCGGGCTCGTGATCGCGCTCGGGGCGGCGATCGTGTGGGTGCTGATGTTCTCCGATCGCGCGATGGGGCCGGGCGTGGTCGTGCGCGTGTCGATGGCGACGACGGGCGCGCTGCGCGTCGGCGACAAGGTGCGCCTGGCCGGGCGCGACGTCGGCGAGGTGCGCGGCGCGGTGCGCGTGCACGACGATCGCGGCGCGACGGGCGCAAGCGGCGCAACCGAGAAGCCCGGAAGCCACGTCGAGCTCACCGTCTTCGTCGAGCGCGACTGGGCGCGCGAGCTGCGCGTCAACAGCGAGCTCTTCGTGGCCACGCCGTCGGTGCTCGGCGAGGCCTACCTCGAGATCGGCCCGCCGCCGCACCGCGCGCCGCCGGGGCCGCCGGTGCGGGGCGGCGAGCTCCTCGTCGGCGTCGACCCGCCCGAGATCGACAAGTTCCTGGTGCGCTCCGAAGAGAGCGTGCGGCGCGCGCTCGCTCTGTTGCGCGAAAATCGCCCCGCGCTCGACGAGCTGCTCAATGCCGGCGACGAGCTCCTCGCCACGCTGAGCGGCCTGCCCGCCGACCGCGGTCAGCTGCGGCGCATCGCCGATCAGACCGCCGCCGCCTTCGACGCCGGTGGCTCGCTGCTCGCCGCGCTGCGCGACTCGCGCGCCGTCCCGCGCATCCGCGCCGCCGCGCACGATCTGTCGGCCATCGCCGATCGCGCCGGCCCCGAGCTGTCGTCACTCGGCGCGCGCCTCGACCGCGCCCTCGATCGCATCGATCAGCTCTCGACGCTGTTCGACGCCGATCGCCGCGCCCGCATCGCCGGCGCCGTCGCCGCCGTGCGCCGCGCGGTCGCCACCGGCCAGCACATCGCCGCCGACGTGCGCGCGCTCGCCGCGTCCGTCGCCCGTGGCGAAGGCACCATCGGCGGCATCATGACCGACGTCGAGCTCTTCGACGACCTCCACGAAACCCACCGCATCCTCAAATCCCAACCCTGGACCTTCATCCTCAAGCCCAACACCCCCGGCGGCAAACGCCCCGCCGGCAAACCCCAACGGTCCCCGCAGGCCCCCCGCCGCTAGCTCGCTCGCTTGGAAGGGCGTGGAGCCGCGCACGCCGGTCGCGCGCAGAGGTGCCTCGCCGCGCTCAGACAGTCCTCGCCGGCCGATCGACCAGTGCTCGATTCCCGCGCCGTGCTGGCCGGCTGCGGAACTCGCGCGGCGAGGCACCTCTGCGCGCGACCTCACTACCCAGCTCCACCGCTTCACCGCTCCTCCCCAATGACCGACGCGGCGCCGTGCGCAGCCGTTTCCGGACTGAGCTCGTCGAGCGGCGTTGGCCGCGGAACCGTCGACGTCACGACCCAGGCGCTATGTGAGCTCGAAGCGGTGGAGACGAGCAAAGAGGCTGCGCGCAGAGGTGCCTCGCCGCGCGAGTTCCGCAGCCGGCGGCAAGGGGGTGAATCGAGCGCGGTGTATCGGCCGGCGAGGACTGTTTGAGCCCGGCGAGGCACCTCTGCGCGCAGCCGGCTTCGGCGCAGGCACCACCCCGCGGAACGAAGAAAACCTTCTAGCCTTCGTCGATCACGGCGAGGACCTTCCCTTCGTCCACCGCCTCGCCTTCTTTGATCTTCACTTCCTTCACCGTGCCCGCGCACGGGGCCTCGACGGGCATCTCCATCTTCATTGATTCGAGGATGATGACGGTGTCGCCTTCGTTGACCTTCGCGCCCGGCTGCGCTTCGATCTTCCAGACCGTGCCCGTAATGTGCGCCTTGACGTCGGTAGCCACGTGGCTCGCTCCTCGGCTTACTTCGTGATGATCGTGCCCAGCTTCACGGGCACCGCGGTGAACTTCAGCGCCGCCGACAACCCGTCGACGAAGCGATAATTCCCCTTCGCGTCCTTCGCGAGCGGGCAGTCCGTTCCCATGATGATCGTGCCGTCGCCGTCGCGGCAGGTGTCGACGTGCGCCGAGCCGCCCGCCGGCGTCGGGTTCGACTGCCAGAACGCCTCGATGCCGTCACCGTCGACGTCGATGTCGGGAAGGTAGTGCTGGTCCTTGTCCTGATCGAGCCCGAGCACGGTGCCGACCGCGCCCGCGAACACCGCGTCGAGCAGCGACTGGTCGGGCTTGATGACGCCGCCCGCGTCGATGCCGTTGATCTGCGCCAGCGTCACCGCCGAGAGCACGCCGCCGAGCCGCCCGCCCACGCCGCCCGAGGCGCTGGTCATCGGCACGCTCGTGAGGCCGCCCGCGTCCATGAGCGCCATCTCGACGTGCGCGCCGGTGAGCTCGAGGTCGAGCGTGATGCCCTTCTGGAACGGCACGTTGAGCGCGAACTTGTCCGGCCCGGCGTCGAGCACGCCCATCTTCACGCTGCCGTCCTTGAAGGTGATGAGCGGATTCATCGCCGGGTCGAACGACACCGACTGCACGTCGACGGTCACGTCGTTGTTCTTGAACGGATCGCACGACGGATCGTTGTCGGCGATGCCGTCGCAATCCTCGTCGATGCCGTCGTCGCAGATGTCCATCGCGCCCGGGTGGCGCATCTTGGCCATCGCGATGTGGTCGGGGTCATTGCGATCGTCGCAGTCGCCCTGCGCGAGCGAATAGCCGTCGCCGTCGAGATCCTGCGCGTCGGTCGGCTTCGACCCCTTGGTCGCGTTGTCGGCGTAGCCGTCGCAGTCATCGTCGACGCGGTTGGTGAGATCCTCGGTCGCGCCCGGCTTGATGGCGGGATCGGTGTCGTCGCAGTCGGAGCTGCCCGGCGTCCACTGCGTGTCCTTGCCGTCGGCGTCGCGGTCCTTGTTGAACTGCCCGACGTAGTACACGAACTTGGTGCACGAGTTGTCCGAGCCCTCGTAGCCGAACAGCTCGATGGGCAGGATGATGTCGTGCTTCTGCGTGAACGACATCTTGATCGTGTCGTTGGCCAACGAGCCGAGCGGCGACAGCTTGTTGTCGATCTTGCCGTCGCCGTCGAGATCGAAGCCTTCGTCGGCGTCGGCGATGGCCAGCGACGAGACCACCATCGCGCGCGAGCCCATGAACGGCACGATGCTCGCGCCCATGCACTCGGGCTTGGGCGCGAACGGATCCTTCTTGCTTCCGCAACCGACCGCAGCGACGACGATCGTAGTCAGGACGAGGAGGCGATGCATGCTACCCTCCGATACGATTGCGCGGCAGCATCGCAAACCGATTCCACGTCGTCAACAGAACTGCGACAGCCGTGTGCACCCTGCTGGTGGCGATCGGCATCGCCGACGCGCACCCCGAGTACGCGCCGTCGACGGTGAATCGCTACATCAAGATCGATCTGGTCGGACCGGACGAGCTGCGCCTCGCGCACACCACGATGGTCGGACCGGCGCCCGCCGCCGCCTGGCGCAAGGCCGCCGACGGCAACGCCAACGGCCTGCTCGACGCCGACGAGACGCGCGCCATCGGCAAGAAGGTCGAGCAGGCCGTGCTCGTCGGGCTCTCGCTCACCGTCGACGGCAAGCGCGTGGTGCCGGCGTTCGACGCGCCCACCGTCGGCCTGGCCGGCAACGAGGTCGGGCCGAGCCCGTTCGCGGTCGACCTGGTCGCGCGCATTCCGCTCACGCCGGCAACCCTGCACACGCTCCGCATCGACGACGCCACGCCCGAGCCGCAGCTCGGCGAGACCGAGATCCGCGTCGAGGAGTCACCGGCCACGCGCATCGTGACGTCGCACCGCGGGCCGCCGGACAACGGCTCGACCGAGAAGGAGACGCGCTTCCTCTTTCGCGGGCAGAAGTTTTCGGCGCTCGAGGACCGCTCGATCACCGTCGTGTTCTCGGCGCCGGCGCCGCCGCCCGCACCGCCGGCGAAGCCGCGGCGAGGCTGGCCATGGTTCCTCGTTCCGGCGCTGGGGGCCGCGGCGATCGCGTTGTGGTGGTTGCGGAAGAAGAAGCGCTAGCTAGCGCAGGATGAACGGATAGACGATCGACTGCGGCGAGCCCTTGAACTTGGGGAACGAGGCGCTCTTGACCGCCTTGGCCACGCAGTCGCCCGTCGGCGTGCCGGCGAACTGGCCGGTCACGTTGGCGCTCGACACGCGCCCGCTACCGGCGATGGTCACCGCCACGTTGGCCATGCCCGGCACCTTGTACTGATCGAAGCAGCCACCCACGCGGCCCTTGATGCGCTGCATGCCCGAGACGATCTGGCCCTTGTCGAGCTCGCTAGGGAGGCTCGAGTCGTCGCCGCCCGACTCTTCGCGCGCCGCCGGGCGCTCCTTCTTCGCCGCCGCCGGCTTCGACTCCGGGCTGGCGTCGTTGAGAAGATCGTCGAGCGCGTCGTGCTTGCCCTTCTTCGGCGCGGGCGCGGCCGGCGCCTCGGCCTTCGCCGCGGGCGCTTCCGCCTTCGCCGGCGCGGTCTCCGCCTTGGCCAGCTTGGTGCCGTGCTCCTTCGACGACGAGCCCTTCGCGGCGTGCTTCTTCTCTTCTTTGTCGTTCTGCGCGACCGGCGCGCTCGGCGTGCCTGCCGCCGGCGTCCCCGCCGCTGCGGCCGGAGCCGTCGCGGCCGGAGCCGTCGCCGCGGGATGCGTGCCCGCCGCCGCCACCGCTGTGCCCGGCTGCGCCGCTGCCGGCGCCGCCGCCACCTGCGGCTCGGCCGGCTTGCGCGTGAGCAACAGAATGCCGACGACGACGATGCCGAGCACCGCCAGGACGCCGACGCCGAGGATGGCGAACATCCACTTCGGCGGCCCCGACGGCGCCGCCGGCATGAGGATCGGCGCCGCCATCGGCGAGAACACCGGCGCCGAGCCGAGGCCCGGCAGCTCCTCGCCCTTGCCTCCCATCGACGGCCCCGGCGACGACGGCGAAGCCGCCAGCGTCGACGCCGCCATGGCGCGAATGTCGATGAGGCCCGAGCCCTCGGTCTGCGAGTTGGCGAAGCCTGGACGCTGCTCGGCCGCGGCCGACGCCTTCGCGCCGCCGCCGCCCGTCGCCAGCGCCTGCAGGTTGTTGAGCGAGAAAAGAACCGAGTTCTCGTTGCGCTGGCCGGTCATCGGCCGCACATCGACGCCACCGCCGCCGCCTTCGTCGGCGTGGGCCGCGGGCGCCGCCGATGCCGCCGCGAAGCCGGGCGACGAGGTACGCGTCGCGCGTGGAGCCGGCGCCGCCGACGGCGCGCCGAACAGGCCGCCACCACCGCCACCGCCGCCGAACACGTCGGCCTCGGCCGCCGGCGCAGGGGCCGACGAGTAGGCCGGCGCTGCCGCCGCGGCCGCGCCGCCGAACAGATCGCCCGACGGTGCCTCCGCCGGCGCATCGTCGCCGCCGCCGCCCGCTCCGGCGAACAGATCCGCCGAGTCGGTGCGCCGCGTGGCGCCTTCGTCACGCGCCGGCGCGCCCGCGCCGAGATCGCGGAAATCTTCGATCGAGCCGAGCCGCAGCCAATCGCCGAAGCCCTCGCGCCAGGCGTAGGTCTCGACGTCGATCTCGCCGTTCGAGAACTTCTGGCGCACTTCGGCCGGCGCGAGCGGACCGACCTGCTCACGATCAATCACGAGGTGCCACACGGCGTCGCCGCTGGCGCCCGCCGCCGGAACCCCCGCCGCCGGCGTGCCCGCGCGCGCCGCGATCGTCTGCTGATCTTCACCCGGGAAGCCGGCGTCTGCCGCCGGAGCCGCGTCGCGCGACGACGCCTCCACGTTGCCGTCGGCGCCGCCACGTACGACGATGATGTGGCTGCACTTCTTGCAACGGATCTTGAAGACCTTCCCGCGAACCTTTTCGTCCGCGATCGAGTACTTCGTCGCGCAGTTATCGCAAACGATCTTCATGGGGCCCCTTCATGGAATGAACACGACATTTTAGGCGCGTCCTTGGTGAATCGCAAGCACTTGCCCGACCTTACTCCATTCGACACGCGGGCTATCAGGTTTCTTGGCCACGTCCTTGGCCTACCGGAACGGATTTCGGATGACGATCGTCTCCGCGCGGCCCGGTCCCACCGAAATAAGCGCGCAATCGACGCCGACGAGCGCCTCGATGCGGCGCACGTACTTCTGCGCCGCCGGCGGCAGCTCGCCGAAGTCGCGCACCTCGCGCGTGTCGGCGTCCCAGCCCTCGAGCTCCTCGTAGACCGGCACCGCGCGATCGATCTCGCCCGGGTCGGTCGGCAGCTCGTCGAGCTGCTCGCCGCCGACGGTGTAGCCGACGCAGATCTTGACGCGCCCCATGCCGCGCAGCACGTCGAGCTTGGTCAGCGCCAGGCCGCTGAGGCCGTTCCAGCGCACCGCGAGCCGCAAGGCCGCCACGTCGAGCCAGCCGCAGCGACGGGGACGTCCGGTGGTCGCGCCGTACTCGCCGCCGGCCTCGCGCAGCCGATCGCCGAGCGCATCGGTCAGCTCCGTCGGGAACGGCCCGCCGCCGACGCGCGTGGTGTACGCCTTGGCGATGCCGATGACGCTCGTGATCGCCGTCGGCCCGATGCCCGCCGACGTGCACGCGCCCGCCGCCAGCGTCGACGACGAGGTCACGAACGGGTAGGTGCCGTGGTCGACGTCGAGCAGCGCCCCCTGCGCGCCCTCGAAGAGCACGTGGCGCCCGCGCTTGATCTCGTCGTGCGTGAGACGCGAGGCGTCGCCGACGTAGCGGCGCAGCTTGTCGGCGTAGCCCATGTACTCGGCGGTGACTTCGTCGACGCCGGCGACGGTGACGCCGCGGCGCGAGAGCCAGTCGCCCACTTCCTCGACGTTGCGCTCGTAGAGCATGCGGAAGCGCTTCTCGTCGAGAAGATCGCTCATGCGCACGCCGCGGCGGGCCATCTTCGCCTCGTAGGCGGGGCCGATGCCGCGCTTGGTGGTGCCGATCGCCGCCTTGCCCTGCTCGCGCACCGAGTCGATCTCGCGGTGCAGCGGCAGGATGAGGTGCGCGTGCTTGCCGATCACGAGGTCGCGATCGTCACCGAGGAGGCCGCGCGCTTTGCACTCGCCGAGCTCCTCGAGCAGCACCTTGGGATCGATGACCATGCCGTCGCCGAGCACGCACTTCTTGCCGCGCCCACGCAAGACGCCCGACGGAATGAGGTGCGTGACCAGCTTCTGCCCATCGACGACGAGCGTGTGACCGGCGTTGGCGCCGCCACCGTAACGGAAGACGACGTCGGCGAACTCGGTGTAGAGATCGACGACCTTGCCTTTGCCCTCGTCGCCCCACTGGGCGCCGACGATAACCACGTTGGCCATGTTTCGCGCTACACCCTAGCCTAAGAGCCTTCGCCGAGCCATCGGATTCCGGCCTCGCCCGCGACGGCGACGCGGGAAAGCTCGCGGGCGGCGGCGCGCGCCTGCAAGTCCGCGTCGGACGCGGCCGGCTCGTCGAGATCGAGGACCGCGCGCTCGCCCTTTTGGCGCAGCTCGGCGGCGGCGCGGGCGGCCGCCACCGGCTCGCCGGCCACCAATACGCCGGCCGGCTGCCGCGGCGCCGGCACGCCGCGCACCCGCAAGAGCTCGGCGGTGCGATCGACGTCGAGCGCGAAGCCGGCGGCGCGCGCGGGACGGCCGTAACGCGCGACCAGGCCGTCGTAGCGACCGCCCGAGGCGAGCGCCCCGCCCGCGCCTTCGGCGTAGAGGCCGAAGCGCGTGCCGGTGTAGTAGTCGAAGCCGCGCACCTCGCCGAGATCGATCGACAGGCGCGACGCGGGGCCGAGGGCGCCGAGGCGCGCGCACAACAGCTCGAGCTCGTCGACCGCGGCGCGCGCGGCCGGATTTTCGACGAGCGCGCGCGCCCGCGCCAGCACCTCGGGACCGCCGTACAGCGCCGGCAGCGCGCACAGGAGCGCCTTGCGCCCTTCGGAGACGCGGGCCAGCGTGGCCAGCGCGGCGACGGCGGCGCCGTCCTTGCGCATGAGCGCCAGCTGCAGCGCGGCCATCGCCTCGTCGTCGAGGCCGAGCGAATCGAGGGCGGCGCGCACGACGGCCGCGTGCCCGAGATCGACGGTGTACTCGGCGATGCCGAGCGCCTGCAGCGCCGCCTCGGCGAGCGCCACCACCTCGAGGTCGCCGCCCGGCTGCGGCGCATCGATGAGCTCGACGCCGATCTGGAAGATCTCGCGCCGCCCACCGTCGAGGCGCACCACCGAGCCTTGATAATAGAGGCGCACCGGCCCGGGCTCGTCGTGCATGCGCGTGGCGACGAGCCGCGCCACCTGCGGCGTCAGGTCGGGGCGCAGCGCCACCACCTCGCCCGACGCCGGCTCGACGAAGCGCATCGCCTGCGCCGCCGCGCCGGTGCCGCGCGCCAGCACCTCGGCGTACTCGTACAGCGGCGTGATGATGCCGCGGTAGCCCCAGCGCTCGATCTCGGCCGCCGCGGTCGACGCCAGGCCGCGCCGGCGCGCCGCAGCGACGGGAAGATAGTCGCGAACGCCGGGTGGCAGGCGTGGGTTCATCGCGCGCGGACTGTAGTAAGGCGCGCGGCTACTGGCAAACGTTATTGACGCACTGCTTGCCGCCCGTGCACATCCCGCAGCGCAAGACGTCGGCGCAGCCGTCCGAGACGACGCCGCACTGCCCCGGATCGCACGCGGTCTTGGGCGTGCAGGTGCCGTTCTTCACGCACACGTTGGCGACGCAGACGCGGTTGCCGTTGCAGCCACCGCCGCAGCCGAGGACGCCGTTGCAGCCGTCGGGCAGCTTGCCGCAATTGGCGCCGGCCATGGCGCAGGTCTTGGCCGTGCAGCCGCACGAGTTGGCGTCGGTGCCGCCGCCGCAGCTGTTGGGCCAGCCGCACGCGCCGCAATCGAGCGTGCCGCCGCAGCCGTCGGGCGCGGGGCCGCAGCTCTTGCCGAGCGCGGCGCAGGTCGTCGGCGTGCAGCCGCAGACGTTGGCCACCCCGCCGCCGCCGCAGCTCTTCGGAGCCGTGCAGTCGCCGCAGTGAAGCGTCATCGAGCAGCCGTCGGAGATGTCGCCGCAGGTCTTGTTCTGCACGAGACACGAGGTCGGCATGCAGGTGCCGACGCCGCAGACGTTGGGCACGCCGGCGCCGCCGCAGGTCTGGCCGCCGGGGCAGCCGCCGGGCATGTCGCAGATCAAGGTGCCGCCGCAGGCGTCGGGCGCGGTGCCGCAGTTCTTGCCCATCTGCGCGCAGCTCTTCGGCGTGCAGCCGCAGACGTTGGCGGGGCCGCCGCCGCCGCACGTGTTGGGCAGCGCGCACGAGCCGCAGCTCACCGTCGCGCCGCAGCCGTTGGAGACGGCGCCGCAGTCCTTGTGCTGATCGGCGCACGAGAGCAGCTTGCAGCCGCACTGCCCGTCGGTGCCGCCGCCGCCGCAGGTGTCGGGCGCCGTGCACGAGCCGCAGTCGAGCGTGTGGCCGCAGCTGTCGTCGAGCGGGCCGCAGTTGCGGGCGACGTCGTCGCAGGTGATGGGCGTGCACGGCACCGACGCGTCGGAGCCGTTGCCGCCGGTGCCGTCGCTGACGTGGCAGCGGTCGTCGCCGCCGCAGCTCTGGCCGGGCGGGCACGAGCCGTCGCTGCCGCAGGCGATGGCGCCGTCGCCGAGCTTGGGCGAGAAGATGCAGCCCGCCGACGCGGCGAGCACGAGCGCGAGCGCGGCGCGGGCTAGAACGCGCACGACCAGACCGCCTGCGCGCCGCCGCCCGGCGTCGGTGCGACCGCGAAGCGCGTGCGATCGCGGCGCCAGCCGACCGCGTAGAGCACGACGCCGGTGGCCACGGCCGCGCCGCCGACGACGTAGAGCGCGGTGGCCGCGGCGGCGTCGTGCTGGCCGGTCGTGTACAGGCTCGCCTGCGCCGGCGTCCAGCTGCCCATGCTCGTGGCCAGCGACGACAGCTTGTTCTGCGCGTCGAGCGCAGCGGCGCCGAGCCCGATGCCGGCGGCGAGCGCGCCCACGCCGGCGACGCCGATCACGATGCCGGCGATGCGCAACGGACGCCCGCTCGGACGCGGCCTGGCCACGACGGTGGCGACCGGCGCCGTCGTCGTCCTCCTCCTCGTCGTCGCGGGCGACGGCACCGACGGCATCGGCGGCTGCGGGTTCTGCGCCGTGATCTGCTCCATCTCCGCTTTCCGGCGAACTTCCACGATCGGCTCGAGCTCGGCGATCCGCTTCTCGACGTCTTCGCGGTTGGCCGCGTCGGGCCGCACGCGCAGGTAGGCGCGATAGAAGTGCAGCGCCTGCTCGTACTCCTTGTTGAGCCGGCTCGCCTGCGCGAGGTTGAACAAGAGGCCGGGCGCCTGCGAGCGCGCGTAGGCCTGCTTGAACTCCTCGACGGCGGCGGCGAACTCGCCGAGCTCGTAGTGCGCCATGCCGCGGTCGTAGTGATCCTTGGCCTCCTGGAGCGCGTCGCCGCTGTCGGCCGCGTGCGCCGTCGCCGCCGCGGCGACGAGGAGTACCACCACGAGCAGCGCCTTCATTTTGCGCCCGGGAACGGATCCACGAGGTAGTCGGGATCGCGCGAGTCGCGCTTCTTGGTCGGCGGCGCCGGCTTGGGCGCGGCCGCCGCCGCCGTCGTCGCCGGCTCGGCGTCGCGGCGCAGGTGCACCGCCAGCTCGACGGTGGCGCCGCGCCCGACGCTGATGCGTCCCTGATAGCGGTGCCGCCCCGGCGCCGAGACGCTCACCGCGTGGTCGCCGCTGTCGACGCGCAGCCGCGCGCCCGAGGCCGACTGCGCGATGAGCGAGCCATCGAGCTCGATGCGCGCATTGCCCGAGTCGACGTGCACCACGAGGGTGCCCGAATCGGAGACGGCCGGTGTCGCCGGCGCAGGCAGCTCTGTCCTCGCCGGCGACGGCGCCGTCCTCGCTTGCGACACCGGCTGTACGATCTCGGGACGCTTGCCGTCGCCATGCCAGGCCGCCACGGCCACGCCGGCCACGGCGAGCACCGCGAGCGCGCCGAGCACCACGGCCGTCCCGCGACGGCGCGGCGCCGTCAGCGGCAGCGGCGTCACGTCGAGCGTCGAGGGCTGCGCCGGCGGCGCGCTCGCCATCGGCGACGGCTGCGACGACCCCTGCGCCAGCGGCGGCGCCGACGACGACGCCACCATCGACTCCCACTCGAACGGCGGCGGCGTCCCGCGCAGCTCGCGGATGACCGCGCGCACCTCGACCGGCGACGGCCGCTTCGACGCCGTCTTGGACAGCATGCTCGCCATCAGCTCGTCGAGCAGCGACGGAATCTCCGCCCACAGCGCCGACGGACGCGGCGGCGTCTCGGACAGGTGCATGCGCACCACGTCGGCGGTGTTGTCGGCCTCGAACGGGCGCCGCCCGAGGATCATCTCCCAGGCGATCACGCCGAGCGCGTAGACGTCGGTCTTGCCGTCGACGGGCTTGGCGCGCGCCTGCTCGGGCGAGATGTAGTCGGGCGTGCCGACCACCTGCCCGGTCATCGTCTGCGGCGGCCGCGACAGCGGATCCAAGATGTCGACGCCCTCGGCGGTGGCGATGAGCTTGGCCACGCCGAAGTCGAGCAGCTTCACGAGGTCGCGCCGCCCGCGCACCGGGCAGAGGAACACGTTGGCCGGCTTCAAGTCGCGGTGGACGATTCCCTTTTCGTGCGCCGCCTCGAGCGCGTCACAGATCTGATCGAGGATGTCGAGCGCCTCGTCGAGCGTGAGGCGCCGTTCCCACAGGCGGTCGTAGAGCGTCTCGCCCTGCAACCACTCCATGACGAAGTAGCTGCGCCCGTCGCTGAGACGGCCGAAGCTGAACACGTCGACGATGTTGGGGTGGCCGATGGCGTTGACCGCGCGCGCCTCGAGGACGAAGCGCTCGACGAGGCCGGCGTCGAGCGAGAGCGCGGGGGCGATGACCTTGACCGCCGCCTTCTTGCCGATGAGCGGGTGCGTCGCGCCGTAGACCGTCGCCATGCCGCCGTCGCCGAGCTTGCAGTCGACGGTGTACTCACCGACGACGAAGCCGGGCGACAGATCGGTCGCCAGCGGGACGGGGACGAATTCGTCCGCCTCACCCGCCGCGGTCGAATCGACTTCGCCGCCGCCGTTCTTCGCCATGCGTACGCGTACTTAAGCATGGACTACCGGACGGCAATCAGGAATCGCGCTTACACTCTAGGGGTCGCTAGTGAGAGAAGGGGTCGAGGAGGTAATTCGCATCACGCCGGGAACGTCTGGCGCGATGCGTTGCCGGGCGCGGCGTCGACGCCGGCGACGCCACATGCAGCCGCACCGTCGTCGGTGACTGGCTCGGATCGGCCGGCCGCGGGCGCTCCTGGGTCGCCACCGGCGGGGTCGACGGCGTCGTCGAGGCCTGAACCGCCGGCGCCTGTTCCGCGTCGGAGCGCGAGGGATGATAACCGGCGATCGCGATCGCAAAGAAGCTCGCGGCGACGATGCCGAGCCGGAGCGCGTGGCGCTTGCGCGGCGCCGGCAGGACCACCGGCGGCGGCGCTTCGGCGACGCGATCGAGCGACTGCGTGACCATCGGCTTGAGCGCCGCCAGCGTCGCGCGCACCTCGGCGAGCGTGGCGCGCGCCGCCGGCTCCTTCTCGAGCAGCTTGAGCAGCAGCGCCTCGAGCCGCGCCGGGATGCGCTTCCACAACACGCTCGGCCGCGGCGGTTTGGCGCACAGGTGCATCTGGATCGCGTCGGCGGGGTTGTCGCTGATGAACGGCTGCCGGCCGAGGATCATCTCGTAGGCCATCACGCCGAGCGAGTAGAGATCGGTGCGCCCGTCGACGTCCTTGCCGCGCGCCTGCTCCGGCGCGATGTACTCCGGCGTGCCGACGACGCAGCCGGCCGAGGTCCAGCGCGGGTTCGACTCCTGGTGCGCCAGCTTGGCGACGCCGAAGTCGAGCAGCTTGACCACGTCCCGACGGCCGCGCACCGGGCAGAGGAACACGTTGGCCGGCTTCAGGTCGCGGTGGATGATGCCCTTGTCGTGCGTCGCCTCGAGCGCGTCGCAGATCTGATCGAGGATGTTGATGACCTCGTCGAGCGGCAGCGGGCCGTGCTGCTTCCACATGTGCTCGTAGAGGGTCTCGCCCGGCAGCCACTCCATGACGAAGTAGCTGCGGCCGTCGGGGAGGCGGCCGAAGCTGAACACGTCCACGAGGTTGGGGTGGCCGATGGCGTTGATGGCGCGCGCCTCGAGGGCGAAGCGGGCCACGGCGCTGGCGTCGGCCGAGAGGCTGGGCGACATCACCTTGATGGCGGCCTTCTTGCCGATCAGTGGGTGCGTCGCGCCGTAGACCGTCGCCATGCCGCCGTCGCCGAGCTTGCGCTCGATGACGTACTCGCCGACGACGGTGCCGGGTTGAAGCGCGGGATCTTCCACGCTGGAGATCGTAAGCAACGCCGCGGGGGCGTCATCAGGGGGAGGCCGTAATGTCAGGCGCCGGCGCGCAAAACCGCCTGCGCCGCGGCGGTGCCGGCGGCGTGCGAAATCTTCACGCCGAGGTCCGCGAGCGCCATCTCGATGGCGGCGACGCTGGTCAGGATGTCGAAGGTGTCGAAGTAGCCGAGGTGCGCGACGCGGAAGATCTTGCCCTTCACCGCGTCCTGCCCGCCGGTGATCGAGACGCCGTATTTGTCGCGCAGCTGCTTGACCAGCTTGCCCGTGTCGAAACCCTCGGGACCGCGCACCGAGGTCACCGTCGGCGACGGCGCGTCGGGCGCGAACAGCGCGCAGCCGAGCGCGACGCAGGCGGCGCGCGTGGCCTCGGCGAGGCGCGCGTGACGGGCGAAACACTGCTGCAGGCCCTCTTCCTTGATCATGCGCAGCGCCTCGACGAGGCCGACGGTGAGCGTGATCGCCGGCGTCCACGCGGTCTCGCCGCCGGCCTGCGCCTTCTTCTCGCGCTTGAGGTCCATGTAGAAGCGCGGAAGATCGGCCGACTCGGTGCGCGCCCACGCCTTGTCGGAGAGCGCGATGTAGCCCTGGCCGGGCGGCAGCATGAGCGCCTTCTGCGAGCCGGTGAGCAGCACGTCGAAGCCGGCCGCGTCCATCGGCAGATCGAACGCGCCGAGCGCGGAGACGGCGTCGACGACGTTGATGACGCGCTCGCGCTTGTGCGTGATCTTGGCGATCGCTTCGACCGGGTGGCGCACGCCCGTCGACGATTCGTTGGCCTGCGAGAAGACGGCGGTGATCTTGTCGTCGGCGTCGAGCGCCTTCTCGACGGCGGCGGGATCGACGGCGCGGCCCCACTCGACGTCGAGCGAGGTGAAGTCGAGGCCGTGCGCCTTGCAGATGTTCCGCCAGCGCTCGCCGAACTTGCCGCCGACGACGCAGAGCGCCTTGTCGCCGCGCTTCATGGTGTTGACGACGGCGGACTCCATGGCGAGCGTGCCCGAGCCGGAGAGCATGAGGACGGGCTGCTTGGTCTGGAAGATCCACTGCAGCCCCTCGGCGGCCTCGCGGAAGATCTTCTCGAAGTCGGCGGTGCGGTGGTGGACGATCGGGCGGGCCATCGCCAGCATGACGCGCTCGGGGACCGGCGTCGGACCCGGCGTCAGAAGGTACGTTTTGATGGGCATGGGCGACACTATAATGCGGCGTGCAGCTGCGTGCATTCGAGGTCGCGGGATATCGCTCGCTCAAGCGGATTTCGCTGGAGCTGGCGCCGCT
>DATNAQ010000105.1:0-18625 GCA_035607415.1 Polyangia bacterium
CCATCGTCGCCTTGGCGCCGAGATCGCGCAGCAGGCCAAAGATGTTGGTGCTCACCCAGATGCGCGCGATCTTGTCGCCCTTCAGCTCGTACAGGGTGATGCCGTCGTAGCTGGCCTCGCGGTTCGTCGCCGGAATGCCGAAGTAGTCGCCCTTGTGCGTGCCGTGCCCGCTCCAGCGCAGCGCCAGCTTGTCGCCGGCGACGAGCACGTCGTCGATCTCGTACTCGATGTCGGGGAAGGCCTTGTACAGCTTGGCGAGCACTTCCTTGATCGCCTTCTTGCCGGACGCTTCGGTGCCGTTGCGCACGAGGACGCAGTCGTCGGTCAGGATCTCGTCGAACGCCTCGACCTTGTGGCCGTTGTAGACGCCGACGACCTTCTTCACGAATGCTTCCTGCTTCGGATCGAGTGGCATGCCCACCTCCTCGACGCCGAAGTTGCGCCGACTCGGCGCGCGCGCATCCGTTGCGACGCGGCGCCGGGCGACGGCCCGCTACTCGGCGAGGCGGCCGTCGATGGCGACGATGCGATCGGGGCGCGAGGGATCGACCCAGAAGCGTGCGACGCCGTCGAGCTGGCGCGCGACTTTACTGAAGCACCACTTCTTGCCGACGACGTCGATGTGGAAGGCGACCGGCACGGGCACGCCGCGCGCCTCGGGCGCGCCGGGGCGGCTGACATCGACCTTGGTCACCTTGACCTCGACCCTGGCGTTGTGCGCCGCGGCCTCGGACTTGAGCTTACTGACCATGCGCGACGTGCACTGTTGTGCGGCGCCGTCGGTGAGCGCGATGGCGCGCGAGAAATCCTGACGCGCGAGCGCGCTGAAGTAGCCACGCACGGCGGCGGTTGCGCTCGCCTCGGCCGCGTCGGCGTGGGCGCCGGAGAGCGGTGTGGCGATGGTCGCGGCCAACAGTAACGGTGCGATGAAGCGCATCATCGAAGTCTGACGAGGTGGACGCTCCCTGCCAGGAAAAATTCAAGCGGCCGAGAGCACGTCTGCCAGGCGAGCGAGCCCGACGCGCAGCCGCTCGACGGGAACCGCGGTGAAGCAGAGGCGCGCGTGCGTGGCGAAGTCGCGGCCGAACTGCTCGCCGGGGGCGATCGAGACGCCGGCGTCGAGCAGCTTCTCGACGAGCGGCCAGATGCCACCCGACTCGGGGCCGTGCGTCCAGCGCGAGAAATCGGCGAACAGGTAGGTGGCGCCGTCGGGCACGTGGTGCGGCGCGGGCAGGAGGCGGCTGGCTTCGTCGCGCAACGAGCGGTAGAGCGCGCGCGTCTCTGCGAGCCACGCCTGCGACGACGGCGCGGTCACGAGCGCGAGCGCGGCGCGCTGGAGCAGCGACGGCACGTTGTAGACGGTGTGGTTGGCGATCTTGCGCAGCGCGTGCATCGGCGCGGCGGCGCCGACGACGTAGCCGAGGCGATGGCCGGCGATGGCGTAGCTCTTCGACAGCGAATAGACGGTCAGCGTGCGCTCGGCCATGCCGGGGAGCGCGGCGATCGAATGGTGCGGCTCGGCCCACGCGAGGTCCTCGTAGGCTTCGTCGGCGAGGACCCAGAGATCGTGGCGGCGCGCCAGCTCGGCGAGCTGCTCGAGATGACGCGGGCCGAGCTGCTTGCCGTCGGGGTTGTTGGGCGTGGTCACGTAGAGCACGGCGGTGCGCGGCCCGATGTGCGGCTCGAGGATGGCGGCGGCATCGGCGCTCGCGTCGGCGTAGAGCGCCTGCGACAACGGCGCCTCGACGGCGACGCCGCCGGCGTTGGTGACGATGCCGCGGATGAGCGGCCAGTGCGGCGTCGGGCAGAGGACCTCGTCGCCGGGATCGACCAGCGCGCGCGCGGCGGCGGCGAGCGCTGCGGTGGCGCCGACGGTGACCTGCAGGTGCTGCTCGGTGGCCCAGTCGAGGCCGTTCCTGTCGCGCAGCTTTCGAGCGAGCGCGGCGAGCAGCGGCGCCTCGCCGGCGGGCGCGCCGTAGCGCCAGTCGGCGGCGTTGGCTTCGAGCGCCTCGCGCGCGGCCATCGGCGGCTGCAAGTAGGTGTCGCCGAGGTGGAGGGGCACGCCGTCGGCGCCGTGCTTGGCGAGGCGGCCCTGCAGGCGCGAGAAGATGCTCTCGCGCAGCGCCCGTGCGCTCGACGACAGCGTCGGCGGCCGCGGCATCTAGGACCTCGCCATCGCTAGGGCCCCGTGTCGAGCTTTTGCATGATCACGAATTCGATGCGGCGGTTCTTGGCGCGGCCGATGAAGTCGCGGTTGTCGGCGATGGGGCGGTCGGCGCCGAAGCCCTCGGCGGTCAGGCGCTTGGGATCGACGTGGCCGTTGTCGACGAGCCAGCGGCGCACGGCGGCGGCGCGCTTGCGCGACAGCTCGAGCCCTTCGAGCGCCGGCGTCTTGCTGTCCATGTGGCCCTCGACGCGCAGCTTCAGGATCTCGGCGTGCAGGTTGAGGATGCGCGCGACGATGCCGAGCAGCTTGGCCGAGCGCTTGTCGACGACGCTGCCGTCGCGCTCGAAGAGCACCGGCTCGAAGATGACGATGCGATCGCCGACGAGCGCGGCGAGCGCCGCCGGCTGATCGGGGCAGCCGTCGTCGTCGGTGACACCGTTCCACGTCTCGGGATCGAACGGGCACTTGTCGAGGCGATCGATGTAGCCGTCGCCGTCGGAGTCGAAGTCGGGGCAGCCCTGGTTCTCGCGCACGCCGGGCTTGTCGGGGCAGCGATCGTCGGCGTCGGGGACGCCGTCGCGGTCCTGATCGGGCGGCGGGCAGCCGCGGAACTCTTTGGTGCCGGCCTCGGTCGGGCAGGCGTCGCTGGCGTCGGGGATGCCGTCGGCGTCGCTGTCGGGCGGCGGCGTCAGCGGCATGAGCGCCGGCGGCGGCGCGACCGGCCGCGCGGGAGGCAGCGTGACCGGCGGGCGGCGGCGCGAGGCGGGCGTGACGTACTTGATGCCGAAGATGGCGCGCGCGCGATCGGGCGTGCCGTAGCCACGCGACAGGCCGACGCCGACGCCGGCGTCGACTTCGAGACCGAAGCGCGCCCGCCAGCGCAGGCCGGCGTCGAGCTCGGCGGGCGCCTCGGCGGTGGAGAGCGAGATGCCCTTGGGATTCTCGACGGCGACGAGCCCGTGCACCTCGCCGACGATGGCGAACCCCTTGGGCACCGGGACCGCGAGCGCGGCGCCGTATTGGAACTGCGAGCCGACGTGCAGGTCGCCGAAGTCGCGGCCGCCGCGCACGACGAAGCCGGCGTTGAGCGCGGCGTCGACGTGGGTCCACTGCCACTCGCCGACGAGGCGGAAGCGGCCGACGACGCTGCCCTGCCCCATGAAGCTCGACGAGTCGCCCGTGGGGAACGAGGCGCCGACGATGCCGGAGAGGCCGAAGCGCTGCGTCGCCCAGTGCGGCGCCCAGAGCACGCCTTTGACCTCGAGCGCGAGATCGCCGAGGCCGGCCGACGAGAGGTTGGGCAAGGCGACGGTGCGCTCGTCGTTGAGCTGATAGGGGACGAACGGCAGGTCGACGCCGATCTCGAGGCGATCGAAGATGGCGAAGCTGCCGACGAGATCGAGGCCGAGCTGGCGGACGACGAGCTCGCCGACGAGGGTGTGGCCGCTGCGCACGACGAGCGGATCGTGGCCGTAGGTGAGCCACAGGCCGGCGGAGAAGCCGAGGTGCGGCGCGACGAAGGCGCCATCGACGGCGTAGTAGCCCTGTGAGGTGATCGCGGGGTGGAAGCCTTCGGCGTCGAAGGAGGCCGAGCGCGATTGCGCGTGCGCGGCGCCGGCGAGCGCGAGCGCCAGCGTGACGGCGACGGCGACGGCGATGGAGGCTGGGCGGCGCCTCATGCGCGACGGCGGCGGAGCGCGAGGAGGCCGAGCGCGACGGCGAAGAAGAAGAGCGCGCGCGAGGACGGCGACGAGGACGACGCGGACGTCGCGGACGCCGCGGACGTCGCGGACGTCGCGGACGTCGCGGACGCCGGAAGCGCGCCGGCGAAGGCGCAGCCGCCGCCGCCCGAGAGCGACAGCGCGGCCGACAGATCGGGCGCCGGCGTCGCCGCGTCCGCGGCGGCGGTGGTCATGTCGATCGCGGTGCCGCCGTCGTCGCTGCAACCGAGGATCGGCGAGGTCGCGCACTGGTTGGCGACGCACGCGGCCTGCAGGCACGGCTCGCTCGGCTTCGGGCAGTCGGACGCGCTGTTGCAGCAGCCGCTGGCGCCGGTCGATCCGAACACGCACATGTTGGCGGTGCACGCCGTCGCCTGCTGGCACGCGTTGGCCGGCGTGCAGTCGCCGGTGGCGTTGCAGCAGGGCGAGGCGCCGCCGGCGACGAAGCCGCAGGCGCCGCCGGTGCACGCCGGCGTCTGGCAGGCGTTGCCCGTCGGACACGAGGTGCACATCGTGCCGCAGCTGTCGACGCTCGACGACGACTTGCACGTGCCGCTGCAGTCGTGGAAGCCGCTGTCGCAGGTGTAGACGCACGCGTTGTTGGTGCAGGCGACGCTGGCGTCCGTGTGCGCGGCGCAATCGCTGACGGTGCAGCAGCCGGTCGTCGGGATGCACAGGCCGGCGCCGGCGGAGGCGCCGGTGCAGAACTTCTCGCCCGCGCCGCAGGTGCAGGTGTTGTTCGCGCACGTCGCGGTGCCGCCGCAGTCGGCGTCCATGTCGCAGCAGCCGGGGTTGCCGTTGGAGGCGAAGCCGCACGCGCCGGCGATCGAGCAGGTGCGTACCTGGCAGCCGTTGCCGGCGGGGCAGTCGGTGTCGAGGCAGCAGCCGGCGGTGGCGACGCAGCGGCCATCGCCGGCGGCGGCGCCGTTGCAGAACTTCTTGCTGCCCTTGCAGGCGCAGATGTTGTTGCTGCAGTCGACGCCGGTGCCGCTCGAAATGCAGTCGGTGGGCGCGTTGCAGCAGGGCCCGCCGATGGGCGCCTTCGCCTCGTAGGTGCAGGTGCCGGCCTGGCAGCTCGCGTTCTTCTGGCAGCTGTTCGCCGCGCAATCGGTACCGACGGTGGCGGTGGTGCACTGGCAGCGGTTCATCGTCGTGGTGTCGTCGAAATCGCAGAACGGCAGGGCGTGCGTGGCGTCGGCGATCTTGCAGGGCACGGTGCTGCAACCGCCGCCGACGACGCAGTCGGCGAAGGTGGTGTCGAGCGGATCGCAGCCGGTGGGGCACGCGGTCGCGTCGGTGGTGTACTCGCAGTGGTGGCCGTTGCAGGTCACGCCGACGCAGGCGCCGCTGCCGCCGGGGACCGAGCAGTCGTTGACGTCGTTGCAGCTCGACAGCGCGCTATCGGCGACGCCGACCGGCGCATCGACGCTGCCGCAGCCCGCCGCGACGACGAGCGCGAGGCACGCGGTGAACCGTAAGCCAAGCATGAATGGAGCCTCCGAGGCGCGTCCAGCGTAACACAGCGCTCCGGCCGTCTGCTACCCTGCCGCCGTGGGCCTCCTCGAAGACGCCGTCGCGCGGTTGCGCCGTCGCGGCGCGACGTTCGCCGACGCGCGGCACGTGCGCGACGAGCGCGAGACGCTGGCGGTGCGCGACGGGCGCGTGGAGCGGCACTTTGCGGCCACGTCCGAGGGGTTCGGCGTGCGCGTGCTGGTCGCTTCGCCGAACGGGGGCGCCTGGGGCTTCGGCGCGCGCGCCGGCGGGCGGCAGGATGCGGCGGCGCTCGAGGCGGCGGCCGAGGCGGCGCTGGCGACGGCGCGCGCGGCGGCGTCGCTGGCGTCGGTGGTCCCCGGCGGCGCTCGCGTGGAGCTGGCCGAGGAGGAGCCGCAGCGTGGCCGCTTCGCCACGACGGTGGCGCGCGACTTCTTCGCAGTTCCGCTCGCCGACAAGCTGGCGCTGCTCCACGGTGTGTGCGACGCGATGCGCGCGGCCGCGGGGGCGCGTGCGCGCTCGGCGTCGGCGCACGTGGGAGCGCGGCGGCAGGACAAGCTTCTGGCCACGAGCGACGGCACCAGCGTCGAGCAGCTGCTCGTGCACGCGGGCGGCGGCATGAAGATCGTCGTCGCCGAGGGATCCCAGGTCGCGCACCGCACCTATCCGATGGAGCTCGACGGCGGCGTGGCGGCCGGCGGCTGGGAGGTGATCGAAGCGCTCGATTTTCCCGGCGCGGCGCCGCGGATCGCGGAGGAGGCGCTGGCGCTGCTCTCGGCGCCGCCCTGCCCCGCCGGCGAGACGACGGTCATCCTCGATACGCCGCAGCTGGCGCTGCAGATCCACGAGTCGTGCGGCCATCCGACGGAGAGCGACCGCGCGTTCGGCGACGAGGTGTCGCTCGCGGGCGCGTCGTTCCTCACGCCCGATCGGCTGGGGCGCTTCCGCTACGGCTCGCGCCACGTGAACCTGACCGCCGACGCGACCACGCCGGGCGCGCTCGGGAGCTTCGGCTGGGATGACGAGGGCGTGCCGGCGCGCAAGACGCCGCTCGTCGCGCGTGGGCAGTTCGTCGGCTACCTGACGTCGCGCGAAACGGCGGCGCGGCTGGGGCTGCCGCGATCGGGCGGCTGCTTGCGCGCCGAGGCGTGGAACCGGTTTCCCATCATCCGCATGATCAACGTGTCGCTGGAGCCGGATCCGCGCGGCCCGTCGCTGGAGGAGCTCGTCGCCGACACCGACGACGGGATCCTGATGGGCAACAACAAGAGCTGGTCGATCGACGATCTGCGGCTGAACTTCCAGTTCGGCTGCGAGATCGCGTGGGAGATCAAGAAGGGGCGGCGCACCCGGATCGTGAAGAACCCGCTGTACGGCGGGACGACGCCGCGCTTCTGGAGCGCGTGCGACGCGGTCGGCGGGCCCGAGGCGTTTCGCATGTGGGGGCTGTTGTCGTGCGGCAAGGGCGATCCGATGCAGCTCATGGCCGTCGGCCACGGCTGTCCGCCGGCGCGCTTCCGCGGCATCAAGGTGGGCAGCGAATGACCCGGCCCAGCGACGGCAGCGATGAATTAATCAAGCGCTTAATTAATTCCGTGCGGCGGACCGGGGGCGAGGCGGAGCTGTCGCTGCACGCGACGCGCATGGGGACGACGCGGTTCGCCGGATCGCGCGTCACGCAGACCGGCGACGTCGAGGACGTGACCGTGCAGGCGCGCGTCGCCATCGGCGATCGGGTCGGGTCGGTGCGCGTCAACGCCGTCGACGACGCCACGCTCGACCGCGCGCTCGCCCAGGCGCGCGCCCTCGCCGCCGCCATGCCCGCCGGCAGCTTCGCCGGCTTCGACGACGGCAGCGCCGCCCTGCCCGCGCACGCCGGCGGCTGGGACGCCGAGACCGCCGCCGTAGACGCGGCCGAGCGCGCCCGGCTGATCGCGCCGGCGTTCGCCGCCTGCGCGCGCGCCGGCTGGACCGCGGCCGGCTGCTGCGCCGCGGGCGAGACCACGCTCGCCGTCGCCACCTCGGCCGGCGCCGCGCGCGTCCACCGCTACACGCGCGCGCGCTTCGACCTCATCGCCGGCGACGGGCGCATCGCCGGGCGCCGCTCGCGCGACGGGCGCGCCTGGTCCTCCGTCGCCGCCGATCACGACGCGCTCGTCGACGACGCGGTCGCGCGCGCCTCGCGCAGCCGCGATCCGGCGCCGCTTCCGCCTGGCGAATACGACGTGATCCTCGAGCCACACGCAGTCGCCGAGCTCTGCGAGTGGCTGGCAGTGACCGCGTTCGGCGCGCGCAACGTCGAGGATGGCTCGTCGCCGCTGGCCGGACGCATCGGCGAAGCGCTCACCGGACCGGCGGTCACGATCTACGACGACGCGCTCGCCGGCGAGGACGGCGCGCCGACGGCGCCCTTCGACGCCGAGGGCACGCCGCGCCGGCGCGTCACCTTCCTCGACGGCGGCGTCGCGCGCGAGGTGGTCCACGATCGCGCCTCGGCCGCGCTCGCCGGCACGCGCTCGACGGGCCACGCGCCCCCCATCGGCGACGAATTGTTCGACGGCGGGCCGGTGCCGCAGCACCTCATGCTCGCGCCCGGCGACGCCAGCGTCGAAGAGCTGATCGCGCGCGTCGACCGCGGCCTCTATGTCGCCCGCTTCCACTACGTCAATGGCCTCCTCGACACGCGCCGCGCGCTCATGACCGGCATGACCCGCGACGGCCTGTGGCGCATCGAAGGCGGCAAGCTCGCCGGCCCCGTCGCCAACCAGCGCTGGACCGAGTCGTTCCTCGAGGCCGGTCGGCGCATCGGCGGAATCTCCCGGGATCGCGCGCTCGTAGCCGGTGGTTTGAGCGAGTGCTGGTTCGTCTGCCCGACGCTGCTCGTGCGCGGGTGGAAGTTCTCCGGTTGACCGGCCATATTAATGACATGCGCCTCCACCGCCCTCTTTCGCGCGTACGGCGACGCCTGCGCTTGCAGGCGGCGCTCGAGGGTGGTGCGCTCGCGGCCGTGGTCGCGGCGGCCCTGGTGCTCGTCGGCGTCTACCTGTGGCGGCTGCACGTGCTCGGCGCGCGTGGCCTGCTCGCCGTCGGGCTGAGCGCCGCCGGGCTCGTCGTCGCCGGCATCGTGGCGCGGGCGATCGCGCGCATCCCGCTCGATCGTGCGGCGCTGCAGATCGATCAGTCGCACGGGCTGCACGATCGCATGCGCTCGGCGCTCGTCTTCGGCGCCGAGCCGACGCCGACGCCGTTCATGCAGGCGGCGCTGGCCGACGCCGAAGCCGCCGCCGAGCGCGTCGACGCCAAGAAGGCGGCGCCGTTTTCGCGCCCCGACGAGCTGACCGTCGTCGCCGTGCTGCTCGGCGTGGCGATGCTCGTCGCGCTGCTCCATTTTCCCTCGCGCGTGCGCCTGCTGCCGGAGCGGCCGCGGCCGCCGCATCTGGTCGTCGATCGCGGCGTCCTCGATCCCGACGTGCAGGCGGCGCGCGCGCTCGAGGCCGCGGCCAAGCAGGCGGGAGACGTCGACGCGCAGGAGCTGGCGCATCAGCTCAACCAGCTGCTCACGCAGATCGACGCCGAAGAGCTGACGCGCAAAGAGGCGTTCGACAAGCTCGCCGAGCTCGAGAACAAGTACCTCCACGCGGACGACGGCGAGCTCGAGTACTTGAAGGACAAGCTGCGCAAGGCCGGGCTCGAGATGTCGAAGTCCAAGCTCCTCAAGGAGCCGGGCGCGGCGCTCAAGGACGACGACCTGGAGAAGGCCAAGAAGGAGCTGGAGAAGCTCGCTGCCGAGGCCGAAAAGATCGATTCGAAGTGGGATCAGAAGCAGCGCGAGGAGGCGGCGCGCGCGCTCGAGGAAGCGGCCAAGCAGACCGAGCAGGATCGCGCCGACAAGAAGCAGGCCGAGGAAGAGCAGAAGCTCCGCGAGGAGGAGCGTCAGCTGCGCAAGCAGCTCGCGCAGAATCCGAACGATCAAGACGCGCAGCGCAAGCTCGAGCGCAACCAGCGCGAGCTCAAGCGGCTCGAGCGCGACAAGCAGGAGCGCGCCGAGCGCCAGCGCGAGCTGCAACGCCTGCAGCGCGAGCTCGAGAAGGCCGCCGAGCAGATGCGCCAGAAGCTCTCACCCGAGACGCTCAAGCAGCTCGCGCAGCAGATGCAGCAGATGCAGAACGAGATCTCGAAGCTGTCGAACCAGTCGCGCGCGCAGATGCAGATCGCCGAGATCAAGGAAGTGCTGCGCCGCGCCGGCCGCTCGTCGGGCGACAGCCGAGAGGCGCAGGGCAACGGCAAGGGCAAGGGCAAGGATCAGCGCGGCAACGGCGGCAACGGCGGCAAAGGCGGGCGCGGCGAGCAGATGCGCGCGTTCGACGAGCGCGCCGGCGGCAAGAGCGACGAGAAGATGATGATCCTCGGCGAAAAAGGCGGCGACAGCGATCAGCGCCTGCTGCTGCCGCTGCCCATGCCCAATGGCAAGATGCCCGGCCCGAGCGGCGACGGCCAGGGCCAGGAGCTGCCCGGCCACGGCGACGGCATCGGCGATCAGCACGATCCGAACCTCAACGGCGACGCCACGCAGCTGTCGAGCCAGCGTCACGACACGCGCGTGCAGGGCAAAGAAGGCGCCGGCCCCTCGCGCAGCCAGACCATCCTCGGCTCGGCCGAGAAGGGCTTCGCCACCGAGAGCTACAAGCGCGTCTACGGCGACTACACCGCCGTCGTCGAGGAAGTGATGTCGAAGGAGAAGGTGCCGCCGGGGTACCGCTTCTACATCAAGCGCTACTTTCAGCTCATTAAGCCGCGCGAGTGACGACGTAGTAAGCTGCGCCCATGTCGGACGTGGCGGTGGTGGTCTATGGCGCGACCGGGTTCACCGGCCGCCTGGTGTGCGCCGAGCTGGCGCGGCGCAAGGTGTCGTTCGCCGTCGCCGGGCGCGATCGGTCGAAGCTGACGGCGCTGGCCGGGTCGCTCGGCGCGGCGCAGCCCGAGGTGCTGGTGGCGGCGCTCGACGATCGCGCGGCGCTCGAGGCGGCGATCGCGCGCGGGCGCGTGGTCCTCGCCTGCGCCGGGCCGTTCGCGCGCATGGGCGAGCCGGTCCGCGAAGCGGCGCTCGCGGTCAAGCGCCACTACCTCGACATCACCGGCGAGAGCGAATACATGATGGCGACGGCGGCGCGCGACGCCGAAGCGCAGGCGCGCGGCGTGGCGCTGGTGAACGCCGTCGGCTTCGACGTGGTCCCGACCGATGCCGCGGCGGTGCTGGCGGCGGACGCGGCCGGCGGCAAGCCGGAGCTGTTGCGCATCGGCATCCGCTTCGGCGGGCGCGCGACGCAGGGCACGACGCGCTCGGCGCTCGAGCACGCCGACAAGGGCGGGATGGCGTACATCGCCGGCGAGTACGTGACCGAGCCGGTCGCGGCCGATCGCTGGCAGGCGGCGTTTCCGCCGCCGATCGGCGATCGCGTGTGCGTGTCGATCCCGTGGGGCGACCTGGCGACGGCGCCGCGCTCGACGGGGGCGCGAACGATCCGCACGTACATGGCGGTGTCGTCCACGGTGGCGCGGGTGATGCCGCTGGTGGGCCTGGCGGGCAAGGCGCTGGCGTGGGGGCCTGCCAAGAGGCTCGCCGAGCGTTGGGTCTCGACGCTGCCCGAGGGGCCGAGCGACGCCGAGCGGGCGCGCGCGCGCTGCGCCGTCGTCGCCGAGGCGCAGAACGGCGCCAGGACCGCGCGCGCGTGGGTGACGACGGCCGACGGCTACGACTTCACCGCCGTCGCCGCCGTCGAGTGCGCGGTGCGCGCGGCCGCCGACGGATTCGATCGCAAGGGCGCGCTCACGCCCACGCAGGCGTTCGGCGCGCGGGCGCTGCTCGAGGCGCTTGCCGATCACGACGTGCGCTTCGGCGTCGACGCGCCGGTCTAGAAGCGGCCGGCGATCCCGACGGTGGTGGCGAGCGGCGTCACCGACGACACGATGCGCAGCGGCAGGTGCCGTCGGCGCAGCGCGGGGAACAGGATGCCCGATGCGAGCGTGTTCGACGTGTGCCCGCTGAAGAACGAGAAGCTGGCCTCGGCGCCCGAGCGCAGCGCCGGCTCGAGCCCGGGCTCGTACAGGCAGGGCCGCGGGCGGCGCACCGCACGGCGAACGCCGCCGGCAGCACGCCGGCGACGACGTTGGCGCCGAGGCGCGCGCCGTCGCTGGCCAGGCCGACCGCCGGCCGATCGAGCGCGTCGAGCGCACCCGGGTCGCAGGGCGCCGTCGTCATCGTGCCGCACCACGGCGGCGCCACCTCGGCACCGCCGATGAACGACGTGCCGCCCCAAGCGCCGCGCGCCAACAGCGACGCGTCGATGTCGAGCCGGAGCGCGTACGGTGAGCGCTCGGGCTCGACATGCGCCACCGTCGCCAGGAGCAGCATCGCGATCACCACGCGCATACGCTCCCGTTCCGTTGTAAGCAGGCGTGACGCCCGTTTCCAGATCGACGTGCGTCGAGGCGCGTTCTTGCTACTCTGAGAGCATGGGCGAATCCGACGAGGTCCGAGAGCAGGTCCAGGGCTTTGCGCGCGACGTGGGGCGGCTGCGCGACGAGGTCGCCAAGGTCATCGTCGGCCACGCGCCCATCGTCGAGGGCGTGGTCATGGCGCTCCTCGCCGGCGGCCACGCGCTGCTCGAAGGCGTGCCCGGCCTCGGCAAGACGATGTTGGTGCGCACGCTCGCCGACGCGGTGCATCTGAACTTTTCGCGCATTCAGTTCACGCCCGACCTCATGCCCGCCGACATCCTCGGCACCAACGTCATCGTCGAGGACGGCGGCGGCAAGCGCTTCCAGTTCCAGCGCGGACCGATCTTCGCGAACGTCGTGCTCGCCGACGAGGTCAACCGCGCGACGCCCAAGACGCAGTCGGCGCTGCTCGAGGCGATGCAGGAAAAGTCGGTCACCGTCGCCAAGACCACCTACAAGCTCGACGAGCCGTTCTTCGTGCTCGCGACGCAGAACCCGCTCGAGATGGAGGGCACCTATCCGCTGCCCGAGGCGCAGCTCGATCGCTTCTTCGTCAAGCTGCGCGTCGAGTATCCCTCGCGCGAGGCGATGCACACGATCCTCGATCGCACGACCGGGCGTGAAGAGGTGCGCGCCGAGAAGGTGCTGTCCTCCGAGCGGCTGCTGGAGCTGCGCGAGCTGGTGCGCCACGTGCCGGTGGCGCGGCCGGTGCAGGATTTCTGCGTGCGCGTCGTCGAAGGCACGCATCCGCCTACAAATGGCGATGGCAAACCGGGGACGCCGCCCTTGACGAAGAAGTATGTGCGCTACGGCGCCTCGCCGCG
This sequence comes from Polyangia bacterium, assembly GCA_035607415.1. GTDB lineage: Bacteria > Myxococcota_A > Polyangia > Palsa-1104 > Palsa-1104 > JAQBQH01. The sequence goes on from DATNAQ010000105.1 coordinate 12,702, forward strand.
CGGGGCGCAGGCGATCCTGCTGGCCGGCAAGATCAAGGCGCTCCTCGACGGGCGCTTCGCGGTCTCGACCGACGACATTCGCGCGGTGGCGGCACCGGCGTTGCGCCATCGCCTGATCTTGAACTTCGAGGGTGAAGCAGAGGGCGTGGATCCCGACACGATCGTCGCGTCGATCTTGTCGGAAACGAAACCCTGATGGCCGTGACGTTCGACGAGCAGTTTCTGAAGAAACTGGAATACCTCTACGTCGTCGCGAAGAAGGTATTCGTCGGACGCATCCGCGCCGAGCGGCGGTCGCGCAAGACCGGCTCGGGCGTGGAGTTCGCCGACCATCGCAACTACGCGGCGGGCGACGATCTGCGCTACCTCGATTGGTCCGTGTACGGCCGCCTCGACAAGCTGCTCCTGCGCATGTTCGAGGAAGAGGAGGACCTGCACATCTATCTTCTGATCGACGCGTCGGCGTCGATGCGCGCCAACGGCAAGTTGGACTACGCCGAGCGCCTCTGCGCGGCGCTGGCATACATCGGGCTGGCCAAGCTCGATCGCGTCAGCATCGTGCCGTTCGGCGGCGGCGGTGCCGGTGAGCGCCTGCCGCCGTCGCGCGGCAAGGCGCAGATCTTCAAGGTCTTCCAGTTCCTCTCGGCGCTGGAGCCGGCGGGACCGACGGAGCTGTCGCGCGCGCTCGAGTCATTCGTGCATCAGAACAAGCGGCGCGGCCTGGCCATCGTGGTCAGCGACTTCTACGATCCGGCGGGCTACGAGGAGGGGCTGAACCTGCTCCGCTACCACCGCTTCGAGCCGACGGTGCTGCAGGTCTGGTCCGCCGCCGAGGCGAGGCCCGAGCTGCGCGGCGATCTCGAGCTCGTCGACGTCGAATCGGGCGAGACGCGCGAGGTCACCGTGACCGAGCGGCAGCTGGCCGCGTTCGCGCGCGCGCACGCCGAGTATTGCGGCAAGCTCGAGAGCTTCTGCGCCGGGCGCGCCCTGCCCTACTATCGCGCCGACGTCGCCGTGCCGTTCGAGGACCTGGTGCTGCGCATGTTCCGCCAGGGCGGCTTTTTGTCATGACCTTTGCCGGCGCGCCGCTGTCGCTCGTCGGGCCGGCGCTCGCCGTCGGCGCCACGGCGCTGGTCGCGCTCTACCTGTTGAAGCTGCGACGGCGGCGGCTGGAGGTGCCCTTCGCCGAGCTGTGGCGTCGCGTCTTGTCGGAGACGCAGACGACGGCGCTGTGGAAGCGGCTCAGGCGCATCGTGTCGCTGATCCTGCAGCTCATCTTGTTGACGCTGATCCTCGTCGCCATCCTCGATCCGCGCCTGTCGGCGACGCAGCACGGCCGATCGATCGCCATCGTGGTCGACACCTCGGCGTCGATGCAGGCGACGGACGGCGGCGACGGGCGCACGCGGCTCGAAGCCGCCAAAGAAGAGGCGCGGCGCATCGTGCGCGGGCTGGCCGGCGATGACGAGGCGATGATCGTGGCCATGGACGCCCGGCCGGCGCCGCGCGGCGGGTTCACCGGCGACGATCGCGCGCTCCTCGCCGACGTGAGCGCGCTGGCGCCGAGCGACACCGCCGCCGATCTGTTGCGCGCGCTCGGGCTGGCCGGCGACGCCTTGCGCGGGCGGCCGCGGCCGACGCTGGTCCTGATCGGCGACGGCGCCTGGCGCCAATCCGAGCTCGACGACGGCGCGCGCGCTCTCGGCAAGGACGTCGAGCTGCGCTATCTGCCCGTCGGAAAATCGAGCGACAACGTCGGCATCACGGCGTTCTCGGTGCGCCGCTATCGGGCGAACCAGACGGCGTACGAGGTGCTCGTCGAGGTGCAGAGCTTCCGGCCCAAGGCGTCGACGGTGACGCTGCAGCTGACGCAGGACGGCGAGATCGTCGAGACGCAGAAGCTGCCGCTCGCCGCCGGCGAGCGCGTGCAGCGGCTCTATCCCGATCTGGCCGGCGCCGGCGCGCGCATCGAGGCGCGGCTCGTCGACACGCACGACGCCCTGCCGCGCGACGACGTGGCCTACGCGGTGCTGCCCGAGAAGCGCAAGCAGAAGGTGCTGCTCGTGACCGGCGGCGATCTGTTCCTCGAGGGCGCGCTCCTGCTCGACGAGAACCTCGACGTCGAGAAGATCCCGCCCGCCAAATGGGACGCGGCGGTCTCGGCCAGGTACGACGCGGTGGTGCTCGACGGCTTCACGCCGGCGGCGGCGCCACGCACCAACGCGCTCTATCTCGATCCGCACGGCGAAGGCTCGCCGTTCGCCATTCGCGGCAGCGTCGATGGGCCCATCATCACCGACACGACGGCCACGCATCCGCTCATGCGCTGGGTGGCGCTCAAGGATCTGAACATCGCGCGCGCCTCGACGTTCGCGCTGCAAGCGGGCGACGTCGCGATCGCGTCGTCGTTCAAGCAGCCGGTCATCGTCGCGCGAGAACGCGGCGGGCGCAAGACGGCGGCGGTCGGCTTCGAGCTCAAGCGCTCGGATCTGCCGTTGCGCGTGGCCTTTCCGGTGCTGCTCATCAACGCGCTCGACTGGTTCGCCGGCGCCGACAGCGGGCTGGTCGCCTCGTACGCGACGGGGCGGCCGTGGCGCGTGCCGGTGCCGGCCGGCGCCACCGAGCTGTGGGTGCGCGCGCCCGACGGCTCGCGCACGCGGGCGCCGGTGCACGACGCGCGCGCCAGCTACGTCGCCATGCACACCGGGTTCTACGAGGTCGAATCGGCGGGCGTGGGAGATCGCGTGGTTGCGGTGAATCTCGCGAATTCAGAGGAATCGAACATCGCGCCGAAGCTGACGCTGTCCGCGGACCGCCGGCCGCTGTCGTCTCCGGAGATCGGGAGAATCGGCGTGCGCAAGCAGCTGTGGCTCTACTTCGTCGCGCTCGCGCTCATCCTCGCGTTCGTCGAGTGGTGGACCTACAACCGGCGGGTGACGGTGTGAGCGCGGTGCGCCCATGAGCATCGAGCTCCTACGGCCGCACGCGCTGTGGATTCTGGCGGCGCTGCCGCTCGTCGCCGTCGCGCTGGCGGCGTCGCTCGTCGATCTGCCGCGCTGGCAGCAGCGGCTGAGCGCGCTGTTGCGCATGATGTTGGTCGCGCTCCTGGCGCTGGCGCTGGCGCGCCCGTCGACGATCGGCGAGCGGCGTACGGTGGCCACGGTGCTCCTCGTCGACGTGTCGGCGTCGATCGGCGATCGCCAGCTCGAAGCGGCGCGCAAGCTCGTCGAGGACGCGCGCGCCGCGCGCCACGGCGACGACGTCTTGAAGCTCGTGACCTTCGGCGCGCATCCGCGCCTGGTCGAGCTGCCGCCCGACGGCACGCCGCTGCCCGCCGACGCGCTCGCGCGCCACGACGTCGAAGGCAGCGACCTGGCGGCGGCGCTGACGCTGAGCTACGGGCTCTATCCGCCGGGCACGCTGCCGCGCGCGCTCGTCGTCTCCGACGGCAACGAGACCGAGGGCGACATTGTGGCCGAAGCCGCGGAGGCGGCGCGCCGCGGCGTGCACGTGTCGACGACGAGCTTCCCGCGCGCGGCCGACGACGAGGTGCTCGTGCGCTCGCTGACGCTGCCGAGCGACGTGAAGGTGGGCGCGCCCTTCACCGTGACCGCCGAGGTGTACAGCTCGCGGCCGCAGTCGGTGTCGATGACCTTGTATCGCGACGAGTTCATCAATCCGCTCGACGGGCGCAAGACGGTCGCGCTCGAGGCGGGCGCGAACAGCGTCAAGTGGAAGGCGGAGGTGGCGCAGGCCGGGTTCACCACGTTCAAAGCGGTGATCGGCGCCGCGCCGAAAGAAACGCTGCACGACACGCTGCCCGGCAACAACGCGGCGCTCGCGTCGGTGGCGGTCAAAGGCAAGCCGCGCGTGCTCTACGTCGAGGGCGAGCCGGCGGCGGCGCCGTATCTCGCCAATGCGCTCAAGCGCGAGAACATCGACGTCGACGTGCGCACGAGCTACGGCCTGCCCTCGTCGGCGAAGGAGCTGAACCCGTACGACCTCGTGATCCTGAGCGACGTGGCGCAGACCTTCGTCGGCCCGGCGCAGATGGCGGCGATCGAAGGCTACGTGCGCGATCTCGGCGGCGGCTTCGTCATGGCGGGCGGCGAGAACAGCTTCGGCTCGGGCGGCTACACCGGCTCGCGCCTGGAGAAGCTCCTGCCGGTGCGCTTCGACACCGAGAAGAAGCGCGATCAGCCGGGCCTGGCGCTGGCGCTGGTGATCGATCGCTCCGGCTCGATGACCGGCGAAAAGCTGGAGCTGGCCAAGGACGCGGCCAAGGCCACGGCGGAGCTGCTCGGCGCCGACGATCTGATCGGCGTGATCGCGTTCGACTCGCAGCCGACGTCGATCGTGCGGCTGCAGCGCGCGGCCAACCGCGTGCGCATCGGCAGCGACATCTCGCGGCTGACGGCGGGCGGCGGCACCAACATCCTGCCGGCGCTCAAGGAGGCCTACGATCAGCTCGATCCGGCGCGCGCCAAGCTCAAGCACGTCATCCTCCTCACCGACGGGCAGGCGAGCTATGACGGCATCCGCGAGCTGTGCGACGAGATGGCCGAGCACAAGATCACCATCTCGGCCGTCGGCGTGGGCGCCGAGGCGGACAAGACGCTCTTGACGATGATCGCCGAGCGCGGCGGCGGGCGCTTCTACTACACGCAGTCGGCGCAGAACATCCCCAAGATCTTCACCAAGGAAACGACCGAGGTGGCGCGCAACGCGCTCGTCGAGGAGCAGGTCGGCGTGCACGTGCAGAAGCGCGCCGAGCTGCTCGACGGGGTGGGCATCGAGACGGCGCCGCCCTTGCGCGGCTACGTGTCGACGAAGCCGAAGCCGCTGTCGGACGTGGTGCTCGTCAGCGACCTCGGCGAGCCGATCCTGGCGCGCTGGCGCGTCGGCCTCGGGCAGGCCGTGGCCTTCACCAGCGACGTGAAGAATCGCTGGGCGGCCAATTGGCTGAAGTGGCCCGGCTACGGCAAGTTCTGGGCGCACCTTACGCGCTCGACCATGCGCCACGCGTCATCCTCGCTCGGGGGCGGCAGCGGCCGCAGCTTCGAGCTCACCACCGACGTCGATCCGCCGCGAGCGCGCGTCACCGTCGACGCCGTCGGCGGCGACGATCGCTTCGTGTCGGGCCTGGTGACGACGCTGCAGGTGATCGATCCCGAGCATCCCGCCGAGCGCCGCGAAGTGGCGATGGCGGAGACGGCCCCCGGGCGCTACGAAGGGGAGTTCACGATGGGGCGCTTCGGCTCGTTCCTGCTGCGCGCGATCCATCGCTCCGGCCCCGGCGGCCCGATCGTGGCCGAGTCGACCGGCGCCGTCGCCGTCTCGTATTCGCGCGAGTATCTGGCGCTCCCCGTCGACGAAGGCGTGCTCGAGCGCGTGGCAACGACGACCGGCGGCAAAACCCGCATCGCCACCGGCGGCCCGCCGCTCGCCACCATCTTCGATCCCGCCGGCGAGCGCGTGATCTTCAACCGCGAGCTGTGGCCGTGGGTCCTCTGGCTCGCCGCGTTCCTCCTCATCATCGACGTCGGCGTCCGGCGGGTCCGGTTCGCGTAGGCGATACGGGGCGGCGTCGGTCGGGTAGGCGATGGATGCCCGCACGGCGTCGGGAAACGGCGCAGTCCGCCCGCCTTCGCGGGCGGTGCGCCTCCATCGGGCGCGCCGATGTCGCGCCGCGCGCGACGCGCGCCCTCTACGCCGCCGTGCGGGCATCCATCGCCTACCCGACCTCCTTCGCGCCTGATCCTCGTGTCAGGTCCTACTTGTGCGCGTCCCCAAGGAGCGGACGCAGCGAGTGTATGCGCGCGGCGAGTTCCGCAGCCGGCCAGCACGGCGCCGGAATCGAGCACTGGTGTCCCGGCCGGCGAGGACTGTCTGAGCCGCGCGCATACACTCGCTGCGTCCGCGAC
>DATNAQ010000130.1:0-73834 GCA_035607415.1 Polyangia bacterium
GAACACGCTCATCACGTGCTGCTCCTTCTGCACGTCGGGCATGAGCTGCATCAGCCCCTTGGCCGACGCGCACGACACCACGCGCGGATCGTAATCGCTCTCGACCTTGATGATCGCGCGGATGAGCGCCTGCGGCAGCGCATACAACCGCGACGCCTCCGCGATGTACGTGTCGTAGCGCGTGTAGCGATCGGGCGAGTGATCGGTGGCCGGCACCACGTCCGCGCGCGACACCGCGCAGCCCGCGAACGACGTCGGCCCCGCCGCGCCCGAGATGATCCCCGCTCTGCCCGGCCCGGTCTTGTAGAGCACCTTCCACTTGTGACCGCTGCCGTGCGGCGGCGCGATGTTGGTGAAGTGGACGACGCCCTCTTTGTCCTCGTACGAGTAGATGTCCGCGCGCGCCACGCCGCCGAGACCGGCGGCGATGACCAGGGCAGCGACGAGCTTCACGTGCACATCGCGATCGTACCGCGCCGCGCACGCGATTGCCAAAGAAGCTGAGGCCCGCGCTCCCCGCCCGACAAGCGCGCTTGACGTTTTCTCGTCGCTGCTCACGGCCGTGCTCAGTGGGAGACTCATCGCCCTGGGGCGTCGTCCCCGCCGTCGAGAACGCACGCCGCCACGACACGCGCGCCTTTCCGCGTGGTCCATGCGTTGCAAAAGCGCAACACACCCATGCGCTGCGCTTCGCTCGTTCGAGCTGTCCTACTTTGTGCGACCTTCCCTCTTGCCGGCTGCCTCTCGCTCGTCATTCCCGACCACGCGCCCGCGCCGCCCGACGACGCCACCGTCGAGCAGATGCTCGCGCAGCGCGACTTCATGGGCGAGAGCTTCGTGCGCATCAACCACGCGCCGTTCTCGAGCGACCTCGAGTCCGACCGCGTCGTCACCATGTACGTCAACGCCGCCGCCGCGGCCGCCTATCAGGGCGTGACGCCCGACGCCGACAGCTCGACCGGCCCCGCGTTCCCCGTCGGCGGCATGGTCGTCCGTACGTCGACGGACACGAGCGGCACGCTGCAAGCGCTGACCTTCATGGTCAAGCACGAGCCCGGCTACTTCCCCGAGGTCGGCGACTTCGAGTTCGGCGTCACCGACCCGAACGGCAAGCCCGCGCTCGACACCGACGGCAGCACCATGATGGGCAAGCTCGGCGAATGCGCGAGCTGCCACGAGCAGCGCGCCGACTCCGGCTTCCTCTTCGGCGTCGCCACCACCAACCGCTAGTGTCGCGAATCAGAAATTCGCTAGCAGTCGGGCGTCGCGACATCCCCGAGCGCACCGCCCTCGGTGCACGCGGATTTCCGACACGGGACACTAGCGCGGCTACTTCAGCTTCGACAGGTCGATGACGCCCTGCCAGATGTCGGTCTCGCCGATCTGCCCGAGCGTCCAGTTCTCGTCGCGCACGATGTCGCTCGAGTACCACGCGATGTAGAACCGGTGATCGTCGAGCGCCGTCACGCCCGCGTAGGCGGTGTCGCCCGCCGACGGAAACTCGCCCCACTCCTTGATCCCGATGGTCCCCGCGTTCGCGAAGTCGCCGGTGATCTCGTAGAGCGCCATGCGCTTCTTCGGATCGGTGTCCGACTGCAGGTGCTTGCGCGCGGCCACGAACAGCCTCGACTGCCACCAGAACGCGACCGGCCCGTCGAGCCGCACGCCGTCGAGCTCCTGCGGGCAGGTAAAGGCGTCGTAGGGCGGCATCGCCCAGCACACCTTCTCGCGCAGCCGCCCCTGGTCGCCGAGATACTCGTCCTGGGTCCCGTCGAGCCGGATGAGGCTCAACATCGCCCCCGACGGCATGAACACGATCTCGGTCTCGTCCTCGGAGTCCTCGGGCACGTCATAGACCGTCGCGCCCAGCGTCCACGTCAACCCGTCCGTCGACGAGAACATCGAGATCTGCGAGTCGTCGTCGTGATAGGCCGCCGAGTACCACACGCCGTTCTCCTGCCTTGGCCGCCACAGCGTCCACATCTCGGGCGCGCCCGCCCCGAGCGAATCCCAATTCACCCCGTCGGAGGTGCGAAACACCGTCTCGATGGCGTCGATGTTGTTGTCGTGCGACGGCGCCCCCGGCAGCCGCGTCCCGCCGAACAGATAGAGCTCGTCGCCGATCGTATAGAAGTGCGGATCGCGCAGATCGCGGTCCGTCGGCCCGAGGATGTGCCCCACGCGCTCGAGCGTCTTGCCGCCGTCCGTCGAGCGATAGACGAACCACGAACAGTTGGGCCCGAGGATCTGGCTCTTCGCCGTCCGATGCACCATGTAGATCGCGCCGTGCCACGTAATGACGTCGACGTTCTCGTTGTGCTGGCAGATGTCCGCGCGGCAGTCCTCGTTGGTCACGCCGTTGCCGTAGACCACGATGTGCGCGTCGTCGAGCCACGCCGGCCCCACGTGCGCCGCCGAAGAGCACCCGGCCATCCACGCCAGCGCGACGATCGGCCACCCCCTCGCCATGCGCGCCACTCTACGTTACAAAGGGCCTCATGATCGAAACCGATTATCTGGTGATCGGTTCCGGCATCGCCGGCCTTTCCTTCGCGCTGCACGCCGCCGAGCACGGGCGCGTCATCGTCGTGACCAAGCGCTCCGTCGAGGAATCGAACACCAACTACGCGCAGGGCGGCATCGCCGCCGTCCTCGATCCCAGCGACTCCTTCGACGCGCACGTCGCCGACACGCTCACCGTCGGCGAAGGGCTGTGTCACAAGGACATCGTCGAGCTCTGCGTCCGCGGCGGGCCGCAGGCCGTCCGCGAGCTCATCGAAAAATACGGCGCCCACTTCGACCACAACGACGGCGGCGCCCTCGACCTCGCCCGCGAAGGCGGCCACTCCGCCCGTCGCGTCGCGCACGCCAAGGACACCACCGGCCACGAGATCGAGCGTGCCCTCGTCGCCGCGGCGCACAAGACGCCGAACATCACCGTGCTCGCCGATCACATGGCGGTCGACCTCCTCCAGCTCGCCAAGTACGGCGGCCCCGACGCCGTCTTCGGCGCCTACGTCCTCGACGAGAACACGGGCGAGGTCAAGACCGTCACCGCGCGCGCCACCGTCCTCGCCACCGGCGGCGCCGGCAAGGTCTACCTCTACACCACCAACCCCGACGTCGCCTCGGGCGACGGCGTCGCCATGGCCTATCGCGCCGGCGCCAGCGTCGCCAACATGGAGTTCATCCAGTTCCACCCGACCTGCCTCTACCACCCGCACGCCAAGTCGTTCCTCATCTCCGAGGCGCTGCGCGGCGAAGGCGGCGTCTTGAAGCTGCGCTCCGGCGAAACCTTCATGGAGCGCTATCACCCCATGAAGTCGCTCGCCCCACGCGACGTCGTCGCCCGCGCCATCGACGCCGAGCTCAAGCGCACCGGCGACGACTCGGTCGTGCTCGACATGACCCACCTCGATCCCGCCTTCGTCGTCGAGCGCTTCCCCGCCATCCACGCCCAGTGCATGCGCTTCGGCATCGACATGCGCACCATGCCCATCCCCGTCGTCCCCGCCGCGCACTACTCGTGCGGCGGCGTCGTCACCGACGACAAGGGCCGCACCTCGGTGCGCAACCTCTACTGCGTCGGCGAAGCCTCGATGACCGGCCTCCACGGCGCCTGCCGCCTCGCCTCCAACTCGCTCCTCGAAGGCGCCGTCTTCGGCGCGCGGGCCGCCGACGACGTGCGCGGCATCGAGTCCTTGCGCCCGGCCCAGGTCGCCCCCTGGTATGCCGGCGCCGCTTCGCCGTCGGACGAAGCCGTCGTCATCACGCAGAACTGGGACGAAGTCCGCCGCCTCATGTGGAACTACGTCGGCATCGTGCGCACCGACAAGCGCCTCGAGCGCGCGCGCCGCCGCATCGAGCTCATTCGTGCCGAGATCCGCGAGTACTACTGGAACTTCCGCGTCACCGGCGACCTGCTCGAGCTGCGCAACCTGGCGCTCGTCGCCCACTTGATCGTCGAGAGCGCGCGCCGCCGCAAGGAGTCACGCGGCCTGCACTTCAACGCCGACTATCCGCACAAAGACGAGCGCTGGGCCCGCGACACCACGCTCCGCCGCGGCGACGGCCCCGACCCCGCCTAGTGTCAACGAAGCGCCCGCGGATGTCGCGACGCCCGACTGCGAGCGAATGTCCGATTCGGGATAACTAGCGCAGCTGATTGACTTCGCGCGTCTCGTAGCCCGGAGGCCCGCCGAACCGCACGGCCACCGCGCCCTGAATCACCGGCTTGCCCGGCGTGGCCTCGCAGTTGAGGATCCCCGGCACGAGCGCCGCCAACTCCGCCGGCGGCAGCTTCATCAGCTCGGTCCGCCCCTCGACCACCATCGGGGAGGCGCCGATGCGGTTCCGCACCGTGTACCGCCCCTGATACTCGTCGTTCACTGCCTGCAGCCAGACGTCGCGCAGGCCGGCCCGCCCACGCACCGCCGTCGGCGTCACCAGCACGTCGAGCTCACCCGCCGCCGGCCCGGTCCCGAGCGACCCCATCACGTGCCATCCGTCGAGGGCGGGGCGCACCTCGAACGACTGCGAGTGCAGCCCGAAGCCGGTCACGCGCGTCAGGTCGCCGTGCTGCTCGACGCTGTAGTCGACGCCGACGCCGCATACCAGGCCCGAGATGCGCTTGCCGTCGTCACTGATGTTGTACGGATATCCGGTGTAGTGGCTTGCCGTCGTGCTGCCGCTCGTCGTCGCGCAGCCGGTCGCTGCGACGAGAGCGGCCGCCAAGATCGAGGGTTTCATGGCGTACCTCCCGATCTCGTCCGACGTGCGGGCGCGCGCGTTATTCCAAAAAAAAAAGACCCCGTCGCACCATGCGACGGGGCCCTGCCTCGCAAGCTGAGATGGCCGTCGGTTCAGCCCGCGGGGCGATAATCAGCGCGGCAAACGCCCGAGTCGCAGAACGCCTTCGACCCGCACTGCGCATCCGTCGAGCACAGCGGATGGCAGGTGGCGTTGATGCAGCGGAACGACGCGCCGCAATCCGAGTCCCACAGGCACTGGGCGCTCATCGGCGCGGCGTCGGTGCAGGCGCCGCTCGCGCAGCTCTGCCCGAGCGCGCAGTCGCTCGTCGTCGCGCACGCGGCGTGACACTGCCCGGCGACACACACACGGCTCTGCCCGCACGCCGTATCGTTGTTGCAGAGGACGACCGCGCCCGTGCCGCAGCTCGAGCCGCCGTTCTCGTAGCAACGACCGTTGGTGCAGGTCTGGTCGGCCGCGCACGGGTTGGTGGTCGCGTCGCACGCCGCCACGCAGTGGCCGACGTTGCAGACCAGCCCGCTCGAGCAGTCGCTGTCGACCTTGCAGGGCGGCGCCGGTGTGCCGCTGTTCGGGTTGCCCGCGATCGGGCCTGTGCCCGTCGAGCCGCCGCCCCCGGTGTTGCCGGTGGTACCGCCGGCGTTGCCACCGGTGGCACCGCCCGGGCGGTTCGGGTTGGACGGGTTATCGCGAGTGCACGCGCCGGCGGCAGCGATCAAGAGGCTCGCAGCCACGGCACCAAGCAGGCTCCTGAAGATCGGGCGCGACATCGTGCTCCTCCGAGGGGCCAAACCCCAAGCGTCGGCTTCCGCCAATACAATCACCATGCCGTCCGCGAACTCCGCGAAATCCGCGAGCCGCGGTCGCGCTCGTGAACATCGCTTCACAACCGCCGGTGTGAACGTCCATAATCAACGGCGCCATGCGCGCCCCGATCTTGGCGATGCTCTTGGCGCTCGGCTGCGCCCACCGGCCGCCGGCCGCGCGCGCTCCTTCTTCTGATCCAGAGCCGGCGCTGGCCGCCTGGCGGGACGCGATCGCCAAGAATGATCCGCGCGCGGCCTGGCAGCTCCTGTCCGCGCCGTTGCGCGCGCGCACCAGCGCCGAGGACTTCGCCCTCCAATGGAAGGCGTCGCAAGCCGATCTGTCGGCGCAGGAGGAGGTGCTCCATCAGCCGCACCAGGTCCGGCGCGCCTCGGGCGAGCTCACCGACGGGCGCGCCTGGCCGCTCGTGCGCGATCCCGATCGCTGGCGCGTCGCCGCCGCCCGTCCGCTCGAGCCCGGCGGCGACACGCCCGAGGACACCTTGCGCCGTCTCGTCGCCGCCGTCGACGCGCGCGACTTCGATGCCCTGCTGGCGCTGCTCGCCGAGCCGCTCCGGACCACGCTCGAACAGGCGCTGGCCGATCGGGTCTCGCGCCTGAAGGCCGCGGTCCGCCGCGGCAACATCGAATTATCGGGCGGCAACAACACCGGAAGCACCGCGCGACTGCGCTATGACCCTCGCTATCACCTCGATCTCGTTCAGGAGAACGGGCGATGGCGGGTGGCCGATTTCAACTGACAGCCGCTGTAAAATTCTGTCCGCGGCTACTCCCCCGGCCGGCAGTGCCACGCCCCGGGGATAGCCGTCACCGGCTGGGCGTAACATGGCCGATCGCTTGATGGATCCGCCGCGACACGAGTTGACGGGCGCGCAACAGCCGTGCGGATCTGTCACAGTTGGCGCTCACGCGTCTTCTGCAATGCCGTCCTGACCCTCTTGAAACAACACTAGAAAGTTCTTAACTTCTAATCTCGGCACGGAACGTGCTCAGTGGGGGTGCGGCCCGGCACCATGACCAGGCAAAACCCCGGAGGAACCGATGCTCGAATTTCAGGTAGGCGATAAGGCCGTGTATCCGGCGCAGGGGGTGGCAGAGGTCGTGGGCATCGATGCCAAAGAGATCTCGGGGAAGATCCATAAGTTCTACGTCCTGAAGGTTCTCGACAGCGATATGCGCATCCTGGTCCCGATCGACAAGGCCGAGCAGGTCGGTCTGCGCGAGGTGGTTCAGGAGGACCAGATCCGCGAGGTGTACGACATCCTCAAGGAGAAGGAGCTCCACGTCGACAAGCAGACCTGGAACCGCCGCTATCGCGGGTTCATGGAGAAGATCAAGACGGGGTCGCTCTTCGAGGTGGCCGAGGTCTTCCGCGACCTCTATCGCCTGAAGGAGACCAAGACCCTTTCGTTCGGCGAGCGCCGCATGCTCGACACGGCGAAGAACCTGATCGTGAAAGAGCTCTCGGTGGCGAAGAACATCACCGAGGTGAAGGTCGAAAAAGAGCTCGAGAAGATCTTCAACTGCTAACTGATAGCAGTTGAAACACCCAAAGAGGCGGGCCTTCGGTCCGCCTCTTTTCTTTTTGTGATATCGTCGGGTCATGCGTGATTCCCTGATCGCGCGCGTGCGCGGCCTGCTGCTCAAGCCCAAGGAAGAGCTGCCCAAGACCATCGCCGAGGCGGGCGACTTCAAGTCGCTCCTGCCCTACGTGCTGGTGCTCCTGTCGATCGGAGCCCTGGCGCGCTTCGTCTCGGGCGGCATCATCGGTCGCTACGTCGCCCCACAAGTCGTCTTCGGGATGAAGATCGGCGGTGGCTGGTTCCGCGCGCCGGTCACCTCGCTCGTGGGCGCCGTCCTGTCGGTCGCCTTTGGCGTCGGCGTCTGGTGGTTCTTCGGCTTCATCCTCAACGTGCTGGCGCCGTCCTTCGGCGCGCGCAAGGACGAGGCCGCGGCCAACAAGATCGCCGCCTGGATCGCGACGCCGATCTGGGTCGCCGGCGGCCTGGCGATCCTCGGATCGGTCCCGTACCTCGACTGGCTGGCCACGCTCGGCGGGCTCGGCGGCCTGGTCTACGGCGTGATGATCGGGATCTGGGGGCTACCGCTGCTGATGGGCACGCCCGAGCCCAAGGCCCCCGGGCACGTCCTCGCCTCCATGGGCATCACGCTCGCCGTCGCCGCCGTCGTGGGCTTCGTGATTTTCGGCCTTATCATCGGGTCGGTCTTCGCGGCCGGCGCCGCGCTCCCCCACTGATTCCAACCAGCCGCTGACCACCGGGAAGACCTCGCTCGAAGCCTCGCGCCCGACGACGAGATCGAAGTGTCCGTAGTTGACGCGCATGCCCTGCGCCCGCGACAAGAGGACGAACTGCTTGTCGGTCGAGCCGACGGCGTCGTGGGTGTCCTTGACCGCGTCCGGCGGTGACAAGACGTCGCGCGGGCCGGCCAGGAACAGCGCCGGCACGGTGATGCGGCCGAGCTCGGCGCGGTAGTCGCGCCGCTGGTCTATCGAACGGAAGACATCGTGCAGGATCCAGTCGCTGTATTGGAGCAGCTCGACGCGCGAGAAGTTGGCGATCATGTTGACCATGATCCGTCGCTGGATGGCGCCGTCGAGGTTCTCCGGGTTGTGCACGATCTGGAGCGGCGACGGGTGCCAGTAGCCGGACAGCGGCGCCAGCACCCGCAGGATCCAGCGGTGGCGCAGGAAGCGGACGCTGCGGATGAGCCGCCCCGAGAGCACCTTGCCGAGGCGCTTGAACGACGCGGCGCCCCCGATCGAGACCAGCGACGCGACCTCGACGCTGCGGTGCGGATCGGACAGCCAGGCGTAGCCGGCGAGCGCGCCGGTCGAGAAGCCGACGAGGTGCAGCGCGCGGGCGCCGGTGGCGCGGATGACGATGTCGGCGGCACAGGGCAGGTCGCGCTCGGCGTAGTCGTCGAACGACCAGTCGTAGCGCAGGCCGCTGAAGAGCTTGGGACGCAGCGAGAAGCCGCGGCCGCGCAGCTCCACGATGAAGACGTCGAAGCCGCGCGCGCACAGGTGCCGGGCGAGCGAGGTTTCGTCTGTAAGATCGAGGTTATAGCGGTTGGCGGCGACGCCGTGGACGAGCAGCACCGGCGGGTGGGCCGACGGCTTGTCCGGGCGGTAGCGCAAAACCCCGAGGCGCCAGCCGTCGCTGGTGTTGCCGAAGCGGATCTCGTCGGGGAAGCGCGGGACGAAGAAATAGCGCGAGGCCAGGAAGCTGACGTAGCTCGCCAGCGCCAGGAACACGATCGTTCCAATCCCGACGGCAAACCACGTCATGATTCGTGATGCGGATATTAGCTGAAATCTTGACGTTTCCAGGGCAAATGCGAAGATGCTGCGCATGGTCATCCATGTCGCGCTCGGCGACATCACCCAATTGACCGTCGATGCCATCGTCAACCCTGCGAATTCTCTGGGGATCATGGAGAATGGCGTGGCGCGGACGATCAAGGTCGAAGGGGGCGACGACATCGAGGGCGAGGCCAAGGCGGCCGCGCCCGTCGCCGTCGGCGCGGCGGTGGTGACCGGCGCCGGCGCCCTGTGGTGCAAGGCGATCATCCATGCGCCGACGATGGAAGAGCCCGGCATGAGGGTCGGCGTCGAGAACGTGCGGCGCGCAACCCGCGCAGCGCTGCTCGCGGCCGGCCGCAACAGCTACGAGACCGTCGCGCTCCCCGGTATGGGCACGGGCACCGGCCAGGTGCCGTACGATGAGGCGGCGCGCGCCATGGTCGACGAGCTGCGCGCGCACAAGATGCCGCAGCCGTCGACGATCTGGCTGATCGCGACCAACCACGACATGATCTACGCCTTCGAAGACGCGCTTCGTCTCGCCTCGATTCCCTGACCTCGTGCTAGGCTGCGCGCGCCATGTCGCGCAAGAACGACGAGGACACCAAGCCATTGCTGACGTATCGTGACGCCGGCGTCGACATCGATGCGGGCGACGAGCTGGTCGAGCGCATCAAGCCGCACGTGCGGCGCACGTTCCGGCCCGAGGTGATGGGCGACCTCGGTGGGTTCGGCGCGCTCTTCGCGGTGCCGCGCGGCTACGCCGATCCAGTGCTGGTCTCGGGCACCGACGGCGTGGGCACCAAGCTCAAGGTCGCGTTCGCGACCGGACGCCACGACACCATCGGCATCGACCTCGTCGCCATGTGCGTGAACGACATCGCCGTGTCGGGGGCGGAGCCGCTCTTCTTCCTCGACTACTTCGCCTCGGGCAAGCTCGACGTCGACGTCGGCGAGGCGGTCGTCAAGGGCATCGCCGAGGGCTGCAAGCAGGCGGGCTGCGCGCTCATCGGCGGCGAGACGGCGGAGCTGCCGGGCATGTACGCCGACGGCGAATACGACCTCGCGGGCTTTGCGGTGGGGATCGTCGAGCGCGCCAAGATCCTCGACGGCGCGCGCATCCGGCCCGGCGATACGGTCATCGGCGTGGCGTCGAGCGGGCTGCACTCGAATGGCTACTCGCTGGCGCGGCGCGTGCTTTCGGCGAACGACGACGCCGAGATGCTGCTCACGCCGACGCGGATCTACGTCAAGGCGATGCGCGCGGCGATGGCGGCGGGCGACGTGCGCGGGTTCGCACACATCACCGGTGGCGGGCTCGTCGAGAACCCGCCGCGCGTCCTCGCCGACGGACAGGTGATGCGGCTCGACGAGAAGAGGTGGCCGCTGCCGACGGTGTTCCAGAAGATTGCGGCGTCGGGCGTGGCGCGCTCGGAGATGCGGCGCACCTTCAACTGCGGGCTCGGGTTGGTCGCGGTGGTGGCGGCGAAGGACGCGGACAAGGTGCGCGCGGCGTTCGAGGCCGCGGGCGAGCAGGCGTGGATCGTCGGCGACATCGCGCCCGGCAGCGGGCCGGCGCGCGTGGAGTTCGCGTGACAGTGCGCCTGAGCGAGCGAGCGGAGCAACAATGAAGGTCGGCGTCCTCGTCTCGGGCTCGGGGACCAACCTGCAGGCGATCCTCGACGCGCAGCGGGCGGGCGGGCTCGGGCCGGCGCGCGTCGCCGTGGTGCTGTCGAACGTGGCCGGCGTGCGCGCGCTCGAGCGGGCGAAGGCCGCCGCGGTGGCGACCGAAGTGCTGCCGCACAAGGGTTACGCGTCGCGCCAGGCGTTCGACGAGGCGCTGGTGGCCACGCTGCGCCGGCACGACGTCGAGCTGGTCGCGCTCGCCGGCTTCATGCGGCTTCTGACGCCGACGTTCCTCGGGGCGTTCCCGGGACGCGTGATGAACATCCATCCGGCGCTCCTGCCCGCGTTCCCCGGCGTGCACTCGCAGAAGCAGGCGCTCGACTACGGGGCGCGCGTCACCGGCTGCACGGTGCACTTCGTCGACGACGGGTGCGACACCGGGCCGATCATCGCGCAGGCCGCGGTGCCGGTGCTCGACGACGACGACGTGGCGACGCTGACGGCGCGCATCCTCGTCGAGGAGCACCGGCTCTACCCCGCCGCCATCCGCGCCGTCGCCGAAGGGCGGGTGCGCAGCGAGGGCCGGCGCGTTAAGATCGCTCCATGAGCAGCGAGCTCCACGCCCGCTATCAGCTTCTGCACGGCGGCGACACCGAGGCGCTGCGCGCCGAGTTGGCGCGCCTCAAGCAGAGCGGCAAGCCGGTGGTGATCGTGTCGGCCTGCCTCGTCGGCGTGCGCTGCCGCTACGACGGCCGCGACAAAAAGGACGACGCGGCCGTGGCGCGTGTGGCCGGCGGCGACGCCGAGATCCTGCCGCTCTGTCCCGAGGTGCTGGCGCAGTTCGGCGTGCCGCGCGCGGCGATCACGCTCTCCGCCGACGGCAAGCTCGCCACCGACGAGCGCGGCCGCGACGTCAGCGCCAAGCTCGAGGCCGGCGTACGCCTGGCTGATCTGCTCGCGCGCGAAGCCGGCGCCGTTCGGGCGCTCTTGAAGGAGCGCAGCCCCTCGTGCGGCGTGACCGAGGTGCACGGGCCCAACGGCGTCGTCGCCGGGCAGGGACGCTTCGCCGCGCGGCTGCACAAGCGCAGCCTGCCGATCGTGAACGAGCGCGGAGAGCCGTCGTCTACTTGAAGGTTCCCGAGCCGTTGATGACGAAGCTGCCCATCGCCGAGCCCGAGCCGCGGATCATGGGCACCGCGAGGAAGCGGACCTTGTAGGGGCTGACCTCGTCGACCGCGAGCATGCCGCCGTTGGACCCCCAGCCGGCGCCGCTGATGTCGAAGCTCACGAAGTTGTGCTCCTGCATGAGATCGACCATGTCGCCGGCGTGGATCGGCGAGATCGTGAGCATGGTCAGCGTCCCCATCGCCGAGGTGGCGGTGAAGTGCACGAAGCCGTCGGTCTCGGCGGTGCCGGTGGCGTTGCTGGCGTTGAAGCCGACGACGGTCGGAGTCACCGACATCTGTTGATCGAACGTGAGCGTCACGGTGCCGCCGTCGCCGAGACAGCCGCCGGCGGCGACGAAGAGCGACGCAACCGCAGCGCAAGCCAGAAGGGTTCGCATTGGGTCATTTTACCACGAGCCGTGTGCTAGGCTCGGCGCGTGTCGACCAGCTTCTACGACGTCGTCGTGCTCGGCAGCGACCTCGCCGCGACGGTCGGCGGCGCGGTGCTCGCGCATCGCGGCTTTCGTGTCCTCATGGCCGGGATTCCCGTCGAGGAGCGCTATACCATCGGGCCCTACTCGCTGCCGCGCGCGCCGCTCGCGTTCGTGGGGATCGAAGGGCCGACGCTCAAGCGCATCGTCGGCGAGCTGAACCTGGTGCAGCTGCTCAGGCGGCGGCTCGAGCCGAACCGGCCCGCGTATCAGCTGCTCCTGCCCGATCATCGCATCGACATCGGGGACGACCTCGGGCGCGAGCTCGCGCGCGAGATGCCCGACGGCGCCGCCGCGTTCGAGACGGCGGCGGCGCGCGCGGCCGAGGTGTCGGCGGCGATCGAGGGCATCCTGTCGCAGGATCTGATCCTGCCGCCCGACGGCTTCTGGGATCGGCGCGACGCCAACCGCGTGGCGGCGCGGCTGCCGGCGCCCGACGAGGATCTGTTGTCGGCGCTGCCCGACAAGCATCCGCTGCGCGCCGCCTACCTCATGCCCGCGCACTTCGGCGCGGCATTCGACGACGTGGGGCCGGTGTCGATCGCGCGGCTCGGCGATCTGCATCGGCGTGGCACCTTCCGGCTCGACGGCGGGCGCGAAGGGCTGCGCGGCCTCCTCCTCGATCGCCTGAAGACGCACTCGGGCGAGGTGCGGCCGGACCTCGTGCCGAAGGCGATCCTCACCAAGCGCGGCAAGGTCACCGGCGTGCAGTTCGAAGGGCGCAACGAGTCGATCGGCTGCGCGCACGTCTTGTGCGGCATGGGCGCCGATCGCGTGGCGCAGCTCGTCGCCGACGGCGGCGAGAAGCCGCCCAAGCGGCTCCTCGAGGCGGGCGCGATCAAGCCGGCGGCGTGGCGCTACCTCGTGCATCTGGTGGCGCCGCTCGACGCGCTGCCCGACGCGCTCGGACGGCTCGCCTACGTCGTCGGCGATCTCGGCCAGCCGCTCACCGGCGCCAACGCGCTCACGCTGCACCTCGCCGACGGCTACGGGCAGCACGCGGTGCTCAGCGTCGAGGCGCACACGCCAAACACACCGGACGGCGCGTCGCCCGAGGCGCTGCGCGCGCTGCGCACGGCGGTGCGGCGCGAGCTCGACAAGCAGCTGCCCTTCGTCGATCGCCATCTTCTGCTCGTGCACTCGCCGCACGACGGCATCGCGCCCGAAGGGGTCGACGGCGAGCGGGGACAGGCGCCGCCGCCGGTGACGATGGAGCCGATCTGGGCCATGCCGCGCGACGACCGGCCGCTCGGCTTTTGCGGGCTGCCGCACGGGACCGGCATCAAGCACCTCCTGCTCGCGTCGCGGCAGGTGCTGCCCGGCCTCGGGGTCGAGGGTGAGCTGGCGGCGGGCTGGGCGGCGGCGCGGCTCGTCCTGCAGACCGAGCGCAAGCGCGATCTCGTCAAAGGTGCGGTGCTCGAAGGCTGAGTCGGCGCTTTTGCCGAGGCAAAATTTTGCTCGGCGTTTTCACGTACGCGAAAATGGAGCCATGCAGGACAGACGCAGGTCCGCCCTCGAGCGGAGACGAGGGCGTCGCGCGCCGTTCATCGCGGCCGTGAAGCAGAAGGTCGGCGGCGAGGTGCAGCTCGCGCTGGCGCAGAACCTCGGCGCGACGGGGATCGAGCTCAAACGGCCGGCGGGACGCGCCTACATGCCGCGCACGCCGGTGACGCTCGCCTTCGAGCTGCCCGACGGTGGCGACGTGGTGCGCGTGCAGGGCGCGATCGTGTTCGAGCGCGCCGCCGGCGGCTATCAGACGACGGGCGTGCGCTTTTTGGCGATGACGCCGCTCGACCACGCGCGCATCATCCGCGCGCTGCGCTACCTGTAGCCGACGCGCGGCCGCTAGCGGCCGGTGAGCGCCTTCTGGACCTTGGCGAGCAGATCGTCGATCTGGAACGGCTTGGTCACGTAGAAGCGCGCGCCGACGTTGATGCCGTCGATCATGCTGCGCGGATCGGTCTTCGCGGTCAAAAAGATCACCGGAATCTTCTGCGTCTGGTTGTGACCCTTGATCGCCTTGACGAAGCCCATGCCGTCGAGGTTGGGCATCATCACGTCGCAGATGATGAGGTCGGGCTTGAGGCTCTCTAGCTTCATGAGACCGTCGAGCCCGTCACCGGCCACGGTCACCGTGAAGCCGTGCGAGGCGAGCTGCTTCTTGAGGAGGATCTGCACCGCCGGCTCGTCTTCGAGGACGAGGACGTGCTTGCCGTCGCCGAGGCCCATCGACTAGGCCTCCAGCGGCCGGGCTTCCTCGACGAGGAAGTTCGGGATGTCATCGACGATGCCGTAGACCAGCTTGCAGGCGTCGCACACGAGGCCGTGGCCGCCTTTGGTATCGCGCTCGGCCACCTTGCCCTTGCACTTCGGGCAGCGGACGATCTCGAGCAGATCGGGGTGAATCGGCATACGCCCGTGTTAGCACGCGCACGCGTGACTGTCGACCCTGCGAGCGTGGGCCGGCGTACGTCGCCGACGGTGCCGTCGTCTGCGTTCCGCACACCGCCGGCGAACCTCTTTACGCCGGCACGGCCGGCGCGGCGCGGAGTCGCGCCGTGAGCAGTGGTGGGGACCCCGACGACTCTGCCGACGGGGCGGGGCGGCACGCCCCGTGGGATCGGGCGAAAACGAGGCTCACCTCAGGTGAGCGTCGTTTTCGCGTACGGCGCGGAGATGCCGTCGCGCCACTGCTTGAGCTCGGCCTTGGGCGCGCCGTTCTCGTCGGACACGACCATGAGGTGCGTGAACGACTGCTCGGCGTCCTCCGACGCCCACGTGCCGGTATTGAAGTACGTGCCGCCGTTGGCCAGCGGCACGCGCTCGGGCGTGTGCGAGTGGCCGAACACGATGAGCGGCGCGCAGATCAGTCCCTGAATCAGCTTCGTCGTCGCGCGCAGCTTGTTGGCCGAGGACTCGAGCCGGACGTGGTTGAGCGCCTGGTTCACGCACGCGAACGCCACCAGCGTCGCCAGCGCCCCCACCGCCTTCCACAGCCCGTGCAGGTGCCCGACGAGCAGCGACGCCGTCACCAGCGCCGCCACGCCGAGGAGCACGCGGTCGATGAACAGCGCCGCGAGCAGCTTCCAGAAGCGCCGCGTCACCGGCTCGCGCCGGAGCGAATCGAGGGCCAGCAGCTTCTCTTCGGACATCTGCAGATGCGCCGACAGCTCCTTGAGCCGCTCGTGGTGCAGGTTGCGCCGCTCGGCCTCGACGCCGCGCAGCGAATACCACATCTCGACGAGCCGCCACACGAGGAGGCCGTAGGTGTACGCCAGCCGCAACCCGCCGCGCAGCCCCTGCGCCCACGCCCACTTCATGTAGTCGCCGAAGCCCCACAGCTCGGCGGTGTGCGGATCGTAGTCGGGGATCTGGTTGGCGAAGTAGCGCATGCCGGCGTGCGCCACCGACAGCGCGATGCGGCTCTTCTTGTTGAGCGAGCGATCCTTCTTCTTCCACTCCGGCGCCGCCGTCACCGGGTGCAGCAGATAATCGAACGAGCAGTACTCGTCGTACTGGTGCCCGTGCTCGATGTAGATGAGGTCCTCTTTGTAATAGAACCACGGGCAGAACGACACGCGCGTGGCGAACTCGGCGCGCGCCGGGTCGTCGACGCCCATGCCGAGCGTGAGGCCGGAGAGCCACTCGACCAGCGTCTGCTGCACCTGCGGATAATGGAACTCGACGTCGTGGTTGCCGACGACGATGACCAGCTCGTTGCCGGCGGCGACGAACTCGCCGAGCCGCTTGAACACGCCCTGGTGGCGCGCGATCACGCGCTCCATCTTCTTCTGCGACTGACGCTCGCCGAAGCCGAGCCCGTAGAGGCGATCCTCCTCGTCGTTGTCCTTCTCTTCGGCCTCGGGGAGGATCATCACCGACATGAAGTCGACCATGTCGCCGTTGACCACGAGGCGCCACGGACGGTCGTCGAGGCGATGCGCGGTGTAGTGCGCGAGAAACTTCTCGAGCTCGCGTTCGAGCTTCGCCAGGTGTCGAAGGTACGACACGTTTGCCCCACCCGGCCGCAAATCTTCGCCGAGGTGCAGATCGGAAATGACCAAGATGTTCTTGTCCAATTGCTTTCCCATCTGCGTACTTCCCAGAGTCATCCTTGCCGTCGTCGAGGGCTCCGCGCTCATCCCATGCTCATTAGGTGCAAGTCGGCCGCCACTGGTTACAGGTTCAGGGCATCAGACCTGCTGACGCGCTGCGGCGTTTCGTGCTATAGGCGATAAAGACATGCGACAACTCATCTTCGCCGCGGTTTTGGCGGTTGGCGTGGGCGGGCTCCTGTACACCATCGTGCGGCTGATCCGCTTCATGTGGGTCGGCCGACCCGGGATCCCGGTGGATCGACTCCCAGAGCGGCTGGGGTCGGTTGTCCTGTATTGGCTCCTCCAGCGGAAGGTCATGGAGAAGCCGATGGACAAGCCGCAATTCGGTTTCACGTCGCTGCACCATCTCGGCATCTTCTGGGGCTTCCTCATCGTCACCATCGGCACGCTCGAGCTGTGGGTCAACGGGCTGACCGGGCTGTCCCTCACGCTTCTGCCCTCCGCGGTCTATCAGCCGATCGAGTGGACCATCGACGTCTTCAACCTGATCGTGCTCGTCGCCATCGGCTACGGCTTCTTCCGCCGCCTGGCGGTGCGCCCGCGGCTGATTCCGATGTCGCTCGACGCCGGCATCATCCTGTCGGCGATCGCGGGCCTCATGATCACGCACTTCTTCTTCCACGGCTTCCACATGGTGGCGTCGGGGACGGTGGGCGAAGAAGGGCCGGTCTCGTCGGTGGTCGCGGGCTGGTTCGCGAACATGCCGCCGAGCAGCGCGGCGCTCGCGTCCGAGGTCTTCTGGTGGTGCCACATCTGCCTCGGCCTGGCGTTCCTCAACTACGTGCCGTACTCGAAGCACATCCACATCCTCGGCTCGCTGCCCAACATCTTCTTCCGCAACCTCGGGCAGCGCGGCGTGATGCCCAAGCTCAACCTCGAGGACGAGAACGACTGGGGCGTCGGCAAGATCGAGCAGTTCACGCGCAAGTCGCTCATGGACCAGTACGCGTGCACCGAGTGTGCGCGCTGCTCCAACTACTGTCCGGCCTTCAACACGCAGAAGCCGCTGTCGCCGATGCACCTCATCCACGATCTGCGCGACGAGATGATCGAGCGCGGCACCACGCTCGCCGAGATCCAGAAGCTGCAGTTCATGAAGCGCCACGCCGCCAACCCGTCGGAAGTGGCCACGGGTCGGATCCAGGAGCTCGAGGCCCATCTCGAGGAGCTGCCGCCGCTCGTCGGCGGGCGCATCAAGGACGAGACCTTGTGGGCCTGCACCACCTGCGGCGCCTGCCAGGAGGTCTGCCCGGTCTTCATCGATCACCCGCTCAAGATCCTGCAGATGCGCACGCACCTCGTGCTCACCGAGTCGCGCATGCCGGCGGAGCTGGCGCGCACCTTCTCGAACCTCGAGAAGAACTCGAACCCATGGGGCATCGCCGCCGAGAAGCGCATGGAGTGGGCCGAGGGGCTCGACGTGCCGACGGTCGAGACCAACCCGAACCCCGAGTACCTCCTGTTCGTCGGCTGCGCCGGCGCGTTCGACGATCGCATCAAGAAGACGATGCGCTCGCTCGTCGAGGTCTTGAAGGCGGCCGACGTCAGCTTCGCGGTGCTCGGCGAGTCCGAGCAGTGCGTCGGCGATCCCGCGCGTCGCGCCGGCAACGAGTACCTGTTTCAGACGCAGGCCGAGGCCAACGTCACCGCCATCAACGACGCCAAGATCCGCAAGGTGATCGCGTCGTGCCCGCACTGCTTCCACACCATCAAGAACGAGTACCCGCAGTTCGGCGGCGAATACGAGGTCATCCACCACTCGCAGCTGTTGGCGCACCTGCTCGCCGAGAAGAAGCTGACCATCGAGCACCCGGTGGCGCAGAAGCTCACCTACCACGACAGCTGCTATCTCGGCCGCTGGAACGGCGAGTACGACGCGCCGCGCGCGATCGCCAAGGCGACCTCGAAGGAGTACGTCGAGATGAACCGCAGCAAGGAGCACGGCTTCTGCTGCGGCGGCGGTGGCGGGCGCATGTGGATGGAAGAGCGCATCGGCACGCGCGTGAACAACAACCGCACCGAGGAGATCCTGGCGACGGGCGCCGAGGTCGCGGCGGTGGCGTGTCCGTTCTGCACCATCATGATCACCGACGGCGTCAAAGCGAAGAACATGGAGGAGAAGGTCCAGGTCCTCGACGTCGCCGAAGTGATCGCCAAATCCATGAAACGTAAGACCGAGCTAGCGAAGTCCTAGCCTTTCGGTGTAAAATTCCGGGGCTGTCATGAGCCCCGACGACCCCGCACTGCAGCCGGTGATCGTGCTGCGGGTCGTGATCCGCAGCCCCGACCTCGACACCTTCGTCAACAAGTACTCGCGGTTCGTCAAAGACGACCGCATCTTCATCTTCACCAAGTCGTCGCAGCCGCCGGGCACGCGCGTGCGCTTCACGCTCGAGCTCGCGGACGGCACGCCGCTCATCTACGGCGAAGGGACGGTGACGCGCATCCGGCCCGACTCCGGCGACGCGTCGAAGCCGCCGGGCATGGAGCTGAAGTTCGTGCCGCTCGACGAGGCGAGCCGCGAGCTGCAGGCGCGCATGCTGCGCGCGCGCGACCAGGGCACCGGGCAGCTGAGCGTGGTGTCGGAGCCGCCGTCGCCGCTGCCGTCGGCGCGTGTGTCGACGTCGCAGTTTCGCGAGGAGACCACCGACGCGCAGACCAACGTGCGCGACGGGATGTCGGGGACGTCGTCGCTGCCGTCGCGCGAGTTCGACGAGTCGCCGCCGTCGCTGCCGCCGCTGGCCAAGACCGGCGCCCAGCAGATCATCGATCCCAACCAGCCGCGGCAGGACGAGTCGGGCGCGGTGACGCTGGCGCAGGCGCCGCCGAGCGATCACGGATCGACCGATACGCCGCCGCCGTCGCTGCCGGTGCATCTGTTGCCGCCACCGCCGGGCGAAAAGGCCAAGGTCAAGGAGTCGGGCGGCTTCTCGACGCCGACGCCGCTGCCGGCGCCGATTCCGGCGGCGCCCGAGGAGTTCGGCGGCTCGCCGCCACCGACGAGGCTGGCGCGCCCCGCGCACTCGGACGCGGTGACCACCGGCGTGTCGGCGATGAACGATCACGAGCACGCGTTCGTCTCCGCCGGCCCCGCGCCGGCGTTCGCCGAGCGCTTCCGGACGCCGATCCCGGGCGCGCCGCTGCCACCGACGCAGACGGCCGACGGCAAGACGGTGCCGGCCAACCCGTTCAGCGAAGTCAGCGACGGGGCGATCGAGTACTTCGTCGAGTGGTCGCTGGAGCAGTCGACGGCGCCGAAGCCGAAGGCGGCCGCGGCGCACTTCGCCAACGTCGACATGGCGACGCCGCGCGCCGAGAAGCGGCGCTCGATGCGCGGGCCGCTGCTCGGCGGAATCGCGATCGGGATCTTCCTCGGGCTGCCGCTTGGCGGAGCGATCGTGTGGTTCGGGCGGCCGCTGCCGCCGCCGGTGATCGTCGAGAAGATGCCGGAGACGGCGACGCCGCGGCCGCTCGCCGCCGAGGACATGGCGCCGGCGCGCGCCGAGGCGACGACGCCGGATCTGGCGACCGCGATCGCGGCGAAGCCGGCGATGAAGCCGAGCGCCGTCGCCGTCAAGCCGAGCGCCGTCGCCGCCAAGCCCGACGAGAACCAGCCGGACGAAGCGCCGGACAAGCTCGTGCAGCCGGCCAGGCCGTCCAAGAGCAAGGGCGACGCGGGCGAGCTCGCGATCGTGTCGCATCCGTCGGGCGCCAACGTCAGCATCGACGGCGAAGCGCGCGGCAAGACGCCGCTCACCCTCTCGCTGCCGGTCGGCACGCACGAGGTGTCGATCGTGCGCGACCGCTACGCCACCGTCACGCAGCCGGTCGACGTGCCCAACAAGCTCGACGTCACGCTCAAGCGCCCGACGGCGACGCTGCACGTCGACAGCGAGCCGGCGGGCGGCGAGGTCATCGTCGAGGGCAAGCCGCGCGGCAAGACGCCCGTCGACGTGACGCTCGACGCCTTCCACCACTACGACGTCCAGGTGATGCTGCTCGGAACGAAACCCTGGCACAAAAGAGTCAGCCTCAAGCCTCCGCAAACAGATGTAACTGCTAAGCTTTCAATCGTTCATAATCCATAGCCCCTTGATTCATTGAATGGTCCGACCAATTTTGATAAGGTCGGATCATGCTCCACGAGATCGGAGCCGGGCTCGGTGACAAGCGTGCGCGGCCTTCCCTGCTGGGACGGCGCGAGCGCGCTTCCCTGCTCGCCATCGCCCGCGCGTCGATGCCCGAGGGGCAGCACTTCGCCGGCGGCGGGACGCGCGCCGTCGAGAAGGTCGACCACTTCCTCGCGCTGTCGCCGCCGTCGGTGGCGCGCGGCTATCGCGCGATGCTGCTCGCGCTCGACGCCTGGGCGATGGCGCGCCACCGCGCGTCGCTGGCGTCGCTGCCGGCGGAGACGGTGCTCCGCATCCTCGAGCGCTGGCGCACCGGCGACATCGCGCGCCGCACGGTGGTGCGCATGCTGACGGCGCCGCTGAAGATCGCGCACTACAACGACCCGCAGATGTATCGCGAGGTCGGCTGCCGCTACGGCTCGTTGCCGGTGCGCGCCGAGCAGCCGCGCTGGATGGAGCGCGTCACGGCCGCGAGCGACCTCGACGGCGACGACACCATCGAGTGCGACGTGGTGGTCGTCGGCACCGGCGCGGGCGGCGCCGTCGTCGCGCGCGAGCTCGCCGAGCAGGGCCACGCGGTCGTGCTGCTCGAGGAGGGCGACTACAACACGCGCGCCGACTTCAACGGCCAGACCGCCGACATGCAGCGCAAGCTCTATCGCGACATGGGCGCGACGCTGTCGGTGGGCAACGCGGTGATTCCGATTCCCGTCGGGCGCACCGTCGGCGGCACGACGGCGATCAACTCGGGCACTTGCTACCGTACGCCCGATCGCGTGCTCCACGACTGGGCGCACGAGTTCGGGCTCGGCGAGCTCTCGCCCGAGGCGATGGCGCCCTACTTCGATCGTGTCGAGAGCGTGCTCGGCGTGGCGCCGGCCGAGGCCAAGTACCTCGGCGGCGTGGCGCGGGTGATCGCGCGCGGCTGCGACGCGCTCGGCTACGAGCACAAGCCGCTGCGGCGCAACGCGCCCGAGTGCGACGGCCAGGGCGTGTGCTGCTTCGGCTGTCCGACGGACGCCAAGCGCTCGACGAACGTGAGCTACGTGCCGTTGGCGCTCAAGGCGGGCGCCGCGCTGTTCACCGGGCTGCGCGCCGAGCGCGTGATGGTCGACGGCGGGCGGGCGATCGGCGTGGTGGCGACCGGGCGGCTGCCCGGCGGCGAGCGGCGCACGCTGACGGTGCGCGCGCGGGCGACGGTGGTGGCGTGCGGATCGCTGTTGACGCCGCTGCTCCTCGAAGCGTCGGGCGTGGGCACGTCGTCGGGGCAGCTCGGGCGCAACCTGTCGATCCATCCGGCGCTGGGAGTGATGGCGCTCTTCGACGAGAAGCTCGACGGCGGCAACGCCATCCCGCAGGGCTACGCCATCGAGCAGTTCCACGATGAGGGCATCTTGTTCGAGGGCGCGTTCGCGCCGCTCGACCTGGCGGCGGCGTCGTTCACCATGATTGGGCCGAAGTTCGTCGAGCTCGTCGAGGCGTACGATCGCATCGCCTGCTTCGGCGTGATGATCGAGGACGTCTCGCGCGGGCGGGTGCGGCGCGGGCCGGGCGGCCGGCCGCTCATCACCTATTCGCTCGTCGAGCATGACGTCGCGCGCCTCAAGCGCGCCGTCGAGATCCTGGGGCGCGTCTACTTCGCCGCGGGCGCGCGCAAGGTCATTCCGCTGGTCCACGGGTTCGACGAGCTCGACGGGCCGGCCGACCTCGAGCGGCTGCGCCACGCCAGGCTGCGCGCGCGCGACTTCGAGCTGAGCGCGTACCATCCGCTCGGCACGGCGCGCATGGGGCGCGATCCGGGCAAGTCGGTCGTCGGCGCGGATCATCAGGTGCATGACACGCCGGGCTGCTACGTCGTCGACGGCAGCGTGGTGCCCTCGTCGCCGGCGGTGAATCCGCAGATCACCATCATGGCGCTGGCGACGCGCGCCGCGGACGAGATCGCGCGAGGGCTATCGTGAGCGCCGTCGTCGTCGCGTCGCTGACGTTCGCGAGCTTGTTGTGGCCGCCGCTCGGCCTCGTGCTCGTGGTGGCGTGGCTGTGCGGCGCGCACCTGCTGCTGCTCGTGCCCGTCGTGGTGTGGCTGGCGGCGATCGCGTGGCTGTCGGTGAACGCCGGCCTGCGCCATCATCGACGCCGGCAGCGCTTCCTCGACGCGCTCACCGAGGCGCCGGGCGATGTGCTCGATCAGCTCGCGCGGCTCGTCGGGATCAGACGGCGAGGGCTGCGCGCGATCTAGTGCTCGTGGTGGCCGCCGGGGCCGTGCGAGTGGCCGTGCTCGAGCTCCTCGGCGGTGGCGTCGCGCACCTCGCGCACGTCGACGTGGAAGAACAGCGTCTCGCCGGCGAGGGGGTGGTTGGCGTCGACGACCACGACGTCCTCGCGCAGCTCGACGACGCGCACCGGCAGCGCCTGCCCTTCGTCGTCCTCGCCGATGAACGAGTCGCCGACCGAGAGCTTGGCATCGGGCGGGAAGGCGGCGCGCGGCACGCCGAACACGCCCTCGGGATCGGGCATACCGTAACCGTCCTCGGGCTGGACCACGACGTCCTTGGCATCGCCCGCGGCCATGCCGACGAGCTCGCGCTCGAGGCCGGGCACGATCTGGCTGGCACCGTGCAAGTAGGTCAATGGCTCGGCGCCTTCGGAAGTGTCGATGACCTCGCCGGCAGCGTTGCGCAGCGTGTAGTCGAGACGCACGACCGTCTTGTCGGCAACTTTCATCGCGACACTATCGACCCGGGCGCACCGCGGGTCAAGCCGTGCTAGCGTTCGCCGTGTCG
Organism: Polyangia bacterium; assembly: GCA_035607415.1. Taxonomy (GTDB): domain Bacteria; phylum Myxococcota_A; class Polyangia; order Palsa-1104; family Palsa-1104; genus JAQBQH01. Next base: position 23,231 of record DATNAQ010000130.1, read on the forward strand.
ATGGCCGCCACTCCGTCCCCACGAACCGCGACGCTGCCCGCGCTCGTCTACGTGTTGGCGGCGTTCGGCGTCATCTCCGGATCGTACGGGACGCTGGCCGCGCTCACTACGGTGTCGACCTACTCGCAGCCGCGCGACATCTACCTGAAGGCGGTGACCGCGAGCCACGAGATGCTGGTCCCGCTCGTCGACGCCAAGGCGCTCGAGAAGTTCGACGCGCACGAGGCCGACGCGCGCTACGGCCGGCGCAACGCGTCGCTGCCCATCGCCGGGCTCGGGATGATCTTGTCGTGCCTGATGTTCGCCGGCGCGATGCGCGCCATGCGCGGCGATGCCTGGGGCCTGTCGGCGTGGCGCTTCGCCGCCGGCGCGTGCATTCCGTATCAGCTGTTGAGCCTCGGGTTCACCGTCGCCATCGCGCGCGATCTGGCGCAAGCGGTCGCCGAGCTGCCGGCGCCGGCGCAGCTCCTCGTCGGAGGCTGGCCGCTCATGGCGTCGGTGGGATTCTGCGGGTTGGCGATCGTGTACTACGGGGTGTGCGTGATCTATCTGCGGACGCCGACGGTGCGGCGCGCGTTCAGCGCCGCCGCAGGACGTACGCCGCCATCGGCTTAGCGAACGGCAGCGTGGCGGCCAGGAGCAAGAGCGGCGCCCAGGCGCCCAGCTCGGCCATGAGCCGCGCGTCGGAGCCGGCGAAGAACACGCTCTGCGTGAAGAAGCCGTACACGCCCGACGGAGCGGCGCCGAAGATGGCGAGCGCCGCGAGCACGGCCGCGCTGGCGCCGAGCGCCATCACGCCGTAGGTGCGCGCGACGAGCACGCCGCCGAAGCCGACGATCGCGAGCGCGAAGGCCGTCAGCCCGAGGAGCATCTGACCCTCGCGCGGCGCCAGCGCGAACATGATGAGCGCCGGCAACGACGACGCCGCGCGCGTGACCGACTTGCGCACGCGGATGACGCCCTGGTCGTCGAGCTTCCAGCGCGCGCGCCACGCCGGCTTGGCGTCGAACAGCGCCGCCATCTTCTCGCCGCCGAGGCAGAGCGAAACGATCGCGTGCATCGAGCCGAAGATGACCAGGGCCATCGGCAACGAGCGCGTCGTCACCCACGCCATGATGGTCATCGTCATGCCCCAGTAGCCGAGACCGGTGGCGAACCAGCGGCCCCAGAACCACTCGGCTGCGACGCTGAAGAACGCGAGCGCGTACATCAACGTCATCGCCGAGAAGACCGGGACCCACTCCGGCAGCTCGGTGCGGGCCGACAGCCCGATCATGAAAAATAGTGTCGTGTAGAAGCCGAGACAAAGTAGCGCCAGCGCCTTGCGTTCGCCGACCAGCCCCACGCTTCCCAACGTGTCCATGAACGGCAGCTTCATCGGAGTCAGGCCTCCCGTCTTCCTTATTATACGGTGTGGATCCGGAAAATTCACGGCGCCAGCCTCGAAATTTCGAGGGTCGGGCGTCCGCCGGTCAAGGAGGTCGCGCACTTGCGATCGGCACAGGCGCTGCACAGGGCTCCTGCGACCGACGGGAGGCACCGATGAAGCGCCTACTTCCTCAGCTTATGTTGGGTTCCGTTCTTCTGTTCTTGGGCGGCTGTTCTTCGAAACCCTGTGACGTCTCGAGTGACTGTGGGAGCGCAGAGGCGTGCGTCGCCGCTCGCTGCTCCGCGCTCTCGTGCGGCGATGTCTGGTACGCCGTCGATCCGTCGACTGGCGTGTGCACGCCGCTGTCGGGCTGCGCCGACCACGCCGTCGTCGGCGCGTGGAAGCCGTGCGACGATCCTTGCGCCGGTCTCGGCGAGAATGCCTGCAAGCAGGCGCCGTTCTGCCAGGCCACGTACACCGGCTCGGCCACGTCGGTGACGCCGGTGCCCGCGGGCGGCATCAGCAGCCCGCCCAGCGAGGCGATCCAGTTCCGCTCGTGCCGCGCCGTCGCGGTGGCGGTCGATCCGTGCAGCAAGCTCGACGCGCAGGCGTGCACCGCCGACAGCCGCTGCGAGCAGCAGGCGATCGGCGTCGGCTGCGACTGCGCGTCGGACGCGCCGTGCAACTGTCCGTCGGTGCCGGCGGGACCGACCTGCGCGCTCAAGTCGTGCGGCGAGCTCGCCAGCGCCGACGCGTGCAACGCGCGGCCCGACTGCTCGACGACGCCGGAGGTCGAGCCGGCGGCCACGCCGGGCAGCGGCACGGCGGGCAGCGGCACGACGGGCAGCGCCACGACGTCGCCCCAGTCGGCGCCGTTCCAGGGCTGCTTTCCCGTCGGTGGCTGCGGCTTCGGCGCCGACGAGACGACCTGCTTGAAGCAGCACGCGTGCGCGCCGGTCTACGACGGCAGCGGCAAGTTCGGCAGCTGCATCCCGCAGGATTTTTCGATCCACTGCGCCTCCGCGAGCGACTGCGCCGACGGGCAGCGCTGCAACTCCGCCGGCATCTGCGTCGTCGCGGGCTGCGCCGGCGACAACGAAGCCGAGTGCAACGCCGACCTGCACTGCGAGCCGGTCTATTCGCTCAACTGCTCGCCCTACGCCAACGGCGGCGGTGGCGGCGGCTTCTGCGGCCCCGACGGCGTCGGTGGTGGCGGTGGCGGTCCGCTGCCGCTCGAAGCGCCGGCGCCCGGCACCTGCAGCTGCGAGCCGACCTTCAGCAACTGCCAGCCGAACAGCGGCGTCGTCGACGTGGAGAAGAGCGTGCTCGTGCGCGATCCGGCGATCCTCGACGATCCCTACTGGGCGCTGCCGCACGTGCTCGCGCTCGTCTCGGGCAGCGACGCCAACGCCGTGGCCGACGGGCTCCTCGGGCAGCTCGGCACGGCGCAGACGGTGAGCGGTCAGACCGCCGCGGCGCGACCGGGCGCGGCCGCGTTCATCGCGACGCTGCCGCGCACCACCGGCGGCGTGATCGACGCGTCGCAGATCGGCCTCGTGCCCACGTCGCTGTCGAACCGGCTCGATCTCGCCGACGCCTCGAGCTGCGGCGAGGCGCGCGTGACCTACGCGCTCGGCCTCGGCGCGACCGATCGGCGCCACCGCATGACGCTCATCGTCGAGCTGCGCCAGCCGCTCGACGGCGCCGGCTGCCGCACGGTCGCCAAGACGTGGCTCGGGCTCTCGCAGCTCTCGGGCGCGGCGCTGCAGTCGGCGCTGCAGTCGATCTATGCCCCGCTGCTCACGCCGGCGAACCTGAAGCAGGTGCGCACCAACGAGTTCCTCGTCGGACCGCAGGATCAGACGCAGCCGCCGGCGGCGTGGGAGCTGCGCGAGTTCCACCTCGGCACCGACGCGCGGCTGCATCAGTCGCTCTTGCCGCTGCAGGTCGATCCGGCGACGGTGCAGTCGTCGGCCGACTTCCTATCGTGGGTTCAGGCCAACGCGTCGGGGCTGCAGCACGGCACGGTGAGCTTCCCGGCGCAGTACCAGGTGCCGACCGGAAACGAGGACGGCTCCGTCGTGTCGCTCAGCGATCCGAGCATCGCCGACCTCGTCAACCGCTCGACCTGCGCCGGCTGCCACACGACCGCGACCAACAGCGCGTTCGCGCACGTCGCCGAGCGCTTCGGGGGCACCGGGCGCGCGGAGATCTCGCAGTTCCTCGCCGGCGAGCTCGGCAAGCGCGCCAACCACCTCGGCCTCGTCGCCTCCGGCGCCGCCAGCGCCCCGCTCGACGTCCGCCCGCTCCACTAGTAACGTCCGCGCATGCTCAGCGTGCGCGGCGCCCAGCTCCACACCCTCGAAGTCGGCGATGGGCCCGAGGTCGTCGTGATGCTCCACGGCGGCCCGGGCGCCTCGCACGACTATCTTCGCCCCGGCCTCGACGCCGTCGCCGTGCCCGGCCGGCGCCGCCTCTTCTACTACGACCAGCGCGGCAGCGGCCGCTCGCCGCTCGACGCCGGCGTCGCGCCCGGCACCTGGCAGGATCACGTCGCCGATCTCGACGCCGTGCGCGAGCACCTCGGCGGCGCACCGCTGACGCTGGTCGGCTACTCGTGGGGCGCGCTGCTCGCCATGCTCTATGCGGTCGTGCATCGCGCCGAGGTCAATCGGATCGCGCTCGTCTCGCCGGCGCCCGCGGCCGGGGCCGAGCGCGCCGAAGCCAAGGAGCGCCTCCTCGCCATGAGCAACCGCCCGTCGGTGAAGGAGCTGCGCGCGCGGCTCGACATGACCGATCGGCGCAACCGCTTCGCCATCGCCGTCGCCGGCTACTTCGTCGAGCCGGAGCGCGCCCTCGGCCTGACGCCGTTCGTGGTCAAGCAGTCGGCCGAAGAGGCGGTCTGGAAGAGCCTCGGCACGCACTACGATCTGCGCCCGCAGCTCGCCACGCTCGGCATCCCCGCCTTCGTCGCCCACGGCGAGGAGGATCCCATCCCCGTCGCCACCGCGCGCGCGACCGCGCAGGCGCTCGGCGGCGAGCTCGTGGCCATCCCGCGCTGCGGCCACGTGCCCTACGTCGAAGCGCCTGACGCGCTCTTCGGCCCGCTGCTACGCTTTTTGGGCTGACTCCGGATACGTCTCGGCGAGCGCGTGCAGGTGATCGCGCCGCGACACGTAGTCGGGCGCGTCGGGCGTGAGCACGAAGCCGCGCAGCTCGTTGACCAGGCAGCGCGGCCCGCCACCGCCCTTGCCGAACAGCTCGCCGAGCTCGAGCTCCTCGAGGTTGAAGCCGCGCTTGATGAGGTGCCCGCGCAACCCCGTCGACAACCCGGTCGGCATCAGCACCGTGCCGTTGACGCAGAGCGAGTTGGCCGCATAGCCGAGGCAGTCCGCCTCGTCGATGGGCAGCACCTCGACGCGATCGCCGACGAAGTTGCGCAGCTCGGGGATGGTGCGATCGACCAGCGCGCCGGCGAACGCCAGCAGCACCGTGTCGCCGCCGCGCGTGGTCATCGCGTCCATGCAGGTGTCGCCGTGGAACCACGGCTCGCGCAGCTTGATGTCCATCATGCGCGCGCCGGCCGGCAGGCGCTTCTTGACCTCGTCGAGCGACTCCTTGACCGAGCGCACGCCCCAGGTGAGGAGAAAGCGGCTCGACGGCAACGTCGCCACGTCGGCCTGCCCTTCCCAGGTGTGCTCGACTGCCGTCGTCGGCAGCCCGGCTTCGGCCCAGAACGCCTTGATGTGCGCCTGCTCCGCCTGGCGATGCGCGACCGACATCTTCGACAACATCCAGCTCCACGAGTCGCCCTGCTTGAACAGCGCGCCCGCGTTGGCCGTGTACATCATCCCCGTCAGCGGCGGGTCGACGTCGGGCGGCGGCATCACCAGGATGCGCCCGCCGTGCTTGGTGATGGCGTCGCACAGAAGGAGCCACTCGCGCATCGCCGCGCGCGGGTTGGTCGCCTGCTTCTGCTTGCTGCGAAAGTTTTCACCGCCGCGGATGGTCCAACGCGCGGCCGGATAGGACATGAGGTAGGTGGCGCCCATGGACGGCAACCCTATCATAGTTGTGTTACACAGACGCCGATGCAGACCACCATCGAACCGCTGCCGTCGACGGGGATCTCCAAGATCCTCGGCATGTGCGAAATCCTCGACGACAAGGGAGGCCGCGAGGATCTCTTCACGCTCGCGCGCGATCTCCACATGCCGTTCTCCGAGGTGCTCCTCGTCATCAAGGCGGCCGAGATGCTCGCGCTCATCGACACCCCCGGCCACGAGGCGCAGCTGACCGCGTTCGGCAAGAAGCTGCTCGCCGCGCCCATGGGCGAGAAGAAGGCGCAGCTCGGCGCGCAGATGCTCAAGCTCAACGTGTTCCAGCACGTCGTGAAGCTCTTGAAGTCGAACGAGCGCGGCGAGCTGCCCGCGGAGCTGATCCTCGAGGAGCTGGCGCTGCGCCTGCCGCACGAGCAGCCGCGGCAGATGTTCACGACGCTCTTGAACTGGGGCCGCTACGGCGACGTGTTCGGCTACTCGCGTGACAGCGATCTGTTCTTCCTACACCGCCCCGAGCCCGCTTCTATCTAAGAGAATCCGCACCGGAATGCGTCGCGTTGCCGTCGTCGATGACCACGAAGCATGTAGTCGTGTCCGCCGTCTACCATATCAGGCTGTGCAGATTCGCCGCTGCGGCAAATTGTCGTGTGCGGGCGCCGCGCTCGTGATCGCACGCACAGCCTCGGAGGCGTCGCCGGCTAGCGGTCGGACCACTGTCTGAATCGAGGACAGTTGGGCGCAGTGCAATCTATCGACATCATTCGCCCTACATGTGGCACCAAGTATGCTGAGGGCCGCCCGCCAAGATGAGGGGAACGACGATGCGAATGATGGGGATCGCGCTCGTGGCGGCTACGTTGGTGCTCGGCGGAGGCGTCGCGACGGCGTCGCCGCTCAAGATTCGGAACGGCTCGTCGGTGCGCGTGGCGCTCGCCGGCAAGCGGGAAGCCGGCGTGGGGCTGAAGCCGCGCGCGGGCGGCTGGCAGCTCCAGCTGGCGCTGACGCCGGGGGCGGTCGCCGACGTGTTCGACGTGACCGAGGGGGCGACGGCGTCGAAGTGGACGGTGCAGGTCGACGACGGCGTGGTGTTCTTCGATCAGGAGACGTTCCTGCCGGGGCATGCGTATCGCGTGCTGGTCCGCCGCGGCGCGGAGGCCATCGGCGCCACGCTGGTCTACCTGTATCCGCCGACGGTGGCCGCGCGGCACAAGATCACCTTCGACGACGCCGAGGCCGGCAACGCCGGCGGCGACGAGCCGACGCTGGTCAAGAAGCCGACCCTGTAGGCCATCGGCAAGAAGCCGACCCTGTAGGCCGTCGGCCCGCCGGACCTGCGCCGTTACTCGTCGTCGTCCCTCGTCGCTGCGCCCAGGCGATCGAGCAGATGCCTCAGGACCTCGATGCGCGCGTGCCACTTGCGGTTGCCGCCGATGATCTTCCACGGCGCGTACGGCGTGTCGGTCTCGTCGAACATCTGCTCGGCGGCGTCGACGTATTCGTCCCAGTGCTCGCGGTTGCGCCAGTCCTCGGGGCCGATCTTCCAGCGCTTGTAGGGATCGTTCTCGCGCTCCTCGAAACGCCTCTTCTGCTCGTGCTTGGTGATGGCCAGGAACACCTTCACCAGGATCACGCCGTCGTCGACGAGCTGGCGCTCGAACTCGTTGATTTCGCGGTAGGCGCGCTTCCACGCCTTCTTCTTGCAGAGCTTCTCCACGCGCTCGACGAGCACGCGCCCGTACCAGGTGCGATCGAAGATTCCCCAGCGGCCGTTCTCGGGCATGCGCGTCCAGAAGCGCCACAGGTAGTGGTGCTTCTTCTCCTCGTCCGACGGCGCGCCGATGGCGTGGACGTGATAGCCGCGCGGGTCGAGCTTCTCGGTCATGCGCTTGATGGCGCCGCCCTTGCCCGCGGCGTCCCAGCCTTCGAAGGCGAGGACGACGGGCCGCTTGCCTTCGCGCGTCTTGAGCTCGGCCTTCAAGACCTCGAGCTGCAGCTCGGCGAGCGTGCGCTCGTACGTCTTCTTGTCGGGCACCTCCGCGTCGTAGTCGAGCTTGTCCAGGATCCCCATGAAGCGATGCTACACTCGCGCCGTGCTCTCGCGACGAGGATTCCTGCGCGCCGGGATCGTCGGTGGCGTGCTGCTCGGCGGCGCCGCCATCGTCGGGCGCTCGCTGTCGGGCTATCACCTCGACGCGGTGACAGCGTCGCGATTGCGCGCGCTGTCGCCCAAAGAGTACCTGGTGATGCAGGCGGTGGCGCGGCGCGTGCTCGCCGCCGATGCCGACGACGCTCCGAGCGCCGACGCGGTCGACGTCGCCGGCGCGGTCGATACGTACGTCGCGAAGCTGCCGCCGGCGGTGCAGCGCGAGGTGCGCGCGCTGTTGCAGCTGGTCGAGCACGGGTCTTCTTTGTTTCGCGGGCGCGCCACGCGCTTCACGCACCTGACGCCGGCGGAGCAGGACGCGACGCTCGCCGATTGGCAGCACTCGTCGCTCGTGGTGCGGCAGCGCGGATTCCAGGCGCTGCGTACGCTCGCGTTCCTCGGCTACTGGCGCGACGATCGCACGTGGCCGCTCATCGGCTACTCGGGGCCGATGCTGCCCAAGCGCGCCTTATGAGCCAAGCGGCGATCGAGTCGGGGCGCGACCTTCGCGGTGACACGACGCTCGACTGCGACGTGGTCGTCGTCGGCACCGGCGCCGGTGGGGCGATGGTCGCGCGGCAAGCGGCGCGCGCGGGCCTCAAGGTGATCGCGCTCGAGGAGGGCGCGTACAGCGTGCCGCGTGACTTCACGCAGCGCGAAGACGAGATGCTGCCGCTGCTCTTCCAGGACGGCGGCGGGCGCACCACCGACGATGGCGCCATCGCCGTCTTGCAAGGGCGCGGCGTCGGCGGCTCCACGGTGCACAACACCAACTTGTGCAAGCGCGCGCCGGCGCCGGTGCTCGACGGCTGGGGCGTCGACGGCTGGCGCGCCGCCGAGCTGGCGCCGCACTACGAGGTCGTCGAGCACGATCTGTCGGTGGCGCCGATCGAGGAGAGCCGCATCAACCGCAACAACGCGATCCTCCGGCGCGGCGTCGAGAAGCTGGGCTGGCGCGGCGGCATCTTGTCGCACAACCGGCGCGGCTGCGTGGGCTCGGGCTTCTGCGAGCTCGGCTGCGCGTTCGACGCCAAGCAGAACGCGCTCAAGGTGCTCATCCCCGCCGCCGTCGAGGCGGGCGCGCGCGTCGTCGCCGATTGCCGCGTCGAGCGCGTGATCGTCAAGCACGGGCGCGCCGTCGGCGTGCAGGCGCGAGCGCTGCGCGAGGGCCGGCCCGGCGCGACCGTCAGCGTGCGCGCGCGCGCGGTCGTGCTCGCGGGCAGCGCCGTCGGCTCGGCGGCGCTGGCGCTGGCGAGCGGGCTGCCCGATCCGTCGGGCCGGGTCGGCCGCGGCCTCCGGCTGCATCCCGGCGCGGCCATCGCCGGCGTGTTCGACGAGATCATCGAAGGCTGGAACGGCATTCCGCAGAGCTGGGAGTGCACCGAGAAGCTCCGGTACGACGAGGCGCCCGGAAACGACGATCGCACCTGGATCCTGACGGCGTTCGCGCATCCCATCGGCATGGCCTCGTCGATGCCCGGCTTCGGGCCGGCGCACATGAAGCTGATGCGGCTCTATCCACGCATCGCCGTGCTCGCGGCGATGCTGCACGATCGCTCCGAAGGCAGCATCGGCGTCTCCAGCGGCGGGCGGCCCGTCGTCAAGTACGCGCTCGACGCCGCCGATCAGCGCGCGCTCCTCGGCGGAATGCGCGCGTGCGCCGAGATCCTGTTCGCCGCCGGCGCGCGGCAGGTGATCGTGCCGTTCGCCTCGCCGCTCGTGTTGTCGTCGACGCGCGAGCTCGACTCGATCGTCGCGCACGGCTATCGCCCGCTCGATCCGCTGCTCACCGCGGTGCATCCGATGGGCACGCTCGCGCTCGGCCGCGTCGTCGACGAGCGCGGCCGCTGGCACGGCGCCGACGGCGCCTGGGTCGCCGACGGCTCCTTGTTCCCGACGAGCCTCGGCGGCCCGCCGCAGCTCAGCATCTACGCCGCCGGGCACAAGGTCGCGGGCCACCTCGTGGAGTCGCTGCGATGAAGCGCGCGCTCGTCGCGCTCGTGCTCGCGGTCGGCGCGGCCGGCTGTATCGATCTGCGCGACACGTTCCGCCCGTACGCCAAGCACCCCGAGGAGGTGACGGCGCTGCTCGCCGAGCAGAAGCCGCTGCCGCATTACGACGCCGCGCTCGTGCTCGGCTGCCCTGCCCTGCCCGACGGCTCGGCGTCGCCGTGCGAGCGCTGCCGCGTCAAATCGGCCGTGCGCCAGTATCGCGCCGGCACCGTCGGCAAGATCATCTTCTCCGGCGGCGCCGCGCACTCGCCCGACGTCGAGGCCGACGTCATGGGCGCGCTCGCCGAGCATCGCGGCGTGCCCGCGGCCGACGTGCTGCGCGAGCCGCGCGCGCTCACGACGTGGCAGAACGTCCGTTTCTCGTTAAAGATCCTGCGCGCCCGCGCGCTCGAGACGGTGCTGGTGATCTCGACGGCGGATCATCTGCCGCGTGCGCGCCGCATCGCCCGCTTCTGGGGCCTCGACGACGCGCACACGCGCTACTTCGCGTGCGATCGTGACATGCCGCCCGACTCGGAGGCGGAGTGGTCTCAGCCGCCGACGGCTCAGCCGCCGACGAAGACGAACGGATAGCTGAACTTCTTCGGCCCCTCGGTGAACTTGGGGAAGGTCCAGCCCTTGGCGCGGGCCGTGATGCACGCCGGCAGCTTCGACGCGGCGAACGCCGGCGCCTCGATGCTCACGGTCTGCACCGTGCCCGCGGGATCGATCTCGAGCGACACGATCGCCTTGCCGCTGCCGACGGTGCCGGCGCGCTCTTCGATCTCGTAGCAGCCCTTGACCGCGGGCAGGTTGCGCTTGATGACGCTGACGACTTCCGGATCGGGGAGCGTGCCCTGCAGCGCGTCGCTGCCGCTCGAGCCGCGCGGCGGCCCGTCATTGGAGACGGCGCGGCGCACGAAGACGAGCAGGAAGATCGACGGCGCGGCGCCGACGATGGCGGCTATTGCGGCCGGTGCGTGAGGAACCACGTCACGCCCGCCGCCGCCGCCAGCGCGGCGAGGAGGATGATGACGATGACCACCGTTCCCGACGGCCCGCGCGCCTTCGCCGGCGCCGACGACGCCGCCGCCGCCGCCGCATCGCGCGGAATCTCCGCCATGCGCACCGCGCACTGCCCCTGCTGCGCGAAGAACGACTTCAGCTTCTCGACCAGCTCGTTGTACTGCACGCGGTTGAGCGGGACCTCGGCGCCCTTGAAGCGCTGCGCGTGCAGCACCTTCAGATGCTCGAACGTGCGCAACTCGGCCCACTTCTCGGCCTGGTTCGCGCTGCCCGCGACGATCGTCGTGCCGCCGCCTTCGGGGATCAGCTTGACGTGCTGCGTGGCCTGCTTGCCGCCGGCGGTCGACATGCCGTCGGGCGCCGACAATTCCACGCGATAGGTGACCGGCCCCTTGACGCGCTCCGCTTGCAGCATGAGGTTGAACGTCTCAGCGAGGCTGAGCGCCTGCATGGCGAACGCGGTGCGTTTCGGATCGGACATCCTGCCGCCCCCTCGCGCTCGATCTTACTATACAAAGAGGACCCATGCCCAATCGGCTCGCTCACGAAACCTCACCGTATCTCCGCCAACACGCCGACAACCCGGTCGACTGGTATCCGTGGGGCGACGAGGCGCAGGCGCGCGCCAAGGCCGACGACAAGCCGATCCTGCTCTCGGTGGGCTACTCGGCCTGTCACTGGTGTCACGTGATGGCGCACGAGTCGTTCGAGGACGCCGAGACGGCGCGCCTCATGAACGAGCGCTTCGTCAGCGTGAAGGTCGATCGCGAGGAGATGCCCGACGTCGATCAGGTCTATCAGCAGGCGTTGCAGCTGCAGGGCGAGCACGGCGGCTGGCCGCTGACCATGTTCCTCACGCCCGAGGGCGTGCCGTTCTTCGGCGGCACCTATTTCCCGACGCGCGACTCGTACGGACGGCCGTCGTTCAAGCGCCTCTTGCTCGCGCTGTCGGATGCATGGAAGAACAAGCGCAGCGACGTGCTCGAGAACTCGCGGCAGTTTCGCGAGGGGCTGGCGTCGATCGCGTCGCACGGGCGGCAGCCGGGCGAGGCCAACGTGCTCGTCGACTCCATCGAGCGCGCCTCGTCGAAGCTGGCGGTGCGCACCGACAAGCGCGAAGGCGGCTTCGAAGGCGCGCCCAAGTTCCCCAATCCGAAGGCGATGGAGCTGATCCTGCGCGGCGCGCGCCGCTTCGGGCGTGCCAAGGATCCCGACGCCAGCGAGCTGTCGCGCGCGGTCACGCTCACGCTCGTGAAGATGGCCGAGGGCGGCATCTACGATCACCTCGGCGGCGGGTTTGCGCGCTACTCCACCGACGAGCATTGGCTGGTGCCGCACTTCGAGAAGATGCTCTACGACAACGCGCAGCTGATCGTGCTCGCCGCCGAGACCTGGCAGCTCGTGCGCGAGCCGACGCTCGAGCGCGTGGTGCGCGAGACGATCGCGTACCTGGAGCGCGATCTTCGCGCGAACGATGTTCCCGGCGGCGGCGGCTTCTACACCGCCGAGGACGCCGACTCCGAAGGCGTCGAGGGCAAGTTCTACGTCTGGACGCCCGACGAGGTGCGCGCGGCGGTCGCCGATCGCGCCGCCGCCGACGCGTTCATGCGCTGCTACGACGTCACCGACGCCGGCAACTGGCACGACCCGCATGGGCACGGCCCGGCGCACGCCAGCATCCTGCACGTCGTCGATCGCCCGCGCGGCGCCGACGAGGAGCGCGCCATCGCCGAGGTGAAGCGCGCGCTGCTCGAGGTGCGCGGCAAGCGCGTGCGCCCCGGGCTCGACGACAAGGTGCTCGCCGGCAACAACGGCATGGCCATCGCCGCGCTCGCCGAGGCCGGGCGCATCTTCGGCGACCGCGCGTTCATCGATGGCGCGCGCCGCACCGCGGACTTCGTGCTCGCGCACATGACCGAAGGATCGCGCGGGCGCCTCTTGCGCACGTTCAAGGCCGGCGCCGCGAAATTGCCCGGCACGCTCGACGATCACGCCCACGTCGTCGACGGCCTCATCGCCCTCTACGAAGCGACCGGCGAGGCGCGCTGGCTCGAGGAGGCGCACCGCCTCACGCGGCTGTCGGTCGCGCTCTTCTGGGACGCGCGCGAGCGCTGCTTCTACATGACCGCCGCCGACGACCCGGGCCTGATCAACAGTGTCCAGCGCCCGGTGTCGACGTTCGACTCGGCGGTCCCGTCCGGCATGAGCGTCACCGTCGAGAACCTCATCCGCCTCGGCGACGTCTGCGGCGACAAGGCGTGGCTCGACATCGCCGAAGCCGCGCTGCACGCGCACTACGCGCGCGCGATGGAGAACCCGTTCGGCTTCGCAAACCTGTTGAACGCGCTCGACCTCTGGCTCGAGCGCCCGACGGAGATCGTGCTCGCCGGCGCCGACGTGGCGCCGCTCGAGCGCGCCGTCGCATCGGTCTACGTTCCCAATCGCATGATCGTGCGCGCCGACGGGGCGCCGCCGCTGGTGTCGAAGCTGGTGGAGGGGAAGACGGCCGTCGGCGGCGCTGCGGCCGCCTACGTCTGCCGTGACTTTACGTGTGAGCGTCCGGCGACAGACACATCAGCGCTGGCGTCGGCGTTGGGCGGAAGTGGTGGCGGATGATCTTCTTGTCCACCTTGCCGATCGGGCCCGTCGACGGGCCCATGACCGTGGCTGCGCCCCACTGGAAGTTGTCGATCAGCACCGACGAGTCGAGCACGCCGTCACCCTCGTCGAAGATCACGAAGCGCAGCGTGATGTCCTCGTTCGGCGCGATCGGCGCGGTCGTGGTCAGCCAGCCCGTCGAGCCGCCGGGGATGCCGCCGGGCAGGCCGGGGATGCTGATGCCGCCGGCCGGCGTCTCGTAGCCGGTGCCGTTGTTGTCGGTCGGCGGATGCGTGCAGTTCTGCGTCTGCTGCTTCGACGTGTCGTTCTGGCAGACGGTGAAGAAGCCGGAGTTGACGGTGATCGGGTGCTGCTGCATGTCGTACGAGATGTTCGTCGCCGTCGGGTAGGTCTTCGACGACTGCACGACGGCGAGGAACTCGTCGTTGAACATCGAGCAGACGTACTCGGGGTACTCGCCGGAGAAGAACTGGAAGTCGAACGAGAACGACTGCACGTTCGTCGGCGCGTGCAGCGTCAGCACGATCTCGGTGTAGTCGTGCACGTTGGTCTGATCGGCCTGGCCGCAGTTCGACGCGCCGGTCAGGCTGGGCAGCGGATTGGTGCCGGTGTTGCCGAGGTCGGTGCCTTCCTGCGGATTGACGAAGCCGGAGCCTTTCTCGTCGACGGCGATGCCGCTCGAGAGGAACGCGAAGTTCGCGCCCGCCTTCGGCATGAGGATGCCGAGGTTGGCGAGCACGTTGCGCCCCTGCGGATCCGACGGACCGGCCGTCATCGCGCCCTTGAAGAAGCGCGGGTCGCAGATCTCCATCGAGTGCGCGAACTCGGTCGGATCCTTGCTGCCCGCCGAGGCCGAGTCGCACGCCGGGTTGTTGTCGTCGATCTGCCCGTTGCAGTCGTCGTCCTTGCCGTTGCCGCCGATCTCGATCGCGCCCGGGTTCATGCCCGGGTCGCAGTCGTTGCAGTCGCCCTGCGCCGGCGTGTATCCGTCGCCGTCGCCGTCGGTGTTCTGATCGTTCTGGTTGCACTCGGGCCCGCCGCCCGCGCCGCCGCCGGCGGGTGTTCCGCCCGAGCCTGTCCCATTGCCGTTGTTTCCGTTGCCGCCGGTGCCGGAGCCATATCGCTCCTTCGCACCACAGCCGAACATCGAGATGATCGCAGCAGCGAGCACAACCTTGCGCATCCGGAACCTCCTGCCTGCGTAGCCCACTACGTAAGTGACCCGCACCACATCGCAGGGCCATGCTTACAGGTCGGACGATAACATCGGAGGTGTGACGTTGATCAACTTCAAACTGTACGCAGCTTTACCGACTTGTCGTGGCCGAACGTACACCGCGGAAGCTTCCAAGGGGCTGTTTCCAGGCGGTCTCGACGGCCACGCTGTTGGGCAGCGAGCCCCCCAACACTGACAGAAATACGTAGCGAGCACGGGTGGTTGCGCCTTGCGCGAAGAGCTCCCAGTAGCCCCGCATGGGGCTGACCCGCACGGCCTTTCCCGGCGGCGGCCCGCGCTCCTGGGCGTCGCACCAGGTCATGAGAAAGTGGTCGCCGTCGCGGTGCCAGCGGTAGCGCAGGGTCCAGTCGCGGTCGGAGATGGGCCAGGGCAGGTCGAAGCGGAAGTAGACGATCGCCTCGTCGTGGCCGCGCTCGATCACGCGCAGCTCGGCCACGCGCGGCATCCACTTTCCGAGCGCGGCGAAGTCGGTGAGGTGGGCGATGACGCGATCGATCGGCGCGGCGATCACGCCGTCGCCGCGGCCCCACGGCGCCGCGCGATCCGACGGCGCGCGAAAGAGCGTGACGCCGTCCTCGGTCTTGACCGTCTGCCACGCGGCCGCGGCGGGTGGCGGCGGCAACGGCGCCGCGAGCTCGCCGAGCAGATCGAGCGCCATGAGCGTCGCGATCGCGAGCATGCGGCGAGCCTATCAGACGTGATGGGAAGGTGCGACGAAGCGAAGAGCGAGCGCGGGCGTTACGGGCGCGGGCCGCAGCCCGGGACTTGCGTGGTCTGGTACGTCGTCGTCGTCAGCGTGGTGCCGGTGCCCGTCGGGGGCGCCTGGCCGTTCCAGTAGTTGTTGGTGAGATCGACGCCGGCGGTGATGAGCGCACCCGAGGCCGGCGAGTAGGCGCCGCCCGTCGAGCCCGAGCCGTAGCCGAGGAAGTTGTTGAGGTTGATCTTCGACGTGGCGGCCATGTTCGACGCCATGAGGCCGTAGTTCGCGTCCTCGAGGATGTTGTGATCGGCGAGCACGACGCCGGCGGTCGCGATGTGCGTGGCGCAGTGGACGCCGGCGCCGCCGCCGACCATGTCGCCGTACATATGCGAGTACGACAGCGTCATGTTGCCCGAGTCGGCGATGACCGCGTCGCCGCCGGTGTGGTGGAACGTCGAATCGGTGATGGTGACCGTGTCGGTCGCGGCGCCCTGGATGACGACGCCGCCCGAGCCGCCGGTGTCGACGGTGACGTGATCGAGCGTGGCGGTGACCATGAGCGACATGCCGACGGAGCTGTAGTTCGTGACCTTCGAGTGGTCGATGGAGCAGGTGGTGGCGCCGGTGGCGCAGCTCAGGCCGGTCGTCGGATAGGCGAGGTTGGCCCACGAGATCGTGGCGGCGCCGCCCGCTTGCACCTGGATGCCGTCCCACGTGCCCGGCGTCGGGTTCGGCGTGAACATGACGGTGCTGGCGGTGGTGCCGTTGACCTTGAGCGTGCCGTTGACGATGAGCGCCTTGCCCGCGGCGACCTGGATGAGCGTGCCGGCGTCGATGGTGAGCGTGACGCCCGCGTTGACGGTGACGTCGCCGCTGATGGTGATGGCGCCCGACCACTCCTGGTCGGCGGTGATGGGACCGGACTTGTCGGCGCCGACGCCGGTGCCGCCGCCGCCCCCGCTGCCGCCGGTGCCGCCGCCGCCGGAGCCGCCGCCGCCCGAGCCGGCAGAGCCGCCGCCGCCCGTGCCACCGGAGCCGCCGGCTCCCATGTTCGGATCGTAGGCGGTCGTGGTGCAGGCCGAAGCGATGAGGGCGACACCGAAGACGAGGGCTTTTAGGCGCATGACCGAGAGCGTGATGCGAAGCCGATACCAGTTTTGCGACAGCCGCGACGCGGCATGATTCCGTACGCTTACGGAGCGTCGCCGCTTGACGGCACTGGGGCCTCGGCCCCCACGATGGCACTCGCCGTCCCCACCTCTTTTACTGAGGGGCGACGTCGAACTTGTCGCGCACGTTGCCGGTGGCCTGGTCGTAGACGGTGACGTAGATGCGATCGTCGGTGCCCTGCACGACGGTGCCGTAGCCGTTGAAGCTCGAGCCGGCGAGCGGCGCGCCGCCGATGCCCATCACGACGGCGCGCAGATCGCCCGACTGGCGCTTGTAGAGGTGCGAGTGACCCGTGAGAAAGAGCGTGTACTTGTGCGCGCGCACGAGGTCGTAGATCTGCTGGAACTCGGCGTGGTCGGTGTTGCCGTCGGGGTGGTGCTTGGAGACGAAGGTGTACTTGGCGTGCGCGTCGGCGTCGGCGAGCTGGGTGGTGAGCCAGCTCTGTTGCGTGGCGTTCCAGGCGTCGTCGGCGATGATGAGGAAGACGGCGAGGCCGCTGCCGGTGGTGATGTCGAAGCGGTAGTACGGCGTCGGCGAGACCGGCTTGAGCGCGTCCATGAACGCGGTGTAGTTCGGGTTCGTGTTGTACGGGTTGGTGCTGCACAGCATCGACGACGAGCCGGTGCACTCGTGGTTGCCCATCGTCATGAAGACGGTCTTGCCGAGGAGCCCGGCGGCGTTGACGTAGGCGTTCATCTGGTCGCGCGCGCCGGAGAAGTCGTTGCCGCAGTTGAACATGTGATCGCCCTGGTCGACGGCGAACTGCACGCCGGCGTTTTTCATCTGCGTGAAGATGTTGTCGATGATCGCGGTCGGATAGGCGGTGCCGCAGTCGTCGGGGCGGGTGTCGCCGGTGAAGCCGAAGAAGAGGCGATCGACGGTGCCGCCGGTCGGTCCGACGGGGCCGCCGACGGGGATGCCGCCGACGGGGTTGGGCACGCCGGCGAGGTCGGCCGGCGGCGTGTCGTCGACGGACATGTCGGGGTGGCCCGATTGGTTGGGGCCGGCGGTGCCGAGGCACGACTCGTTGTCGGGGAAGCAGGTCATCTCGACGGTGCCGTCGGTGCCGCCGAGCGGCTGGCAGGAGAATCCCGACGGGCACGAGTCGCAGGGGGCGCCGCAGAAGCGCTGGCCCGAGACGTCCTGGAAGCAGGGGTTGCCGCCGCACTGCGAGTCGTCGTTGCAGTAGGCGCAGAGGAGGTTGCCGGCCTTGCCGTCGCCGCAGGCAGAGAGCCCGACGGTGGCGGAAGCCGCGGCCACGATGATCACGAAGGCGCGCGCGGAGAGCATCTTCGGATATTGTACCCGAGTGAAGGAGCGCTGGCGCGTCGTCGAAGACGAAGAGGGCATGACGTTGGCGGCGCTGGTGCGTCAGCGGCTCGGGGGCGACACGCCGTGGTCGAGGGCGCGCAGCCTGTGCGCGCGCGGCAAGGTGTTGGTCGACGGCCTGGCGGCGCTCGATCCGGCGGCGCGCGTGACGCGCGGGCAGGAGGTGATCGTCGACGAGCACGCGCCGGTACCGAAGCCGCCGTCGGCGGCGACGATCGTGTTCGAGGACGCGCACGTGGTGGTGATCGACAAGCCGGCGGGCGTCTCGAGCGTGCCCTACGAGAAGCGCGAGGCGGGGACGGCGATGGATGCGATCCGCGCGGCGTGGCGGCACGTGGGCCGGCGGGCGACGTCGACGCCGCTGCACGTAGTGCATCGCATCGACAAGGAGACCTCGGGCCTCCTGGCGTTCGCCAAGACCAAGCTGGCCGAGCGCGAGCTGGCGGCGCTGTTTCGCGCGCACGACGTCGAGCGCACGTACGTGTGCGTGGCGCATGGGCGGGTCGAGGATCGGCGCATCGAGTCGATGCTCGTCGTCGATCGCGGCGACGGGCTGCGCGGATCGACGCGGCGGCCGGGGCAGGGCAAGCGCGCGGTCACGCACGTGCGCGTGCTCGAGGCGCTGCCGCTGGCGACGGTGTGCGAGGTGCGCCTCGAGACGGGAAAGACGCATCAGATCCGGATTCATCTGGCGGAGGATGGCCATCCGCTCGTCGGCGAAAAGGTCTACATCCGCGACTACACGCGGCGTGGGAACGAGCCGCTGCCGTCGGCGCGGCTGCTCTTGCACGCGGCGACGCTGGGGTTCGCGCATCCGGTGACCGGCGCGCGCGTGCAGCTGAGCGCGGCGCTGCCCGACGACTTTACGGCCGAGCTTTCGCGACTGCGACGCCGGGGCAAGTAACGACGGCGAACGAGACGCCGGTGTCGTCGTCCTGTTGCGAGACCCAGGTGGCGCCGGTGCGCTCGCCGAGCGCGGCGACGTGCAGGTCGAAGATGCCGCGCGGCTCGACGGCGACGCGCGTGGGTGACAAGAGCTGAGCGCCGGCGACGAGGTTGCCGCATTGCAGCTCGTCGACGTGATGGGCTTCGGAGGGATCGGTGTCGCGCAGCCAGCAGAAGGCGCTGACACCGGGGCGGCGCGGGGCGGCGGCGGGCAGGTGGCCGTCGATGACGCGCAGGGGCGGGCTGCCGTCGACGGCGGCCATCCAGATCGAGGTGTCGCTCGCGCGCTGCCAGACCACGGCGGCGCCGCCGACCGAGGGCGCCTCGCCGGGGCCGAGATCGATGCGATGGTCGAGGCGCTCGCGGAACGGCGCGGAGACGAAGACGTGATCGCCGTCGGCGGCGGCTTCGTCCCAGGCGATGGCGGGCGCCGGCGCGGCGCCTGAGGGCGCGGGCAGGTTGGCGAGATCGACGGTGGGATCGGAGACCGGCGCGCGCGAGAGCGAGACGGGTTTTCCGACGGGGTGGCCGCTCTTGTCGAGGAAGGTGACCGCGATCTGGTGCGGCGTGCCGCTCCAGTTCCACCAGGCCAGCGCGTAGCCGCTATCGGTGGCGAGGGCGTCGAGGGCGCGGGCGCCGGGGATGACCACGACGGGGATGGCGTCGGACCTGGGCTTGCCGGCGCGATCGATCTTGCGGAAGTAGATCGCGGACGAAGTGTCGCCGTGCGCGCTCGACCAGAAGACGGCGAAGCCATCACCGTCGGCGCCGGCGGCGATGCGCGGGGCGGCGGCGGCCTTGCCGACGTCGGCGACCTCGATCGACGAGCCGAGCGGCTGGGCGTCGGCGCCGAAGGTCTGCACGCGGATGCTGCGGTGATCGGTGGTCTCTTCCCAGGCGACGGCGAAACCGTCGGCCGAGGACGCGACCTGCGGGCGGAGCGCGCCGCTGCCGGAAGCGCTCAGGCGGCGCACCGCGTAGCGGCACTTCGGCGGCGGCGTTTCGGCGGAGGCGGCGGCGGCGGACGATGCGCCCGACGCGCCGGGCGAGCTCGACGCCGAGGCGACGGCGCGGCCTTCGGTGGCCGCGGCGGGAGCGGACGACGTTTGCGCGGACGCGCAGCCGACCGCGCACGCGGCGACGCAGGCGACGGCGCAGGCGACGGCGCAAGCGAGGAGCGGGAGCACTACGACGGAGCGACGCACGGACGACATTTTCGAGTTACCCTTGGACGCTTTCAAGGGCGGATCGGATGTCTGCGCAGATCGAAGTCGACAAGTTGGTCAAAGAGTATCGCGTGCACGAGCGAACGGCCGGCGCCTGGGCCTCGGTGCGTTCGCTCTTCCGGCGGCGGTACGAGACCAAGCGCGCGGTCGACGAGCTCTCGTTCGGCATCGCCGCCGGCGAGCGCGTCGGTTTTCTCGGGCCCAACGGCGCGGGTAAGACGACGACGCTGAAGGTGCTCGCCGGGCTGTTGCATCCCACGTCGGGGACGGTGCGCGTCGATGGGTTCGATCCGCGGCGGCGCGACTTCGACTTCCTGCGCTCGATCACGCTGGTGATGGGGCAGAAGCAGCAGCTGTTGTGGGATCTACCGCCCGTCGACACCTTCGCGATGAACCGCGCCATCTACGACATTCCCAAGGCGGCGTTCGACGAGACGATGAACGAGCTGGTGACGCTGCTCGAGCTCGGCTCGCTCATCCAGCGGCCGACGCGGCAGCTGTCGCTCGGCGAGCGCATGAAGTGCGAGCTGGTCGCCGCCCTGCTCCACCGCCCGCGCGTCTTGTTTCTCGACGAGCCGACCATCGGGCTCGACGTGTCGATGCAGGCGACGCTGCGCCGCTTCGTGCGCGATTACAACGAGCGCTTCGGCGCGACGGTGCTGCTCACCAGCCACTACATGGACGACGTGGCGGCGCTCTGCCCGCGCGTGATCGTGATCGACAAGGGGCACCTGACCTACGACGGGCCGCTCGGCGAGCTCGTGCGCAAGGTGCGGCCGCAGAAGCGCATCATCGTCCGCTGCACCGACGGGACGCAGGAGACGCTCGACGTGCCGGCGGCGGAGCTGCAGCCGACGATCGCGCGGCTGATCACGCGCGGAGTCGCCGATCTCACCGTCGAAGATCCGCCGCTCGAGGACGTGATGCGCGATCTGTTCGACGGCGACCGCGGCAGCAAGGGCGCGGCGTGAGCGCGACGACGCCGGCGACGTCGGCGTCCGCGACGCCGGCGTCCGCGACACCGGCGTCCGCGACGCGGCGGCTGTTGCGCGCCTATCCGACGCTGTTGCGCGTGGGGCTTTCGTCGGCGGTGGCGTATCGCGCGGAGTTCCTGGTGTGGATGCTGGCGACGACGATGCCGCTCGTCATGCTCGCCGTGATGTCGGCGATGGCGCGCGAGGCGCCGGTCGGGCACTTCGATCAGAAGGGCTTCGTCGCCTACTACCTCGTCACCTTGATCGTCCGGCAGATGACCGGCGCGTGGGTGGCGTGGGAGATGGTGCAGGAGATCAAGGAAGGCACGCTCGGGCTGCGCCTGCTCAGGCCGATCCATCCGCTGGCGAGCTACAGCGCCGAGTCGCTGGCGGCGCTGCCGATGCGCGCGATCATCGCGCTGCCTATCACCATCGTCGTGCTCGTGCTGTCGTCGGGCAAGGATCTGACGCAGGATCCGCTCAACGTCCTCATCTTCGTGGTAGCGCTCGCCGGCGCGTGGCTGCTCAACTTCGCGGTCTCGGCGATCATCGGCACGCTGGGGCTGTACCTCGAGAGCTCGCTGCAGGTGTGGGAGCTGTGGATGGGCTGCTTCATGCTGCTCTCCGGCTATCTCATCCCGCTGTCGCTGTTTCCGTCGTGGCTCGAGCGCGTGGCGCGGCTGTTGCCGTTCGCCTATCTGCAGGCGTTTCCCGTCGAGACGCTGACCGGGTTGCGCGATCGCCACGCGGCGCTGGCCGGGCTCGGCGCGCAGCTCGCGTGGGCGGCGGCGGCGTGGCTGGTGCTCGCCATCTTGTGGAAGCGCGGGGTCAAGCGCTTCGCGGCGTACGGCGGCTGATGCGTTACGCCCGGATCTTCGGCGTGCAGCTGCGCGCGTCGGTGCAGGTGACGATGCAGTATCGCGCCGAGTTCTTCGTCGGGCTGTTCATGGCCGCGTTCTACGTGTTCTGGAACGTGGTGCCGATGTTCGTGCTCTGGTCGCAGCGCTCGGAGATCGCCGGCTGGTCGCTCGAGGAGGCGGCGCTGGTGACGGCGTGGTTCACCTTCTTGCGCGCGGTGCTCGACGGCGCGGTGCAGCCATCGCTGCAGGCGGTGATCGAGCACATCCGAAAAGGCACGCTCGACTTCGTGCTGCTCAAGCCTGCCGACGCGCAGTTCCTGGTGTCGACGGCGAAGTTCGAGGTGTTCAACTTCGTCGACGCCGCGCTGGCGGTGGGGCTGGCGGCGTGGGGGCTGCATCGGCTGCACCGCGTGCCCACGGTCGGGCAGGTCGGGATCGCGCTCGTGCTGACGGTGGCGGCGGCGGCCCTGCTCTACGCGCTCGCCATCCTCGTCATCTCGGCGGCGTTCTACGTGGTGCGGCTCGACAACCTCATCTACCTCTTCAACAGCGTGTTCGATGCCGCGCGCTGGCCGGCGTCGGTGTTCCGCGGCGTGTGGCGGATCCTGTTCACCTTCGTGGTGCCCCTGGCGCTCATGACGACCTATCCGGCGCTGGCGCTGCTCGGCCGGCTCGACGGCGCGACCGCGGTGCGCGCGCTTTGCGGCGCCGTCCTCTTCGTTCTGGCAGCGCGCTTGGTGTGGCGGCGATCGATCGGACACTATCGTTCGGCGTCGTCGTAGGGTATCTTGGGCGCGTGGACCGCGAACGTAGACTGATCTGCAAGGCGACCCTGGCCGCCGTTACTTCCTTGGGGGCCACGGCGGTGCTGCCGGCGTGCGGCAACAACAACAGCATGGCCGGGCCGATGTGCAGCGGCGCCTCCGTCGGCGTCGGCAACGCCGACAACCTGCCGGAAAACACGGCGATGAACTTCCCGACCGCCGCGGCCAAGGTCGGCATGTCGGTCTTCATCTGCCACGACAAAGACGGCTACTACGCCGTCGACGCCGGCTGCACGCACCTCGGCTGCGACGTGGGGCTCAAAGATCCGACCAACCTCGCGCTCGGCTTCGCCTGCCCCTGCCACGGGGCGACCTATGACGCCAACGGGGAGAACCCAACGTCACCGGCGCCGGCGGGCCTGACGCACTATCAGGTCTGCGGACAGGCGTCGGGCACGTTGCTCGTCGATCTGGCGAACGAAGTCGATCCGAAGACGCGCTTCAAGCCCTAGAGGCTGCTACGCTCAGCGGGTGAAGTTTCCCGTCGCTGTCGCGCTCGTCACCGCGACCATCATCGGTTCTGGGAGCGGCTGCTGGAGCGGCGACTATCTCGCCAAACAGGGCGTCGGCCAGCTCAAGCTCTTGCGTGCGCGCCGGCGCATCGACGACGTGCTCGGCGATCCGTCGGTCCCCGCCGAGACCAAGCGGCGCCTCAAGCTGGCGCGCGAGGCCCGCGACTTCGGCGTGCGCGTGCTCGGGCTGCGCGGCGGCGACGAGTTCACGCGCTACGTCGAGTCCAACGGCGCGCCGATCGCGTGGAACGTCACCGCCGCCAAGAAGGACAAGCTCGAGCCGCACCTCAACACCTTCCCGATCGTCGGCGCGATTCCCTACCTCGGCTTCTTCGACGAGCGCGACGCCGTGCGCGAGGCCAAGCGGCTGCGCGCCGAGGATCTCGACGTCTACGTGCGCCCCGTCGCCGGCTACTCGACGCTCGGCATCACCGCCGATCCGATCTACTCCTCGATGCTCGACGGCCCCGACGCGCGCATCGTCGAGGTCACGCTGCACGAGATGACGCACGCGACGGTCTACCTGGCCGGCCACAGCGAATGGAACGAGAGCCTCGCCATGGTCGTCGGCTCCGAGGGGGCGGCGCAGTTCTTCGCCGCGCGCGGCGACACCACGGCGGCGGGCACGCTCGCCGACGAGGCGCGCCGGCGCGATCACGACGTCGAGGCGTTCTCGCAGTTCCTGGCGCCGGTGGTGCACTCGCTGCAGACGCTGTACGCCGAGACGGCGCTGTCGCGCGGCGCCAAGCTCAAGGCGCGCGAGCGCATCTTTACGGAGGCGCGCAAGAAGTACCTCGCGCTGTTTCCGCCGCCGCCCGGCAAGCGGCCGGGCGTGTTCGCGGCGGCGCCGCTCAACAACGCGGTGGTGCTCTCGTTCAGCGTCTATCACGACTTGACGCCGCAACACCGCGCGCTGCTGGCGAAGCTGCACGGCGATCTGCGCGCCTTCGTCGCGCTGTGCAAGCACGCCGTCGAGGACGAAGACGACCCGATCGCCTATCTCGCTTACATGCGCGCGAGGACGAAGTAGGCGTCGATCGGCTTTCCCAGCCGCGTGGCGGCGCCGATGATCACCGTCTGCGACACGCGCCTGCAGAAGTCGTGCATGCCGCCGTAGACCAGCTTCGCGGTGCCGCCCGAGTTCGGCTTCACGGCCGGCCAGTCGGCGACCGGCGGCGCCGACGGCACGCGCGTGTAGTCGAACAGGATCTCTTTGGCGCGCTCGGGCGCCTGCACCGTCGTGAAGTAGCCGGGGCCGGTGAACCAGGCGATGCCCGGGTTGAAGTTGTAGCCGTAGACGGCGCCGGCCTGGCGCGCGAAGCGCTTCTCGAAGTGCGTGAACAGCGGCAAGGAGTTCTTGCCGGCCCAGCGCACCTCGCCCGTCGCCGTCGACGGGATCAGATCCTCGAGCGTGAACGCGGGCGCGTCGGCGCAGACTTCCCACAGGCGGCGCTGCTGCGCCTTTCCGAGCGCGCGGCACTGACGCACGCGCTCTTCACCGTCGAGCGCGTCGAGGTGCGCGGCGAGCTGCGCCTGGGTCACGTCGGGGCGCGCGAGCAGATCGGCGAAGGTCGCATTCGTATTCGCAACGGCAACCATTATTGCACCGCTCGCTCACTGCGGCGCCGCGCGCCAAGTCGACTCGCTGCGCTCGTCTCCCGGGCGCGAAAATCCGTCGCCTTCGTTCGCTCGCTCATGGGCCGAAGCGTGCACTACATCTTGGTCAATTGGAAGTCGGTGGTCGTGGCCATGCCGGCGGTGACCGTCACCGTCTTGGTCACAGGGTTGTAGCCGCTGGCCGAGGCTGTCGCCTCCCAGGTGCCCGCCGGAACGTTCGTCAGGTTGTATTTTCCGTCGCTGGCGGTGGCCGTCGACGTGAAGAGCCCGCGGTTGAACGTGACCGTGGCGCCGGCGATGGTCTGCGCAGTGCCGTTGTTGATCCAACTAATTTGACCGTTGGCCGTGCCGTTCATCGGCGCCGTGGTGGCGATCCACGCCTGGTAGTGCGCCACCGCCTTGGTCTGATAGCCCTGCTGGTCGACGGTGACCATGTGCAGGACCCAGATGCCGTCGTCGAGGTTCGACAGCTGCAGCTTCTCCTGCGAGGTCGGGATGAAGGTGCCGGTCACCTGCGTCGGCGTGGTGTTGGCGTAGTGATCGAGGACGTAGCGCACGCCCTGATAGTTCGTGTTCGCCGTCGGCATGGTCCACGTGAAGTACGGGTTGTGGTTCGTCGACCAGGTGCCGGGCGTGTGCGTCGACGAGGTCAGGCTCGGCGGCGCGGTGTTGAGGTTGATGCGGAAGGTCGACTCGACGAGGCCGATGTTCGACATGTTGTCTTCGGTGACGATGTGGAAGTAGTTCGCGCCCGACGTCAGCTTCGACGGATCGATCGACTCGAGCTCGTTGGCCATGAACTGGCCGCCGTTGGTGGTGGTCGGCGGGTTCGACGCGTTCTTGTCGAAATTGACGTAATAGCCGAGGCGCGTCGGATAGGGCTGGTTCCACGAGAGGGCGACGGCGTTGAAGTTGTCGTTGTAGGTCAGCGTCTGATCGGGGTGCGACGTCGACGTGATGACGATGGGCGGCAAGAGGCCCTTGGTGAGCGTGCCGGTGATCGAGCCATTGGCGGTCACCTGCGAGCCGTAGAGGATCTTGACGCGTCCGAGCGCGCCGGCGCCGCCGTAGCCGTAGGTGTAGCTCGTCGTCATCTGCGGGCCGCCGGCGGCGGAGATGATGCCGGTGCCGGCGATGGTGACGCTGTCCGACGCGAACAAGATGCCGCCGCCGGCGCCGCTGCCGCCGGCGTAGCTGCCGTTGACCGTGCCGCTCGCGCCGTCGGCCGAGACGCGGCCGGCGATGTTGATGCTGTCCGAGGCGATGAGCTGCACCACGCCACCGCCGAGACCGCCGGCGGCGGGGCCATACCCGTTGCCGCCCTTGCCGCCGCGCGCGACCGCCGAGTCCGTCGACGAGCCGAAGGCGACGCCGGTGGTGCAGTAGCCGCCGTAGCCGGCGGTGCCGTTCGTGCTGTAGCCGCCGCCGCAGCCGCCGTAGGAGCTCGAGGCGCCGCCGTCGCCGGGCGTGCCCGAGCCCGACGGATTGGCCTGGATGGTTCCGCCCTGGTCGACGGTGATGGTCTTGGCGCGAATGGTGAGCCCGCTGTTGGTGATGAGCTTGGCGTTGGCCATGACCTCGACGGCGCCGGCGACCACGACGGTGCCCTCCATGGTCGTGTCGGTCGAGATGGTCAGCGACGACAGGATGCACGTCGACGTCGCGGCGTCGCAGCCGGGGGCGCCGCACATCGAGCTCTGTTTCCAGGTCGTGCCCGTGGCGTCGCAGGTCTCGACGTTGCTGCCGTTGCAGCGCTGCGCGCCGGGCGTGCAGCCGCCGGTGCACAGGCCGGCGCTGCACGAGACCGCGCAGCTCGACGACCACAGCCAGGCCGAGCCGGCGGAGTTGCAGATCTCGACGGCGGTACCGTTGCAGCGATAGGCGCCGGGCGTGCAGTTGACGGTGTTGATGCACGCGCCCATCGAGCAGCCGAACGCGCACGACGACGTCTGCGTCCAGGCGCCGTTCACGCACTGCTCGATGTCGCCGATGGCGCTGCAGCGCTTGGCGCCGTTGGTGCACGTGATGCACATGTTGGCGGTGCAGCTGCCGCCGCCGGGGCAGAGCTGCGCGAGCGACCAGTCGCGGCAGCCCGACGCCTGCACGTCGCAGGTCTGGAGCGAGTCGGCGCCCGAGCAGCGCTCGTCGCCGGCGGCGCATTGATCGGTGCACGAGCTGACGCAGTTGCCGGCGGAGCAGACCTTGCCGCCCGAGCACGGGATCGGATCGGACCAGTCGCGGCAGCCCGACGGCTTGAGCTCGCACGACTGCACGCCGTTGCCCGAGCATTGCGTGGCGCCGGGCGCGCAGCGATCGGTGCAGGCCGCGGCGCAGGCGCCGCCCGAGCAGACCTGGCCGTTCGGGCAGGCGGTCACCGTCGGCGACCAGTCGTTGCAACCCGAGGCGCCGCCGATGCAGGTGCGGTAGCCGGCGCCCGAGCAGTAGGTGGCGCCGAGCTGGCACTGCGAGGTGCACGAGGCGCCGCAGACGCCGCCCGAGCAGACCTCGGGCGCGGTGCACGCGGCCGGCGCCGACCAGGTGCCGCAGCCCATGCCGTCGTCGGTGCAGGTGCGCACGCCGTTGCCGTCGCAGGAGGCGGCGCCGATGGAGCAGCCGGTCGGGCAGGTGGGGCCGTTGCCGCCGGTGCCGCCGCCCATGTCGTCGCTGCCGCCGCCGGTGCCGCCGCCGCCGCCGTTGCCGTCGGCGCCCATGTCGTCGCCCGATTGGGCGCCGGGGCGGCCGACGATGGGAGCGCAGCCGAGGACGAACGCGAGGAGACCGGCACAAAGGGCGCGCGCAAGGGTCATGCGCCGTAGGTACGGGTGTGACGGCAAAATCTTGCAGCGAACCGCGCGCGCGCCGCGGTGTCGGTGAGGCAGGATCTTCGGAAGATCCATCGCAGCGGACCGGACCACGGCTTGCACGCAGCAGTAGTCACTGACCCGCCGGTCATTCGTGCTATGGTGCGCGCATGCTTCCCGTCGAAGAAGCGCGCAAGAACCCATTCGCCCCGGGGCTGTTTGCCGGCCGCACGGTCATCGTCACCGGCGGCGGCACCGGCATCGGACGCGCCACCGCCGTCGAGCTCCTGCAACTCGGCGCGCGCGTGGCCATCGGCAGCCGCAAGCCCGAGCACCTCGAGCCGACGGTGCGCGAGCTGTCCTCGCTCGGCGAGATCGTGGCGCTGCCGTGCGACATCCGCGAGCCGGAGTCGGTGGCGGCGTTCGTCGGCGGCGTGCTCGAGCGTTTTTCGCGCATCGACGTGCTCGTCAACAACGCCGGCGGGCAGTTCCCCACGTCGGCGGAGCAGCTGACGCCGCGCGGGTGGGAAGCGGTCGTGCGCAACAACCTCAACGGCACCTTCTACATGACGCGCGAGGTGGCGACGCGCGCGATGATTCCGGCGCGCTCGGGCGCGATCGTGAACGTCATTGCCAACATCGCGCGCGGCTTTCCCGGGATGGTGCACACCGGCGCGGCGCGCGCGGGCGTCGAGAACATGACCAAGACCCTCGGCGTCGAGTGGGCGCAGTTCGACGTGCGCGTCAACGCGGTGGCGCCCGGCATCATCTACTCGTCGGGGATCGCGCAGTATCCGCCGGAGCTCGTCGAGGCGGGGGTGCAGCGCACGCCGCAGAAGCGCATGGGATCGGTCGAGGAGGTCGCGCACGCGATCGTGTACCTGGCGTCGCCGGCGGCGGCGTTCGTGACGGGGACGACGCTGCAGATCGACGGCGGCGCGTCGCTGTGGGGCGACACGTGGATCATCCCGCCGCGCGCGGAGGGCAAGTGATGCGCGCCGGCTATCTCCTGTTGCGCGTCGCGGTGGCGGCGATATTGTGCATCCACGGGGCGACGCGCGTGTACAAGCACGACGTCGGCGGGTTCGGGCACTTCCTGGCGTCGCAGCACGTGCCGGCGGCGCACATCGTGGCGTGGGTCTTGTCGCTCGTCGAGGTCGCGGGCACGGTGGCGCTGGCGGCCGGGTTCGCAGTGATCCCGTTGTGCTTGTGGTTCGCGGCCGAGCTCACCGTCGGGATCGTGATGGTGCACGCGCACGCGGGCTGGTTCGTCGTCGGGGGCGGCACGGGCGGGATGGAGTTCAGCGTGCTGCTGATTTGCGCGCTCGTGTCGATCGCGCTCATGCGCCGCGGCGGCGCGCACTAGGCCAGCAGCGAGCGCGCGGTCAGAAGCGGGCGCGCGGTCAGAAGCGGGCGCGCGGCGGCAGCGTGTCGACGACGTGCAGGTCGGCCATCAGGTCCGCCGCCGGCATCGGCGCATCCGAGATCGTGGCCGCGTCGATGCGCGCCAGATAACGCTTGGCGACCTCGTCGAGCGGCGCGGTCACCTTGGCGTACTGATCCTCTTCCCACGACGCCCGCCCATTCGACGGGATCGAATCGATCAAGCGGATGCGCAGCCGCCGCGCCTCCTCCAGCGTCTTGCGCGCCTCGGCGTAGTCGCACAGGTGGTAGCTCATGACGCCGTAGTTGGTCAGCGCCACCACGTCGCGCGCGTTGGCCGCCACCGCGTGCGCGAGCAGCTTGCGCGCCGCCGAGTACTCGTGACGGTGCACCGCGATGACCGCGAGGTTGTTCCACACCGGGCTCCAGTCGAGCCCGAGCGCGAGGATCTGCCGATACAGCTCCTCGGCGCGCGGCTCGTCGTGCCCGATCTGCGCGGCCAGCGCCGTGCGGAACGCAGCATCGCCCTGATGCTCACGCGCCATCGGCGCGCACCCTACGACCAGGAACCCCCATAGCGCTAGCAAGGCCACACGCTTGCGCATGACCGCAGGATAGCACAGCGGCGCCATATGCGGTATGTCTGGCGGCAATGACGCTCGGGCTCCTCCCGCTGCGCCCCCTCGACGCCTCGGCAGACGGCTTCCGCAACGACGCGCTCTTCAACGTCACGATGCTCATGGTGACGGTGCTGTTCGTGATCGTGACCGGCATCCTCGTCTGGTCCGTCGTCATGCACCGAAAGGGCCGTCACCGCGCGCAGTACGAGCGCGGCATCGGCCGGCGCCACCTCCTCTTCACCATCGTCATCACCGCGGTGATCTTCTTCGGCGTCGACGGCACGCTCCTCGTCGACAGCTACCTCGATCTCGACCAGGTGCTGTGGAAGTTCCCGCGCGCCGAGGACCATCCGCTCGAGATCGAGGTCCTGGCGCAGCAGTGGTCGTGGAACGTGCGCTACGCCGGCCCCGACGGGAGGTTCAACACGCCCGACGACGTGGTCACGCTCGACGACCTCCACGTCCCCGTCGGGCGCGCGGTGGTCGTGCACATGAAGTCGAAGGACGTGGTGCACTCGTTCTACCTGCCCAACTTCCGCGTCAAGCAGGACGTCCTGCCCGGCATCGAGACGCGCGCCTGGTTCGCCGCCAAGCGCGCGGGCACCTACGAGCTCGGCTGCGCGCAGCTCTGCGGCGTCAACCACTACAAGATGCGCGGCCTCGTCACCGTCGAGAGCGCGGACGCCTTCGACGGCTGGCTGCGCACGCAGTCGGCGATCGGCAAGGCGCGCTGGGACGAAGACGACACGGACGCGCACTGGGGCTGGCCGTGGGACTGATCTTCTCGCGCGACCACAAGGTCATCGCCCGCCAGTTCCTTTGGCTCGGCCTGGCGTTCCTCGCCGTCGGCGGCGCGATGGCGATCGTCATCCGCTGGAGCCTCGCCTACCCCGGCCGCGCGATCGCCGGCTACGTGGTGACGCCGTCGTCGTACACGACGCTCTTCACGATGCACGGCACCATCATGATCTTCTTCGCCGTCACGCCGATCCTCATCGGCGCGTTCGGCAACTTCCTCATCCCGCTGCAGCTCGGGGCGCGCGACATGTCGTTCCCGACGCTGAACATGGTCTCGTTCTGGACGCAGCTCGTCGCCTCGATCGTCGCCGTCGCCGCGTGGCTGGTGCCGGCGTCGGCCAACGCGGGCTGGACCGGCTATCCGCCGCTGTCGACGCCGGTCGGCACGCCCGGCATCGGGCAGACCTTGTGGACGCTGGCGCTCATCCTCGCCGGCGCGTCGACGACGATGGGCGCGGTCAATTACATCACCACCGTGCTGCGCGAGCGCGCGCCGGGCATGACGCTGATGCGCATGCCGCTGACGATCTGGGGCCTGTGGCTCACCTCGATCCTGAACGCGCTGTTCGTGCCGGTGCTCGGCGCGGCGATGCTGCTGCTGCTCAGCGATCGCCTGTTCGGCACCCACTTCTTCGTCGCCGGCGTGATGGTGCGCGCCGGCGGCGATCCGCTGCTCTATCAGCACCTCTTTTGGATCTTCGGCCACCCCGAGGTCTACATCCTCATCCTGCCGGTGTGGGGCATCGTCGGCGACCTCATCTCGTTCTTCGCGCGCAAGCCGGCCTACGGCTATCGCATGAGCGTGATCTCGATGGCGACGGTGACGGTGCTGTCGTCGCTGGTCTACGGCCACCACTTGTTCGTCGCGGCGATGACGCCGATGCTCGGGCGCGCCTTCATGGTGCTCACGCTGCTCATCTCGGCGCCGGCGATGATCCTCTTCCTCAACTGGATGCACACGCTGTGGCGCGGCAGCATCCGGCTCGAGGTGCCGATGCTGTTCACGCTCGGCGTCCTCTTCGTGTTCGGCGTCGGCGGGCTCACCGGGCTGTTCCTCGCCGACATTCCGCAGGACGTGTACCTGCACGACACCTTCTTCGTCGTCGGGCACTTCCACTTGATCATGGCGGCGGCGGTGTTCCTCGGATCGTTCGCGGCGATCTACTTCTGGTTCCCCAAGATGTTCGGGCGCTCGATGTCGCGCACGCTCGGCACGATCCATTTTGCGATCACGCTGCCCTGCCTCGTCGTCATCTTCGGCGGCATGCTGCTCCTCGGCAACGCCGGCATGCAGCGGCGGCTCTACGATCCGTCGGCGTACGAGCTGTTCCGGCCGCTCCGGCCGTGGAACGTGGCGCTCACGCACACGGCGTTCTTGCTCGCCGCGGCGCAGCTCCTCTTCGTGTGGAACTTCTTCGCGTCGCTCCTGCGCGGCAAGCCGGCGACGGACAACCCGTGGTCGGTCGGCACGCTCGAGTGGACGCACACGACGACGCCGCCCGGGCCGCACAACTTCGCCGAGATCCCGACGGTGCGCCACGGGCCGCACGAGTTCAACCATCCGCAGCTCGACGGCGACGGCGATAAAGACTGGCTCGGCCAGGCGGAGAAGCTCCCGGGAGATCCGGAGTGAACGACGCCCGCGCACGCACGTCGTTCATCGGCATGGCCGTCTTCCTCGGCGGCTGGACCATGCTGTTCGCCACGCTCTTGTTCGTCTGGGCCGACGTGCGCGTGTCGTCGCCGGTCTGGCCGCCCGACGGTGAGCCGCGCGCGCCGCTGCTCTACCCCGCCGTCGCCACCATCTTGATCGCCGCGTCGTCGTGGCTGCTCGCGCGCGGGCGCGTCGCCGCCACCGTGCTCGCCGGCGTCGGCTTCGTCGCGGTGCAGCTCGCCGGCCTCGCCGCGCTGTGGCGCGCGGGCGTGACGCCGTCGTCGGGGCGCTACGGCTCGCTCCTCTACACGTTCCTCGCGCTGCACGGCCTGCACGTCCTCGTCGGGCTCGGCGGCCTGGTGCTCGCGGGGGCGACCCAGCCCAACTGGCGCCGCTTCTGGCACTTCGTCGGCGCCGTGTGGCTCGTGCTCTTCGCCGCGCTCTATCTGGCCGGCTGCGCCGACGAGCACACGCGCGGCCGCGTCGCCTACGAAAACTACTGCCGCCCGTGCCACGGCGAAAACGGCGACGGTCACGGCTACGCCTCGCCCGGCCTGCGCCCGGCGCCGCGCGACTTCACCGATCCGCTCTTCAAGTTCGGCCACACGCGCGACTACGGGCTGCCGCCCGACAGCGAGCTCGAGCACATCATCCGCCATGGCCTCAACGGCACCGCGATGCGCCCGTGGGAGCTCTCCGATCGCGAGCTCGAGGACGTCATCAAGTACATCCAGACCTTCTCGCCGCGTTGGAAGAGCGAGCCGCGCGGCGAGCTCATCGAGCCCTCGCCCGATCCGTGGGGGCCCGCGCGCGAGGCAGCGGCGGTCCAGCGCGGCGACGTGCTCTTCCACGAGACCGTGCAGTGCAACAAGTGCCATGACGTGCGCGAGCTGCGGCCGACCGACTTCTGCCTGCACAAGAAGCCGGGCGCGCCCGGCCAATGCCTCTTACAGGCGACCGAGCTGCCGCCGAACCTGCGCTGCGATCCCTTGCGCGCGGTCTATCCGGGCACGGAGCTGAGCGACCTCTACCGCACCATCGCGTCGGGCATCGGCGGCGCCTCGATGCCGACGTTCAAGGGCGGCATGCCCGAAGCCGATCTCTGGGCGCTCGCCTATTACGTGCGCTCGCTGCGCCGCGATCAGACCGGCTGCAACTTGTCGCGCACCGGCCAGTAGCCCTCGGACACGTAGGCGCCCGACTCTTCCATGAGCTCGCGCACCTCGCCCGGATGCGCCACCTCGTCGACGAGGACGATGGCGCGGCCCGTGGCGACGAGATCGAGGTAGCGCGAGCGCATGTGCGGGCGCACCGCGCGCGGATAGCGCTGGCCGCCGAGCCAGCCGCCGAGCAACAGGCCGAAGCCGACGCCGGCGACGAGCGCGACGACCGAATAGAACCACGACGGTGACAGCGATCGCGCGACGTACGTGAAGAGCATGCCCACCGCCAGCCCCCACGCGGCCACGCGCAGCCACGGCGAGCGCTCCTCGACCACCAGGGTCTCGACCGGCTGTCCGTCGGCGCCGGGCAGGAACAGGCGGATGCTGCCGACGCCATCGAACTCGCGCAGCCGCTCGGACGCGCGCAGGGCGGCCTCGGGATCGCGAAACACGCCGGTCAGCGTCGAGCGCATGCCCCGTAACAAAAGCAAACGGCGCGCCGGATCATGACGCCCGACGGTGCGCGCGCCACACCAGCGCGGCGACGACGCCACCGATGGCGAGCGGCGCGGTGACGAACGCCCCCACCAGCTTCCAGATCGACGGCGCCACCACCGTCGCGCACATCGGGCAGATCACGGACGGATCCCCTTGGCGAGCGCGTCGGCGACGAGCGCGACGACGAACAGTACCGGGAACGCCAGCGGCAGCACGAACATCAATTTCACCGCCCGTCGCTCGCCGCGCAAGTTCATCGCGAAGAAAACGATCGCGAAGAATCCGCACGCGGCGGCGACGCCGAGCGCGACCGCGGCGGCGGTGCCGACCGCCGGTCCGAGATAGAACGCGGTGAAGAGCACGACCCACACCGCGTCGACGAACTGCCAGAAGAGCGCGGCACCTTGCGAGCGGCGCGCGGCGGCGAGCGCGATCAAACCGGCGAGCACGTGCAGGCCGTGCCAGCCGGTGGCGATGAAGAAGATCGACGCCGCCGGATCGGCGCCGATGCCGATGCCGTGGCGCGCGAGCGCGGCGTACTCGAAGATCTGCGCGCCGAGGAACGCGGCACCGAGCGCCAGCGTCGGCACGATCCAGCCGCGCACCAGCGTCCACGACGAGGCCAGGAGCAGCGCCGCGGCCACGGCAGCGAGCGGCAGGTTCAGGCGCGCCGCAGCGTCGGGCCAGCTCTCGGCGCGCGCGCGCAGAATCGCATACGACAGGCAGAGCGCGCCGAACGAGCTGGCGTCGGTCACGAGAAACACCCACATGCCGAGCCGCCCGGTCGGCGCGGTGGCCGGCGGCGCAGGCGCGTCAGCGACGGGGGCGGTCGACATGCGCCGTCACAATAACATCCCCATCCGCGTGCGGCTCGGGTAAAATACCGACGGGGATTCGCGCGCCCATGGGACGAGGCCAGGACGACTCGCCGGACGACCTTCCGCTGTTCGACGGCGGCGAGGCCGATACCATGCAAGCGGCCAAGGCCAAGCTCGAGGATCTCGCCGACGCGCCCGACGGCAAGACGCAGTCGGACATCGCGCGCATCGACACCGATCGGCAGAACATGCCGTCGGCGGTCTTGCCGCGCCCGCTCGCCTCCGACGAGCTGCGCAAGGAGTTGTCCGACGGCGGCTTCTCGCGCATCGACACGCTGCCCGACGGGTTCGCCGACATCCTGAAGCGGCGCTCGCTGCAGCCGGGCGACGTCGTCGGCGAGCACTATCGCCTCATCGAGGTGCTCGGCGGCGGCGCGATGGGCCACGTGTTCACCGCCGAGAACCGCGCCATCGGATCGACGGTGGCGATCAAGGTGCTCAAGCCCGAGCTGCTCGCCAACCCCGAGTTCCGCCAGCGCTTCCAGTACGAGGCGCAGGCGGTGGGCTCCATCGAGCACCCCAACGTCGCCCGCTTCCTCGACGTCGTCGTCGGCGATCCCACGTTCCTCGTCATGGAGTACGTGCCCGGCGAGACGCTGGCGACGACGCTCGCGCGCGAAAAGGCGATGTCGATCCAGCGCGCGGTGCACATCGCGACGCGGCTGGCGTGGGGGCTCGACGCGGCGCACGCGGCCGGGATCATCCACCGCGATCTCAAGCCGGCGAACGTGATCCTCACGGCCGATCGCGAGGTCGGCGAGACGCCGAAGCTGATCGACTTCGGGCTGGCGAAAATCGCCGCGGTCGCCGGCACCGAGCAGCTCACGCGCACCGGCCAGATCATCGGCACGCCGTCGTACATGTCGCCCGAGCAGATCTCGGGGCGCGAGGTCGACGCGCGCAGCGACGTCTACGCCCTGGCCTGCCTGCTCTACGAGATGATCGCGGGGCGGCCGCCGTTCACCGGCAGCGACGACGTGCAGACGCTCTATCGTCAGCTGCACGAGCCGCCCGAGCCGCTGTCGCTCAACGCCGCCGACATCCCGGCGACGCTCGACAAGGTGGTGAACCGCGCGCTCGCCAAGAACCCGCACGATCGCTATGGCTCGATGCAGGAGCTCGCGCGCGCGCTCAACGGCGCCGTCGAGAAGCGGCGCCCCGGCGACGGCGGCACCACGACGACGGCGCTTCCGCGGCGCACCTCGGCGCTCGCGCTCACGCTCGCCTTCGTCGTCGGCGTGGGGCTCACCGCGGGCGCCTGGGCCTGGCGGCAGCGGCACGTGCCGCACGTCGTGGTCAGCGCGGCGCCGGTGGCGGGCGGGACCATCATGGTCGCCTCCGAGCCGCCGGGCGGCCAGGTCGAGCTCGACGGCGTGGCCATGCCCGAGACCACGCCGACGACCCTGCGCGGCGTGTCCGCGGGCGATCACGTGGTGCGCGTCTCGGCGGCGCGGCGCGCGCCCGTCGAGCAGCACACCAAGCTCGGCGACGGCGAGCGCACGCTGGTGCAGGTGACGCTGCCGCCGTCGAACCACCATGTGCGGCTGGAGACGATTCCGTCGGGCGCGTTCGCCTATGTCAACGGCGTGCTGCAGACCGGCCAGACGCCGCTCGAGCTCACCGTCGACGACGACGACTTCTATGAGCTCGCCGTCGAGAAGGACGGCTTCGAGATGACGACGCGGCCGATCACGCCCGACGATCGCGATCCGGTGGTGACGGTGACGCTCCTGCCCGAGAAGACCGAGCGCGGCACGCTGCTCCTCGACAGCGACATCGTGGCCGAGGTGTGGGTCGACGGGCGAAGCTCGGGCTTCATCAGCCCGACGATGTTCCGCCTGCCCGCGGGCGATCACACCGTGCAGCTGCGCGACGACGACGACATCCGCTCCGCGACGGCGAAAGTGAAGATCAAGGTCGGGCGCGCCACGCAGCTCTCGCTCAAGGGGACGCGTGCGCCGTAGCCTCGCTGCCGTCGCCGTCTTCGCCGCCGCCACCGTCGTCGTCGGCAGCGCGCGGCCCGCCGTCGCCGAGCCGATCGTCTTGCGCGTCGGCACCGCCGCCCCCGACGGCACCGGCTGGGCGCGCGAGTTCAAGGCGTTCGGCCGCTGGGTCGAGGCCGAGGCCAAAGGCGCGCTGCGCATCAAGCTCTACCTGAACTCCGTCGCCGGCGACGAGCTGGAGATGGGCGAGCGCGTGCGCCGCGGCCAGCTCGACGGTGTCGCCTCCGGACAGTTCCTCTGCCAAACGCTCGCGCCGTCGATGCGCGTGCTGCGTCTGCCCGGCGTCTTCCAGAACCGCGACGAGGCGCGCGACATCGTCTCGCGCCTCCACGACACCGTCGAGAAGGAGGCGGCCAAGAACGGCTTCGTGGTGCTCGGCGCCGCCGGGCTCGGGCCCGATGTCATCTTCTCGCGCGAGCCGGTGCGCTCGATGGAGGACGCGCGCCGGCTCAAGCTGTGGCGCTGGGACGTCGACGATCTCGGCATCGCCGCCTCGCGCGAGATGGGCCTCGACATCGTGCCGGTGCCGCTCCACGAGGCGCTCCGCGCCTACGACGATCACAAGCTCGACGGCTTCCTCGCCGCGCCGTCGGCGGCGCTCGCGTTCCAGTGGTCCTCGGCCACGAGCTACGTGACCGACCTGCACTCCGGCTACCTCTACGGCTGCCTCGTCTTCGGCGAAAAGCAGTTCCAGCGGCTCGATCCCGCCCTCCAACAGGCCCTCCGCGCCGGCGCGGCGCGCATGCTCGTCGGCATCGAAGAGCTCGGCCGCCGCCAGGACGAAGAGCTCCTCGGCGGCCTCTTCGCCAAGCAGGGCCTCAAGACGGTGCAGGCCTCGGCGTCGTTCCGGTCCGAATATTTCGCCGCCGCCAAGGCGGCTCGCGAGCGCCTCGTCGGGAAGTTGATCCCGCGCGACCTCGTCGAGACGGTGTTGCGAATGCTCGCCGACTATCGCATCGAGCATCCGCAGCAGCGGTAAACGGCTGTGGCGTCGGCTGTGGCGTCGGCCGTGTGCGCAAGGTGTCCTTGCCGCGCTCAGACAGTCCTCGCCCGCCGCCACGCAGTGCTCGATTCTGGCGCCGTGCTGGCGGGCTGCGGAACTCGCGCGGCAAGGACACCTTGCGCGCACGGCCTCCTAAATAGCGCCTGGTCCGGAGGCATTCGGAAGAGAGGTAGGGAGCGGGGGTAGCGAGCAATGTCCGCGCGGCGAGTTCCGCAGGCCGCCAGCACGGCGGGTGAATCGAGCACGGCGTTGCGGCGGGCGAGGACTGTTTGAGCCGCGCGGACGTTGCTCGCTACTCCCGCGAGCCAGCGGCCTCGACCCGCAGCAACCCTATGCGATGGAGACGGCCGAGTAGTCGGTGATCGAAATCGAGGCGTAGGACTGGTGGGCCATGGAGACTTGGGAGCCTGACGCCATCGGCTCCGTCGGCATGCGCGCGAACGGGCCTGATTTGCGCTTCGGCGGCGGCGCTGCCGGCGTCGGGCGCGCGGCGAGCGGCTGCAGGCCGGCGTGCGGCGACGCGGGCCGCGCTTGCGGCACCGGCGTCCAGCCGTAGTTGCCGCCCCGCCACGCCGCGATGACCGTGCCCGCGCCGTTGCAGACCGTGACCGCGGCCTCGGCGCAGTACTCGTCGCCGGCCCGCCGCATCATGGTTGCGAGCACCAGCGCCGCGGCTTCCGTCTCCGCCACGCTCTGGTACTCGAACCCGCCCCGCTTCCGCTGTGTGACCGTGAACGGCATATTCGGTTATCGACAATTTACCCACGAAGTTGCGCAGCCATCTGTCCGCGTCCTGACAGTCCTTTCGTCCGCCGCCCAAGTCGCGCGAACGTCACGCGTTTCCGACGGTGCGACGCGAAAAAAATCTTCGCATCGCACCGCGTCACGCCGTCGGATTGTCGGGAGCGCTACAACGCGGGGTCGGTCGACGAGCAGCAGCGGAAGCCGACATTGTTGTTCACGAAGGCGGCGTTCTGGATGTCGAAGTCGAACTCGCACGAGTCGCCGATCGGCGCCGTCGTCGCGTAATTACCGCCGCGCAGCTTGCTGTAGACGATCGCCCAGGTCGTGCTGTGCGAGCTCTGCGCCACGCCGGCCGCGTTGGTGATGACCACGCCCGTCGTCGGATTCGCAGGATCGACCGCGGTGATGTCGAAGGTGCCGTTGTTCGCGCTCGACGTCGCGCCCGAGATCACGATCTGCGCGCCCACGTACGACGACAGGATGTTGGTGAGCCCGTCGACGGTCCACGAGCTACCGCTGCCCGTGATGGTCACGTTGGTCGTGCCGCTGTTGACGGTGACCGGCGTCGCGGTCCACTCCTGCAGGTTGCCCGACAGATCGTAGGCCTTGCCGCCGGCGGCCGCGCCGTAGTCGATGGCGCAGATGTTCGACGACCCGGCCAGGCCCTGTGTGCCCGTCTGCCAGGCACCGTTGCCGACGCAGGTCTTGCTCGCCGAGCACGAGAAGCCGGCGTTGCATTGCGCGTCACCCGACGGGCAGGTGCAGATGCCGCCGGTGCACGTGCCCGAGATGCACTGCGAGCCGGCGGTGCAGGTCTGCGCATTGGTGTTGCGCACGCAGATCTTCGGCGTCCCACTCGAGCAGCTGAAGCCCGTCGGACAGTCGCCCGCGCCGGCGCAGACGCAGTTGTTGTTCGAGTTGCAGGTCGCCGTGCCACTGCAGCCGGTGGTCGCGCCGCCGAACACGCACTGCTGCTCCTGCACGGCGTCGTTGCACACGAGGTTGGCGTACGGCGTCACCGTCGTCATCGACCAGTCGGTGCCCGGCGTCGCGAGGTTGCCGTTACAGGTCTGCTGCCACTCCCACGCGGTGCACAGGCGGCCGATCGACGTGCCCGCCTTGTTCTTGATCGCGGCGCAGGCGTTCTGCGCTTGCGTCTGCGTCACGTTCGCCCACGGGAGCACGCCGGGGTTGGCGCAGGCGCGCGCCGACGACGAGCCGGGCGAGATCGCGTTCGCGTCCGGACGCGACGCCTCGTAGGCGTAGACCCAAACGGTGTGCGCCCCGCAGGTCGCCGGCGGCGAGCCTCCGCTGCAGCGCGAGTCGAGCGTGTCGGCGGGCACTGGCACCATGACCATCGGATCGTGCCAGCCCTTGAAGGTGCCCGAGTCGCTGGCCTCGTCGATGAGGCCGTTGCAGTCGTCGTCCTTGCCGTTGCACTTCTCGTCGGTGGCCTTGGTCAGATCGCCGTTGGGCCCGATGACCACGCCGCCCGACTGGCACTGCTCGGCCGACAGGTCCGCCTTGCAGGCGAAGGTGCCGGTCTCGAGGCACGCGCCCTGGCCGCCCGAGCACTGCTTGGCGGTGTGCGGGTTGTTGCACGCGGTGCCGTCGGGCGCCGTCGCCGAGATGGGAACGTCGGGGAAGTTCTCGTCGCACGAGCCGTTGCAGTTGTTATCCTCGGCGTCGCACTTCGACTCGGTGGCGGCGAGGTTGCCCATGCCGTCGACGTCGATGCCCGACGGGTACGTGCACTTGTAGCCGGCGGCGCCCTTGCAGGTCGAAGTGCCCGGGTGCGTGGCGCACTCGCCCTTGGTCGAGCAGATGGCGGGCACGCTCAAGCCGTTGTCGATGCAGCCGTCGCAGTCGTTGTCCTTGCCGTCGCAGACCTCGGGCGTGTTGTTTGCCTGCGGGCACATGTAGAAGCAGCCGATGCCGGTCGTCGTCTGCGTCGAGTCGCGGTTGCCGACGGTGGCCTTCATGCACGTCGGGTTGGCCGGATCGGCGTCGGTCTTCGACACGTAGGAGAACCCGGGGTCGCACGCGGCGATGGCGCAGCTGCCGAGCGTGTCGCCGGCGAACAGGCGGCAGATGTTCGGGCCGTGCGGCAGCGCGCAGGTGGCGCTGGCGCCCGTGCACGCGCCGCAGTGTTTGGGATCGGAGTCGTAGCGCGGCATCTGGTTGCCCGCGTCCTTCCACGTCGCCGTGTACGGATCGTCGACCTTGCCGTTGCAGTCGTTGTCGACGGCGTCGCAGGTCTCGGGCGAGGGGCCGACCGAGCCGCCGCAGGTGAGGCCGCCGCCGACGCAGCTGAGCGTACCGGCCGCGCACGGGCCCTTGCCGCAGGTCGGGTTGGCGCCGGTCGAGGTGCACAGCTTGCCCGGCGTGCCGTCGGGGCAGGCGCCGCCGAGGCCGGGATCGGTCAGGTTGTCGTCGCGCGTGAAGTCGCAGTCGTCGTCGATGCCGTTGCAGGTCTCGGCCGGGAAGGTGCACGCGCCGCTCGGATTGCAGTCGTTGCCCGTCGTCGAGGCGGCATTCGGGCAGTGGTACTCGCAGCCGGTGGTGTTGATGTTGCCCGCCGTGGGATCGTGACGATAGGTCTGGTGCACGCCGCCCCCGTCGAGGCCGTTGAAGCAGGCGGTGACGACGCACTGGCCCTTGCCGCCCGCGCCGGTGCCCTGACACGCCATGATCGTGCCCGCGCCGAGGTTGCAGACGGTGCCGCAGGCGCCGCAGTCCGACAGGTTGTTGTCGTACTTCGGCATCTGGTGCGCGGTGTCGGACCAGGTGGCGGTGAAGCCTTCGTCGACCTGGCCGTCGCAGTTGTTGTCCTTGCCGTCGCAGATCTCGGTCGACGGCGTGGTCGGCGTGCAGACGTACTCGCAGCCGTTGGTCGGATCGCCGTCGAGATCGATGTAGCCCGGCTGGCACTGCCCTTCTTTGCACATCGGCACGCCGCCGTCGAAGCCGCCGGTGCACTGGCCGAACGCGTGCGGGAACTTGCATTCGTTGCCGCAGGCGCCGCAGTTCTTGGGATCGCCGATGAGGTGCGACTGATCGACGTCGTCGATCTGGCCGTTGCAGTCGTTGTCGAGGCCGTCGCAGATCTCGATGCCGCCGTTGGTCGCCGTGCACGGCCCGCCCGCGCCGGTCATGTCCGGGCCGACGTTGGTGCCGCCGAGGTCGCCGGCGTCGACGGGAATCGGGGTCATGTCCTGGGGCGTGATGACGCCGTTGCCCGAGTCCTTGCAGTTGAGGCAGTACGGGTTCGATTTACAGCCGCTGGCCGCGACCACGAGCAGCGCGGCGAGGAGCGACTTTCTGACCACTGCGATCACTTGCGCACCTCCACCGCGCGGCGCCGCCGGAAGAGCGCGGCGCCCGCGATGATGAGTAGCCAGGCCAGCGACGCCGACGGCGCGCTGCCATGACCCGCGACGGCGCAGCCGAAGCCGCCGCCGCCAGCGCCGACGATCTGATCCTTCGGCGACGCCGGGTTGGTTTCACACGTCGCCGCGCAATCGGGCGTGAGCGAGCAGTGCGTGTCTTCGGGGCAGTGCAGGTTCTCGCACCCGTCGGCGACGCACTGGCCGCCGCAGCAGGCCTGGCCGATGTTGCAGCCGAACTGGCACTGGTTCTCGACGCAGACCGGGACGCCGTTCTGGATCTGGCAGACCTGGCCCTCGACGCACGGGGTCGACGCGCACGGATCGGGCACGCAGGTACCGCCCGAGCAGAACTGGTTCTTGGGGCAGGGGCCGGCGCAGGTGCCGACGCAGGTGCCGTTCTGGCAGAACTGGTCGGTGCCGCAGGTGACGTCGGCGCACGGATCGGGCTGGCAGGCGAACGAGTTGTCCGGCTGCGCGACGCAGACCTGACCGTCGGGGCAGCCCTGCGTGCGGCACGAGCCGTCGACGCACGCGCCGAGCTTGCAGATGTAGGTCGGCGGGCAGGTCACGCTCTGGCAGGGATCGACGCAGACGCCCATGCCGTTGGCGTCGAGCTGGCAGTTGAAGCCAGCCGGGCAGTTGGTCTGCGCGCAGGCGTCGGGCACGCAGCAGCCGACGTGACCCGACGTGCCGTCGCACGCGGTGGTGTTCATGTTGCACGCGTAGCCGCCCGGGCAGGGGAACTCGCCCGGGTCGCACGGCGCGACGCAGTTGCCCTGGTAGCACTGGAAGCCCGTGGGGCAGTTGCCGTTGGTGTTCGCGTTGCCGGTGCAGTCGCTGGAGATGCCGTTGCACTGGTTGGGCATCGGGCCGACGGCGCCCTGGCAGACGATGGCGCCGGCGACGCAGACGGTCGCGCCCGCCTTGCACGGCGGCTTGTCCTGCGGCGGCATCGGCACCATGCAGGGCACGCCGACGCCGGGCAGCGGGTTGACCGCGTTCGGCGGGTTGTTGTCGTCGATCTG
Organism: Polyangia bacterium; assembly: GCA_035607415.1. GTDB lineage: Bacteria > Myxococcota_A > Polyangia > Palsa-1104 > Palsa-1104 > JAQBQH01. Next base: position 65,793 of record DATNAQ010000130.1, read on the forward strand.
GCCGTTGCAGTTGTCGTCGAGGCCGTTGCACGTCTCCATGCCCGGGCCGACGGTCTGCACGCACTGCGGCGGCATGTTGTTGGCCACGCACTGCTCGACCGCCTTGCAGGTGCCTTGCGTGAAGATGCCCGGGCCGGTGCACGGCGCGCCGACGCCGGGGACGTCGTCGACGGGGCCGTTGCAGTCGTCGTCGACCATGTTGCAGATCTCGGTCGACTTGGCGACCGAGCCGACGCAGGTCTTGGTGCCGGCGGTGCAGGCGCCGCCCGGCTGCGCGCACTTCCAGGTGCCGCGCTTGCAGCGCGTGCCGGTGCCGGTGTTGTCGCAGTCGGCGAGGTTGCCGGTCGAGCAGCAGGCGGTGCCGATCCACGCGTCCTGCGGATTGTCGTCGGTGCAGGCGTTGCAGTCGTTGTCGAGACCGTCGCAGAACTCGGGCGTCGGCGCGATCAGGCCCAGGCACGAGCCGTAGACCGGCGTCGGGTTGGGGCAGGTCTTGCCGGCCGGCCAGCCCGCGGGGCAGGCGCCAGGGATGCAGCCCGGCGGCAAGGTGGTGCCGCACAGCGGCAGCGTCTGGCACTGCTCGATGCCGTGGTGGCAGACGCCGACGCCGTCCTTGCCCATCGGCAGCGTGTTGGTGCCGTCGGTGAAGCAGCTGAGCGGCGGCTCGTCGTTGGCGACGCCGTTGCAGTTGTCGTCGGTGCCGTCGCAGAGGTCAGTCGCCGTCGGATAGGGCGGATTGCCCGACTTGCACCAGATCTTGTCGTTGACGCGGTCGAGCATGCAGGCGCTCGCGTTGGGATCGTTCGAGCAGCACTGCGTGGTGCCGCCGGCGCAGTCGCCGACGTTGTTGCCGCAGGAGAGGCCGGTGTCGACGAGGTGGTTGTCGATGATGCCGTCGCAGTCGTCGTCGCAGTTGTTGCAGGTCTCGATGAACGGCGCCTTGGCGCAGGCCGGGCAGTTCGAGGTGCAGCACGAGCCGGGCGTCGAGCCGCCGCAGTTGTCGATGATGCCGTCGCAGTCGTCGTCGAGGCCGTTGCAGGTCTCGACGCCCTTGCAGATGTCGACCGCCCAGGTGACGGTGTCGGCCGCGGGCGCCGTCGCGTTGCTGTAGGTGATCGTGTTGGCGCCGAGCGCGCTGATGGTGAACTGGCCGTTCGACCCGGCGGTGGCGCCGCCGAGGATGAAGATGTTGTCGCCGACGGCGAGGCCGCTCGTCGAGCCGGTGGTGACGGTGAGCGTCACGGTGCCGGCGGCGTTGACGGTGGTGCCCTTGCCTTGCGTCTGCGGCAGGGCGTAGCTGACGCTCGAGGCGTCGGGCAGCACCACGCCGGTGTTGGTCAGGTCGACGTTGCCGCCGGCGACGGCGGCGATGAGGAAGCCGCCGTTGTTGGCCACCTTGGTCGAGCCCGACACGAACAGCACCTGGCCGACGTTGCCGGCGGTGATGCCGGTGGTGCCGGTGAGGCGCTCGATGTTGGTGGTGCCGCTGGCGATCGAGGCGCCGCTCTGCGCGGTGCAGCTGGGCGCGCTGCACACCTGGCTCAGGCCGTCGGCCGAGCAGACGAAGACGCCGGTGGCGAAGCACTGGCCCTGGCCGGCGTTGTCGCAGGTCGAAGCGGAGTGCTGGTTGGTGCAGGTGGCGCCGGTGACGGCGACGCCGGGGAAGTTCTCGTCGCACTGGCCGTTGCAGTTGTCGTCGATGCCGTTGCACTTCTCGACCAGCACCGAGCTGGCCACGATGTCGGCGAGCGCCGACTGGATCTGCGCCTGCGAGTTGGCGAAGCGCGCCTGGCCGGTGCCGCCGGCGGCGGCGATCTTGTTGAGCTCGGTGACGTCGGCGGAGAGCGTCGTCGACAAGCCGATGACGTAGACGCGGTTCGGGTTCTTCGCGCCCGTGTGCGTGGCGGCGACGAAGCCGGCAGCGGCGGCGACGGGGCCGTCGTTGTTGTTGCTGTCGCAGGAGTCGACGCCGTCGGTGAGCTGGACGAGCACGTAGGGGCGGCAGTCGATCTTGGTGTCCGAGCCGGCGGTGGCGATGCTGCTGTACCAGGCGGTGGCGGCGCGGGCGGCGCCGGCCAGCGGCGTGCCGCCGTTGGCGCGCAGCTCGGGATCGGTGATGCGGCTGGCGATGCTGCCCGAGCCGCCGAGGTCCTTGTAGATCTCGATGTTGTTGATCCACGGCAGCACCTGGTTCGACGAGAAGCCCGCCGCCGAGGGATCGATGAGCACGGTACCACCGTTGCTGCCGACGCAGTCCTGCGAGTAGAGGCACCAGTTGCCCGCGGCGGCGCCGCTGCACGTGCTCCAGTTGCCGTTGCAGGTGCCGCCGCTGGCGCACGAGCACCACTTGACGCCCAGCGCCGCGTTGGTGACGCACTTGCCGCCCGTGCCGCAGTCGGAGTCGACGCTGCAGCCCTCGGGCGTTCCGCAGGCGGTGCTGCCGGCGCCGGCGTTGGTGCCGCAACCGCCCTGGAACGTCTGCGGCAGGTTGCCGCCGGCGGTGTTGGTCTCACCGCCCGAGTGGTTGCCGCAGGTCGTCTTGTTGCGCGTGTCGGTCATGCCGACGAGGAGGTTGTTGCCGGTGTAGCAGAGATTCGGATCGGTGCCGCACACCTTGGTGCTGTCGTTGCAGAATTCGCCGTAGTTGCAGTCGTTGTCGTTGGTGCAGGTGCAGTTGCCCGACCCGTTGCACGTCTGACCGGAGGCGCAGTTGCTGTTCTTGGTGCAGCCGCGGGCGTTGAACGTCGACGAGAACGAGCAGTCGGTGCCGTTGTAGCGCATGAGGCCCCAGTCGACGTCACCCGAGCCGTTGATGACGTTGCTGATGGCCGCCTTGGCGTTGAAGAGGCGGCTCTTCGAGCCCTCGAAGGGGCCGACCGGGTGCGGCGCGCAGACGAGCGGCGTGTTCGTCTCGTAGCCCTCGTACAAGGCAAAGCCCGGCGTGGTGGCCTGGCTGCGCGAGACGCCGGCGTTCGAGATGTACGTGTCCGATCCGTCGCCGCCGGTCGGGTTGTTGTTGGCCAGATAAAAGTTCATCGAGCCCGACGTGTCGACCATGAGGAGCACGCGCGGTTTGATCTGATTGGTCGACTGCGCCTGGGCGGCGGCAGACACCATCAGCAGTCCTCCGACTACGAGGCCGAGTTTTACTGCGCGCATGCTCATTCTCCCTTGTTTCCGTCGTTGGTCTTGGGCTCGGGCGCGTTGTCGTTGCTGCCGCCGCCGGCGTCGTCGCCCGCGGGCTTCTTCTCGGGCTTGGCTTCTTCGAGGATGTGGAACTCGACGCGGCGGTTGGCTTCGCGGCCCGCCTTCGTCTTGTTGTCGGCGATCGGCACCGTCGGGCCGTAGCCGCCCGAGACCATGCGCGCGGGATCGATGCCCTTCTTGATGAGGTAGGTGCGCACCGACTCGGCGCGCTCCTTCGAGAGCTGGATGTTGTGGTCCATGTCGCCCTGCGAGTCGGTGTGACCCTGGATCTCGATCTTGATCTCCGAGTAGCCCTTCAAGATCTGCGCGACCTGATCGAGCAGGCCAAAGCTGACCGGTTTGATCGTCGACTTGTTGGTGTCGAAGAAGACCTTGTCGAGGATCACGATCTGGTGCTTCTTCAGATCGATCTTGGCCTTCGGCGGCGGGCCGTTGTCGGGGCAGCCGTCGTCGTCCTGATAGCCGTTGATCGTCTCCGGCTCGTTCGGGCACTTGTCGACCTTGTCGGGGACGCCGTCCTTGTCGTTATCCGGATCGGGGCAGCCGTCCTCGTCCTGGAAGCCGTCCATGTCCTCCGGCGCGTTCGGGCACTGGTCGAAATTATCCGGAATTCCGTCGTTGTCGTTGTCCGGATCGGGGCAGCCGTCGGCGTCCTCGAAGCCGTCCTTGTCCTCCGGATCGTTCGGGCACTTGTCGATGCTGTCGGGCACGCCGTCGCCGTCGCTGTCGGTCTTCGACGCCGGGCAGCCGTCGTTGGGCTTGGGCGGCTTGTGATCCTCGGCGTCGTTCGGACACGCGTCGTGCAGATCGTCGATGCCGTCGTTGTCGTTGTCCGGATCGGGGCAGCCGTCGTCATCCTGGAACTGGTCGAAGTCCTCGGCCTGGTTCGGACACTTGTCCTTGTCGTCGGGGATGGTGTCGGCGTCGTTGTCGGGATCGGGGCAGCCGTCGTCGTCCTTGAAGCCGTCGTGATCTTCGGGCTGATCGGGGCACTGGTCGACCTGGTCGGGGATGCCGTCCTTGTCGCGATCGGCGAAGCTCGGCGCCCAGGTGGCGCCGACGAAGACGCGCGGCTCGGGCGAGCCGAGGCCGGAGATGATGCCGGTGCCGACGCCGGCGTTCAGCGACAGGCCGTAGATGACCATCACCTTGGCGGCGACGTCGATCTCGAGCGGGTTGTCGTTGATGTCGGTGATCGAGTTGGAGCCACCGCCGTTGATGACGGTGCGCGAGTCGATCGAGTTGGAGTGGCCGTAGACTTCGGCGACGAGCGTGAGGCGCTTCTTCATCGGCCCGATGGCGACGGCGCCGCCGTAGGTGAGCTGCTGCCCGACAATGGTCGAGAAGAACTGCGAGACGTGCGCGCGCCAGAGGAAGCCGACGAAGAGGCCGATGCGCCAGAACGGCGCCTCCCAGCCGAGGAGCAGGCGCGGCTCGCCGGAGAAGCCGCCGAAGTGCGCCTCGCCGCCGAAGCGCTTGTCGCTGCCGAGCGGGAAGCCCTGCCAGTAGCTGAGCGCGACCTGCGCGCCTTGATCCTTGCCGTAGAGGCGCGCCTTCAAGTGCAGACGCGGATCACCGGCGGCGACGGCCGACGGCGGCGCGACGTGGGTGCCGCCCGGCGGCGGGTTGGAGTCGTCGAAGCTCTGGCCGTTCTGGTAGAGCGTGATCGGATACGAGATGGCGAGCTGGAAGCGATTGAAGAGCCCGAACGCGGCCCACAGGTCGCCGCCGAGCACGTTCTCGAGGAGGTTGGCGCGCACCGAGGTCGTCTTGTTGGTGATCGCGTCGTAGTTGAAGATCGAGAAAGTGTTGCGCGCCCAGTTGAGCTCGAGACCGAGGCCGTATGACTTGTGTCGCAGCGGCACCGCGCTCTCGACGGTGATGAACTCGTCGGGGCCGGGCGCGACGTGAAAAATCTGCGGCGAGAACGATCGCTCCTGCTGTGCGAGCGCGACCCGTGGATACAACGATGCGAGGAGAGCCGCGGCGACGAGAGATGCCAGCGCCGCCCCCCAGGGGCGAAGGCGAGTCGGAGTCATAAGGGTGCATCATCGTAACCTTCCGAGATGTTTCCTGTAAACAAGTTTCGTACGGGCAGTTACGCTCAATTCGTCAGCGCGAACGCGAATGGCCGGCGCAACGTTGGCCGACCGACAGTCCGTGATCGGCTGCGATGATCGACTACACTGGCGCGCGTGCCGATCTGTCCGACCTGCGGGAACACGCTAGACGCGGCTGCCCGCTTCTGCCCCAAGGATGGGACCACGATGAAACCCGAGCCGGTGGCGCCGCCCGCGATTGCCGTCGCTGGCGAGCGCGACGACGTCGGCACGCAGGCGCTCGCGCCGGCCAAGCAGGCCAAGGTCTCCGTCGACGGTCGCGCGGAGGATCCGCTGGTCGGCGCCACCATCGACGGGCGCTACAAGATCAAAGAGCGGCTCGGTCAGGGCGGCGTCGGCGCCGTCTATCACGGCGAGCACGTCGAGACGCGGCGGCAGGTCGCGGTCAAGGTGCTGCACGCGGTGTTCGCGGGCACCGACGAGTTCCACCGCCGCTTCGAGCGCGAGGCGCAGGCGGCGTCGAAGCTCACCCATCCGTCGTGCGTGAGCGTGATCGACTTCGGGCGCGTCGAGCGCGTCGAGCCGGTGAGCGCGGGGCAGAAGCTCCTCGGCATTCCCTATCTCGTGATGGAGTTCGTGCGCGGCGAGTCGCTCGCCGATCGGCTGTCGCGCGGCATGACGCCGACGGAGGCGGTGGTGATCGCGCGCGGGCTCTGCTCGGCGCTGCGCCACGCGCACGGGCTCGGCATCGTGCATCGCGACATCAAGCCGGCGAACGTGATGCTCGTCGAGGGCGGCGGCACCGGGCTGGTGGTGAAGCTGCTCGACTTCGGCCTGGCCAAGATGGTCGGCGACGACACATCGGTCGGCAACGAGCCGCTCACGCAGGCGGGCATGGTGTTCGGCACGCCGGGCTACTTGAGCCCGGAGCAGGCCTCGGGGCACGGCGCGGATGCGCGCAGCGACCTGTATGCGCTCGGCGTGGTGCTCTACGAGCTGGTCGTCGGGCGGCGGCCGTTCGTGCGCCAGGATCCGCTCGACGTGGTGCGCGATCATCTGAACACGCTGCCGCCGCCGCCGCGCGCGGTGGGGGCGCCGATCTCGGCGGAGCTCGAGGCGGCGATCTTGAAGGCGCTGGCGAAGGATCCGAAGGGGCGCTGGCAGACCGCCGAGGAGCTGTCGGCGGCGCTGGCCAAGGTGCCCGAGATGACCGGCGTGGCGTCGCAGCCGCTGCCGGCGACGGCGCCGGTGCCCGCGCAAGCGCCGATGGGCGCAGCACCGACGGCGCGCGCGGCGACGGGGCCGCGGCCCAACTACGTGCCCTGGGCGATCGCGGGCGCGCTCGCCCTGCTCCTCGTGGTCGTCGTGATCGCCGCGCGCAAAAGGCCGGCGCCGACGGCGACGAAGGTTCCCGCACCGGCGCAGAAGGTCGCGGTGGCGCCGCCGCCGGCGTCGTCGCCGAGCGCGCAGCGACATCTGCAACAGGCGATCGACTACCAACGCCGGCTGTGGTGCTCGGACGCGCTCGAGGAGCTCGACAAGGCGCTGCGCGACGACGAGGCGCTGCGCGGCGACGCCTCGCTGCAGCGCACCGCGATCGCCTGCCTGACGCCGAAGACGCGCGAGCGGGCGATCCGCCTGCTCACCGAGCGAGTGGGCGCCGCGGGGCGCGCCGAGCTCGAGCGCGCAGCGACGGAGAGCGGCAACGGCGAGGTGCGCAAGGGCGCGCGCGAGACGCTCGATCGGTTGCCTCACTGAGCGATCCCGCTAGACTGAGACGGTGCACCGCATCCTGCTCTACAAGACCGGCGAAACCGACCCCACCCTGGTTCCCAGCATCGGCGATTACGAACGTTGGTTCGGGCGCGTCCTCGGCGACGGCGTCACGCTCGAGATGCATCGCGCGTTCGACAAGCCCAAGCACACGTTCGGCGGCTACGACGGCATGGTCATCACCGGATCGCCGCGCTCGCTCGTCGACGGCGAGGTCGAGCCGTGGATGGACGACGCCGCCACCTTCGTGCGCGCCGCCGACGACGCGGGCGTGCCGGTGCTCGGCGTCTGCTTCGGCCATCAGCTCGTCGGCTACGCCTACGGCGGGCGCGTGCGCAAGAACCCGAACGGTTGGGAGGTCGGCACCGTCGACGTCGAGCTCACCGACGAGGGCGCGCGCGACCCACTCTTCGCGGGCCTCGGCCGCCGCATCTTCGTCAACCAGTCACACCGCGACGAGGTCGGCACGCTCGGCCCGACCACGCGCGTGCTGGCGGCGGGCGCCCACACGACGCATCAAGCGATCGCCATCGGCACCCACGTGCGCGGCGTGCAGTTCCATCCGGAGATGGACGCCGGCGTCATCCAGCGCATCATCGCCCACCGCCGCGCCATCCTCACCAACGATGCCGTGGCGCGGGCTCGCGCGGGTTACTGCATCGACACGCTGATCGCCCGCGCCACCAACACCCCCGACGCCGAGCGCGTGCTCACCAACTTCGTCCGCAACTTCATCGCCAAATCCGCCGCCGCCTAGAACCACCGCCCCCAAATCACCCGGCGAAGCCTCCCTCGGTAGCGAGGTTCTGCAGGCGGAGGGTGGAGTGTTGCCGCACGGCGGCGTAGAGGGCGCGCGTCGCGCGCAGCGCGACATCGGCGCGCCCGATGGAGGCGCACCGCCCGCGAAGGCGGGCGGACTGCGCCGTTTTCCGACGCCGAGCGGGCATCTTCAATGACCGCCCGCGCACCAAAGCTGCTACCGATTACCAACCACCAGATTCG
>DATNAQ010000017.1:0-66164 GCA_035607415.1 Polyangia bacterium
GGCGAAAATGAGCGTGAGCACGTCGAGCGACAGGCGGATCAGCCGCTGGTTGCGCAGGCGCGCGGTCACGAACTCGTAGTCGCCGTCGACGCGCTCGACGGCGCAGCGGCCGAACTTGGGATGATCGATGAAGTCGCCGGGGCGGACGTTGATCTGCTCCGACGGCGGCGCGGGCGGCGCGTCGGCGACGGCGTGGAAGTTGGACGCCGGGCGCACCGCGGCGGGCGGCGCCGGCACGGGGGTCTGCTTGCCGGCGCTGGCGGCGACCACGTCGCTCCAGGTGGTGCGCGCGGGCGCTTCGAACGACGGCGGCGGCTTCCGCGCCGGCAGATCGTCGAAGGTGTCGACGACGAGGTCGCAGGTGACGACGCGCGCGGCGACGAGACGGCCGCCGACGAGCTCGCCGGCGGGCGTGGCCAGCGCGGCCCAGATGTCGACGCTGTCGCCGAGGCGGGCGTTGAGGGCGACGATCTCGACGGTGCTCTCGAGGCGGCGCTCGCCGACGGTGACGCCTTCGAGCCGGCCGGTCGCGCGCGCGGCGCCGGCGTGGATGTCGTGGGCGCGGCAGAGGTCGGCGAGGGCGGCGAGGAGATCGGAACCGGGATCGAGACGGCCGACGAGTCGGCGGGTGCGGGTCGTTTCAGAGACGATCACGGTAGGCTGTATAACGTCTCGGGGGCGGCGATACAATGAGGTCATGCGCGTGCGTTGCGATGGGCCGGCGTGCCGCCTGCGGGCAGGCGACTGCGGGCTCGGCGCGCGTGACGGGGAGGCGACGGGGTGCCTGGGGCGGTGCGACGTGCCCGTGGCGGCCGAGGAGGCGGGAAGGGCGCTGACGATCGTCGCGCGCTGGCGGCTGGAGCCGTACCAGGCGCCGGCCTTGCCGGCCCAGCCGGGGGCGCCGGTGATCTTGCGCGACGCGGGGTTTCGCGATCAGGCGGACTTCGCCGCGGCGCGGCGGCGCGGGGCGTACGGGGCGCTGGCGAAGCTCGAGGTGGCGCGGGCGGCCGAGCTGGCTGCATCGGTGGGCGAGCGCGCGCCGGCGTGCGCGGGTGATTTTGCGGCGCGCGTATTGTGCGAGCGCGATCCGCACCTCGTGCTCGAGGGCTTGGCGATCGTCGCGCGCGGGCGCGGCACGCCGCTGCGCGTGCCGGCGCTGCTCGCCGACGCGGCGGCGGCCGCGCGCGAGCACCTCGGCGCGTTCGACGTTCACCCCGGCGCGTTCGACGTGGACCCGGGCGCGTTCGACGTGCACCCGGGCGCCTTCGACGCCGGCGACGGCGCCGAGCTCGTGCAGGCCGCGCGCGTGGCGCGAGCCGCGGGCCTCGGCGGCGCGCACGACACGATCCTGTGCGCCGTCTCGGGCGACGTGCTGCGCCCCGGCCTCTACGAGCTCCTCGCCGGCGCCACCATCGCCGAGGCGATCGCCGCGGCCGGCGGCGTCGTCGCCGGCCTGCTCGTGGCGCCGCCATCGCCTGCGCACGATCTCGCCGCCCCGGCTCCGCGCGCGCTGGTCGTCACACACGCCGGTCGCGCCCAGCTCTGCTAGACTTCGCGCGCGCATGTCACTCCTTCGTCGTTTTTGGCGCTGGTTGCAGCTCGTGGTGCCCTTCGGTCTGCTCGTCGCCACCAAGCCGCGCCACTACCGCGAGATGTTGCGCGTCCTGTGGCGCAACCGCGGCCGCTGGCGCTACGCCATGCGCATCCTCCAACACGGCGTGTGCGACGGCTGCTCGCTCGGCCCGCGCGGCCTGCGCGACGACGTCATCTCCGGCGTGCACCTGTGCCTGACGCGCCTCGGGCTCCTCGAGCTCAACACGATGCGCCCCATCCCCGACGCCGCGCTCGGCGACATCCGCAAGCTGCGCGCGATGTCGAACGAGGAGCTGCATCGGCTCGGCCGCGTGCCCTATCCGCTCCTGCGCCGTCCCGGCGATCCCGGCTTTCGCCGCATCACGTGGGAGGAGGCGGCGCGCCTCACGGCCGAATCGATCGCGCGCACCGATGGGGACAAGCAGGCCTGGTTCGTCAGCTCGCGCGGGCTGACCAACGAGGCGTACTACGCGATCCAGAAGCTCGGGCGCATCGCCGGCAGCGCCAACGTCGACAGCTGCGCGCGGCTGTGCCACGCGGCGTCGGCGACGGGCCTCAAGATGACCATCGGCTGGGGCGCGCCGACCTGCTCGCTCTCCGACATCATCGGCACGGATCTGCTCGTGCTCATCGGCACCGACCTGGCGAACAACCAGCCGGTGACGACGAAGTACATGCACTTCGCCAAGGAGCAGGGCACGCGCATCGTCGTCGTCAATCCGTTCCGCGAGCCGGCGCTCGATCGCTACTGGGTGCCGTCGGTGACGAAGTCGGCGTTGTGGGGCACGCCGCTCATGGACGACTTCTTCCAGGTGCGCCCGGGCGGCGACATCGCCTTCATGACCGGCGTCTTGAAGGCGCTCGACGCGCGCAATTTGTTCGACGAGAAGTACATCGCCGAGCGCACCGTCGGCTTCAAAGAGCTGCGCGAAGACGTGCGCGCGCGCGAGTGGGACGAGATCGTCGACGCGGCGGGGCTGCCGCGCGAGGAGATCGAGCGCTTCGCGGTGATGTACGGCGGCGCCGGGCGCGCCGTGCTGCTCTATTCGATGGGCCTGACGCAGTATGCGTTCGGCGTCGACAACGTGAAGATGGTGGTGAACCTCGCCCTGTCGCGCGGCAACCTCGGGCGCGAGAAGACCGGCATCATCCCCATCCGCGGCCATTCGGGCGTGCAGGGCACCGCCGAGTGCGGCGTCGACAGCGACAAGCTGCCGGGCAGCGTCGAGATCACCGACGAGAGCTGCGCCAGGTTCGAGGCGGCGTGGGGGCATCCCATTCCGCACAAGAAGGGGCTCAAGGCGGCGCACGCGCTCGACGCCGCCGCGCGCGGCGAGATCGATTTCATGTACCTCGTCGGCGGCAACTTCCTCGACACCATGCCCGATCCCGACAACGCGCGCCGCGGCCTCGGCCGCCCGCGCGTGCGCGTCCACCAGGACATCGTGCTCAACACCTCGACGCTCGTCGACGCCGAGGAGATGGTGCTCGTCTTGCCGGCGCAGACGCGCTACGAGTCGGGCGGCACCTCGACGTCGACGGAGCGGCGCGTGCGCTTCTCGCCGATGATCGAGGATCCCGACGGCGTCAACGTCGCCGAGGCGCGCGCCGAGTGGCTGATCCCGGCGCTGATCGGCCGCGCGCTCAAGCCGGCGCACAAGCAGCTCTTCGCCTGGCAGTCGACGGCCGACGTGCGCGCCGAGATGGGGCGCACCATGCCGCTGTACGCCGGCATCGAGGGCCTTGCGCAGGAAGGGCAGTGGGTGCAGTGGGGCGGGGCGCGCCTCGGACAGAATGGCTTTCCCAACATGCCCGACGGCCGCGCGCGCTTCTCGACGATGCCGATCCCGTCGCCGGCCCTGCCCGCGGGCAAGCTCATGCTCACCACGCGGCGCGGCAAGCAGTTCAACTCGATCACCTACGGGCAGAAGGATCCGATCACGGCGTCGGCGCGACGCGACGTCGTCCTGTTCCACGCCGAGGATCTGAAGGAGCGCGGGCTCGCCGAGGGCGATCGCATCCTTCTGCGCTCGGACCACGGCACCATGGAAGGGACCGCGCGCGCGGGCGCCTGCCGCCGTCGCCACGCGCAGGCGTTCTGGCCCGAAGCCAACGTGCTTTTGGCGCGCGTCTACGACCCGGTCTCGGGCGAGCCCGACTACAACGCCGTCGTCTCCGTCGAGCGCGCGACTAGTGCGTCTCGATCTTCAGCTGCTGCGTCTGCACCGCCCGCTGCACCCCGGGACGCTGCAAGAGAGCCTTCGCCGACGCGCGCATCTTCGGGCCGACATTGAGCCCGAACTTGCCGGCCCACAGCGTGAACACCAGCGTGTAGCTGTCGGCGATCGAGAAGGTCTCGCCGAGCACGTACGGCCCCTTGAGCCAGGCGTCGAGCTGGTCGAGGTGCCCCTGCACGAGCTTGAGCTGGTCGGCGTTGTCCTTGTCGCGGAACAGCGGCGAGAAGTCGCGATGCACCGTCGAGGCGCACCAGGCAAGCCACTCCTGCGCCTTGGCCCGCGCGAAGTCGCCCGGCGCGGCGAGCAGCTTCGCCTGCGGATGCGTGTCGGCGACGTAGCTCATGATCGCCGGGTTCTCCGTGATCACGCCCGCGTCGACGACGAGCGCCGGCACCTTGGCCTTCGGGTTGATGGCGAGGTACTCCGGCTTCTTCTGCTCGCCGGCGCGCAGGTCGACGCGCACGGCTTCGAACTTCGCACCCGCCTCTTCGAGCGTGATGTGCGAGGCGAGCGAGCAGCTTCCGTTCGAGTAGAAAAGCTTCATCCGCTCGATGTAAGGCGCGGCGCGGATGCGCGCAAGAGCTATACGACGCGGTCGCCGTGGGTGTAGACGTTCATGCCGCCGTCGCGGACGAAGCCGACGAGCGTGACGGCGAACTCCTCGGCCAGCTCGATCGCCAGCGTCGACGGGGCGCCGACGGCGGCGATGAGCGGCAGGCCGGCGGCGACAGCCTTCTGCACGATCTCGTAGCTGACGCGGCCCGAGACGACGAGCAGCCGGTCGGCGAGCGGCAGGCGATCGTGCGCGAGCGCCCAGCCGATGAGCTTGTCGAGGGCGTTGTGGCGGCCGACGTCCTCGCGCGCCAGCTCGAGCGTGCCGTCGGCGGCGAACAGCCCCGAGGCGTGCACGCCGCCGGTGCGCGCGAACAGCGGCTGCGCCGGGCGCAGGCGATCGGGCAGGGACGCGAGCGTGGCCGCCGCCACCGTCAGCGTCGACGAGACCAGGGGGGCGCGCACGCGCAGGGCGCTGATCGCGTTCTTGCCGCAGACGCCGCACGACGACGACGCATAGAACAGCCGCTCGCCGGCGGGGACGCGTGCGCCGGGGCGCAGCGTCACGTCGACGACGTTGCCCACTTCGTCGCCGGTGAGCGCCGCGGGGCGGGCGATCGACACGATGTCGGCGGCGCCGTCGACGAGCGACTCGGCGTAGAGGAAGCCGCGCGCCAGCTCTTCGTCGTGCCCCGGCGTGCGCATGACGACGGTGAGCGCTTTGCCGCCGACGCGGATCTCGAGCGGCGCCTCGATCGCGACCTCGTCGTCTGTGTCTTCGCGCGCGCCGCCGCGGATCCGTTCGATCTTCACGGGCGTGCCTTCACGTCTGCACCGCGATCTCGTCGTCGATGAGTGGCTGCAGCGCGCGCGTGTGCGCCGCGGGCAGCGACGCCAGCAGCCGATGCGTCGGCTCGTCGATCGTGACCAGCGTGTGGCTCGACTCGTGCGGCACCGTCACCAGCCACAGCGGCGTCGGATCCTGCGCGCGCGCGTCGAGCGCCAGCGGCGGCGCGTCGTCGCACAGCGCCACCGCGGGCATGAGGCCCACCTCGAACAGATACTGCTCGGCCTCTTGCAGCGCCGCGAGGGCCCCCGCGGTCGTCGCGATCGGCACCACGCCCGGCGCGCGATGCACGCGGCCGTCGGCGGGCGGCCACTTCATGCGCCGCGCCTCGACGAGCGCGCGCTCGATGGGCGACACCGCGTCGCCGAGAAAGTCGGCATAGGCGAGCGCCAGCGGCCGCGCCGTGGCGATGGCGTCGTGGAACGCGCGCGAGCGGAAGAAGTCGTCGAGCGAGGAGAGCTTCTTGGTGCGCGCCAGGAACAGCGTCGTCGACACCTTGAGCTCGTCGAACAGCGTGCGCAGCGTACGCTGGCGCAAGAGGCGATCCATCTTGAGCGCGCGCGGATCGATCGCCGCCAGCTGCGCCCGCAGCGTCGACGGCAGCTCCGGCAGGGCCGTCTCCGGCTCGCGCCGCACGCGCGCCGCGAACTCGGGATCGAACAGCATGCGAACGATCGCCTGCTGTGCGCGCAGATGGGCTTTCACGACGGGAACATCCGGTTCAAGCGGCGGAAGTTCTCCAGCACCTCGTCGGGCGCGTTCTTCTCGCACTCGTAGACGATCGCGCGCAGCGACGTCGCGCGCGGCAGCACCGCCTCCACGATCTGCCAGGTGTCCGGCAGCGGCTCCGGATTGTGCGCGTCGTCGACGAGCGCCAGCCCTTCGATGTCGACGGGCGCGCCGCCGGCGACGTGAATCTCGACGACGCGATCGAGCGGGAAGCCGTCGAGCGCCGCAATCGGCGGCAGGCCGCGCAGCCGCTGGAACATCGCCAGGTGCGCGCAGTCGAGCAGGAGCCCGCAGCCGCTCGCTTCGCTGACGCGCGCGAAGTAGTCGAGGATGTGCAGGTCGCCCACGTAGAACGCGCCCGGCGGATTCTCCGGCAGCACGCGCAGACCGAGCGCGCCCTCGATCTTCAGGATCGACTCGGCGCAGGCGTCGGCCGAGTCGCGCGTGAGGATCGGCGGCAGGAGCATCTGGTGTCCGCGATCGCGCGCGCCGAAGTGCCACAGCCCGGCGTCCCCGCACAGCCAGGCAGCGCCGATCGCGCGCGCCGCCTCGGCGGTGTCGCGCAGCCAATCGTCGTCGGCGTCGCCGGGATCCTCGAGGTTGAGATCGAGGAAGTGATAGGTGGTCGCGCGGCCGGCCGCGGCCCAGCGGCGGACGTGATCGTCGAGGCCGCGCGCCAGATCGGCGCCGTACTCGACGAAGTGCACCAGGCCCGGGTGATCTTGGACGAATGCCAGCGCGTCGATGCCGGCGGCGGCGGAGCCCGGCTCGGCCGAGATGCCGACGCCGAGGCGGGGTAGCTGCGCGAGCGCTGTCGTCACGTGACAATAGTGGTACGCTCGCGCGCTCCATGGCAAGGCGAGAGCGCGGCGGCGGACGTCGCGGAGCGGCACGACACGCGAGCGGAAAACCGCACGGCGGCGGCACACACGGCGGCGGCAAGCACGGCGGCGGCAAGCACGGCAAACCGGCGCACGGCCGTCAGGCGCTCGGCAAGCGGCCGATGGCGTCGCAGCCAGCAGCGGCGCGCAAGTCGCCGCCGCCGGCGCCGGCGCGCGCGCACACCAAGCTGCCCGACGTCGTCGTCGCCGCGACGGGGCTGCCGCGCGCCGGCGAGTGGCTATTCACCACGCGCCCGGGCGCCGACACGGATCTGATCGAGGAGCTGTATTACGCCGATCCGAAGTCGGCGCCGCACCCGGTCGCTCCCTCGCTCGTCGCCGCGCGCCTGCGCCCGGGCCAGCCGGCCTTCGCGCGCCAGGCCTTCCCGGTCCACGCCGTCGTCGAGACGGCGCAGCTCGGCGACGCCGTCACCGCCGCGCTCATGCACTCGGGCGCGCCGCAGCCGTGGGCGCTCGACATCTGGGTCCCCGACAGCGACGAAGGCAACCTCCTGGCCGCGCGCGCCGCTGCGCTCGTGCCGACGCTGCGCACCACCAGCGCCTGGAACGACAAGCGCGTCGCCGACGCCCGCGCCGCGCTCTCCGAAAACGGGCTCTACGCGCAGGCGTGCCTCTTGCCGCCCGGCGATCGCGTCGCCGTCGGCGTCGTCCCTGCGCGCGACGCGCCGTCGCTGGCGCCGGGCGGCCGCCTGCGCGTGCACGTGGCCGAAGCGGCGCCCTCGCGCGCGGCCATGAAGCTGGCCGAGGCCTTCTTGTGGCTCGACCGCGCGCCCGATCCGGGAGACCTCTGCGTCGACCTCGGCGCCGCGCCCGGCGGCTGGACCTACGTGCTGCTCGAGCGGCGCGCGCGCGTCATCGCCGTCGACCCCGCGTTCCTCGCGCGCTCGCTGCAGGGCAAGCGCGGCGTCGAGCATCTGCGCCGCGACGCCTTCAAGTACGAGCCGCCCGAGCCGGTCGACTGGCTCTTCTCCGACATGGCGTGGCGTCCGCTCGAGTCGGCCGCGCTGCTCGCCAAGTGGGCGCGCCGCGGCTGGGCGCGCATGCTCATCGCCAACATCAAGCTGCCGATGCGCAAGAAGGCGGAGATGCTGGTGCGCGTGCGCGAGATCCTCGAGGACGGCGGCTGGCGCAACCTACGCGTGCGCCAGCTCTACCACGATCGCGAGGAGGTCACTGTGGCTGGCGTCCGGCTGGCCTGACGAACATGTCGCCGCCGGTCGAGAGCCCCATGTCGCCGATCGGGTGCAGCGCCATGTCGTCGGGCTCCATCGACATCATGTCGGGCGGCGCCTGGCAGGTGCCCATCACGCAGCTGTCGGGGAACAGGCACGACGGCGCCTGATTGCAGCAGAGCTGCCCGTCGCCGCCGCAGGGCGCGCAGATGTTGCCGTTGCAGACGTTGTTGGTGGCGTTGCACGTGCCGCCGCTCGGACCGCCCGCGCTCATGAAGCAGCACGGCAGCCCCGGATCGCCGCACGGCACGCACTGGCCGGCGACGCACTGCTCGCCCATGTCGCACTGGATTCCGCCGCAGCCGGCGAGATCGAGCGTCGACGTCAGGTCGGGCGGCACCGTCGTCAGATCGGCGCCCGCGAGATCGACCATCGTCATGTCGGCAGGCAGCGACATCGCCATGTCCTGCACGACGGGCAGCGCGAGGTCGAGCGGACCGCTGGTCTGTCCCGGATGCAGATCGATGCAGGTGTCGAGCGGCCCGCAGGCCTGGTCGCGCTGGGCGCAGGCGACGTTGCCGAGGCAGTTGGCGTAGAGCACGAAGTCGAGGCGCAGGCTCTGCCGCTCGGCGAACGTGAAGAGCGCGGCGTCGGAGATGACCACGCCGCCCGGCCCGATGGCGTCGACCTGCACGCGCACCGAGTCGTCGGCGTTCTTCTTGCCGGGGTAGAGCACGGCGGTGACGGGGATGTCGTAGCAGCTCGACGTCAGCATGTCGTTGCACAGCGGCACGAAGGAATCCCAGACGGTGTCGTCGAGCGACGGCTGTCGATCCTGCACGACGACGTGGAGCTTCTGCACGTCCTCGGGGATGCGCACGCCCTCGGTCGTGACGACGAGGACGAGCTCGGTCTGATGCTGGGTGCAGCCGCCGCCGGCGAGCGTGGCCGCGGCGAGACCGAAGGCGGTGAGCGCGCGCGCGTACCGCATCAGCGTGTCCCCGGGTGTGGGCCGAGCTCGGTCATGGTGAACGGCGCCGTCGACTTCAGCGTCAGCGCCAGCGTCAGCGCCACGGCGCCGCCGACGAGCACGACGCCGCCGATGGTCAACGAGATCGCCAGCACCTTGCGGCGGTGGTTGCGCTCGGCCTCGGTCATGCCCTCGTGCACGATGATCGTACGCACCTCCGGCGGCGGCGGCGTCAGGTTCAGCTGCTGCTTGTGCCGCTGGGCCGCGGCCTCGGCCTCGGCGCGCGCCTTCTCCTCGTCGATCATGCGCTGCTCTTCTTCGAGCGTGGCGATGCGCTGCTCGATCTTGGGCCGATCGGGATCGTTCGGCTGCAGGCGCAAGAAGCTGCGCAGCGCCTCGGCGGCTTCGTGCGGGCGCTTCAGCCCCTGCAGCGCGGAGGCGATGTTGTAGAGCAGCGCCGGCTCGTGCGAGAGCTGGAACGACTCCTTGAACTTGTCGTACGCGAGCTGATAGTCGCCCGTTTCGTACGCCGCACGTCCGACCTTGAAGTCATCGCGCGCCGCCCGCTCCTGACGCGCGTCGGCAGCCGCGAGGCTGCACCACAGTAGTAGCGGGAGGGCCGCCCAGAGTCGCATGGCCGTCCAATCATACTACGCGCTACAGTGGAAAACCTACTACCCGCGGCGGAAGTCTTTGATACTCACGATGCCTTCGGCCAGGGCGACCGGGCGTCCCGAGTCGTCGGTGGCGAGATGTACGACAGTGGCGTCGGGGAAGCCGGCGCGATAGCCGTTGACGTGGGTCGGCTCGTTGTCGAAGACGGCGACGACGCCGCCGAGCTGGCGCAGGCGGGCGTAGGCTTCGGTCTTCCAGTCGTCGTCGCTGAGCTCGAACACCGGCTTCATGAGCAGCTGCACGCGGGCGCCCGGAACGGGAAAGCCGAGGCGCACGAAGCTGTCGACGGTGCCGCCGCGCATCGGCTCGTGACGGCCGGTGCAGTAGGCGATGAGGGCGCCGGCGTCCGCGACGGCGGCCAGGTAGTCGCGCGCGCCGGCGATGGCGTCGTCGTCGCGGCAGTATTCGGAGGTGAAGAAGCGATCGCGCCAGAACTGCTTGGCCTGCTCGGCCCAGCGGGCGATCTCCTCCTCGGGCAGCCCCGCGTTCGCCATGGCGCGGGTGATGCTCCAGTCGACCCAGTGCTCGCTCTTGGCGGCGGCGAGCGCGGGGATGCCGTGCGCCGTGCCGAACTCGCGCAGGATGCGCGCCTGGCGCGGCTTGTTGTCGAGCAGCGTCGAGTCGAGGTCGAAGACGACGACGGCGCCGGGCAGGGCGCGCACGCGCGCGAGCACGCGCTCGAGGACGGTGGAATCGTAGGTGAGCGGGCTGCGGGCCGAAGCAATCATTACTTGTGAACCTATCATAACAATAGGTCGGGTCCGCTTGACACCGAGGGGCCCGCAGACTACGCCATCGACACGATGCGCTTGTGGCTCGCCATCAAATGTTTCTTCCTCGTCCTGTTCGCGCGGCGCCTGCCGGCGGACGCCGCGTTGCTCCTGCCTGCCGAGTCGCTCAAGGGGCGCGCGCTGCCGCCCCAGGAGGCCGAGATCGTCGAGGCCTCGCCGCCGAGCATCGGGGGCGTGCCCGAGCTCGACTCGACGCAGCCGATGACCGCGCCGCCCAAGCCGGTCGACGGCAACGGCGCGGCCGTGCAGCTCCTGGCGATCCTGCAGCGCGAGGGGCGCCTGCTCGATTTTTTGCAGGAGGAGGTCGACGCCTACTCGGACGCGCAGATCGGCGCCGCGGTGCGCGACATCCATCGCGGGTGCAAGAAGGCGCTCGCCGAGCACATGCCGCTCGAGCCGGTCTTGCGCGAGAAGGAGAACGCGCAGGTGCGCGTCGACGCCGGGTTCGACCCGTCGCGCATCCGGTTGACCGGCAACGTCGTCGGTGATCCGCCGTTCACCGGCGCGCTCCGGCACCACGGCTGGCGCATCGCCAAGGTGACGTTGCCGTCGCCGGCGCGGGGCACCGATCCGTCGGTGGTCGCGCCCGCCGAAGTGGAGCTGCCGTGAGCTCGGAATCGCGCTTCGTCGTCGGCATCGATCTCGGCACCACCAACTCGGCGGTCGCTTTCGTCGACACCGCAGCGGCCGCTCCGGCGATCGAGATGTTTTCGATCCAGCAGCTGATCGCGCCCGGCGTCGTCGAGGCGCGGCCGACGCAGCCATCGTTCCTCTATCTGCCCGCCGACGCCGAAATGAAGCCCGAGCAGCTCGCGCTGCCGTGGGGCGCGGGCCGGGGCATCGTCGGGGAGCTGGCGCGCAACCACGGCTGGCAGGTTCCGCCGCGCCTGGTCTCGTCCGCGAAGTCGTGGCTGTCGCACGCGGGCGTCGATCGCCTGGCGGCCATCCTGCCGTGGCAGGCGCCGTCGGAGGTGCCGAAGGTGTCGCCGGTCGAAGCGTCCGCGCGCTACCTCTCGCACATCCACGCGGCGTGGGATCACGCGCACCCCGACGCGCCGCTGGCGGATCAGGACGTCCTTCTGACCGTGCCGGCGTCGTTCGACACCGTCGCGCGCGAGCTGACCGTGCGCGCGGCGAAGGAGGCCGGCCTTCCGCACGTCACGCTCCTCGAGGAGCCGCAGGCCGCGTTCTACTCGTGGCTCGGCGCCGCCGGCGACAACTGGCGCAAGGAGCTCGCCGTCGGCGATACCGTGCTCGTCTGCGACATCGGCGGCGGCACCACCGATTTCTCGCTCATCTCCGTCGGTGAAGTCGACGGCAACCTGGCGCTCGAGCGCGTCGCCGTCGGCGACCACATCCTCCTCGGCGGCGACAACATGGATCTGGCGCTCGCGCACACCGTGCGGGCGCGCCTCGAGGGCGAAGGGCACAACCTCGACAACTGGCAGTTCGCCTCGCTCGTGCACTCGTGCCGCGCGGCGAAAGAGACGCTGCTGTCGATCGGCGACAAGGACACCGCGCCTGTCGTCGTCCTCGGGCGTGGCAGCAAGGTCATCGGCGGCTCGGTGCGCACCGAGCTCCTCCGCGGCGACGTCGAGCGCGTGCTCGTCGACGGCTTCTTCCCCGAGGCCGCGCTCGGCGACAAGCCGCGCCGCCCGCCGCGGGTCGGTCTGCGCGAGCTCGGCCTGCCGTTCGCCGCCGACGCGGGGATCACGCGGCACCTCTCCGCGTTCGTCGGCGCCCACCGCAAAGGTTTGGCCGGCGCAGGCAGTGGGGAAAGTTCCGCCGACCAGCGCCGGCCAAACGCCGTCCTGTTCAACGGCGGCGTCATGAAGGGTCGCGTCTTGCGTCAGCGCGTGATCCAGACGCTCGACTCGTGGGCCGACTCGCCCGAGGACGATCTGAAGGTCCTGAGCGGCACCGACCTCGATCTCGCCGTCGCCCACGGCGCCGCCTACTACGGCATGGTCCGCCGCGGCAAGGGCGTGCGCATCCGCGGCGGCACCGCGCGCGCGTACTACATCGGCATCGAGTCGTCGATGCCGGCGGTGCCCGGCGTCGAGCCGCCGATGCGCGCCTTGTGCGTGGCGCCGTTCGGCATGGAAGAGGGCAGCGAGGCCGAGGTGCCGGGGCAGGAGCTCGGGCTCGTCGTCGGCGAGGAGGCCGAGTTCCGCTTCCTGGCGTCGTCGACGCGGCCCGAAGATCGCGTCGGCACCTTCGTCGAGGACGCGCGGCGCGCCGAGCTGAAGGAGCTGACGCCGGTGGCGACGACGCTCGAGGCCGACGGCAAGCACGCCGGTGAATTCGTGCCGGTGACGCTGAAGTCGCGCGTCACCGAGGTGGGCACGCTCGAGCTGTGGTGCGTCGAGCGCGAGGGCGGGCGGCGCTGGAAGCTCGAGTACAACGTGCGCGAGGCCGTCGGCGAGAAGGGATGAGCGGACGCGCGCAGGTGAGCGGTCTTCGCGCCCGGGAGGCGAGTGCAGCGAGTCGACCTGGCGCGCCGAACCGGAGCGCGGCCGTGGTGCAACCATGATCGTAGGCATCGATCTCGGCACCACGAACTCCGCGCTCGCGCACGTCGATCCCGATAAGAGCGCGCGCATCGTGTCGGACGAGATCGCGCAGCTCGTCGGCGCCGGCGAGCTGCTGCCACGGCCGACCCTGCCGTCGTTCTTGTATCTCGCCGGCGAGCACGAGCTGCCGCCGGAGGCGCTGGCGCTGCCGTGGGGCGGTCCCACGGACCGCATCATCGGAGAATTCGCGCGCACGCAAGGCACCAACGTGCCGGGCCGCCTGGTCGCGTCGGCCAAGTCGTGGCTGTGCCACCCGCGCGTCGATCGGCTGGCGGCGATCCTGCCGTGGGGCGAGAGCGCCGTCGAGACGCGCCGCATCTCGCCGGTCGAAGCGTCGGCGTCGTATCTGCGCCACCTGGCCGGCGTCTGGAAGCAGGCGACGGGCCGCGCGCTCGCCGACGAGGACATCGTGCTCTGCGTGCCCGCGTCGTTCGACGAGGTCGCGCGCGAGCTGACGGTGCGCGCCGCCGCCGAAGCCGGGCTCGGCAAGGTCACCCTCCTCGAGGAGCCGCAGGCCGCGTTCTACGCGTGGCTCGCCGATCACCCGCCCGAGCAGAGCGGCCACGCGCTCGCCGTCGGTGACGTCGTCCTCGTCTGCGACATCGGCGGCGGCACCACCGACTTCTCGCTGATCACCTTGCGCGACGCCGGTGTCTACGAGCGCACCGCCGTCGGCGATCATCTCCTCCTCGGCGGCGACAACATGGATCTCGCGCTCGCCCGCCGCATCGAGACCCGCCTGTCGCGCGGCGGCCGCCTCGAGCCGCACGCCTTCCAGCAGCTCACGCAGGCGTGCCGCGTCGGAAAAGAGCGCCTCCTCGGCGACGAAGCGCGCGCCTCGTGGACCATCACCGTCGCCGGGCGGGGCTCGAAGCTCATCGGCGGCGCCCTGCGCGACGAGATCAGCCACGCCGAAGCCGAGGAGCTGGTGCTCGACGGCTTCTTCCCGCGCGTCGCCGCCGATGCCGGTCCGGAAAAACGGCGCGCCGGAATTCAAGAGTTCGGCCTGCCGTACGCCGCCGATCCGGCGATCACGCGCCACCTCGCCGCGTTCTTGAAGCTCCACGACGCGCGCCCGACGGCGATCTTGTGGAACGGCGGCGTGCTCAAGTCGGCCGCGATCCGCGCGCGCATCCTCGAGGTGCTCACCGCGTGGCTCGGAGCCGCCCCGCGCGTGCTCGAGAACGCCGCGCCCGATCTCGCCGTCGCCCGCGGCGCCGCCTACCACGGCCTGGCGCGCAGCGGCAGCGACGCCCGCGCCATCCAGATCCGGGGCGGCGCCGCGCGCGCGTTCTACCTCGGCATCGACACCACGCAGGTCACGCCCGGGCTGGAGACGGTGCTGACGCTGACGCCGCGCGGCTTCGAGGAGGGCGCCGAGGTCACGCTCTCCGAGCACGCGCTCGAGCTGCTCACCAACCGTCCGGTGCGCTTCCGCCTCTTCTCGTCGTCGGACCGCGTCGGCGATCGCGCCGGCCAGCTGTTGACCCTGCCCGCCGACGCGCTCGCCGAGCTGCCGCCGATGTACACGGTCCTGCGCTTCGCACGCTCGTCGCACGAAGCGGCGCTGAGCGTGAACCTGCACGCGCGCCTGACCGAGATCGGCACGCTCGAGCTCGAAGCGGTCGCGCGCGCCACCGGCAACGAGCAGGAAGATCGCTGGAAGCTGCAGTTCGATCTACGTGCCGCCCACGACCCAGGCGGCGCCGCGCCGTCGGCGAGCGTCTCGCCGGCCGAGACCGTGCCGAGCGACGTCGATCCGCAAAAGCTCGAAGCCGCCGTCGCCGTCCTGCGTGGTCTCTACGGCAAGGAGGCCGCCGGCGCCGTCGCACCGCCGTCGGTGATGCGCGAGCTGCAGGCGATCCTCGGCCCGCGCGACGGCTGGTCGTTCACCACGCTGCGCGCGCTGTGGGAGCCGCTCAAGGATCAGCGCGGCGGCCGCGGCAAGTCGGCGGCGCACGAGGCGCGCTGGTACAACCTCGTCGGCTTCACGCTGCGGCCCGGCTTCGGCTATCCGCTCGACGACTGGCGCGTCAAGGAGACCTGGCGCCTGTTCAACGCCGGCCTCGTCCACGACAAGGACGATCCGTGCAAGCTCGAGTGGTGGATCCTGTGGCGCCGCGTCTCCGGCGGCCTGACGCGCACGCAGCAGGACGAGATCTTCAAGCGCATCGCGCCGCACTTTCTCGCGTCGTTCGCCAAGAAGGCCGATCGCAAGCCGCCCGGCGCGCAGGAAGCGGCCGAGATGTGGCGCACCGTCGCCTCGATGGAGCGCATCACCGCCAAGCAGAAGGCCGAGCTCGGCGACGCGCTGCTCGCGCTCCTCGAGAAGAAGAAGGTTCCCGATCAGTCGTTCTGGGCGCTCGGCCGCCTCGGCGCACGCGTGCCGCTCTACGGCCCCATCGAGGGCGTGCTGGCGCGCAAGATCGCCGAGAAGTGGCTCGAGCGCGTGATGGCGATGCCGTGGAAGGGCGAAGCGCACGCGCTCGCCGCCGCCGAGATCGCGCGCGCCTCGGGCGATCGCGCCCGCGATCTCGACGAGGCGCTGCGCCGCCGCCTGGCCGATCGGCTGCGCGCCGGCTTCGTCGAAGGCGAGCGGCTCGCGCGGCTGGTGCTCGAGCCGACGGCGCGCGAGGCGCGTGAAGAGCGGCTGGCGTTCGGCGATTCGCTGCCGTCGGGGCTGCGGCTGGTGGCCACCAGCGAGCCGGCGGCCGACGTACCGCCGGGCGACGGATAGCGGCGGATGACCAGCGAGACGGCCAGCGAGATCACGCACGGCGTCTCGCCGCGCGCCCCCGGCGTCCGCGCCATCGTCCTCTACAAGATCGGAAAGTGCGCGGGCGAGGCGCTCCTCGCCGTCGTCGTGATGGTGCTGGTGCTGGCCGGCTACGTCGCGCGCGCGCACGAGCTCGCCGAGGCGCTGCGCGACCACCTCGTGCACCACTGGTCGATCAAGCTCGCCGAATACGCGATGAGCTCGCTGACCGAGCGCCGCGTCTGGTGGATCGTGGCCGCCCTCATCGGCGACTCGATCGTCAGCGGCATCGAAGGCTGGGCGCTCGGCCGCGGCTACTCGTGGGCCGCCTGGCTCGTCGTCGCCGCGACCTCGCTGCTGTTGCCCGTCGAGATCATCGAAATGTCGTATCGGACCAGCGCCGGCCGCGTCTTGCTGTTCGCGATCAACCTGTCGATCGTCCTGTACCTGCTGAAGCGCGCGATGAAGGAGCACCACGCGCAGCACCCGCATTACTAAGCTCCTCTGACCTCTCCTCCTCGCCAGCTCCCCTGAATCTGGCTGGAGCAGGTTCACTCAGCTACGGCACGCTTACGTCGTCTTCTGCTGCCCGGCGATCGCGCGCCCGAGATCGGCGAGCGTCGCGCCTTCGCCGCCGATGAGCAGCGCCGGCCGCATCTCGTCGAGCCCATACGGCTGCGGCTTGCCCGACGTCACCGCGAACGCGCCGCCGTCGATGCGCCCGACCACCGCCATCGATCCATCGGTCGCCGCCCGCGCGCGCTCGACTACGCGCGGCACCTGCGACACGTCGACCTCGACGAGCCCGCGCTCGCAGCTCAAGACCAGCCGGTCGTTCATCACGCGCCGCTCGAGCAACAAGAGGTTCCCGAGCGGCGACTCGAACACCGGGCCCCAGCCGTCGAGCCGCCCCGTCGACGCCAGGAGCGCGAACGGCAGGAAGAACAGCCGATGATCCATCACGCGCCGCGCGAACAGCCCGGTCGCCACCGGCACCACCTCGACATAGCCCTGCTCGTGCAGCGCCACCACCGTGCGCGCCGCCTCGCCGAGCCAGCTCCCCGACTGATGCGGCGTACAGCCGAACAGCACGTTGCGCGCGCTGCCGCCCTTGATGAACGAGGCCACGATGCGCGCCACCTCGGTGGCCGTGCCCGGATCCTTGAGCCGCCGATCGCCGTTCCACAGCACGAAGTCGCCCGGCAGGCGATGGATGGCGTCGAAGTGGAAGAAGCGCCCCTCGATCGGCCACTCCAGCGACAGCTTCTCGCCGACCTTGACCGACGTGATCATCTCGGGGTTCTCGGGGACGCCGAGATGGACCGCCCCGTCGGGCGACAGCGCCAGGAACAGAAGACCGCGCGGCGTCAGCCCCTTTCCGCGCATCTCCTTGAGCCCGCGCAGGAGCGCCGCCGGATCGCCGAACCGTTCCACCCGCACGCCCTTTTGCGTCACCGCCGCGTCGCTCACGATTTCTTCGCCTCTCCGATCAGCACGTCGAGGATTCGCCTGGTATCTGCTTCCGGCGTGCACCCGCCATGGGCGGTGCATACTACCTTTACTTCGTCGAGCTTCAAGAGCGTCGGCAGCGCCGCGATGTTCTCGCGGTTCTTCTTCGTGTCCGTCGAGAACGGCGCGAACGCGCGCGTCAGCTTGTCCTTCTCGAAGTTCATCGAGTCGCCCGCGAACAGGACGCCGTCGTATAGATAGATGAACGACCCTGGCGTGTGCCCGGCGAACGGTATTGCTTTGACGCTTTGCCCGCCGCCGACCGGCACGTCGACCGGCCCGAGGAACGCGTCGGTGAGCATCACCGCCGGCACCGGCAGCACGATGCCCATGAAGCGCGCGAAATTCGGCACCACCGGCCCGCGCTTCGACATCATGTCGCTGTCGCCGATGCCGCCGTGAAGCCGCGCGCGCGTGCAGAGCGGCGCCGCCGCGATGTGGTCGCCGTGCCCGTGCGTGAAGAAGATGTCGCTCACGTCTTCGCGTGACGCCTTGAGCGCACCGAGGAGCGCGTCGAGCCCGCGACCCTGCGGATCCGCGCCAGCGTCGAACAGCAGCACCCGGCCCTCGGGCGTGCGCGCGCCGAAGAAGTCCGAGACCTGCCCATGGACCCGCCACACGCCGGCGTGCACCGGCTCGGGCGCGTCGAACTTGTGGCGCCCCATGCGGAGGATCGCGATGGCACCGACGAGGAACACGAACAGGCCGAGCCAGATCCACATCACTACGCGACGGCGGCGCGGCGCTGGCATCGGCGGCATTAAACCACTTCGCACCCCCCGCGTCACGGGGTGATGCCTGGACACCCCAGCGTCTAACGCGCCGCGGTGATGACAATTGTCCCCAATGTGCGTATACTGCCTGCCATGGGTCGGTGGTGCTGCGGCCTCCTGGTTTCGGCGGCTTTGGCTGCGGGTTGCGCCGTAGCGGCTCCGCCGGAAGAGGTGCAGGAGCAAACTGGCGGCGGCGACGTCGACATGTCGGGCGGCGGTCCCATCGTCGACAACTGCACCGACGGCAACAGCTGCGACACGGGCAACCCGGGCGACTGCTCGATGGGCCACGAAGTCTGCAGCGGCGGTGGCCAGGGCACCTGCGTCCCCAACGGCACGACCCAGAGCTGCTACGACGGCCCGGCGAGCACGATGGGCGTCGGCGTCTGCAAGCCGGGCATGCAGACCTGCATCGGCGCTGTCGGGTCGTGCGACGGCGAGGTCAAGCCAGCCGCGCAGGAAAACTGCTTCAACGATCTCGACGACGATTGCGACGGCGTGGTGAACAACGGCTGCCCCGATCACTTGACGACGGGCACGCCGGCCGCGCTCACCGCGCGCGGCAGCAATGCCGGCGGCACCGCCTTCCAGCTGCGCTGTCCGGCCGGCCAATATGTCGCCAAGTCGATCGTCTACGGCGACGACAGCGACGAGACCATCGGCGGAATGGATCTCTTTTGCGCCACGCCGACGCTGACGCGCGGCACCTCGAGCTACACCGTGACGGAGACGGTGAGCGCCACGGCCTTGATGCGGCACGCGGGCCACATCACCACCGGCAAGAGCTTCACCTTCGATTGCGGCACGGCGTTCTCGCCCGGCTTCTTCGTGAACGGGCAGGACGAGACCGGCGCCATCGACGCCATCGGCCACTCGTGCGCCTCGACGGCGCTGACCTTCGGCACCGACAACAAGCTGACCATCACGCTGACCAAGCAGACCGGCCTCGGCGACGCCGGCTACCTCATGTTCGGCAATCCGTACGAGGACGACTGCCCGGCCGGCAGCGTGCTCACCGGCTTCGATGGCATCTCGAACACGCGCTTCGAGTCGCTCACGGCCGTCTGCGCGCCGCTGCAGGTCGTCTACAAGTAGCCGCTACGGGCTGTCGGACAGCCCTAGTCTTCGGGCGTCGCGACGGTGATGCGGTTCTTGCCGTTCGACTTCGAGTCGTACATGGCGGTGTCGGCGAGCCGGAGCAGCGCGTTCTGCCGGCGGTCGAGCGAGCCGAACGGCCCGACATGCTCGTGGTAGGCGGCGACGCCGATCGACGCCGTCACGTGCACCCCGGCGGGCCCGGGCCCGATCTCGCCGGCGTCGGTCAGAAACGGCGTGTCGGCGATCGACTTGCGCAGCGCCTCGGCGACGGCGTCCGCCGTCGGTGAATCGGCGCCGGGCAGGATGATCACGAACTCGTCGCCGCCGTAGCGCGCGGCCACGGCGCCGGGCGGGATCGCGGTGCCGATGAGCTGCCCGACCTCGCGCAGCGTGCGGCTGCCGGCGAGGTGCCCCCAGGTGTCGTTGACCACCTTGAACTCGTCGAGATCGAGGAAGAGCACCGACACGGTGGTGCCGTCGCGCTCGGCGCGCGCGATCTCCTCGGTCATGCGGCGATAGAGGAAGCGATCGTTGTAGAGGCCGGTCAGATCGTCGCGGCGCGCCAGCTCGCGCGCGCGGATGGCGTCGAGCGCGTTCTGGATCGACGACGAAATGTAGGCCGCGAAGATGCGCAAGAGCTCGAGGTCGCGCGCCTCGTAGCGCAGGGGGCCGTCGTTGTTTTCGTCGCCGGCGTGAGGATGATTGGGATCGATGCGCCGCCCGCGCAGCTCGAGCACGCCGCACACCGACTCGCCGAGCACGACCGGCACGCCGATGATGTCGTCGAGCTTGAGCGGCTGTCCGCGCTGGTAGATCGTGCCGACGCCGCCCTGGTCGGCAGGCACGCGCGCGCCGAGCATGAAGCCGTGGCCGAAGCAGGCGATGACCGTCAGGCGGCCGACGTCCTTGCCCTGCAGCTTGGCGCGCGGATCGTCGAGCAGGATGGCGCCTGCTTGCGAGGGGACGAAGTCGTCGGCGCGCGCCAGCACTTCGCGCAGGTGCTCGTCGAGCCGCACCTCGAACCGCTCGAGGTCGCGGTCGCGGCGCGTGCGCATGAGGAAACGCGAGATCTCCTCGGGCGCCAGCGTCAGGATGCTGTGCTCTTCGGCTGCGGCCACGTGGGGAGTGTAGTTACGGGGCGCCGAGCTTCATCTTGAGGTAGCTCTTGACCGAGACGGTCAGCGCCTCGCCCTCGTCGGCGGTGCCGGCGTGCGCGGCCTTCATCTTCTTGACCTGGATGTCGAGCTCGCGCTTCATGTCCCCCCGCGCGCGCTCGTCGGCCAGGATGTGATCGACGGTGCGGCCGCGGACTTCCTTGTCGGCGAGGTCGCTGACGTAGCGGCGCAGCTTGGCGTAGAGCGCGTCGCCGAGGAAGTCGCGCAGCTCGTCTTCCTGCTGCGTCATGCGCGCGATGATGGCGGCGTCCTTCGTCGACGTCTTGGCCGCGTGCTCGGCCGCGAGGCCGTAGGCGACGCGCAGAACGAAGGCGTCATCGATCGATCCGGCGCGCTCGTGGTCGGGGATGAGATCGAGCTGCGTCAGCGTGTACGACAGCGCCGCCGCGAGCCAGCGCCGTCCCGGCGGCGCCACCGAATCATTCGTCAGCATCTCGAAGGTCTGCGTCACGTCCGCCGGCAGCGACGTCGTCCACTCCTCGAAGCGGCGCGCCCACTCGCTCGCATTGGCCATTCCGTCTCCTCCGGACCGCCATCTTAGCCGATTTGGCTACGAAGTGGGCCGCAGCGGCAATTCGAAGCTGAAGGTGGCGCCCTGGCCCGGCGTCGACGAGACACGCATCGAGCCGCCGTGGCGCCGCACGATCTCGCGCGTGATGTAGAGGCCGAGGCCGAGCCCGCCCTTGTGGCGCGAGGCGGCGGCGCCGCGGAAGAACGGTGTGAACAGCTTCTGCTGCTGATCGGGCGCGATGCCCGGACCGTGGTCGATGACCTCGACGATCGCGTGGCGGTCGTTGGCGCGCGCGCGCACCACGATCTCCGCGTGCGGCGGCGAGTAGCGGCACGCGTTCGACAACAGGTTGGTGAGCACCTGCTCGATGCGCGAGCCGTCCCAGCGGCCGAGGATCGGCGCCGGCGCGTCGACGACGTAGGGGTGCTCGCGATCGGTCAGCCGCGCGTGCTCGGCGGCGTCGCGGCACAGCGCCGCCAGATCGCAGTCGACGTAGTCCAGCGGCAGCTCGCCGGCGTTGAGACGCGTGGTGTCGAGGAGGCGCTCGACCAGCGTCGAGAGCCGATCGATCTGCCGCTGGATGCGTCCCAGCAGCACTTCGCGCCGCGAGGCGTCGATGAGCGCGTTGGGATCGAGCTGCAACAGCGACGTGGTCGCGCGCAGGCTCGTGATCGGCGAGCGCAGCTCGTGCGAGGCGATGCTGAGGAAGCGATCCTTGGCGTCGGCGAGCTCGCGCAGCTCGGTGACCTCCTGGAACGACGACAGCACCGCGTCGACGCTGCCGGTGGGGCCGCGCACCGGCACCGTCACCGACAGGACGTGCAGCTTCTCGCCCGGCTTGGTCACGAGCGTGAGCTCGCGCGCGGTGGTGACGCCGCCGAAGGCCAGCGCCACGCCGCTCTCTGCGGGCGGGATCACGCGCCCGTCGCGGTCGGTCACCGTCATGCTGGCGAGCGCGGTGCGCCACTGCAGATCGTCGGCGCCCATGCGCTGCGCGAAGTCGCGCCCGGCGGCGTTGATGTGGACGACGTTGCCCTGCCGGTCCACCACGGCGACGACGATCGGCAGGTGCTCGAGGATGGCGGCGATGCGCGCGTGCTCGGCGCGCTCCTCGGCCTGGCGCCGCGCGCGCGCCAGCGCCTGTGCCGCCATGCTCGAGAGCAGCTGGATGGCGTCGATCTCGGCGTCGGCGTAGATGCGCGGCTCGTTCGACTTGACGAAGAGCTGCCCGAGCGGCCGCCCGTCCTGGCGCATCGTGGTGAGGATGAACGCGCGCGTGCCCTGCTTGGCGGCGACGCGGCCGATGTCGCTGCTCTGATCGAGCGCGTTGACGTCCTCGACGACGTAGGGGGCCGCCTGCGCCAGCGTCTCGCGCAGGTAGGGCGCCGTCGCCGGCAGCTCCATGCCGACGAGCGGCTTGTCGTCGCCGATGGCGTAGTCGATGCGCGACATTTCGACGCCGTCGCGCACCAGCAGCGTCGAGATGAGGCCGCCCGAGCCGCGCGCGATCTTGCAGGCGGCGTCGAGGATGATGGCGTACACGTCGGCGTCGTGATGCAAGAGGCGCTCGGCGCAGTCGTTGAGCGTGCGCGCCACGCTGGCGCGCAGCTCGACCTGGCGGTGCACGCGCGCGCTCTCCAGCGCCACCGCCTCGAAGGCGGCGATGGCCTCGAGCGTATTGGTCGTCGATTCGGCGAGCGTCGGCTTGCCGCGGAACAAGAGGCCGAGGAAGCCGACGCGCCGCTCTTCGATGGAGAGCAGCACCACCAGGCCGTGCGTGAAGCCCTCCTCGACCGCGTAGTCCGACGACGGACGGAACTGCGGGTTGTTGGCCAGCTCGTAGAGGCGGTGGCCGCTGCGCAGCTGCTCGTCGACGGCGAGCACCGGCGGCGTGAGCCGTTCCGTCATGTTGCGCGAGCCGGCCATGTTGTAGTTGCCGCGCCGCGGATCGCGCAGATAGATGACGCCGGCGTCGGCGCTGGCCACCGCCATCGCCTGCTCGATGCAGCGGCCGAGCACGACCTCGAGATCGAGCGCGCGCGTGCCCGAGGCGATGACGCGGTGCAGAGCCTGGAGCTCGAGTGCGGAGCGGTCGGTTTCGCTCATCGCCCCCTCATGCGCTCATGGGCAGCGATCGAACGGCATCTTCCCCGGACGGTGCGCGCGCGGACCCATGCGCACCTTGTCCGGATGATGGTGTCCGTCGATGTATAGATCGAAGCGCGCGCAGGCGCCGGCGACGCGCACGTCGAAGCCGTCGCGCGCCTCGTTCGATTCGGCGGCGGGCGACTCGACGTCGAAGTTGACGGCGTCGCCGGCGAGCGCGATCGCGTCCTTGAGCTCCGGGCGGGTCAGCTGCAGATCGAGGACGCCGCCGCGCGTGCCGGCGACCGAGCCCTGGAAGCGGTGCGCGCCGCGGCCCTGGAAGCGCACGTGCCAGAGGTTGTTGTCCTCGACCCAGACGTAGTAGCTCGGGCCGGCGCTGAAGTCGGTCGGCTTGCCGACGACTGGATGCTTGGGATCGAACGTGTTGCAGCCGGCGGCGCTCGCAGTGATGAGCGCCAACGCCATGAGCCATCGGGCAACGACCATCGCGGTCGACGCTACCACGGACGCGCGCGTCAAGGCAGACAGATCTTGCCGAGGATCGCGGCGCGCCGGGCGCCCGTCACCGACGGGAGGCTCGCGGGATCGGCGTGAATCGCCTGCACGGCGAAGAGCGCAAAGGCGACCGCCTCCTTGGCGTCGGCGTCGATGGCGCCGGCGGCGAAGGGACGCACGGGGATGGGGGAGAGTAGGCGCGCGAGCTCGGCCATGAGCGTGGCGTTGTGCGCGCCGCCGCCGGAGACGAGGACCTCGTCGATCGTGCCGTTCGGCAAGAGGAAGCGGCGGTAGCTGTCGGCGATGGCGCGCGCGCTGAACGCCACTACGGTGCGCAACAGATCGAGCGGCGCGCGATCGGCGTGGCGCGCGGCCCACGCCAGCGTCGAGGGTTTGCCGTAGCGCTCGCGGCCGGTCGACTTCGGCGGCGGCAACGCCAGGTAGTCGTCGCGCATGAGCTCGCTGACGAGATCTTCCTGCACCGTGCCGCGCGCCGACCACGCGCCGTCGCGGTCGACGGTCTCGGCCCCGTTCGAGGCGAGCGGCATGAGCGCGTCGATCATGACGTTGCCGGGACCGTTGTCGAACGCGACGGTGGCGTCGCGCTCGTCGGAGACGCGGGCGACGTTGGCGATGCCGCCGATGTTCTGCAGCGCGCGGACGCGGCCGGGCGCGCGGAAGAGCAGCCAATCGGCGAAGGGCAAAAGCGGCGCGCCTTCGCCGCCGTGCGCCATGTCGGCGACGCGGAAGTCACCGACGGTGACGACGCCGGTGCGCGCGGCGATCACCGCCGGCTCGCCGAGCTGCAGCGTCGAGGCGATGCCGCCCATGCTCGGCGGCTGGTGCCAGACGGTCTGCCCGTGGCTGCCCACGAGATCGATCGTGTGGCCCTGCGCGATCGCGCGCGCCGCGTCGGCGAAGAGCGCGCCGATCATGAAGTTGCCCTGGCACAACGCCGCCGCGTCGCCGGTGAAGAGCGCGTGCAGCGACTCGCGCTCGGCTGACGTATAGGTCGTGGTGCGAAAATCGACGAGCGTCACGCGCGCGTCGGCGCCGAAGCCGTCGATGTCGACGAGCGCGGCGTCGATGCCGTCGAGCGAGGTGCCCGACATGAGGCCGACCACGCGCTTTCGGCGCTTTTGCAGCAGCTCGACCAGTGGATGCGCGCTCGTCACTTCGCTCGGTGCTTGCGGATCAGATCGCACAGCTCGCGCACCGCGCCGTCGCCGCCCGGCCGCCGCGTCACGTAGTGCACCACCGCCTTCACCTCGTCGACGGCGTCGGGCACCGTGGCCGCGAAGCCGACCTGCTCGAGCAGCGGCACGTCGACGAGCTCGTCGCCGATGAAGGCCGCCTCGTCCGCCGACAGGCCGAGCGAGCCGGCCACGTCGCGAAACACGGCCACCTTGTCGGCGATGCCGAAGTGCGCGTGGCGGATCCCGAGCGACGCGCAGCGATCGCGTCCCGAGCGCACGTCGCCGCCCGACAAGACCGCGATCTCGATGCCGAGCTCTTGCAGGAGCTTGATGCCGTAGCCGTCGCGCACGCAGAAGCGCTGCGACCACAGCCCTTCGCCCGCCCAGTACAGCTTGCCGTCGGTGAGCACGCCGTCGACGTCGAGGCAGAGCAGCCGAACCCTCGCCAGGCGAGCGGCAAGCTCGGTCGCAGAGGGAGCGGGAGCGTTCACACCCCCAGACTCGCACGCGCGCACGCGCTTCGCAATTCGTCACAAGCAAGTGGCGCGAGCGCTGCATTCTTTGCAGGCACGGAGGGACGCTATGTACAAACTGTTACGAATCGCGCTGTTCGCGATGCCGCTCGCGGGCGGCGCGGCCTGGGCCCAGGGCTCGGGCACGAGCGGCTCGGCCGGCGCGCCGGGGGCGAACGCGACCCCGCCGGTGACCAACGATACGCGCACGCCGCTGCAGCAGAAGGCGGGGCGCATCGATGATACGACGCCGGCCTTGCCGGGCGACGCCACCAAGCCGACGCAGGTGCCGAACACCGTCGAGGAGTCGAACACGACCGGCATGCCCGAGAACAAGGCGGCGCCCGATGAGCGCTCGCTCGATCGCAAGTCGGACGCGCTCGATCACGACAGCACGAAGATCGAGAACAAGAGCGATCACGACGCCGCCAAGGATCAGCTGAACAGCGACAAGTAGCCGCTCGGGCCGCCACAAGGAGCCTTGCCACGCGCATCCTCGCGCTATAGTCGGGCCATGCGCGTGGCGATCCTCGGCGGCGGTGCCTGCGGCACGACCGCGGCGTGGCACCTGGCGCGCGCCGGGGTCGACGTCACCGTCGTCGAGCGCGAGCCGCGCGTCGGCGGGTTGTGCGGCACCGAGGAGCGCGACGGCTTTCGCTTCGACTTCGGCGGCCATCGCTTCATCTCCAAGTCACGCGCGCTCGAGGGCCTGGTGCGCGAGTTGGTCGGCGAGGACCTGCTCTTGCGCACGCGCTCGTCGGCGGTGCTGCATCGCGGGCGGCGCTATCGCTATCCTCTCGAGCTCGACGACGTGGTGCGCAACGCCGGGCTCGTCGACGGCAGCCGCGCGCTCCTCAGCTACGGACGGCAGCGCCTCACACCCGCGCGCGCCGACGTGTCGTTCGAGGATTGGGTGGTGCAGCGCTTCGGCCGCCGCCTGTACGACGCCTTCTTCGGCCCCTACACGCACAAGCTCTGGGGCATCCCGCCGACGCAGATCTCCGCCGACTGGGCCGCGCAGCGCATCTCGCTGCCGTCGCTCGGCGACGTGGCGCTGCGCCTCGCCGGCCTGCGCTCGGGCGGCGCGCGCACCTACGCGCGGCGCTACTGGTATCCGCGCTTCGGCATCGGGCAGATCTTCGAGCGCATGGCCGCCGTCGCCGAGCGGCACGGCGCGCAGTTTCGCCTCGGCGCGCGCGTCACCGGCGTCGAGCGCGGGCGCGACGGCAACGTGCGCGCGGTGCAATTCCACGGCCCGCGCGGCGACGAGGAGCTGCGCTGCGACGCCGCGATCTCGACGCTCTCGCTGCCGCTCTTCGCGCGCATGCTCGGCGGCGCGTCGCTGCCCGCCGACGTCGCGCGCGCGGCCGGACATCTTCGCTTCCGCGCCATCCGCCTCATGCACTTCCTGCTCGACCGCCCCGAGTTTTCGCCGCACACGTGGCTCTACGTCTCCGAGCCGCACTATCGCATCGCGCGCATCCAGGAGCCGCGGCGGCGCAGCCCGGACATGGCGCCGCCCGGCCGCACGTCGCTCATGCTCGAGCTGCCCTGCGACGTCGGCGACGAGCTGTGGCGCGCCTCCGACGACGACGTGGCCGCGCGCTGCCTCGACGAGCTGCGCGCGCTCGGCTTCGGCGACGTCGCGCGCGACCTGCGCGGTTACTACTCGTCGTACGTCGAGGAGGGCTATCCCATCTACCACCTCGACTACCAGCGCGAGCGCGAGCGCGTGCTCGCCTGGACGGCCGAGACGCCGAACGCGATCAGCGTCGGCCGGCAGGGCGCGTTCCGCTACGTGTTCATGGACACCGCGATGGAGATGGGCGTGGCCGCGGCCGAGCACCTCCTCGGGCGCGCCGGCGCCACGCCGCCGTCGGAGCTCGACGCCGCCGGCGGGCTCATCGAAGCGCGAGCCTTGACCGCGTGAAAGCGCGCTCCCTCCTTCTTTTCACCGCCGCCGTTGCCATCGTCGTCCTTCGTTTCGTGACGCGCGCGCACGGCGCCGACTCCTGGGACGCCGTCGGCTTTCTGCGCGCCGTCGACGACTTCGACCTCGGCAAGTTCCAGCCGCACTTCCCCGGCTACGCCGT
This sequence comes from Polyangia bacterium, assembly GCA_035607415.1. Lineage (GTDB taxonomy): Bacteria > Myxococcota_A > Polyangia > Palsa-1104 > Palsa-1104 > JAQBQH01. Next base: position 27,265 of record DATNAQ010000017.1, read on the forward strand.
CTACGTCGCCCTGTGCAAGCTGGTGCGCTCGCCGCCCCTGGTCTCGGCGATCGCGTCGGGCGCCACCGCGCTCGCGCTCCATCGTCTGGCCGGCGGCGGCCGCGGCGGCTGGGTCGCGCTCGCGCTGTGGGCCGGCGCGCTCTCGCCCTGGCTCACCGGCGGCGCCGCGCTCGCCGACGCCACCGCCGTCGCCTTCGCCGCCGCCGCCTTCGCCGCGCTCACCTGGCCGGGCGCGCGCGCCGCGCTCCTCGGCGGCGTCGCGCTCGCGCTCGCCATCGGCACGCGCGTCTCCTACTGGCCGCTCGCGCTCTCCTTCGCCGTCGTGGTCGCGCGCTTCCGTCCCGTCGAGGAGCGCCGTGCCGCGCTCGCCGGTTGCTTCGCCGCCACGCTCGCGTGGCTGGTTCCCTTCGTCGCCGTCGTCGGCGCGCGCACGCTCTTCGCGCTCGGCCGCGTGCACCTGGCCGGCCACTTCAGCGACTGGGGCGGCGCCGTCACCACGCGCCCCGAGCTGGCCGCGCGCGCGCTCGCCTTGTTGCGCGATCTCGTCTACGACGGCATCTGGCCGCAGCCGATCGGGCTCGCCGTCGCGCTCGCCGGCTGCCTCGCGCTCGCCTGGCCGTGGCGCCGTCCACCGGCGAGCGCGCGTGCCGTCGCCGTCATCGTCGTCGTGCCCTACGCGCTGTGGGCGCTCTTCGCGCAGAACGTGATCGAGCAGCCGCGCCACCTCGTGCCGCTCGTCGCCGCCGCGTGCGTCGCGATCGGTCTCGGCGCCGCCCGCTCGCCGCGCGCCACGATCATCGGCTTCGCGCTCGCCGCGCTCGCCGCTGCCGCTTCGGCGCCGCTCGTCCTCCATCGCGGACCGCCCGCCGCCGTCGTCGTCGCCGAGCGCGTGCTGGCGCGTCATCCCGGGCGCGACGAAGCCATCGTCTTCGCCCGCCGCTCGGCGCGCCTCATGAGCGCCACCGTGCCGTCGCTGCGCGTGGCGCCCGCCGACGCCGTGAGCGACATCCTCGGCACGCTCGAGCGCCTCCCGCGCCTTCCGCCGCACGTCTACTACGTCGCCGAAGAGCTCGCGGACGACGACCCGAAACACAGCGCAACTGCGGACGATAGTTTGCACTTTTGCCGCGACGCGCGCGTCGATCGCCAGTCGCCTTGCATCACCCTCCGGAGCTATAACTTGCAGCCGTAGTCATGCGTAACACGCTCGTTTTCGTCGTGCTCCTCGCCGCCGGCTGCGGCAGCGCCACCACCCGCACCGCCACCGCCTCGTCGACGATCGCGCTCACCAGCGACGATTCCGCGCTGTGGGTCGTCAACACCGACGCCGACTCGGTCACCGTCATCGATCCCTCGACGCGCGCATCGCTCGCCGAGATCGCGCTCGGCCCGGCGCCCGCCGTCGACGGCAACGGCCGCTACGAGCCGGCGCTCAAGCCGCGCGCGCTCGCCATCCTGCCCGACGACTCGAAGGTCTACGTCGCCGCGCAGACGGCGAACAAGGTCTTCGTCCTCGACGCGCGCACGCGCAGCGTCCTGACCTCGATCTCCGTCGGCGCCGCGCCGGTCGGCATCGTCGCCGCGCCCGACGGGCGCTACGTCTACGCCGTCAGCCACGAGGCCGCGCAGGTCACCAAGATCGATCCCAAGAAGGACGCCGTCGTCGGCACGCTCGACGTCAGCGAGCATCCGTGGGGCGCCAGCATCAGCGCCGACGGCAAGTCGCTCTACGTCTCGCACCTGCTCCTCGGTGCCGGCATCACCACGATCGATCTCGAGACCTTCATGGTTCGGCAGAAGCTCGAGCTCGCCGAAGCGGAGCACAACGACACCAAGACCATCCCGCAAGGCGTGGTGCGCGGCGTTTACTCGGTCGTCCCCGATCCGGCGACCGGCGAGCTCTGGGCGCCGCACATCCTGCTCGCCGTCAAGACGCCCGAGCCGGCGCTCGACTTCCAGTCGACCGTGTTCCCGGCCATCTCGACGCTCGACGCGAGCGGCGCCAGCGAAGGCACGCGCCTCGACTTCACGCCCATCGACGACGACAGCGGCGAAGGCGCCTTCAACGACGTCGTCTCCGGCCCGCGCGCCATCGCCTTTTCGCCCGACGGCTCGCTCGCGCTCGTCGCCGACAGCCAGAGCGAGGACGTGCTCGTGTTCGACGCGCGCAACAAGGTCGAAGCCGGCCTGGTGCGTCCGCTGCCGGCCGCGTTCCTCGAGGGCATCGCCGTCGATCACGCGGGCAAGCACGCCTACGTCCACGGCCGCAACACCAGCAACGTCGTCGTGCTCGACCTCGACGCGACCAATCAGCTCGCGCCCGCCGCCATCGACGGCGACCCCATCGTCACCGTCGCCAGCGATCCGATGCCCGAAGATCTGCGCCACGGCCAGCGCTTGTTCTACACCGCCAACTCGGCGGCGTTCCCCATCACCAAGAACTTCTGGGTCGCCTGCTCGTCGTGCCACCTCGAGGGCTACACCGACGCGGTGACCTGGCGCTTCTTCGTCGGTCCGCGCGACACGCCGTCGAACGGCGGCGGCCCGATCAACACCGGCTTCCTCCTGCGCCAGGCGCTGCGCAACTCGATCGCCGACTACGACACGACCATTCAGATCGAGCAGGGCGGCTCGTATCACCGCACCGACGGCGAAAACATGGCGGACCTCATGTCGCTCGCCAACTTCGTGAACTTCGCCATCCCGTTCCAGCAGAACCCCAACCTCGCGCCCGACGGCACGCTCACCTCGCAGCAGGAGCACGGCCGCGATCTGTTCCTCGCCAACTGCAAGAGCTGCCACGCCGGCGAGTATCTGACCGACTCGGGCACCGGCAATCCGTCGCTCGACTTGAACGGCCCCATCATGCTGCACGACATCGGCACCTGCGTGACCTCGGGCGCCTTCCTCGATCAGCCGGCGCCCGACGAGGTCGTCGGCAAGATGCACACCGCTTGCGACTTCGACACGCCGACCCTGCGCGGCATCTTCGCCACGGCGCCCTATTTCCACGACGGCAGCGCCGCGACCCTGCGCGACGCCGTCGACCGCCTGCCCTTCACGCAGGGCATGAGCTCGGACGACAAAGACGCGCTCGTCGCCTACGTGAAGACGCTGTAATCACGCGCACGTATCTATCCGCAAGTGCTGGAATTTGTCCGGCTGTGATATCCTGCGGATCAGGAGCGACGAACCATGTCCCGCGAGATCACCGGCGAGCAGACGCCGGAAGTTACTGACACCCGCATCGCGACCTTCCGCGAGTTCTGGCCCTATTACGTCCGCGAGCACGCCAAGCCGGTGACGCGCGCGCTGCACTTCGTCGGCTCCACGATCGTGCTCGCGTTGGTGGCGGCGGCGCTGGTGACCGGCCGCTTCTGGCTGCTCGCGATCACGCCGGTCGCCGGCTACGGCTTCGCCTGGATCGGCCACTTCGGCTTCGAGAAGAACCGCCCCGCGACCTTCAAGTACCCGCTCTACTCGTTCATCAGCGACTGGGTGATGTACGGCAAGATCCTCTCCGGAACCATGCGCGCCGAAGTCGAGCGCGTCCTCGCCAAGTAGCGCCGCCTCCGCTATCATCGCGCTCGCTAGCGGGGGGGACCGTTCATGCATCCAGTCGAAGTCGTCGTCGACATTCCGAGCACCATTGCCGTCGTCGCTGCGCTCGCGGCGTCGTTGGTCGCGCTGTTCTTCGCGTGGAAGTTTTCCAAGACGGTCGGCGGCGACATGGGCGCCGCCTTCAAGTTCGTCGAGGTCGGCGTCGGCGTCTTCGCGCTGACGCGCATCGACGACGTGCTCAAGGTGTCGGGCACGTACGCCAAGATGGGTATCGACTACAAGCACGTCCTGTGGGTGCCGCACAGCACGATCATCCTCGTGGCGTGGGGCCTCATCGCCTACGGCTTCTATCGCATGGCCAAGGCGTTCACCGTCTGAGCGCCCAGCCGCGCGCTCAGCCGCCGGCGAGCCAGTCGCGCGGCTTGAGCCACTCGATCAGATCGCCCTCGGGCGTGCCCGGCTCGAAGCGCGCGTCGTACTCCCAGCGCACCAGCGGCGGCAGCGACATCAAGATCGATTCGGTGCGCCCGTCGGTCTTGAGCCCGAACGTGGTGCCGCGATCGTAGATGAGGTTGAACTCGACGTAGCGCCCGCGGCGCAAGAGCTGGAACTGCCGCTCGCGCTCGCCCCAGGCGTCGCCGCGCCGTCGCCGCACGATCGGCAGATAGGCCTCGACGAACGCGTCACCCGCGTCGCGCACGAAGGCGAAGTCGCGCGCGGAATCGCCCTGCAGCTGATCGAAGAAGATGCCGCCCACGCCGCGCGTCTCGCCGCGGTGCGGGAGGTAGAAGTATTCGTCGCACCACTTTTTGTAGCGCGGGTAGTGCGTGGGGTCGTGGCGATCGCAGACCGTCTTCCACGTGCGATGGAAGTGCTCGACGTCCTCGCGCACCGGGTAGTAGGGCGTGAGATCGGCGCCGCCGCCGAACCACAGCGCGCTGCCGCGCTGGAGGCAGCGGAAGTTGGCGTGAACCGTCGGCACGCGCGGGCTCTTCGGATGGAGCACGAGCGAGATGCCGGTGGCGAAGAAGGCCACGCCGTCGCCGGGCAGCGTGGCCGCGAAGTCGGGGCGCAGCTGACCGTGCACCGCCGAGGTGTTGACGCCGCCTTTCTCGAACACGGCGCCGTCGGCGATCACGCGCGTCAAGCCGCCGCCGCCGCCGGGACGCTGCCACGCGTCGCTGCGGAACTGCGCCACACCGTCTTCCGCAGCGACCGCGTCGCAGATACGCGACTGCAGCCCCTCGAAGAACGCTTGCGCGGTGGCGGCGAGCTCGGTCATGGGGTGAGTATGCCATGCACACCTCGCGCGCTCGAATCGTGATTTTGTCCGACACGGTCGTTGTCAGACGATGGTGCCTCTGGCATCGTGGGCGAAGTGCCGCTGACAGTGCTCGTGGTCGACGACGACGACGCAATCCTCGACGCGGTCGCCAACACGCTCTCCATCGACGGCTACAACGTGCTCTCCGCGCACGACGGCGAGGCGGCGCTGATGGTGCTCGGCGGCGCGCCGCGGCCGTGCGTGGTGCTGCTCGACCTGGTGTTGCCGCGCGTCGACGGCTGGGAGGTGTCACGCTCCATCGCCGGGCTCGCCGGCGTGATGGTCGTGTGCATGACCGCCGGCACGCACACGCCGCCCGAGGAGTGCTACGCCACGTTGCGCAAGCCGTTCGAGACGCGCGCGCTGTTGTCGACCGTGCGCGGCGCGTTCGCGCGCCTCAGTGCGTGAGCGTGAGCGTGCCGTCGGTCCAGCCGACGCCGCCGCGATCGTCGCGCAGCACGGCCCAGAAGTCGACGGTGCCGCTGGCGTCGAGAAAGCCGGTGGCCTGCGACTGCGTGGGCGCGAACCAGAGCGTGTCGGCGCCGTCCTCGGGCACTTGCGTCTCGCACTGCGACGGCTGGTTGCAGCCGGGCGGCAGGTAGAGCGAGCGGCCGCCGTCGAGGTGCCCGGCGGTGGTGAACCACGAGACGGTGAGCGCCTCGTAGGTGCCGTCGGGCTTGCGCTCGGCCGCGGCGTCGTCGCGGATGGCGGCGATGTCCCACGACGCCAGATCCTCGCCGGGCGCGTATTGCCAGGGGCCGCCGCCGCTGCCGAAGTCGATGGCGTAGCCGCTCGGCGTGGTGGCGTAGAACTGCTTGAACCCGGGGTTCGCGTTCGGTGCGGCCGACGTCGACACGGTGAGCCGCTTGAGCGCGACGACGCAGTGATCGGGGTTGGTCGGCAGACCGTCGTTGTTGGCGATGTCGAGGAGGCAGCCCATGGCGCCGTCGGGCGTGTCGGCCACGGCGACGGTGAGGAGGATCTCGGCGGACGGCGCGCCGGCGAGCACGCTCGCGTCGGGCGTGTAGGTCGCCGTCGGATCGGTGCCGATGATGCAGAGCGGCGCCGACGGCTCGTCCTTGCAGAACGGCGGGATCATGGTCGCCGACAATCCGCCGCCGACGCCGCACGGCGCGACCGTGAGCGTGCCCGACGGCAGCGCGCACGCCAGCCACACCGCCGACAGCGGCGACGGCGCCGTGCCACCGTCGAGCTGCGGCACGCGCGGCTCGACCGCGAGGTAGTCGAGCGTCGTCATCGGCTGCGCCGGCGTCACCTCGGGCGGCTGGGCGCGCACCGCCAGGACGCGCAGCTTGTCGATGAAGCTCGCCGCCGGCAGATCGCTCGAGCAGGCGCCGCTCGCGGCCAGCGACAGCGCCGCCGCGACGGCGAGGAGGGCGCGCTTCATCGGCGCTGCAGTATACATGCTGTGGTAGCCTCCGGCTCAGGATGCGGGGGCTTCCGGCACTCGTCCTCATTTGCGCCGCGTGCGCGCTTGCGTGCGCCGCGTGCTCGAGCCGTACGCCCGGCTGGCACGTCGAGCGCGGCTTTCTGCGCGCGCCCGACGGCCGCGCCGCCATCTTGCGCGGCGTGAACCTCTCGGGCTCGCAAAAGAACGCGCCCTACCTCGACGACAAGAGCGCCGCCGACTACGAGCGCGTGCGCTCCGCGTGGGGCATGAACGCGCTGCGCTTCGTCATGACCTGGTCCGCCGTCGAGCCGAGCCCCGGCGTCTACGACGACACCTACCTCGACGGCATCGTCGAGCGCATGGGCTGGGCCGAGGCGTACGGCCTCGCCGTCATCCTCGACATGCACGAGGACGTCTACGGCGAAGGCTTCGGCTTCGACGGCGCGCCCAAGTGGACCTGCGACGCCGCGCGCTACGCCGCGTTCGTGCCGCAGACGCCGTGGTTCTTGTCGACCACCGACGAGAACGTCGAGGCCTGCGTCGACGGCTTCTACACGCGCGCCGATCTGCAGCAGCACTTCGCCGACGCCTGGCGCCACGTCGCCGAGCGCTTGAAGGACGCGCCCGCCGTCGTCGGCTTCGACGTGCTCAACGAGCCGGAGTGGGGCAGCTACTCCATCTTCGACTTCGAGCCCGATCGCCTGGCGCCGATGTACGACCGCATCGTGCGCGCGGTGCGCGGCGTGGCGCCGGGGTGGGTCGCGTTCCTCGAGCCGTCGTCGGCGCGCAACGCCGGCATCGCCACGTCGCTCGAGCCGTTCGGCTTTGGCGACGTGGTCTACGCGCCGCATTCGTACGACTCGACGGCCGAAGGGGGCGGCGGCTTCGATCCGACGCATCGCGGGCAGATCCTCGACAACGTCGCCAAGCTCGCCGGCGAGGCGCAGGCGCTGCGCGCCGCCTTGTGGATCGGCGAGTACGGCGGCGTCGCCTCCGATCCCGGCATCGTCGAGTACATGACCGCGCAGTACGACGCCGCCGGCGCCGTCGCCGCGGGCAGCGCCTATTGGGCCTACGACAACAGCGACGGCTACGGCCTCGTCAACCCCGACGGCAGCGAGAAGCCGCTCCTCGACGACACCGTGGCGCGTCCCTATCCTGCGCGCGTCGCCGGCGATCCCGTCTCCTACGCGTTCGACGCGGCGACGTCGGCGTTCACCTTCGTCTACACGCCTGATCCGTCGCTGGCTGTGCCGACCGAGGTGATCGTGCCGGCGCGCGTCTATCCGAACGGCTTCACCGTCGACTGCGCCGGCTGCGTCGCCGCCCCGCAAGGCGACGAGCTCGTCATCACCACGCCGCCTACCGACCGCCCCGCCACCATCACGCTGCGGTCGAACTAGCATCTGGCTAGAAGCTCGCGCGCAGGCCCACCGACGGGATGATCGGCAGGCCCGTCACCGGCGTGCGCACGCGATAGTCGTACGAGTAGGCGTAGCCCTCGACGTTGGCGTTGTTGGTCACGTTCGATACGTCGACGTAGGCCGACAGGATCCAGCTCTTGAAGAGGAACCGCTTGTCGACGCGCAGGTCGAGCTGCGTGAACGCCGGCAGCCGCTCCGCGTACGGCATCCCCGGAATCGGAATCACCACGCCCTGGTCCGCGTCGAACACGCCCGGCCCCAGCGCCGTCGTCGGATTGCCGGTCACGTAGCGGAAGCGCGCGCCGACGTCGATCTCCCACGGCAGGTGATAGCCGACGATCAGGGTCAAGATGTTGGTCTGGTCGTACTCGAACGGCCGCCACGCCTCGCCGGGATGATCCTTCCGCTCGCTCTTGAGCAGCGTGTACGAGATCCATCCGTAGAGCCGGTGGCCGTTGTCCATCTTCAAGAGCAGGTCGCCGCCGTAGACGCGCCCGATGCCCTCGTCGCTGTAGCGCTCGGGCACGACCTTGCCGTCACGTTGCGTGGAGTCGGCCGACGTGACCGCGATGTTGCGCAGGTCCTTGTAGAACAGGTTCACCTCCAGCGTGAGCGCGCGATAGAACGGCAGCGGCCGCCCCTCGAGCCCGACGGTGAAGTGCCACGCCTGCTCGGCGCGCAGCTTGGGATTGCCGAGCACCGCGTCGTGGTAGGCGGCCTGCTGATACATGTGAAACAGGCCGGCGCCGCCCTTGAGCCACCAGTCGCCCTGCACGCGAAAGCGCGTCATCAGGCGCGGCTGCACGTAGATGCCCTCGTAGCCGGTCAGGTAGTCGGCGCGCACGCCCGGCGTGATCAGAAGGCGATCGGGGATCGCCCACAGATCCCCCTGCACATAGAGCGCGGGCGACGCTTCGAATCCCTGGTTGCGCAGCGACAGCTGCTGGCGCTCGCCGAGCGGCCCGAGCGGCACCTCCTCGGTCGTCTGCGGCGGCGCATCGACCGATACCCAGAAGTAGTCGGTGACGACGTCGAGGCCGTAGGTGAGCTTGAAGCGCGGCGTCAGCCGCTGGCGCGCCTCGAAGCGTGCGTCCATCTCCACCAGGTCGAGGTTGAAGCGCGCCGCCTCACCGACGGCGCCGTCGAAGTGCTGCGGCCCGACGGCGACGGTGGCCTCGGTGTCCCAGCGCCCGATGCTCTTCTTGTAGCTGGCGAACAGCGTGTGGAACCACTGCCGCGTCGAGAACTCGCCCGCCAGCGTCGGATCGGCGTCGGGCGGCGTCTCGCTCACGAACGCCAGCTCGTCGTCGGAGCCGAACACGAGCAGCTTCAGCTTGCCGCCCGCGACCGGATAATCGAGCTCGGCCTGATAGTCGTAATAGCGCGGCGCCACCGTGAACGAGCCGCCGGTCAGGAACAGCCCGAGGAACGCGTCGACGTACGAGCGCCGCGCCGACAGCGCGAACGAGCCCTTGCCGACAGGCCCTTCGAGGATGACGTGCGCGTCGTACAGATCGGCCTTCGCGTCGACGTGGATGCGATCGCGCCGCCCCTCGCGCGGCACGATGTCGACGATGCCGCCGGTCAGCCGTCCGTAGCGCACGCTGAAGTTGGACGGGATCAGATCGAAGCGATCGAGCAGGTACGAGTTGAACGTCGACGTCAGCCCGCCGAAGTGGAACGCGTTCGGAATCTGCATGCCCATCAGAAACGCGCCCGACTCGCCCGGCGCCGAGCCGCGAATCACCAGCTGCCCGAGGTCGAACGGCGAGCGCGCCACCGACGGCAGATTCAACACCGCCGCGAGCGCGTCGCCGCGCGTGCCGGGGATGCGGCGCACCTCGTCGCCTCCGAGCGACACGCGCGCCACCTCCTCGCGCACCGGCGCCGCGCGCACCGTGGACTCGTAGAGCGCGTAGCTGGTGAGCGAGATCGTGTAGCGCACGCTCAGCGCCTCTTTGTCTGCGATCGTCTCCTTCACGCGCAGCGTCTTGTGATCGACGGCCGCGATGATGACGGTGATGGTGCCCGCCTTCGCCAGGCGCAGCGCGAACGTGCCGTCGGCGTCGGTCTCGGTCTGGCCGACCGTCGCGCCCGACTCGTCGAGCGCGATCACCGCCGCCTCCTCGACAGGCCTGCGCGTGCCGCGCTCGACGATCTTGCCACGCAAGCGCACGGGCGCCGGCGGCGTCGTCGCGCTCGCCTCCGCCGCCTTCGCCGGCGGCGCGCGCATCGTGAACGCGTAGCGGTAGGTCACCTTCACCGGCACCGGCTTGCCGTCGATGCGCCCGGGCGCGAAGCGGAACTGCCGCACCGCCTGGAGCGCCGCCTCGTCGAAGCCGTGCCCCGCCGGCGCCAGCACCGTCGCCTCCGCCACGTGCCCCGCGGCGTCGACGATGAGCTCGAGCGTCACCACGCCGGTCAGCCCGCGCGCCGCCGCCTCGAGCGGATACTGCGCCTCGACGCGCTCGACGAGCTTCGGCGGCTCGAGCTCCTGCGCGCGCGCCACCGCCGCGACGCAGAGGACGAGCGCGAAAGCCATACGGCGCAAGCGCCGCACATCTTACCCGATCGGCGAACGCGGCTACCGCGGAAGCTCGAAGTGGAACACGTACTGCGGGATCACGTACGACACCGGCTTGCCGTCGGTCGCAATCGCCGGCGTGAACTTGCACTTGTGCGTCAGCGCGAACACCGCGGCCTGATCGAGCCCGTGTCCCTGCCCGCTCGTGACCTTGATGCCGTGCACGTGCCCCTTCTCGTCGAGCTCGATGCGCAGCTTGACGTCGCCCTCGATGCCGAGCTGCTCCGCCTCGGAGGGATACGGGACCGAGCGGCCGCACGCGTCGGCGTCGATGTCGGGACGCGACTTGATGTACAGCTCCGAGACCGGCTTGTACTCCGGCTTCGGCGGCGGCGGCGGCGCGGCCGGCAGCGGCACCACCGGCCCCTTGCCCGACTTGGACGGGTCGATCATCGTCGTGTTGCCGACCGGCATCGCCACCGACGAGTCACCCTCGGTCGTCGACGACATGGTCACGCCGAACACCGGCTTGGGCGGCTCCTTGGGCGGCTCCGGCGGCGGCTTGGCGTTCGGCGGCGGCGGCGTCGGCGGCGGCTCGGCGACCTTGATCTTCTTCGGGATCACCTTGCGCTCGGGCGGCGGCGGCGGCACGACCTCCGCTTTCGGCGGCGGCGGCGGCACGCGCTTGCGCACCTCCATCTCCACCCACGACGGCCGATGCTCCGGCCGCGCCGGCACGTGCGCCAGCCCGTACGCGATGCCGGCGTGCGCAGCGAGCGCAACGACGACAGCGACGAGGTCGGGCTTTTCCAGCGCCATCTTCCTACAGAGACGTCCTGACTAGGGGTTTGGATCCGTGTTCAGCGCGAACTTGTGTACGCCGAGCGATTTTACCAAATCGACGATGTGAACGACGTCCCCATAAGAGATGCCGCGGTCGGCGGCGATGATCGCTTGTAGGTCCTTGTTCTTCGCCAGCATGTCCGGGATCATCGCCTTGACGGCTTCGTCGGTCGTCTTCTGGCCGTTGGCGTAGAGCCCGACCGCGCCCGACGCGTCGCGCGAGAGCGTCAGCGCCAGCGTCGACTTCAGCGTCTCGTCGCCGGTGGCGGCCTTGGGCAGCTCCACCTTGATCGACGGGTTGTTCACGATCATCGGCGCCGTCACCATGAAGATGATGAGGAGCACCAGCATGATGTCGACGAGCGGCGTGACGTTGATGTCGGTGATCGCGCCCTGACCACCCTCGTCGTCGCCGTACTGCGTCGTGCCCGCCACCTTACTTGGCCTCGAGCTTCGCGCTGGCCGGCGCGTCGCCTTCGCCCTTGAGCTGCGCGAGCACCACGTGGGCCAGCGAGTCGACGTTGGCCAGCGTCTGACGCACGCGGCGGTTGAAGTAGTTGAACCCGATGACCGCCGGGATGGCGACCATCAGTCCGACCGCGGTGCAGACGAGCGCTTCGGAGATGCCGGCCATGACCACGGCGACGCCGCCGGCCTGGTTGCCCGACAGCTCGTGAAAGGCGCGGATGATGCCGAGGACGGTGCCGAAGAGACCGATGAACGGCGCGTTGTTGCCGAGGGTGCCGAGGAACGCGAGGTTGCGCTCGAGGCGCATGCGCTCGTGCGCCTTGCGCCCGACCATGGCTTCGGCGACGGCGTCGACGCCGCGCTCGACCTCGTCGAGGCCGGCGGCCACCACGGACATCTCGGCCGCGTCGGAGCCCTTGACTCGCGAGCGCGCGTCGGCGACGGCGCCCTTGGCGAGCATGCGGCGCAGATCGACGCCGAGCGAATCGACGTCGACGTTATGGGTCAGAAAGTAATAGGCGCGCTCGATCATGATGGCGAAGCTGACGATCGACAGCCCGATCAGCAGCCACAAGACCCACTCGGCGCCGAGGAGCGTGAAGGCGAGGAATCGTTCCGTAATGTGCATGAAGGCCCCGTTCCTATGTCCGCGAAGTCAGACGTCGCGAAGTGTATGCTGCGAGGGTTGGACACGCAACGACGGGGTTGGCGTTGCACGCCAGATGTCACAGCACGGCTAGCCGGACACTAAGAGGGTGGAAGAAGTTGCGGTGCCGGGCCGTCGTGGCGCGGCGGCAGCCCGACCGGCCTCGAGCTCACCGTCTTGACGTAGTTGATGGTGTTGACCACGAGCAGCACCGGGCCGATGACCACCGAATAGTAGCTGGTCCAGCCGACGGTCACGAGGATCGCGAACTTCTTCCAGTATTCGCGATGCACGCAGGGCTTGCAGACTTGCCCCTCGAAGATGCTGCGCTGGTGCGCGGCGATCATGCCGATGTTCTGGTGCAGCGTGATCGGCCAGGTCTCGGCCGGGGCTCCACACTTCATGCAGTGCGTGATCGTGGGGTCGGCGAACGCCATGGTTCATCGTACGGCGCGGGACGGCGTCTCTTCCGTGGCGACGCTACTTTGTGACCTCGGCGAGGAGGACCGTGGCGTAGGCGCCGGGCGGCAGGACGAACGAGAGCAGCAGGCTGTCGGACGTGTCGCCGGCGCGGACGTCGGCCTGCTCGACCGGCACGAGGAGCGGGCGGCGCGTGCCTTCGGCGAGCTTGCCGAGGACCTTGAAGGTTTCGGGGCCGATGCCTTCGGCGTCGAGCAGCGTCTGCTCGCGCGCGTGCGACGGCGTGCCGGCGGGCGGCGACATCACCTTGTGGCCGAACATCGGGCCGGTGACCACCAGCGCGCGCGCGGCGAGGCGGGCGGCGGCGTCGGCGAGCGCGGCCGGCGTGTCGTCGACGGTGAAGAGCCCGCCGGTGTCGGTCTTCTTGAGCACGTCGCCGGCGACCGGCTGGGCGACGAGCCCGTCGACGATGCGGGCGTCGAGGTAGCGGTTGAAGAGCTCCGACTGATAGGCGCTCACCAGCATGCGCCGCTCGTTCGGGCTGATGCGCGGGCCGCGGCCGCCGCCGTCGTGGGGCGAGAGCAGCGCCTTGCCGCGGGCCGCGTTGTCGCCGCGCGCGCCGAAGCGCTGGGCGCCGAAGTAGTTGGCCAGGCCGTGCGCGACGAGGCGGTCGATGATGGCGCGGGCGCGGGCGAGCGCGTCGGGCCCGGCGCCGCGCAAGGTCAGCGTGAAGCGGTTGCCGGCGAGGTGGCCGGTGCGCAGCTTGTTGCCGTGGCGCGCGGCAGCGAGGACGCGGATGCCGTCGACGGTGACGGCGAGCGCGCGCGCGGGATCGACGTCGGGCAGCGAGATCCATTGGCGCGTGAGCGCTTGCCGATCCTTCTGGCCGGCGGCGCCGGCGTCGCGCGGCGACACGGCGAGCGCGCGGCACAGGCGCGCGATGGCGTCGGCGGTGGTGAGCCCGCGCTTCTCGACGTGCAGATAGGTGTGCGGGCCCTCGCCCGACGGTGTGTAGGCGGGCAGCTCGTCGACGACGAAGTCTTCGGGCGTCGCCTTGTGCAGGCCGCCGGTGCCGGGCAGGTCGTGCGTGAGGAGCTGCATCGGGCGCGCAGTATACTCGCGTCGTGCTCCTCGAAGGCCGCAACATCCGGCTGCGCCCGGTCACGCTCGCCGACGCCGACGCGTGGCTCGCGGGCGAGGACGAGCAGATGGCGCGCATGTTCGAGCTCCCGCGCCGCTGGACGCGCGACGACGTGGTCGCCGCGATCGGCAACTGGAGCGCGATGTGGCGCACGGGCGGCCCGGTGCGCATTGGGTGGCGCCCTCGTGGCGCCGGCGCGGCATCGCCAAAGAAGCGGTGTCGCTGGCCATCGAATACGCGGCGACCGAGCGGCGCGCGCCGTCGGTGCCACCTTCGTCGGCGAAGAGCCGAGCGTCGCCGGCGGCATCTTCCGCGTGTTTCGGCGCGTGCTGTAGCGATATAGTCGGGCGATGAGGATCGTCGTCATCGCCGCCGTCTTCGTCGTCGGGGCCATCGGGTGCGCGCACGCGCCGTCGGCCGCGCCGACGACGGCGCCGCAGGCCGAAGCAGAGTCGCGCCACGGCATGCGCGGCGCCAAGCAGCCAATCGCGCTGCCGCATCGCGTGGTCGACACCGACTCGGGCGACGAGCTCGCCGACCGCAATTTCGACGACAAGCTGCGCGCGGTCAAGGTCATCTACGTCGGCGAAGAGCACCCGAACCCGCACGATCACGCCGCCGAGATCGAGGTGCTCGAGCGCGCCTATGCGGCCGATCCGTCGGTGGGCCTCGGCATGGAGATGCTGCCGCACACCTATCAGGGCTCGCTCGACGCCTACGTGGCCGGCACGCTCGACGAGGCCGGCTTCCTGAAGGCGGTCGATTGGGAGAACACCTGGGGCTACGAGTGGGGGCTCTACAAGCCGCTGCTCGATTTCTGCCGCGCGCACAAGCTGCCGGCGTACGCGTTGAATGCGCCGCGCACGCTGGCGCACGCGGTGGCGAAGAACGGCCTCGACGGGCTGAGCGCGGCCGAGAAGGCCGAGCTGCCCGAGATGGTGCCGGGCCCGGAGAAGCATCGCGAGCTGGTGCGCGAGGCGTTCGCGCAGCATCCGCACGGCAAGTTCGACGAGGCGATGTTCGAGCGCTTCTACGCGGCGCAGCTGGTGTGGGACGAGACGATGGCGCAGCGGGTGGCCGAGGCTCTCAAGGCGCCGGGCGCGCCGGCGCGGCTCGTGGTGGTGGCGGGGGAGGGGCACACGCGCAGCTTCGCGATTCCCGATCGCGCGGCGCGGCGCGGGGCCTCGCCGTATCTGACGGTGCTGCCGGTGTTCGAGGAGGACGAGGCCGACGCGCGGCGGGATCGCGCCGCCGACGTGCTCTGGGTCCTGAAGACGCATTGAAGAGCGCCGGGCGCCGTCGCGTCCGATGGTGACAGGGGGAAGACCATGCGAGCATCGTGGTGGCTCTGTTTTGCGGTGGCGTCGCTCGCGGGGGCGAGCGCGATGGCGCAGCCGCTGCCGGCCGGGACGGGGCGCCTGCGCAACCGCGCGCAGGGGATGTGCCTCGACGTCGAAGGCTGGAACGCGCAGGGCAACGGCAACGTGCACCTGTGGGAGTGCAACGACGATCCCGATCAGGTGTGGTCGTTCGCGCGCGGCAGCGAGCTCGTCAACAGCGTTGGCGGCGTGTGCCTCGATGCGGCCGGCTACGACGGGCGCGCGGGCGCCAACGTCGACATCTATCGCTGCGAGCGCATGAACGATCAGCGCTGGTCGCTGGTGCCGCGCGGCGGCGGCAGCTTCGAATTGCACAACCGCCAGACGGGGATGTGCCTCGACGTGGCCGGGCGCAACGGCGCGCGCGGCGACAACGTGCTCTTGTGGAATTGCGACGGCGGCGCCGATCAGCGTTGGTCGTGGGAGCCGTGGACGCCGCGGCGCGTGGAGGTGCGCCCGGCCGTGGTCGATCCGCCGCCGCCCGCGCCGGCGATGCAGCCCATCGGCGGCGAGGAGCTGCGCGCGCTGCGCCGGGCGATCGACGAGCAGGGTTTTTCCGAGAACAAGCGGACGGTGCTCGAGCAGGCGGCGCGGACGCACCTGTTTCGCGTCGCGCAGGTCAAGGAGCTGCTCGGGCTGTTCGCGTTCTCGGAGGACAAGCTGCATGCGTTGAAGCTGCTGGCGCCGCGGATGGTCGACGGGCCGAACAGCTTCGCCCTCTACGACGCGTTCTCGTTCAGCGGCGACCAGGAGAAGGCGCGCGAGATCCTGCGCCGCAACGGCTACTGATATTCGGCGGCGCCGATGTCGATCGTGCCGTCGAGGACCCGGGGCTTGCCGTAGAAGTCCCTCGTCGCCGCGTAGTGGTCGTTGCCGCGATCGCGAAGCGGGCTCCTCGTCAGTAGATGCACGTCGCCCGTCGCGACGTTGGTCAGCTCTGGATCGGAGAGCATGCTGTGCGAGTCGTGCGTGTCCTGCCACGTCGCCCACGGCACGACCGCGACGGTGCCGCTCGCGTTTTCGGCGCGGAAGGCCGGCGTGGCGCCGGGCTGATCATAGACGTTGTAGTCGAGGTCGAGATCGCAGCGCGTCCGGTCCATGATGGCCACCGCGCCGGTGAACTCGCCCTCCACGATGTTGTTCATGAAGACGCCGGATCCGCCGGCTCCGGCGGACACTCCGCAGCGCAGCCCGAAGCCATCGGAGCCCACGGTCTTTCGCAGATTGATGATCGTGTTCCCGTACACGCGGATGTTCTGCGCGTTGGAGTAGATCCCGACACCGGTCGAAAAGCCGTCGCAGACGTTGTCGTGGAACGCGACGTCGTTGGCCGGCCCGGGCGCCTCGGAGTGATAGACGTGGAGGCAGTGCGACGCGTAGATGTCCGGGTTGGCCTGGCAGCGGTTGCCGCGCACCTCGATGTGGTCGGCACCCTCGGCGGGGTAGATGCAGTGCCCGTGGCCGTCCTTGGTTCCGCCCTGGTTTCTGAGCCAGTTGCCCGACACGAGCGCGTTCTCGACGTGGCTGAGCGAGATTCCGTTGAAGCACTTGTCGAAGCGGTTGTTGCTGACGGCCACGTGATGGATCGGCTGCGTCGCGTTCGGCCCGAAGACGGCCATGCACGTCCCGAGCGAATTGTAGAAGCGGAGATTGGTGACGCTGACGTAGTCGGCCTGCACGTAGAACAGACCGGACAGGTCACCCTCGATCATCGACGGCGCGGTCACGTCATACGAGCGGATGTGAATCGGTGCGGTCGCGGTGCCCGACGAGCGCACGAGGATGTAACTGGTGACGTCCCAGGTGCCGTCGACGTAGAGCACGGTGCCGGGCGCGAGCCACGACTTGGACGAGGACCAGGCATTGAAGGCGCCCTGGCCGCCGGTGCTCGACGCGCAGCCGCGCGCCTTGCCGTTGCCGTTGTGCGCGCACTCTGACGGCGGCCGGATGTATCGCGCGGTCGCGGCGCCATCGGTGAACCCTGCCTCCCCATCCGCCACATCATCGGCCGGCAGGTCGTCCGCGACAGACCCGCTGCAGCTCGCCGTGCTCCACGGCAGCATCAGAGCGAACCCGATCAATAGATATTTTCTCATTTGAGATCCTCGGTGAGGGTGATGGATGCCGAGTTGCTCCCCGACGCATTGGTCGCGGTGGCGGCGATCGTGTGCTTGCCGCGGCCCAAGGTGCCCGTGGCGCAGGTGCCGTCGCCGCCGAAGAGGCAATAGCGGTGCACGCGCTCGGAATGGAACGCGGCCCCGTCGACCGTGAAGTCGACCTGCTCGATGCCGCTGCCGGCAACCACCGCTTCGACGGCGTAGGCGCCCTTGTCGGGATCGCCGATCAGGTTCAGCGTCACCGTCGGCGCGCCCGCTTTGGGCCGCAGCACGAGGAAGTAGTCGCCGGTGGCCTGGGGTGGCGGCGCCAGCGCGAGCCTGGCCGAGTCGATCGTGGCGTACGAGGGATAGCTCTTTCCGCTCGCCGGGACGTAGAGCTCGGCGACCTTCCCTTGCTGGTCGGCGATCTTCAACGTCGTATGGCGCGGGTTGTAGATGAACGTCGTGCCGCCCATCGTCGCCGCCTTCGCGCGCTCGATGCCGCCGGCGAAGCCGTTGTCGACGAGACCGTCGTTCGGTTTCGCGTGGAACGGGTCGTACCCTTCGCGCGACAGAAACGTCTTCACACCCACGATCGACGTCAGCCCCACCGACGGACCGCCATCCGGAAGACCCCACGCCCACCGTTGCGAGCCGAAGGGCGAGGCCCCCGACATGCCGTACACGAGCCCCGCGCCGCCGCTCAGAAGGACGCCGGCCGCGTACCAGCGGTAGTAGTAGGCCGCGTCGCTCGTCAGATCGTCGTAGATGCCTTCGCTGCGCCACAACGCCGCGTCCAGGTTGGCGCCGGCGAGCCCGCCGCTGAGGTCCTCGTAGAGCGTCTCCATCACGAGCGGATGGGCGGGGCCGGGCTCGCTGACGCCATAGCCCTCGAGCTTTCCCGCCTCGTGGAGCCCGCGCATGTTGATCGTGGAGACCTTCGTGAAGCTCTCCTTGCACGAGTTGCTCGCGTGGTACCCGGAGCTGGTGCCGGCGTAGTTGTTGTTGCGCATCACGTGGACGGCGAGGCTGGGAGCCGCGCACCCTTTGGCGGCGAAGGCCGCGACGAGCTCGCTGTTCGCCGCGTTGAACGCCGAGAACTCCTGACTGCAGGTCCCTTTGGGCATGCACTCGCCGCACGCGGTCTCCCAGTCGCCTTCGTAGAAGACGCGCGTGTCGTTGCAGAACGCGGACGCCAGATCGTCGACGAATCGGGCGCGCGACGGCGCGGCGACATCGGAGAGCACGCCGAGCCCGAGCGCGACCGTCATCCCGCGGGCGTGCGCATGGGCCACGAGCTTCTTCAGACGAGCCGCGTTCCACACGCCGCCGTGGATGCCGTCGATGCGGATGAGGTTGACCCCGTGGTCGGCGTTCCACTCGATGACGTCGGTATACGAGCGTCCCGGAGGATCCTCGTATCCGAGGTTGTACGCCGTCATTCCCACCGTCATCACGGGAATGGCGGCGACGTCTCCGCAGGCGCGTCTGTCCCCGATCGTCGGGTTGCGGTACTGATGTGTCGTGTTAAGTAAAAACTTAATGAATCGGGCGATGCTCGTCGCGGTCGCCCTGGTGGCGGGGACGATGACGGCGCTGCCGTCGGGGTGCACGCGGTCGAACGGCTCCGGCGGCGACGGCTCCGGCGGCAACGGCTCCGGCGGCGGCGGCTCCGGCGGCAACGGCTCCGGCGGCAACGGCTCCGGCGGCGGCGGCCCAGGCGGTAGCGGCGGCGGCCCAGGCGGTAGCGGCGGCGGCGGGCTCGATCTCGGCGCCACCGGCCCCGACTTCGCCGGCGCCCCGCCGGGCAGCGATCTCTCGACGCCCGGCCTGCTCTACGACACCGACGGGCCCGAGCCGTACACGCAGATGTCGCTGACCGCGACCGGCAGCGGCAAGTCGATCCCCATCGTCGTCTACGTCCCCGCGACGGCGGGCCCGCGGCCCGCCGTCATCCTCTCCTCGGGCCTGCAGCAACCCGGCGCCGCCTACGCCCCCTACGCGCGCCGTCTCGCCTCGTGGGGCATCGTCGCCGTCACCCGCGACGACCCCGGCATCCTCTCGCAGACCTCCGCCGTCGCCGACGACCTCGCCTTCCTCGTCGGCTGGCTTCCCACCGGCCTGCCCGGCCGCGTCGACTCCACGCGCATCGGCCTCGCCGGCCACTCGCGCGGCGGCATGGCGTCGTTGCTCGCCGCCGAAGGTGCGCTCGCCGGCAAGCTGCGCGGCTTCTTCGGCCTCGATCCCGTCGACAACGCCGGGGCCGCCGCCGCCGGCCTCGGCACCGTCGCCATGCCGTCGGCGTTCCTCGGCGAGACCACCGACGGTGGCGGCAGCTCGGCCTGCGCCCCCGCCGATCAGAACTACGACGTGCTCTACAAGGCCGCGCCCTCGCCGTCGGTCGAGCTCACCGCGGTCGGCGCCGACCACACGCAGTTCGAAGATCCGCAGAGCTGCGCCTTCTGCACGCTGTGCACCGCCGGCAGCGCGAACGCCGCCACCGTGCTGCGCTACTCGACGCGCTACCTCATGTGCTTCTTCGCGCGCGAGCTCCTCGGCGACACGCGCATCGACGCCACGCTCGACAGCAGCGCCGACGTCGCTGCCGGCCTGCTGACGGTGCAGTCGAAGTAGCCTGCGTCAGCCCTTCAAGATGTCGAGGTACATCCGGCAGCTCTTGTTTCCCGGCTCTTCGACGAGCACCGACTCCCACTCGCTCTTCGCCTCGTCTTTTCGCCCGAGCGAATAGAGCGTGACGCCGAGGTTCACCCGCGCCGGCAGGAACTTCGGCGCCTGCTGCTTGACGAGCTGATACTCCTGCACCGCCGCTTCCTTCTCGCCCATGTCGCGCAGCGTCGACGCCAGCTTGGTGCGGATGTCGACGAACGTCGGGCACAGGTCGAGCGCCTTGCGGTACTCGCGCGCCGCCTCTTCGTTCATGCCGATGCCCGCGTAGGCGTCGGCGACGCGCGCGTGCATGTTCGCTATCTTGCCCTTGGCGAACGGATCGAGCTGCCGCGGCTGCTCGCGCGAGCGGGCGATGGCGTGCGCGTACACCTCTTTGGCCTGCGCGTATTTGCCGAGGTCGTTGTAGGTGACGGCGAGGTTGAGCGCCGCCTCGGTGTAGTTGGGGTTGATCGAGAGCGCGTGCTCGAACATCTCCTGCGCTTGCGAGAAGCGCCCGTGTCCGTGGTGGATCACGCCGAGCATGTTGAACATGTCGGCGAATCCCTGGTGCTCGCGCACGATCTGCATCAGGATCGGCTCCGCCTCGGCGTATTCGCGATTCTCGTAGTGCTCGCGCGCCAGGTGCATGAGGTTGCGCAGCCGATCGTCCATGTCTCCCCTTCGTCGTCGGCGCTACATCTTCCCCGCGTAGCGCCTGTCGATGAACTGAATATACAGCTTTGCCTTCTCCGCCCGGAAATCGTCCGGATGCTGCGTGGACAGCTTCACGAACGTCGCCCGCGCTTCGGTGGGCTTTTCCATTTTCAAGTAGGTTTTTCCCAAGAGCAACATGATTTCCGGCTCCCGCTGCGACGCCGGATAGTCCTTGATGATGCCCTCGAGCCGCCCGATGGCCGCGTACGGCTTGTTGGCGTCGAGGTAGAAGCGCGCGACGTAGAGCTCGTGGTCGGTCAGCTTGCGCACGCACTCGCCGATGAGCTTGCGCGCCTCGGGCGCGTAGACGCTGTCGCCGTACTGATCGGAGAAGGCGCTCAGCTCGCGCAGGGCGTCGAGCACCGGCCCCTGGTCCTTCTCGTACGACGGCGGCATGATGAAGAAGTCCGACGGGATCTCCTTGAAGTAGGACAGGCCGATGCGGAACGCCGCGTAGCCGTCCTGCACCCGCTCGTTGCCCGGGTGCGCCTTGATGAAGCCTTTGTAGCCGTCGACGGCCTCGGTGTACTTCTCCTGGCCGAACTGCGCGTCGGCGAGGCCGAGCTCCGACAGGGTCGCCCACTTCGAGAAGCCGAAGGTCTTGTGCAGGTGGAGGAAGTAGGCCTGCGCGTTGAGCCAGTTGCCGTTCTTCAGCTCCTTGACGCCAGCCTGGTAGTTCTGTTGCGCCGTTGGATAGAACGTCGGGGTCGACTTGAAGAAGTTGCTGGCGGTCTCGTTGGCGCAGGCGAACGAGACGACCGCGACGAAAACAGCGGCAATGATGGTGCGGGCTTGCATGGACGCGTCATCCTCCTCGGCGTCGGCGCTCGTGTCAATCAGCGAGTCGACAATAACAAATGGTGTACGATGCGCCGATGACACGCGGGGTTGCCCTGTTGATGATGGCGCTGGGAGCGGGTTGCGCCTCCGGTGGTCACGGCAAGACCGAGCTCGCCGACGTGCCGCCGCCCAAGGCGGGCGGACCGCTGCAAACCGCCGGGCCGC
Organism: Polyangia bacterium; assembly: GCA_035607415.1. Classification (GTDB taxonomy): domain Bacteria; phylum Myxococcota_A; class Polyangia; order Palsa-1104; family Palsa-1104; genus JAQBQH01. Next base: position 48,888 of record DATNAQ010000017.1, read on the forward strand.
GCTGCCAGGGCGCCACCTGCACCTGCCGCGAGGTCGACGACTTCGGCCGCCCGTCGGGCGACAGCTCGCGCAACGAAGGCGAGGTCGCCCCCGGGATGAAGCGCTTCGAGTTTCGCACCGGCCGCGGCTTCGATCCGATGAGCATCACCATCGACCACAAGGGCACGCTCGAGAAGGACACGACGAAGGTCGATCCGACCTGCGGCTACGTCGAGCTCCCGCCCGGGCGCTACGCCGTCCGCATGCGCATGGAGGCCAAGGACCCGAGGCAGGGCATCCACCCGCGCCTCATCGTCGACGAGTACGGCAAGGGGCAGAACGACTGGTACTCGACCTTCTCCTTCGCGTGCGGCGGCGGCAACGGGCCTTGCATCAAGGAGGACATGAAGGACTGGTTCGACAAGGCGCGCGCCATCGAGCGCGGCATCTTCGACAAGTGCGGCTCGACGCGCATCGAGGGCATCCGCTGGTCGGTCGAGCATTCGCCGGAGCAGACCCTCGAGGACCTGACGCTCGATTTCGTGCTGCATATCTACAAGTTCGAGCCGCGCTTCGTGCACGGCACGCCGACGTGCAAGGGCATCTCCGGCGGCAAGGGCGCGGAGGAAGAGAACATGCAGGGAGGCGCCCAGGAGCAGTGATGGCGCGGGTCGTCCTCGCCGTGGCCTTGCTCGCGCTCGTGCCGTCGGTGGCGCGCGCGCAGGCGACGTGGCTGCGCGATCGGCTCGACGTCGAGTGGGTGGTGGCGACCGGCGGTTGGCGCGCGGCGGTGTCGTCGACCGACGCGCGCGCGCCCGGCTTTGACGCGCTCGCCGGCGGCGGCGAGTTCGTGCTCGGGCTCGACGTCGGCGCCGGCCTCGCCGTCGTCGGCGACGGCCGCGTGCTGGCCGGCGAAGCCGGCGGCGCCGAGCACACCTATTTCGAGGCGCTCGGCGGCCTGGCCTTGCAGCTGCGCGTCGGCCGCGCCAGGCTTCGCGCCGGCCCGGCGGCAGGATGGACCAAATGGCGCGGCGACCAGGCGACGCTCCTCGGCGGTTTTGCCGCCGGCAGCATCGACCTGTTCCCCCTCGGCACCGGGCGCCTCTCGACGACGCTGTCGCTGCGTCTCGACGTCGAAGGCGACCTCGGTGCCACCACTTTTCTGCCCCAGGCGTCGGCCGCGCTCGCCCTCGGGCTCGGAGTTCGTTACTGATGCGTGCGACGATCGTTGCCTTCCTTCTTCTGCTGGCGGGTTGCTCGGGCGGCGGCGTGCACGTGGGCCAGGCCTACGACGACATGGGCTGCAAGATCTCCTGCGACAAGTGTCCGCCGCAGTCGCTGTGCGTGGGCGCGCCGTACAACCCCGTCTGCCTGCCGGCGTGCACCGTCACCGCCAACTGCGACGTCGGCACCTGTGCCCTGATCCTGTCGACCGCGGGTGTACGGGTGTGTATCGGCGGGAGCTCGCTGACCGCGTGCGAGCCGGTCACCTGCGACAATCCCGCGCAGTGCCTCGACGACCTGACCGCGCTCCAGCCGCTCCCAAAAAGTTTGAACGCGTGCGGCTGGGAGCCGATCCACTGCGATTCCGGTTGCGACTCAGCGACGGGAAAGTGTAAATGATTGCGATGCCGGCTACGTACAATGCCTGACGACGCCTGGGACGTCGTCGTCGTCGGCGCCGGACACGCGGGCTGCGAGGCGGCGTTGGCGGCGGCCCGCCTCGGCCGGCGCACGCTCCTTCTGACCGGCGATCTCGACAAGGTCGCGCAGATGTCGTGCAACCCCGCCGTCGGTGGCGTCGGCAAGGGACACCTCGTCAAGGAGGTGGAGGCGCTCGGCGGCGCGATGGCGCGCGTGACCGACGCCGTCGGCATTCAGTTCCGCCGGCTCAACCTGTCGAAGGGGCCGGCGGTGCGCGCCACGCGCGTGCAGTGCGACAAGGCGCGCTACCGCAGCGAGATGCGGCGGGTGGTCGAGGCGCAGCCCGGGCTCGACCTGAAGCAATACGAAGTGGCGCGCCTCCTCGTCGAGGATGGCGTGTCGGGCCGGCGCATCGCCGGCGTCGAGACGACGCTCGGCCTCGTCTTCCGCGCGCGCGCCGTGGTCATCACCACCGGCACGTTCCTCCGCGGGCGCATCCACGTCGGCGACGCGCAGGCCGACGGCGGGCGCGCGGGCGAGGCACCGTCGCGCGGGCTGTCGGCGTCGCTCGAGTCGCTCGGCTTTCCGCTGGCGCGCCTCAAGACCGGCACGCCCTGCCGCCTCGACGGGCGCACCATCGACTGGCGCAGCCTCGAGGCCCAGCCCGGCGACGAGCCGCTGCCGCGCTTCGCCGACGACGGGCCGGCGCCGCCGCTTCAGCAGCGCGCCTGCTACATCACGTACACGACCGACGCCACGCACGCGCTCATTCGCGCGAACCTGCATCGCTCGCCGCTCTACGGCCTGCAGCGCTCGCTCACCGGCATCGGGCCGCGCTACTGCCCGTCGATCGAGGACAAGGTGGTGCGCTTCGCCGACAAGCCGCGCCATCAGATCTTCCTCGAGCCCGAAGGCCTCGACACGCACGAGGTCTACCCCAACGGCATCTCGACCTCGCTGCCCATCGACGTGCAGCTCGCGCTCGTGCGCACCATCCCGGGTCTCGAGCGCGCCGAGATGATGCGCCCCGGCTACGCCGTCGAGTACGACTTCTGCGATCCGCGCGAGCTCTACGCGACGCTCGAGACCAAGCGCGTCGGCGGGCTCTATCTGGCCGGGCAGATCAACGGCACCTCGGGCTACGAAGAGGCGGCGGCGCAGGGGCTCCTCGCCGGCGCCAACGCCGCGCTCGCGCAGCTCGCGGACGAGGGCGAGGCGCGCGGCGAGCTCGTGCTCGGGCGCGATCAGGCCTACGCCGGCGTGCTCGTCGACGACCTGACGACCCAGGGCACCGACGAGCCCTACCGCATGATGACCTCGCGCGCCGAGCATCGCCTGCTCTTGCGCGAGGACAACGCCGACGAGCGCCTCACGCCGCTCGGCCGCCGCCTCGGGCTCGTCGACGATGCGCGCTGGGCCGCGTTCTCTTCGCGCAAGGCCGCGCTCGACGGCGAGATGGCGCGCCTCGGGTCGACGACGCTGTCGCCGACCCCGTCGACGAACGATCGCCTGGCCGCGTTCGGCCTGGCGCCCTTGCGCAAGCCGGTGACGCTGCTCGAGCTGTTGCGCCGGCCCGAGGTCGACTACGCGTCGCTGCGCGCGGCGTTCGGCGGCCTGGGCCCCCGCCCGCAGGCCGGGGCGGGTTGCGAGGTCGATGCGTGCGTCGCCGAGCGCGTCGAGATCCGCGTCAAATACGAAGGCTACGTGGCGCGCCAGACCGACGAAGCGTCGCGCATGCGCGAGCTCGAGGCGCTGGCGCTGCCGCCTTCGCTCGACTACGAGCGCCTCGCCGGCCTGTCGCGCGAAGTGAAGGAGAAGCTCGGCCGCGTGCGGCCGCGTTCGATCGGTCAGGCGAGCCGCATCGCCGGCGTGACCCCGGCGGCGGTTTCGATTTTGATGGTCCACCTGCGACGAGCCCACAGCGCGTGAACAAACGCGTGATCCAGGAGCGAGAATGAAGCGTATCGCGATCGTCCTAGCCTTGACTGCCTTGCCGACGGCGGCGTTCGCCGGCGGCTTCACGTTCCCCGACAACGGCACCGAAGCGCTCGGCCGCGGCGGCGCGTTCACGGCCAAGGCCGACAGCCCGCTCGCCCTCGACTACAACGTCGCCGGCCTGGCCAAGCAGCGCGGCACACACCTGCTCTTCGACTCCAACCTCGTGATGCAGGACTTCACGTTCCAGCGCGCCGGCAACTACCCCGTCGAGAACGCGCCGGGCACGATGACGCCGCTGCCCTACAGCGGTCAGCCGTTCCCGAAGATGTCGAACACGTCGGGGCCGTTCTACGCGCCGTTCCTCGGCCTCAGCACCGACTTCAACCGCTTCGATCGCTGGACGTTCGCGTTCGGCGTGTACGGCCCCTCGGCGTTCGGCAACAAGGTCTGGGGCACGACCACGACGGTGAACGGCCAGAGCGCGCCGGCGCCGCAGCGCTACGACGTGGTGCAGGCCAACCTGCTCACCTTCTTCCCGACCTTCGCCGCCGCGGTGCGCGCCACGCATTGGCTCGACATCGGGCTGGCGCTCCACCTCGTCGTCGGCATCTTCGATCTGCAGAACGTCTCGATCACCGACCTCGGCGCGACGCTCTGTCCGAACCTCGAGTCGGCCAACTGCGACTCGGGCACGCGCCTGCGCACCACCGGCTTCTCGGCGACGGGCTCCGTCGCCATGATGTTCCACCCGCATCGCAGCATCGACATCGGCTTCAACGCGCGCATGCCGATCGTGCTCAACACCTCGGGCACCGTCGACGCCACGCCGCCGGCGGCGGCGCAGATCCCGATCCCGCAGGACAGGGCCACCTTCGACACGCGCCTGCCGCCGGTCGTGCGCCTCGGCCTCCGCTACAAGTTCCTGGGGCTCGATCGTTTCGAGCACGGCGACGTCGAGGTCGACGGCACCTGGGAAGGGCAGAGCTGGGCCGAGGGTGACGGCGACAAGATCGACATCCCGTCGCTCGGACCCTTCAGCGACATCCACCCGACGCTCACGCACCACTATCAGGACACCTACTCGGTGCGCCTCGGCGGCGCCTACAACATCCGCCTGCCCGCGGGCGTGTTCACGCTGCGCCTCGGCGGCTTCTTCGACTCGGCGGCGACGAAGTACAAGGACACGCGCGTCGACTTCGACACCATGGCGCGCTTCGGCGGCACCGCCGGCCTCGGCTACAGCGTGCGTGGCGTCTCGCTCAACGTCGCCTACGCGTACATGTACGAGCCCGATCGCAACGTCACCAACGGCGACATCCAGTCGATCAACGGCGTGGCCAACGGCTCGACGATGACCACCGAGGGCCCGACGCCGGTCGTCAACAACGGCCTGTACCACGCGCAGAACATGATCCTGTCGTTCGGCCTGCAGATCGCGTGGGAAGAGCTGCTCAAGCGCCAGAAGACGCACAACTGGGAAGACCAGTAGCGGCTCATGGCCGACTTCATCCTCTTCATGCACGGCGACGCGCCGGCCGGCGGGGACGACTCCGCCTGGCCGGCGTACTTCGCCAAGCTGCGCGCCGGCGGTCACTTCGAAGGCGGCAGCGCCATCGGCGACGGCGTCTGCATCAGAAAGGGCGGGGCGACGCCGCCGATCGCCGCGCAGCTGGCCGGCTACATCCGCGTGCAGGCGGCGAGCCTCGACGAGGCGCGCCGGCTCGTCGAAGGCAATCCGGTCTACGAAGCCGGCGGCACCATCGAGATTCGCGAGCTGCCGCGCTCAGGCGGCGGGTAGCCACACCGTAAACGTCGTGCCGCTGCCTTCCGTGGACTCCACGCGGATGGCGCCGCCGTGCTGCTCTATGATCCGCCGCGCGATCGGCAGGCCGAGCCCGCCGCCCTGACGCGTCGAGAAGCTCTCGTCGAAGATGCGCGGCAGATCGGCCGCCGCGATGCCGCAGCCGGTGTCGGTCACGCGCAGCGACACGCCGCCGGCGTCGGGCCGCGCCTCGAGCGCGATGGTGCCGCCGCCGTCGGTGGCCTTGACCGCGTTGAGCACGAGGTTGAGCACCACCTGCTTGAGGCGCGCGGCGTCGCCTTTGACCGTCGGCAGCGTCGCCTCGGTGGCGACGGTGATGCGCGCGCGCGCCGGCGAGGTCAACAGGTTCACCTCGACCACCTCGGTCAAGAGCGTCGGCACGTCGACGTTCGTCACCGTCTGGCGCACCTCGCGCCGCTCGACGTACTCCTGCACCAGCCCGGCCACGCGATCGGCCTCGCTCACGATCGCGCGCGCCAGCCGCATGCGCTGCGGCTTCTCGCAGTCCTCGCGCGCCACCACCTGCGCCGCGGCGCCGATCGCCGCGAGCGGATTGCGCACCTCGTGCGCGAAGCTGCGCGCCGACGAGGCCAGCTCTTCGCGCCGCGCCCGCTCCTCCTGCTCGCGCCGCGCCGCCTCGACCTCCGACAGCTCGCGGAACACGGCGACCGCGCCGACGCTGCCGTTGACCTCGACCGAGGCGTTGGTGAAGCCGAGGTTGCGCTCGCCGTGCGAGGTCTTGATGGTCACGCGCCGCTGCGCCGCGTCGCCCGAGACGAGGAAGAGCGGCTCGGCGCCGGGCAGCGCCTCGGAGATGCTGCGCCCGACGAGCGTCTCGGCCGCGCGCGACAGCACGTTGCACGCCGCCGCGTTGGCCTTGACGATGAGGCCGCGCCCGTCGACGACGATGAGCCCCGACGACAGGTGGTCGACGACGTCCTCGAGGAACGCCTGGCGCACGCGCACCTCGTCGGCCAGCTTCTGCATCTTCAGGAACACTTTGAGCTTGGCGTCGAGCAGGTCGACGTTGAACGGCTTGGCCACGAAGTCGACGACGCCGAGGCCGTAGGCGCGCTTGATCGTCACCGCGTCGGCGATCGCCGAGATCACCACGATCGGCATGTCGTCGAGATCGCGCCGCTGCCGGATGCGCTCGAGCACGGCGAACCCGTCGAGGTTGGGCAGCACCAGGTCGAGCGTCATGAGCGCCGGGCGCCGCGCCGCCAGCTGCGCCAGCGCGGTGGCGCCGTCACGCGCGGCGACGAGATCGACGCCGAGCGGCTCGGTGAGCGTGCGCAAGAGCTCGACGATCCGCTCCTCGTCCTCACACGCCAGCACCACCGGTCGCCGGTCCACTAGGCCTCGTCGTGATCCATCGTGGACGTGAGCGACGCGAAGTACTCGTTGAGCGCCATCAGCTGCTCGACGTCGAGCCCGCCGAACTTCACGCCCATGCCGTGCTCGCTCTCGGGCTCGTCGTGCTTGCCGTCGACGATCCAGCGCACTTCGCCGCGCACCTCGATGGCGCGCGACGCCGCCGGCACCTGCAGCGCGATCTGCAGCGACGTGCCCGGCGTCGCCGGATCGGGCGTGATGATGAACGCCCCGCCGATGCCGATGTTCTTGGTGTACGCCCGCTGCTCTTCGGAGAGCTGGCCGTGCTCGATCAACCGGTAGCGCACTTCCACGCGACGGCCTGGACGCGCCTTGCCGCGGAAGTGGCCGCGTCGCTCGCGTTTGGACTCCGCCACGACCCCATGGTCCCGTGGATATGCGATAGGTGTCAAGCAGTTCAACGTTGACTGTCGAGGCCACCCTTGGCATCGTCTCGTTCCCGTGAAGATCCACCTCATCGGCATCTGCGGCACCGGAATGGGGTCGCTCGCCGGCCTGCTCAAGGCCGCCGGCCACGACGTGCGTGGCTCGGACAGCGACGTCTATCCCCCGATGTCGACTCAGCTTGCCGAGCAGGGGATCGAGGTCATGAACGGCTACGGGCCGCACAACCTCGACTGGACGCCGGATGTGGTCGTCGTCGGCAACGTCCAGACCAAGGACCAGATCGAGGTCAAGGCGGCGCAGGAGCGCGGCCTCAAGCTGACCTCGTTCCCCGCGCTGCTCGAGGAGCTGTTCCTCTCGCGCATGCACGCGCTCGTCGTCGCTGGCACCCACGGCAAGACGACGACGTCGTCGCTGGCGTCGTTCGTGCTCACCGACGCGGGCAAGGATCCGAGCTTCCTCGTCGGCGGCGTGCCGGTGAACTTCGGCCGCTCGTGGCGCCTGGGCAAGGGCGACCTGTTCGTGGTCGAAGGCGACGAGTACGACACGGCGTTCTTCGACAAGGGATCGAAGTTCCTTCACTACCGGCCCAAGACCGCGATCATCACGTCGGTCGAGCTCGACCACGTCGACATCTTCTCGTCGCTCGACGCCATCAAGGCGGCGTTCAAGAAGTTCGTGGCGCTCATCCCGCCCGACGGGCTGTGCATCGTCGCCGCCGATTCGCCCGGCGCCGTCGACGTGGCCAAGGACGCGACGTGCAAGGTGGAGACGTACATCGTGCGCGACGCCGAGCATCCCGACGCGCAGGCCGACTGGGTCGGCAAGGCGATCGCGACGCGCCCCGGCGGGCGCACGCTGTTCGAGGTCACGCGTGGCGGGCGGTCCTTCGGCGTGTTCGATACGATGCTGCCGGGCGGGTACAACCTGGCCAACGCGCTGTCGGTGATCGCGGCCTGCGCGTCGGTCGGCATGACCGCCGAGCAGATCGGCCGCGGCCTGCGCCGCTTCGCCGGCGTGCGGCGCCGCCAGGAGGTGCGCGGCGTCGCTCAGGGCGTCACCGTCGTCGACGACTTCGCGCATCACCCGACGGCGGTGCGCCAGACGCTGCGCGCGCTGCGCCGGCGTCACGGCGGCGGGCGGCTCATCGCCATCTTCGAGCCGCGCTCGGCGACGTCGCGGCGCGCGGTGTTCCAAAAGGACTTCGCCGACGCGTTCGCCGAGGCCGACGAGACCATCGTCGGCGCGGTCAGCCATCCCGAGAAGGCGCCGGCGGGCGATCGCTTCGACGCCGAGCGGCTGGCGGCGGATCTGCGCGGCAAGGGCGTGGCCGCGCGCCACGTGCCGTCGGTGGATCAGATCATCGAGCAGGTGGCGTCGAACGCCGCCGCCGGCGACACCGTGGTCATCATGACCTCGGGCGGCTTCGAGGGCATCCACGACAAGCTCCTGCAGCGGCTCGGCGACGCGGTGGTGCCGGCGCGCCAGGAGGACGTCGAGCGTGTACGCGCGCTCTTGCAGCGCACCGAGCTCGCCTATCCGGAGCTCGACGATCACGTCGACGATCTGTTGATCGTGCGCGACGAGAGCCACGAGGTCGTCGCCTGCGTGGCGATGGAGCTGTACGACGAAGCGGGCCTCCTGCGCGCGCTGGCGACGGCGCCGGAGCGGCGCGGCGAGGGCCTGGGCTGGATGCTCGCCGACGCCGCGCTCGGGCGCGCGCGCAACCGCGGCTGCCGTCGCGTGTACCTCATCACCGAGAGCGCGAGCGACTTCTTCGCCGAGAAGTTCGGCTTCCGCGCCGTGCAGCTGTCGATGGTCGACGCCGCCGTCGCCGAGTCGACGGTGTTCCGCACGGCGTCGTCGAGCGCGACGGCGATGGTGCTCGACCTCCCCATCGACGGCTCGTGAGCATCGCGTGACGCTGCGCGAGCTCGCGGTCGCGCGGCGCATCGCCGTCGAGGCGGGCGCGATCTTGCGCGAAGGCGCGGGGCGGCGGCACGTCTCCGATCAGAAGCGCACCGCGGTCGACCTGGTCACCGAGTACGATCGGCGCGCCGAGGCGCACGTGGTCGCCGAGCTGCAGAAGGCCTTCCCCGACGACGCCATCGTGGCGGAGGAGGGCGGCGGCGCCGCCGGCGGCTCGGGACGGCGCTGGCTCGTCGATCCGCTCGACGGCACCACCAACTTTTCGCACGGCCTGCCGTTCTTCTGCGTGTCGATCGCCGTCGAGGACGCGGACGGCTCGCTCGCCGGTGTCGTCGAGGCCCCGGCGCTCGGCTGGCAGTTCTTCGCGGCGCGCGGCGCGGGCGCGTTCCTCGTCGAGCGCGCGCGCAGCAGCTCGGCCGGCGACGAAGGGCGGCGGCTCGCGGTCAGCGACACCGACGCGCTGGCGTCGTCGCTCCTCGCCACCGGCTTTCCCTACGACACCGCGGCGAGCGCGAACAACAACCTCGCCGAGTGGTCGCGCATCTACCCAAAGACGCAGGGGCTGCGTCGCGTCGGCGCCGCCGCGCTCGACCTGTGCTTCGTCGCCGCCGGCTGGATGGACGGCTACTGGGAGCTGAAGATCAAGCCGTGGGACGTCGCCGCCGGCGCGCTCTTCGTCACCGAGGCGGGCGGGCGCGTCACCGACTATCGCGGCGGCGCCTTCCGCAGCGACGGCGGCGAGATCCTCGCCACGAACGGCCGGCTGCACGACGCCCTCATCGCCGCGCTCGCGCCGCCGCGGACGTAGTACGCTTCCGCCATGAGGCGTGTGCTGCTGGCCGCGATCGCATCGGTCGCGGCGACGGCGATCGCGGCCACGGCGGCGGCGCATCCGCCCGTCGGTATCGCGCCGCACGCGCCGCGCACGACGCCGAAGGGCGAGCCGGAGCCGCTCGTCACCTCGTGGCTCGACGACGCGCGCGCGCGCCTCGCCGCCGACAAGCTCGACGGCTGGCTGCTCGCCGACTGGCAGGGCGAAAACCCCGTCGCCGGCGACGTGGTGCGCCCGCGCGGGCCGTCGCACCGCTGGTTCTACCTGGTGACCGCGACGGGCCAGCCGCAGCTGCTCTGTCACGCCGACGACGCCGCCGCCTTCGACGTGCGCAAGCCGCTCGTCTATCGCACCTGGCGCGAGCTCGAGGCGCAGCTCAAGGTGCTCTTGCGCGGGCGGCGGCGCGTGGCCATGGAGTGGTCGCCGCGCGATCCGGCGCTCTCGCGCGTCGACGGCGGCACCATCGATCTCGTGCGCGCCGCCGGCGCCGTGCCGGTGTCGTCGGGCGATCTCGTGACCATGATGCGCGCGCGCTGGACCGACGCGCAGCTCGCCACGCACCGCGCCGCCGCCGCCGCGCTCGCCGCGGTGAAGGACGAGGTGTTCGCAGCGATCGCGCACGGCGGCGGCCGCCTCACCGAGTACGACGAGCAGCAGCGCGCGTGGAAGGCGCTCGCCGCGCACGGCCTCGAGGCCGCCGATCCGCCCATCGTCGCCGCCGGCGTGCACACGGCCGATCCCGGCTTCGCGCCCTCGCCCGAGCGCTCCGAGCGCATCGCGCCGGGCGACCTCGTGCTCTTCTCGGCCGCCGCGCGCGTACGCGGCGTGCGCGACGCCGTCTACGCCGATCTGACGTGGGTCGGCTTCGTCGGCGACCACGTGCCCGACGAGATGCAGCACCTCTACGCCATCGCCCGCGACGCGCGCTCGGCCGTGCTCGCGCTCGTCGCTGCGCGCCTGAAGAAGAAGCAGGCGGTGCGCGGCTTCGAGCTCGACGACGCCGCGCGCGCCGTCGCCGCCAAGGCCGGCTTCGGCGATCGCGTGCTGCGCCCGACCGGCCACGCGCTCGACACGCGCCGCTTCGGCGAGGGCCCGACGTTCGACGACGCCACGACCCACGACGACCGCCAGCTGCTCCCGCGCACCGGCTACGTCGTCGAGCCCGGGCTCTACGTCGCCGGCGCCTTCGGCGTGCGCGTCGCCGCCGACCTGTACCTCGGCGCCGACGGGCTGCACACCACGCCCGAGACGCCGCAGCAGGAGATCGAGCTGATCAGGTGAAGGTCGCGATCACCGGCGCGTGGTCCGACGGCTTCTGTCCCTTGCGCGCCTCGCGATCGATCCAGCACGCGTCGCAGCGCCGCGCGAACGGCTCGGTGGCGAAGATGTGGTCGATGCGCAGCCCGCGGTTCTTGGGGAACCCGAGCATCTGGTAGTCCCACCACGAGTAGTAACCGGCTTCCCAGTGGTGCAGCCGGAACAGATCGACGAGGCCCCAGGCGCGGATGCGATCGAGCGCCTTGCGCGCGTCGATGTGGAACAGCGTCTCGCCCTCCCACGCCGTCGGGTCGTGCACGTCCTTGGCCTCGGGCGCGACGTTGAAGTCGCCGCAGATGGCCATCGGTTGCGCGCGATCGTAGTGCGCCTCGAGATCGCGCACGAAGCGATCCATCCACTGCATCTTGTATTCAAACTTGTCGGTGCCGACGGCCTGGCCGTTGGGCACGTAGACGCTCATGATGCGCACGCCGTCGACGACGCCGCTGATGAGGCGCGCCTGCGGATCCTCGACGCCGTCGTCGAGGCCACGGCGCACGTCGGTGATGGGCGTGCGCGAGGCGATGGCCACGCCGTTGTACGTCTTCTGCGCGGCGATCTCGATGTGGTAGCCGAGGGCGCGGAACTCGAGGAACGGGAACTTGTCCTCCTCGACCTTGAGCTCCTGCATGCAGATGACGTCGGGCTTGTTGGCCTCGAGCCACGGCAGCACGCGCTCGGTGCGCGCCCGGATCGAATTCACGTTCCACGTGACCAGCTTCATCGCTCGCGAACATAGATCGGCGGCTCGACGCGGGGCAACGCTCGTGCTGCGCCGGCCGTCTCAGGTGACATGCGACTCCTCTTCATCGTGTCCATGGCGATCGCCGGCTGCGGCGGCGCGAGCGTCGGACAGACGTGTCACGCCGACGCCGAATGCCAACCGCTCGTATGCAACGCGCCCTACCGCGACCCGAACCAGCCGCCCGCGGAGGGCACGTGCCAGCACCCATCTGCCGTCGGTGGGCTGTGCCATCGTCCGGCCGAGTGCGCCGACGGCCTGACCTGCGTGATCCCCGCCGGCGGCACGCCGTCGGCCGGCGGCACCTGCGAACAGTAGAAAAGAGGGAGCTCGTCGGAGAGAGCAGTAAGCCGGGTCCTGTTCCACTTGCGTGGTGGCGGTCATTCATCTAGGCGCCGCATTGCTACGGCGCTCGAGCGACCAACCCGGAGACGGCGAGGCGGGCCGCCTCGTCCGCTTTCGCGGAGTCCCCTGCTTGGTCTTGCTCCGGGTGGGGTTTGCCATGCCGTCGGCGTTACCGTCGACGCGGTGCGCTCTTACCGCACCATTTCACCCTTACCTCTTGCGAGGCGGTTTGTTTTCTGTGGCACTGTCCTTCGGGTCGCCCCGACCGGCCGTTAGCCGGCACCCTGCCCTGTGGAGCCCGGACTTTCCTCTCGCGGCTTTCGCCGCCAGCGACCACCTCGCCCTCTCCGACGAACTCCCAAGCGAATCTTACAGCGCGCGGGCTACTGCTCCGGCTTTTCCTTCGGCTCCGCCGGGGTGCCGTCGGGATTCTCGAGCAGCTTGTCCCAGTAGATGATGCGGTTGCAGGTCCCGCACAGCTCGATGGTGTCGCCGCGCTGCAGCTGATTGAAGACCTGCGGCGGGATGTTCATGTTGCAGCCCTGGCAGGTGCCGTTCTTCACGGGCGCCATCGCCAGGCCGCGACGCATGCGGATGGCCGAGTACTTCTTGAGCACGTCGGGCCGCACGCGCGCCGCCGCGACCTCGCGCAGCTTGCGCTCCGCGGCGATCTGGGCGTCGAGCTCGGCGGTCTTCTCCGCGGCCGTCTTCTCCTCGCCGGCGACGTGCTCCTTGAGCGCCTGGAAGTCGGCCTCGTGCTGCTCGATCGACTTCTTCGCGGTCGCCACCGCGTCGACGAGCTTGCCGACCTCCTCTTGCCGCTCCTGCGCGCTCTTGCGCGTCGCCTGCAGCTCGCGCTCGCTCGCCATGTACTCCTTGGCGTTCTTCACCGCGGCCGACCGCTGCTTGGCCTGGAGCGCGCGATCTTCGTCGCTCTTGGCCTCGTCTTCCTGACGCTTGCGCCAGGACTCGGTCTCGGTCAGCTGGCTGCGTTCGCGTTCGAGCATCTGCTCGACGCGACGCACGTCGGCGTTCATGGTCTCGAGCTTCGCGGGGAAAGCTTTCTTCATCTGCTCCAGCTCTTGGATCTTCGCGTCGTGGCGCTGGAGCTCGGTCAACAGCAGTAATTGGTCTTTCAAACCCGGTTCTCCTTCGTGGGCCCACCTGGACTTGAACCAGGGACCAGCCGGTTATGAGCCGGCCGCTCTAACCAACTGAGCTATGGGCCCTAGTTCACGTCGGTGGCAAGAAATGTAGCACTTCTCGGCGCCGACGCTCGCGGACCTTAGATCGCCCGCGCTCGCTTGGCAAGCGGGCGCCTGCTCATGGGCACAACTAAAGGAGCGAAACGTCGGATTCGCCGAGGACGATCTCTTTGCCGCTGATGAGCTGCACGATGCGGATGCGGTAGGTGTGGCCGGGACGAAAACCGTCTTCCGGCGACAGCGACACCCGGGCGGCGACCTTCGGCCCCGCCTTGAGCGGCGCCTGGTAGAGCGCCGTGAACTGGCGATTTTCGATCGAGTCGGGATCTTCGAGGTCGAAGAAGATGAAGAGCGCGTTGCCCGCCCAGGCGGTGTGCTTGAGCGTGCCGGTGAGCTCGAGCGTCCACGGGGAGTTCTCGGGCGGCGTCGTGGCCGCCGCGGTGGCGGTGCCGTCACTGGCCGCCACCGACGCGGCGCGCGAGAAGCGCGGCACCACGATCGCCGATTTCGACTGCTTGTCGGCCGGCCCCGCGGCCGCGGCCACCGGCGTCGAGGCGACCGTGATGGTCGAGCGCGCGCCGGCGAAGATGCACAGGCCCGGCTTCTGCGGACAGGGCGTCGAGGCCGCCGGATCGAGGATCGTCAGCGGCGCCGGGTTGTCGGAGTGGATGAGGTCGGACAGATCTCCAGGGCCCGCTGCCGCCGTACCGGCCAGCGCCACCATCGCCGCCCATCCCACAAGTACCCGCATCCCCATCTGGTTGTACCGCCTTGCTCGTTGGTGAGCAAGCTTCGGGCCGGCGTTCAGGATCGCGCCAGGCCGCGTCCGGCGCGGGTTTGCGCGGGATCGGGGCGGATACGCTAGGACCAGAGTCGCCAGGAAGCGTCGAAATCGCGCAAAGAATGCGGGGCGGCCCCGCCTAGCGGATGGCCTTGTCGATGCGGTCCCAGCGGACGCCGTGGGGGCCCGACGAGAACCAGACCTTGCGGACGACGCCGATGATCGCGTCCTGCGGCACGGCGCCGAAGATGCGTGAGTCGGCCGAGTTGTCGCGGTTATCGCCGAGCACGAAGTAGCTGTTCGCCGGCACGGTCAGCGCGTGAAACAGATGCGGCGAACCGAGCGAGTCGTAGACGACGCGGTAGGTGTGTCCGTCGACGGTCTCGTCCCAGGCATCGCATTGGCGCGTCTCCCACGCGCCCAGGTCTTCCTGCAGGTCGTCGTACTCGCAGGGGCCGTCGACGTGTTGGCGCGCCACCGGCGTTCCGTTGACGACGAGCTCGTTGTCGCCGCGAATCTCGACGGTGTCGCCGCCGACGGCGACGACGCGCTTGACCAGGTCCTTGCCGCGATCTTGCGGATGCTGGAAGACGACGGTGTCGCCGCGATGCGGGTGCCTGGCCGTCTTGTCGACGAGGATGTGATCGCCGATGAGGATCGTCGGGATCGACGAGCCCGACGGGATGCGAAAGGCTTCGACCCAGACGGCCTTCGCCGTGGTGCCGAGGATCGCGAGCACGGAGACGGCAATCAGCCCGGCAACCGCGTAGACGCCCTCGCTGCGCTCGATCTTCGGCTCGAGCAGCGCGGCATCGATCGCCTGGCCGAGCACGAGCACGAAGACCGACCACGCCGGGACGTGAAAGATGAAGAGGACGTACGCGACGAACAGCGCGTCCCACACGATCGCCCGCAACCAGCGGCCCGAGCTCCACTGCACGCCGGAGTAGCCGAACAGCGAAAACAAGAAGCGGACGATGCGCGACGAGGAGCTCATCGGCGAACGATACCGCGTGTCAGACAGTAGGGCGCGTGATCCGCATCAACGCGGCGCGCTGACCGGGCGAGGCGCGCTCCCAGGCCGCCGCGACGAGCGGGGCGAGCACGCGGCGCGCGTCGGCGAGCTCCATGCGGGCGAAACGGCGGCGGCGGCCGGCGAGGCGCAGGCTGCGCCAGGCGCGTGCGGCCAGCGGGAACAGGACGCAGAGCGTGATGGCACCGACGAGCCAGCGTCCACTGGCGCCCCACGCCGCGGCGGCGAGGACGGCGGCCACGATGGCGCCGGCGAGCGCGTCGCGCCCCGCGCCTTCGACGAGCGCGACGATCGCCAGGCTGCGCTCGGGCGACAGCTCGGCGAGCTCGGCCGGCGGCGCGTCCATCAGTGCGCGTTGCTGCAGCGGCCGCTCGAGCAGCGCCCGCCGTGGCAGTCGCTGTCGGAGCCGCACGAGCCGCAGCGGCCGCTCGAGCAGTGCCCGACGTTGCAGTCGCTGTCGGAGCCGCAGTGGCCGCAGCGGCCGCTCGAGCAGTGCCCGTTGCCGCGGCAGTCGCTGTCGGAGTTGCACGAGCCGCACATGCCGTGCGAGCAGTTCCCCTCGCGGCAGTCGCTGTCGGAGCCGCAGTGGCCGCAGCGGCCGCTCGAGCAGTGCCCGTAGCCGTTGCAGTCGCTGTCGGAGCCGCAGTGGCCGCATTCGCCGCTCGAGCAGCGCCCGTAGCCGGCGCAGTCCGAATCCGACCCGCAGCTCGACCCCGCGAGCGCGCGCCCGCCGGCGATGCCGAACAGGAGCGCCAGCACGATCCCGACGAAGGCGTTGGTCCTGGACATGCGCGCCATCATAGCTCAGGGCGCGGCGCGGTAGCGACGCGGGACGCCGTCGGGCGTCGGGCGGCTACTGCGTGCCGCCCTCGTTGGGCCGTCCACTCGTCGACCGACGAGTGCTTCCGCGGCGCATGGAAGAGCGCCCGGGCGTGCTCCAGATCGGCCTTGGTCAGCGTGTGCGCGCGCGCCCGGTGACAAGCCTCGGCGACGAGAAGCGCGAGCACCAGGGTGCGCATCCGTCGACGACGCCAAAGGATCGGGAAGGGGATTTCGAGGGCTAGTTTTCGACGAACGACTTGAGGCGCTTCGAGCGGCTCGGGTGGCGCAGCTTGCGCAGCGCCTTGGCCTCGATCTGCCGGATGCGCTCGCGCGTGACCTCGAAGTCCTGCCCGACTTCCTCGAGCGTGTGGTCGCTCTTCTCGCCGATGCCGAAGCGCATGCGCAGGACCTTCTCCTCGCGCGGCGTCAGCGTCGCCAGCACCTTGCGCGTCTGCTCGGCGAGGTTCATCGAGATCACGGCGTCCGACGGCGAGATCACGCCCTTGTCCTCGATGAAGTCGCCAAGGTGCGAATCTTCCTCTTCGCCGATCGGCGTCTCGAGGGAGATCGGCTCCTTCGCGATCTTGAGGACCTTGCGCACCTTGTCGAGCGGCAGCTCCATCTTCTCGGCGATCTCTTCCGGCGTCGGCTCGCGCCCGAGCTCCTGCACGAGATAGCGCGACGTGCGGATGAGCTTGTTGATCGTCTCGATCATGTGCACCGGGATGCGGATGGTGCGCGCCTGATCGGCGATCGCGCGCGTGATGGCCTGCCGGATCCACCACGTCGCGTAGGTGCTGAACTTGTACCCGCGCTTGTACTCGAACTTGTCGACCGCCTTCATCAGGCCGATGTTGCCCTCCTGGATCAAGTCCAGGAACTGCAAGCCACGATTCGTGTACTTCTTTGCGATCGAGACGACGAGGCGAAGGTTTGCCTCGACGAGCTCGGCCTTCGCGCGCTCCGCGAGGCGCTCGCCGTCACGGATCTCCTCGTAGGTCGTACGGAGCGCCTTGATGTCGAGCTGGAGCTCCTCTTCGACCCTCTTCAGGTTCTTGAGGCTCGCCGAGTGATTCTGGAGGACTTCCTCCGGCAAGACGCCGAACTTG
>DATNAQ010000148.1:0-48138 GCA_035607415.1 Polyangia bacterium
CGGCGCCGGGGAACTTTTCAAACGCGAAGCGCGGGATCTTCGTCACCACGTAGTCGATGGACGGCTCGAAGGAGGCCGGCGTCGCGCCGCCGGTGATTTCGTTGCGCAATTCGTCGAGCGTGAAACCCACGGCCAGCTTGGCCGCGATCTTGGCGATGGGGAAGCCGGTCGCCTTCGACGCGAGGGCCGAGGAGCGCGACACGCGCGGGTTCATCTCGATCACGACCAGGCGGCCGGTCTCCGGATGCACCGCGAACTGCACGTTGCTGCCGCCGGTGTCGACGCCGATCTCGCGCAGCACCGCGATCGAGGCGTTGCGCATCAGCTGGTATTCTTTGTCAGTCAGCGTCAGCGCCGGCGCGACCGTGATCGAGTCGCCGGTGTGTACGCCCATCGGATCGAAGTTCTCGATCGAGCAGATGATGACCACGTTGTCGGCGCGGTCGCGCATCACCTCGAGCTCGTACTCCTTCCAGCCGAGCACCGACTCCTCGACGAGCACCTGCCCGCGCGGCGACTGCGCCAGCGCCCAGGCCACCTTCTCGTCGAACTCGTCGGCGTTGTAGGCGATGCCGCCGCCCATGCCGCCGAGCGTGAACGACGGCCGCAGGATCACCGGGTAGCCGGTGCCGGCGAAGGTCTTGTGGATCTGGTGCGCCTCGTCGAGCGAGCGCGCGTAGCCCGAGCGCGGCACCTCGAGGCCGATCTTCTCCATCGCCGCCTTGAAGAGCTCGCGATCCTCGGCCTTCTCGATGGCGTCGACGCTGGCGCCGATGAGCTTGACGCCGTACTTCTCGAGCACGCCGGCCGCGTGCAGGCCGAGCGCGGTGTTGAGCGCGGTCTGCCCGCCGAGCGTGGGCAGAAGCGCGTCGGGCCGCTCCTTGGCGATGATCTTTTCGCAGACCTCGATCGTGATCGGCTCGACGTAGGTGCGCTCGGCCAGCTCGGGGTCGGTCATGATCGTCGCCGGGTTGGAGTTCACCAGCACGACCTCGAACCCTTCGGCGCGCAGCGCGCGCACGCCTTGGGTGCCCGAGTAATCGAACTCGCAGGCCTGACCGATGACGATCGGGCCCGAGCCAATCAACATGATCTTTTTGATGTCGTTGCGGCGCGGCATTTCTGGGCGGGAACTATGTCACAGAACGAATGGGATGATCGCTCGAACCTTCTTGCGATACTCGGCGTATTCGGCGCCGAAGCGCTCGCCGAGCATCTGCTCTTCGACCCCGATCTTGCGCGCGATCCCGACCACGAAGAGTGCGTAGCCGATGACCGACGCCAGGTTGCCGCGCGCCAGGAGCGTCCCGAGGAGCCCGACGAGAATGCCGGTGTAGATGGGATGGCGCGCCCAGCGGTAGGGCCCGGTCTGCACGATGTGGTGCCCCTCTTTGAGCGTGACGGTCCCGCTCCACAGCCGGCCGAGGTGCTCGCGCGCCCAGATGGCGAAGGCCACGCCGATCACCTCGAGCGCGAGGGCGACGATGACGAGCGCGAGCGAGCTCGGCCACAAATGCGCGCGCATGGCCTCGGGCGGATAGACGAAAAAGAGCGTGCCGGCGGCGAAGAACACACGGTGCGTGAAGAGCTGGCGCCCCGTCTCGCGCTCTTCGGTGCGCGCCGTCGAGAAGGCGCGCACGATCCACCAGACGCCGAACACGATCCAGGGCGCGAAGAACAGCCAGGACCACATGGTCAGATCTGCTTGCGCTTGATCTTGCCGTGGTTGTCGAGGCGCGCGCCGGGCAGCATGTCGGCGAGCATCTTCTCGACGGTGCCGCTGAAGCCTTTGACGTCCCAGCCGAGATCGGCGAACCCGTCGAGGATGCGCTTTTTGATGCGGCGCGAATCTTCCTTCTCGTTGGTCAAGAGCGCGAGCAGCGGCTCGCGCGCCGACTCGACATCCTTGTGGTGCAAGAGCCCCTCGACGGCGGCGAAGCGAACGCCCTCGTCCATGTCCTGGAGATAGGGCACGAGCGCCCTGGCCGCGCGCGGATCGTCGTGCTCGCCGAGATGGTTGAGCAGCTGGATCTTCTTCGACGGATCGCGGATGTACGTGTTGTCGTTGCGCTCGCACAGGTCGGCGAGGATGGGCCAGGCTTCGTCCTTGCTCGCGACCTCGTCGAGGATCTTGAGGCCGAAGGCGATCGACTCGGCGTCGCGCAGGTGCTTCTGCAGCGGGCCGAGGATCGGAGCGCCCATCTTGACGAGCTCGTCGAAGACGAACTGCTTCTCCTGCTCGTCTTCGATCGACTTGTCGTAGCGCATGGTGAAGCGCGAGAGCAGGCCCTCGACGGCTTCGGGCGAGCCGTCGTCGCGCAGCACCTCGAGCGAGGAGAAGCGATCGGCCGACTGCGCGTCTTTGTTCTTGGCGCGGGCGATGTGTTTGCCGAGCCGGCCTTTGCCGCCGCCGCCGAGGAAGTCGAGAAATCCCATGGCGGGGGTTCTAGCACATCCGTGATATCGTTGGGGTCATGGCCGACCGTCCCAGGGGGGGACCCGACCGGGCGTATCCCCGCGTTGCGATCGACGCGTTCGTGCGCGTCCTCGGGCCGGATCCGGAAGGCCGCGAGTATGTGTTTCGCACGCGGGATCTCTCGCCCGGCGGCCTCTTCCTCTACACGCGCGTCGGGCACTTGTATCCGTTTCGCGTCGGAGCGGCGCTGTCGATCGAGCTCTACGACTTCGATCGCGCGGTCGACTTCAAGGCGGTGGTGGTGCGCGTCGTCGAGCCGGGCAGCCCGGAGGCCGAGCGCTTTCCCATGGGGTTCGGCGTCAAGGTCATCGAGATCGACGACGGCAACCGCGCGCGGCTCGAAGAGCTGCTCAAGCGCGCGGCGTCGGGCGAAGATCCCTATTAGTGATCGCGCGCAAGTGACGCCTCGACGAGTTGCCTAGGCAATTCGTTCTTCGCGCGCGCGGTTTGCCGACGGGACGCGGAGTTGCGGCTGGCACCGTACGTGCTGTGCGACGCAGTCATGAAAATGACCACGCTCGCTCTGTTCACGTTGTTGGTTCCACTCGCCGGCTGTGATCCCGCGGCCTCCAGCGTCGGTGAGCTCGATTCGGCACTTCGCAACTGCCCGCCCGAAGGCTGCCCGGGACCGGGCGATCCGGGCGATCCGCCGCCGAAGAAGCCGCCGCCGCCACCGCAGCCCGATCCGGCGAAGTACCGGACCGCCTATCTGTCGATCGCCTATTTGCAGCAGGCACTCAACGCCGATCTCGACGGCACGCGCATCCAGATCACGCACACGACGGGCCAGGCGCTCACCTTCCCGTCGTTCATGCAGAGCTGCACCCACGTCGGCAATACGGCCGCGGAGCAGCAGGAGTGCGAAGACGCGTGCAACTCCGCCGACGGGCTGACGCCCGCGCAGAAGGCGACGTGCCGCGCAAACTGCGCCGGCCATGACGTCTGCTCCACCTTCTGCGGCTCGCACACCGCGATGAATTACGTCCGCTGGGGCTTCAACCTGATCGCGGCCAGCTTGCAGAGCTCGTCGAAGTATTGCACCTCGACGACCTGCCCCGCCTGCAACCCGGCAGTGAAGGTGCCCAGCCTCGCCAACCTCGAGCTGAACATCCCGGAGTACAGCAACTCGTTCGGCATCTGGCCGGCCGAGGTCGACGTCACCTGCCGCCTCAACCAGATCGCGCTGCAGGTGGCCGGCAACATCACCGTCGACTCGACGCCCGACGCGCTCTACGTGACCATGCCGGGCACGACCGGCTCGCCGGCGGTCATCTGCGACAACGCGCCCGACGCCAACGTCGACAACTTCGGCGTGCAGCTGCGCTTCACCTTCCCGTGGGCGCAGGCCGCCGTCGCCACCGAGGCGTCTACCGTCGGTGACTGGCACATCCTGGCGCCCGGCGTCGCCTATCTCACGGATCTGAGCGGCCGCATCTCCGACGGGGTGAAGAGCGGCACGCACAACATGCTCAACTCGCCCGACAACCAGAAGGCGCTGTTCAACGCGTTCGCGGGGATCGTCGAGCAGTACGTGGACACGCAGACGAGCGAGAAGTTCGCGAAGATGGGCTACATCGAGTCGCAGTACGGGCAGCTCAAGGTCACCTACTACGTGCAGTGAGTATTAGGTGCAGTGAGCGCTAGTTGTTTTCGATCTGCGCCTGGATGAACGCCTTGTCCGGGGCGTCGGGGGCGAGCTCGAGGTACTTCTTCAGGTAGGGCACGGCGCGGTCGTGCAGGCCGAGGCGGTTGTAGCACTTGCCGATCATCTTCTGTGCCTTGGCGTCGGATGGGTTGGCGCGTGCGGCATCTTGATACTTGGCGAGCGCACCGTCGACGTCGCCCGACCTGAAGAGGGCCTCGCCCTCGGCGAACGGCGTCTTGGGCGCCGTCGGCGGCTTGGCGGCGGCGGGCTCGGGCGTCGCCGGCGGTGACGCGGAGGCCGCGACGGGCGCCGACGGTTTGGCGACCGCGGGCCTGGCGGCGTCGTGATGCTTGTGGCTCTTCGGCGGCGGCGGCGGCGCCTGCACCGTCGTCGGTGACGGCGGGATCGCGTCCTCCGTCTTCGGCTCGGCCGGAGCCTTGGGTGCCTCGACCTTCGGCGCCTCGGCCGGCGGCGCCTCCACCTTCGGCGGCGTCACCGTCGGGCCGGACGGCATCCCCGTCGCGGCGGACGGCGTCCCCGTCGCGGCCGCCGGCGTCAGGGCCGGCCTCGTCTCGCTCGGCGCGACGTTGACCGGCGGCCCGACCGGCATGTCGCTCTTGGGGCTCATCACCACCCACGCGCCACCCGCGAGCGCCGCCAGTAGCGTGGCGCCGACGACGATGAAGCCGACGCGCCGCCCGCCCGCCGACGGCTGCTGCGTCGTCGCCGAGAGCTCGCCGTGCACCGACGGATGCGACGACTGCTCGGGCCGCGTCGCCGCCTGCGCCGGCGTCGACACCGGCGTGGCCACGCCGGTCACCGCCAGCGCATCGGCCGCCCCGCCCGCGCCCGCCACCGCGCGCTGGTTGGTCCCCGACGAGGGCCGCTTCATGCCGACCGCTTCGAAGAGCGCGGCGCGCATCTCGGCGGCGGTGGCGAAGCGCTCGTCCTTGTTCTTCTTGAGGCCGCGCAGGATCAGCGCCTCGAGCGCCTCGGGCACGGCCGCGTTGCGTCGCTTCGACGGCGGCGTCGGCTCCTCGGTCAGGTGCTTGGTGATGACGCCGAGCGCGCTCTCGGCGCGAAACGGCACGTCGCCCACGACCATCTGATAGAGGATCACGGCGGCGGCGTAGAGATCGCTGCGCCCGTCGAGCGCGTCGCCGCGCGCCTGCTCGGGTGACATGTACTCGGGCGTGCCGCAGACCATGCCGGCCATGGTGATGGCCGAGCCTTCGCCGTCGCGCTCGGAGGCGACCTTGGCGATGCCGAAGTCGCACACCTTGACGAAGTCGCTCTCGCCGCGCACGTCGAGCAGCATCACGTTCTCGGGCTTGAGATCGCGGTGCACCACGCCCTTGGCGTGCGCCTCGTCGAGTGCGCCGAGGATCTGGCCGCCGATGTGGCCGACGCGATCGAGGCCGAGCGGGAAGTCCTGCTTGATGGCGCGATACAGATCGCGCCCGCTCAGGAGCTCCATGGCGATGAAGAGCAGCCCGCTGTCGTCGCCGAAGTCGATGATCTGCAGGATGTTCGGGTGCGACAACATCGAGGCGCTCTTGGCCTCGCGATAGAAGCGCTTGGCCAGCGAGGCGTCGCCGGCCATGGCGTTGTGCAGCACCTTGAGCGCGACCTGCTTGCCGAGGTTGGTCTGCTCGGCGAGATAGACGCGGCCCATGGCGCCGGCACCGAGCAGCCGCTCAATGCGGAACTTCTGCGCCAAAAGGCGCCCGATCAGCGGATCGGCTTCGACGGAGTCCGCCACCGACAGATCATAGCGTCATTTGGCAGGAGGCGCCAAGAGCGCGGCATCCACCTCCAACCAGCGCTGTTGGATGCGGAAGGCGGGGTCGTGCTCCCTGGCCAGCCGCCCGACGGCGTGGTCGAGACGGCGCGGCAGATCGGCGAAGATCTGGAGCTGCCCGTCGAGGCGCATGTCGGCGGCCAGGCGCAACAAGTCGAGGTTGTCGTTGTGCAGCGGCACGCCGGTCTTCTTGCGCCAGGCGCGCGCGTCGGCGTACGCGAGCCCGAGCCAGTGGTTGGCGGCGGCGAGATCGTGGCGCTCGCGGGCGACGTCGGCGAGGCGCGCCTCGACCAGGGCCAGGCCGCGCAGGTGCTCGTCGACGGCGGTGGCGGCGTAGCGCTCGGCGGCGAGCGCGCGGCGGCGCTCGAGCGTGACCACGGCGGCGTCGAGCTTGCCGAGGCGCAGCTCGGCATTGGCGCGCAGCCCGGAGGCCATGAGGCGGTAGTTGCGCAGCGTCGTCGCCGGCGTGGTGTGCGGGAAGACGAGCACGTCGGCGAGCTTGTCGCCGGCGAGGCCGCGGTCGACGATGTCGAGATCGGAGAGCGTCCGTTGCGCGTCGCCGTGGCCGAGCGCGGCGCCGGCGCGGGCCAGGTGCGCCACGACGAGGTTGCGATCGCCGTGGAGCGTCGGGATCAGCCGATCGTAGAGCTGAAGCGAGCGGTCGAAGCTGCCCGCGGCGAGCTGGTAGAGCGCGTCACGATCGAGGACCAGCGGCAAGAGCTCGGCGAGCGCCGGCGTCTTGTCGACGACGTCGAGCGCCTTGTCGACGGCGGCGGCGGCGTCCTCTTCGCGATCGACGTGCATGAGCGTGCGCGCCTCGATGAGGCGATGCTCGATGCCGCCGAAGTCGTCGGCGATGGGGAGCTTGTCGCGATCGGCGAGGTAGCCGAGCGCGATGCGCCAGTTGCCGACCTCGGACTGCAGGAGCGCGAGCGCCGAGAGGATGTGCGAGCGATAGCGCGGGTTGCGCGTCGTGAGGTCGAGCGCGAGGAGATAGTGCAGGTTGGCCTTCTGCACCGCCGCGAGGTCGTGGCTGTCGAGGAACTGCTCGTGCAGGAGCGCGCCCCACACCACCTGCGGCTCGGGCTTGCCGCGCAGCGCCGGCGAGCTGTGGCGCAGCTCGGCGATGGCGCCGTCGATGGCCTTGGCGCGCGCCTCGCCCTCGAGCGACGGCAGCTCGCGCGCGGTCAGGTACGCGTTGACGAACCCGGTCGTCGGACCCGCGCCCGCGCCGTCGTGCTTGGCGTACTCGGCGCGCAGATCGGCCGTCGACGCGCCCTCGCGCAGCCGGAGGTCGACGTAGCCGACGTGCGCCTCGAGCGATCCGGTGGTGTCGGCGACGAGCTTGAAGGCGTCGCGCGCCTGCGGCAGGTGGTTGTTGCCGAGGCGGCGATAGGCGCGCGAGAGCATGACGCGCTCGAACAGCCGCTCGGCGCGGCGGCGCTCCTGCGTGCCGCGCGGCACGTCGTCGACGTAGAGCTGCGCCAGCGCCTCGACCAGCTTCTCCGACTCGAGGCGCGACGCGCGCTGCACGGCGTCGAGCATGACGGCGCGCTGGCGATCGTGGCGTGTCTGCTTCTTGTAGAGCGCGACCAGCGCGGCGCGCAGGCTCTTGGGCGGCTCCTCGACGCGGATGGCGTTGACCGCGTGCATGAGCTCGCCGGCGAAGGCGAGCTCGCTGTCGGGCGGCGCGTCTATCTTGGCGAGCGCCGCGTCGGCCTCGTCGTAGGGCAGCCCGCGCACCACCGCGCGCACGGCGGCGCGCGCGTACTTCAGGCGCGCCTCGACCGGCAGCGACGGATGCTCGGAGAGCGCGCGCGACGCCGTGAAGAGCGCGGCGGAATCACCGAGCTGGCGATAGAGCGCGTCGGCGCGCTCGTAGTAGGCCTCGAGCACCGACGGCAGCGTCACCTCGGGCAGCGTGACCGCCTCGAGCTCTTTTCGGGCGCCGTCCTTGTCGCCGAGCGAGTCGGCGATCTCGCTGCGCACGATGTGCTTGAGCGCCAGCGCTGCCGGCGCTTTGGTCTTGCCCGCCTCGAGCTCGGCGAAGCGCGCGCGCGACTCGGCGACGAACTCCGCCGACATGCGGCCGCGCTCGCGGGCGCGCATGGCGCGGCGATGCTCGACGAGGACGCGCAGCGCCGTGGCCACGCCCGCCGTCGCCTTGTCGGGGTGGGCCTTGATCTTCTTGGCGTAGAAGTCCGCGGCGTCGAACTCGTCGTTGGCGAGGTGCAGCCGGAGCAGGCGCATCATGAGCTGGCGCCGCTCGGTCCCATCCCTGGTCAACGACAACAGGTGGCGATAGAGCAGCGTCTGCTCGGAGCGGCGCGCGCTCATGCCGACCTCGAGCCCGAGCCGCTCCACGCTCCAATCGATCGGCACCTGCCCGTCGAGCGGCAAGCTGTAGACATCGAGCGTGCCGCCGGCGCGGCGCGAGCAGGTGGTGACGAGCAGCGACGCCGACGGCGACGGATACTGGCAGTTCCACGTCGACTCGGTGAGCTGCTGCGGCCAGGCGGCGGCGGCGCGCGTGGGGGCGTCGTCCCGCGCCGACTCGAAGGGCACGCGGAAGAGCACGCCGTGATCGGCGGCGTCGATGGCACCGTCGCCGTTGGTGTCGTCGAGGAACTGGGTGACGTAGAGCCACTTGCCGTCGACGCTGAAGGCGGGCTGCGCGCTCAAGCCGGGCAGATCGAGCGGCAGCGGCAGCGGCGGATCGCTCGGACGATCGAGCCGCATCGCCTCGAGCCGCACGGCGGCGCGCGCGGCGAAGGCCGGCCCCACGCTCTCGACGTAGCGCGTGACCGGCACGTAGACCACCCAGCGCCCGTCGGGCGAGACCGCCGGGCTGGTCAGGTTGCGCTGCGCGATGGTGCGCGCCGAGAGCTTGCGGCCGACGTCGACGGCTTCGAGCCGCAGGTCGCCGATCGCCGAGTCGCGGCTGACGAGCGCGAGGTGCGCGCCGTCGATCCAGTGCGCCTGCACCGCGCTGCCGTCGCCGGCGAGGCAGCGGCGGTGCTTGTCGGGCAGATCGCGCACGCACAGGCGGCCGGCGGCGTCGTCGCGAAACGAGATGTACAAGATGCGCTTGCCGTCGGGGCTGATGCGCGGCCAGGTGACGTCGGCGCCTTCGTCGAAGACGAGCTTGGAGCCCGGCGTCGTCACGTTCTGGCGGTAGAGCTCGTTGGTGGTGTTGCGGTTGGAGACGAAGTAGAGCGTCTTGCCGTCGGGCGCGAGCTGGCCGAGCAGCTGATCGGAGACGCCGGCGGTCATGCGCTCGGGGCGCTGCACGACGTCGTCATCGCCCTGGGCGCGCGCGTCCGCCGCCACGAAGATGGCCGCGCCAACCAGCGCGACGAGCGCGAGAACCTGCGCGCGCGCGACGATGAGGCCGCGCCTCAGCACTTCTTCTCCTCCCAGCCGCCGTCGTCCTTCTGCATCCAGCCGCCGCAGACGACGCCGCGCGCGTGCTGCACGTGCCAGCTCTTGCGCACGTCATCGAGCGTGTGCGCCTTCGGATCGGGCGCGCGCTCCTTCATCCAGCGCCACAGCTGCTGGCGCGCGTTGTTGGTGCGATCGATGAGCAGCGCCGCCTGGGCGCGATCGGCCGCGCCCTTGCACGCGTCGTGCGTATCGACGACGAGCCCATCTTTGGCCTCGCCCACGCAGTGCTGTTGCAACAGCGCGTCGACACGATCGGCGTCGGTGCGCTCGGTGTCGTCGACGAGCGTGGGCGTGGCCATGCCGAGCGTCTCCAGTTGCTCGGGCGTGAGCGGCGCCGGCCGCGGCGCCATGGTCGCGCGCGCCAGCTTCTTCTCGATCTCCGAGTACGATCCGGCCGCCTGCTGCTCGAGCGCGGTGGCGCGATCGACGAGCACGATCTCGGGCGCCTTGATGCAACCGGCCGCGCCAACGGCGAGGCAGACCACGACAGATGAGATGGCGACCTTGCGGAGCATTACTCTTCGTCCTCCTCCCGATGCTTCAGCGGCGACAGGATCCGATCGATCAAGGGGCCCATGGGAATGCCGCGGATGTCGTCGACGCGGATGAGCCGCGCCAGTCCGCCGAAGGCGATGCGCGCGTCGGCGAACCCGTGCTTGAAGGTCAAGCGCACGTGATCGGGGTAGCCGAGCGCGAGCGCGCGCCGCACGCGGTTGATGGCCGCGTCCGCGTGGTGCGGATCGTCGAGATCGAGCAGATCGTAGAGGTGGCGCTTTCCGATGCGCAGGATCTCGGCGCGCCCGTCGACGCTGCGATCCTTGGTCGAGAGGTCGATGGCGGCGTTGCCGTCGAACGGCTCGCCGTGCGACGACTTCACGTCGCTGGCGCGCACGCGCATCTGCACCTTGGCGTCACTGCCGCCGCGCCAGTCGACGATGCACTGCCCGGTGACGCGCCCGCCGCGCACGCCGATCTCGAGCTGATTGAGCGAGATGATGTTGTCGTCGACGCGCAGGTTGCCGGCGAGCGGCGCGATGCTGATGAACGGCGTCGTGATCTTGGCGATCGACAAGAAGCTCGGCCGGCTGAGGAGCGGGTGCTGATCGGCGAAGCGCAGCTCCGAATAGGCGTTGATGTCGGTCGAGTGCAGAAGGTGCATCCCGTCGGCGTCGGCGACCAGATCGGCGGTGAGCGGGATCTCGCCGTCCATCGACTCGATCTTGATGTTCGACTTGGGCAGCTCCACGGTGGCGCCGGCCACGCGCACCGCGGCGAGCACGTGGTAGGTGCGCAGGTTGCCGCTCGACAGACGCAGCTGCACCGAGGCGGTGCCGCGCCCCTGCAGCTGTTGCGGCACGGCCCACAAGCGCGACAGATCCTGCTTGAGCTCGCCGCGCAGGGCGAGGCTGCGCCGCTCGCGGCCGGCGTCGAGGCCGCCGCGCATGGTGAGCGTCGAGCCGCCGGCGCGGTTGCCGAGCGAGATCTCGGCGATGTGCACCACGCCGTCGGCGTCGCGGTTGGCGCGCACGTTCAGCGTGACGTCGCCGAGGCGATAGGGCGCGGCGAAGTCCTGCGAGATCTTCTTGACCGCCAGGCGATGATCGAGCGCGGCGATGCCGGCGCGCAGATCGCCGTCGATCGAGGCTTCGATGTCGTCGCGCAGATCGCGGAAGACGAGCTCGTGATCGCCGAAGTCGAGCTCGAGCGAGTCGACGGTGAGCAGGCCGTGCACCTTGCGCACCGTGCCCTCCGTCGACAGCTTGGCGCTCCAGCGCGCGTGCGGCACGCCGAGCTCGCGATCGCCGCGCGACCAGTCGAGCGCGTCGACAGCGAGATCGAAGCCGCCGTCGGCGGCGAGCGTGCGCAGCGGATCGGGCTCGACGCGCACCCTGCCCTTGCCGTCGACGTCGCGCACGAGGCCGGTGAACGAGCCGGCGCCCTTGAGCGCGACCGCGAGGTTGTCGAAGTCGAAGCCCGACAGGCCGCCCTGCGTGAGCGGCGCCAGCGACGACAGCCGCGACACGGCGGCGTCGACGTCCCAGGTGACGGCGCGGCGCGCGCGGACGAAGCCGAGGGCGGCGTCGAGCTTCAGCTTGGGCCCGGCGTCCCCGACGGTGGCGACGACCACGTGTGCCGACGGCGCGCGCGCATCGAAGCGCACCTTGGCGTCGAGAGCGGCGTCGCCCTGGGAGGCGCCGTCGACGCGGAGCGCGCGCGTGCGGATGGTGGCCGAGAGCTCGTGCTTGACCGCGTTGCCGTTCGAGGTCGCCTCCAGCTCGAGCCGATCGGCGGCGACGCTGCCGTTCGGCCCCTTCCAGGCGGCGTGCTGAAGCGCCAGCGTCGTGTGCTCGCGCAGGGAAGGCGCGCTGAAGCGCTCGACGCGCCCTTCGGATGCGACGGTGAGCGACATCTTGTCCCAGGGCGCCTGCCACTTGTCGTGCGCGACCAGCGGCGCGATCAGCGCCAGCGAGCCGGCGTCGGCGCGCAGCTTGTAGTCGACGGCCTCGGCCCACTTGGTCGCGTCGACGGTGGCGTGGAGCGCGCCGAGCGTGAGCTCGATGGTGGCCACGCCGCCCGAGCGCCTGGGCTTCGTCAGATCGGGACGCAGATCGGCGGCCATCACCGAGAGCCGCACCGGCGCGTCGACGAGCGGCTTGCCGCGCCCCTCGCTGACGCGCAGCCGCGCGATCGGCGCCAGCAGCGACAGCGAATACGGCGGCTTGCCGTTGGGCGCGGCGCGCGCCGCGACGTCGACCCCGTCGGCGACGACGTGCGTGGTCCCCGCGACCGCGTCGACGCTGGCGGCGCCCAGCTCGACCTTCACGTCGCCGGTCGTTCGGAGCGGCGTCGCCGGATCGACGCGCAGCGACTCGGCGTGCACCACGAGCTCGCCGTCGCTGATGCTGGCCCGCGTCTTGCCGCTCGCCCGCACCGCGCCGAGCTTGACCCGCGCGTCGCCGCTGAGGGCGCCGTCGGCCGCGAGCCGTCCGTCGACGGTCGCGTGCAGCTTCTCCGCCGCCACGCCCGGCAGCGACAGCGACTCGAGCGGCAGCACCGCGTGCACCACCGTCGCGCCGCCCTCGGGCCGCGCCGTGATCGACAGCTTGCCCCCATCGGCGACGATGTTCCCCCTGGCGCCGAGCACGCGCACGCGCCCGAGCTCGCCCTCGACGCTGGCGCGCAGCCCGTCGACGCGATAGGTGAGGTGCGCGCGCTCGGCCTCGACCGGCACCAGCGACGACGGCAGCAGCGCCAGCACGCGCGGCAGATCGATCGTCCCCTCGGCGTGCACCACGCGCGGCGCCCCGCCGTCGGGCAGCTCGAGCTCCGCCTCCGTCGTGGCCGCGCCGTCGCCGACGCGCGTCTTGTGCACCGTCACGTGCACGCGCCCGTCGCCGAACCGCGCGTCGGCCTCGAGGTGCGCCACCTCCTTGACCTTCGTCTCCGGCGCCAGCGTCTGCGACAGCACCTCGAGATCGATCTTCGCCGTCGCCTCCGCGGGCGACGCCGCGAGCTGCGCCGCCAGCCGCGCGCGCGCCTCGCCCGCCGCCGCGCCGTCACGCGTGCGATCGATCGTGAGGACCAGCGGCGCCTCCGGCGTCCCCAGCTCGGCGGCGAGCGCGAACGCCCGCCCCGCCTGCTTCAGCGTCGCGTGCAGCGCGATCCCGTCGACGCGCAGCCGCTCGCGCGGCGCCCCCGCCGACTGCGCCAGCACCGTCACCGTCGCGTGCTCCACGTCGATGCGCCCCACCGGCGGCGGCCCGGCGAGCGCGTCGGCCGCCTGCTTCGACGGCGGAGTCGATCGTTGTTCGGGGGGCGCGGGCTTGCCGTCGCCGTGCGGCTCGATCGTGGTCAACGACGTGCGCCCCGCCGCGTCGCGCACCAGCGTCAGCGCCACCGACTCGGCGCGCAGCGCCCCGAAGCGCGGCGTCCCCGCCACCAGCGATCGCGCCGTCCAGGTCACCGTGAGGCCGTCGACGCGCACCAGCTCCGGCGTCACCGCGCGCAGCGCCGGCGGCGTCATCACCGTCAGCCGATCGATCCGCAGCCCCGAGAAGATCGACACGTGCGTCGCCGTCCAATCGACGTCGAGCCCCGTATTCTGCCGGGCCATCGCCACCAGGTGACGCTTCAGCCACGGCCGGTCGAGCGAGCGCAGCACCACCACCAGCGCGGAGACGATCATCGCCACGACAACCACGACGCTCCAGCCGACGCGCCGTCCCCACCGCCGCCACCGCGACCGCACGGCTAGTTGCAGCGGCCGAACTGCGGATTTGTTCCGGGGAGCAGGCTGCACTGTCCGTTCTGGCACTGATCGTCTTGCGTGCACGCCCAACCGGTCGGGCTCACGCACTTGATGCCGGCGCCGGCCGGATCGGGCACGCCGTTGCCGCTCAGGCACGCGCCCGTCATCGGCGCCGTGTTGCCCGCGGCCACCTTGGGCACGCACACACCCGAGCAATAGAAGTTGGTGCCGAGCGCCGGATCGGTCGCGCAGTCGCCGTCATTGGCGCAGACCTTGGTGCACACTGCCTTGCCCGCCGGCCCCTCGCACGTCAGATCTCCATAGCACTCCGCCGACGTCGTGCAATTGATGACGTCGGGGATCATCGGCACGCACGCGGTGAAGCTGTTGATCGTGCCGCACGTCATCGGCATGTGCAGGATCCCCGACAGCGTGTCGCAATCCGACGGCGCCGAGCAGCCGTGCACGCACACCGCCGCCGCGCCGCCGAAGGCGCCGAGGCCCATCTGCGGCACCATGCCCATGTCGTTCTGCGGCGCGATGCACTTGGCTTCGGTGTCGAGCCCGCAGCCGTTCTCGGCGCTCAAGCAGGTGAGCGGGAAGAAGATGCTGCTGAAGTTCTTGCAGACGCCGTCGTGACAGGTGTTGTGCGTCAGGAACACCGGATTGCCGCCGCGATCGTAGGGCACGCAGTCGTCGTCGCTCTTGCACGGCGGCGCGCAGGTATCGAACCCTTTGAACTTGGGCGAGATGTCGCCCCAGTCGTAGCAGCCGCCGGCGGTGCAGCCGAGGTTGTCGACGCACATCCAGCCGGGAAAGCCGGGC
Organism: Polyangia bacterium; assembly: GCA_035607415.1. Taxonomy (GTDB): domain Bacteria; phylum Myxococcota_A; class Polyangia; order Palsa-1104; family Palsa-1104; genus JAQBQH01. The sequence continues at coordinate 14,441 of DATNAQ010000148.1, forward strand.
GCGCACGCCGGCGCGTCGGTCTGTGGAAACGCGTCCGACAGACAGGTGTACCCGGGCAGGCACTCGTTGAACGGCTTGCCGTCCTGGCGATCGCGCACCGGCGTGCAGATCGGCGAGCAGACGTCGGGCGCCGGGATGGTGTTGGGCAGCACCTTGGCGATGCAGGCCGAGCCCGGCTCGCAGGCGATGTTGCGGCTGTTGCACTGCCCCTGCACGCACACGTTGGCCGACGTCAAGAGCCCATTGCCCTGCGTCGCGCCGGTGACGTTCGATGCGCACTCGGTGAACACCGCCGAGTCGCAGTCCTTGTTCTTGGCGCACAGCGCGTTGAGCGGCAGGCACACGCCGTCGGGGCCGGCGGCGGCCTCGAGCGGCGAATCGGTGAGGCGCCCGCACACGAGCGGCGCCGGGCACTCGTCCACGTCGCCGGCGTTCTTCGGCACCGTGCAGCGCGTGAGGCACGCGCCCGACTGCGTGCACGCGCCGCCCTTGCACGTCGTCGGATCGTTCGGATCGCACGTCGGCACGCAGATCGATCCGCCCACCGCCTGCGCCGCCGAGTAGCACATGAAGCCCTTGCCGCAGTCGGCGTCGGCGGTGCGCGACGACGGATTGCACGAGAAGATCTCGGCCGCCACCTTCTTGCGATCGTCGAGACAGCCGTGCGACGCCATCACGCCGGCGAGGAACGCCAGCGCGATCGCCGACAGGCCGAGCCCGCGCGGGATGCGCGCCTTCACCAGCGCACCTCGAGGCCGGCGAGGCCGTAGGGCCGCACCTGCGCGCGCTTCTTCTCCGCCGGGTGGTCCTCGTGCGTGCCGCCGAAGATGTCCTGACGATAGACGAGCACGATCACCGCCGCGGTCAGCGCCAGACCGGCCGCGGCGCCGAGGAACACGTCACCGGCGAGCCCCTCGACGTAGCGCTTCTGCGCGTCGTCGAGCGCGCCGACGCGGGTGGCCGCGGTCGTGCCCTGCAGCGCGAGCGCGTCGAGCACGATGCCGACGACGCCCGACAGGCCGGCGAGCACCGCCATCGTCGCCGCCGCCGGCGCCGGCCAGGTGCGCCGCTTGGCCAGCGCCGCCAGCGGCACCTTGACCTCGAGCGTCGCCGCCGCCGGCACCTCGATCTCCTTGGCCCAGCCGACGTGCCCTTCCTTCTCGACGCGCAGCTGGTGCGCGCCCGGCTCCACGCCGTCGCGGCGCACCGGCGTCGAGCCCATGAACGCTTCGTCGAGGTAGACCATGGCGCCGCGCGTCTCCGACGTCACGCGCACCGCGCCCGGCTCGATCTTGGGCTCGAGCAGCTTGTCGGCGGTCGACTGCACCGCCTTGATCAAAGGGTCGAGCGGCTGCCCCTTGCCCAAGGCGACGAGCTCGAAGACGCGGTTTTCGACCTTGCCGGTCTCGATGTCGATGAGATTCAGGTTGTACGCGTAGTCGTCGCCGCGCTTGCCGAGCGTGCCGACCACCATCATCGTCACGCCGAGCTCGGTGCCGACGCGGCCGAGGCAGCCGGGATTCGACATGCAGTCGGCGGCGGCGCGATCGTCGACGCCGAGCTTGGTCTTGAGCTCCTCCTTGCCCGCGATCTCGTGATCGCCGCGACGGGCCAGGCGCGAGATGAGCACCTCGGTCAGGTTGTCGGCGAGCTCTTCGTCGACGCTGCCGGTCTTGAGGATGAGCGCCGCCAGCTTGGGACGCGTCGGCCTGGCCGCGGCGCTGCCGGCGAGACCCACGGCCACGACGCACACGGCTACCCCCCCGAGCATGGTGCGCATGTGCTCGACGATACGCCGCGCACGCAAGGGGGGTCAACATGCGTCGCGCCGGGACGGTGCTACGATAGCCGGGTGCGGTCGGGCCTGTTCATGACGCTCGCGTGCGCATCGCTGATGGGTGCCGCCGGTTGCGGCCGGCCGGCGCGCGCCGGCGTCGACCGCGAGGCCGCGCAATACGAGCAGTACCGGCAGCCGCAAAAGGTGATCGCCGGCCTGGCGCTCGCGCCCGGCATGCGCGTCGCCGACGTCGGCGCCGGACGCGGCTTTCTGACCACGCGCATCGCCGCCGCCGTCGGGGCGCGCGGGCACGTCGTCGCCACCGACATCGACGGCCGCGCGCTCGCCGCCATCGCGCCGGCGCCGGCGATCGAGACGCGCGTCGTGCGCGCCGACGATCCCGGCCTCGAGCGCGGCGCCTACGATCGCATCCTCGTCGCCGAGGTCGATCAGTATCTCCCCGATCGCGCCGGCTACCTGGCGCGCCTTGCCCGCGCGCTCGCGCCGGGCGGCTTCATCGCGGTGTCGAACCGCATGCCCTATCGTGCGCCGCTTCTGGCCGCCGCCGCGCGCGCCGGCCTGCGCGCGACCGAGCTGCCGCTCGGGCTGCCTGCACACTTCTTCGTCAAGCTGGAGCCGACACCATGATCCGCACCGCCGCTCTATTAATGATGGGAACGCTCGCGGCCACCATGCTCGGGTCCTGCGGCGGCAACAGCGGCGGCGGCAACGGCGGCAATCCGCCGGTCCTGTGGCTCGCCGAAAACGGCGACGAGCTCCACGTCAAGCTCGCGCCGGTCATGCCCAACCCGTTTTGAGCGCCCGGCCTGGGACCCGGTGGGTCCTACGAAGCCTCGTTCACCCTCGCCGGACCGATCACCGCCGGCAGCTGGCACCTCGTCGGCGACGGCATCGTCTTCGATCCCGTCGACATGACCTTCGACGTCCTGTGGCGCGACGCCGGCGGCGATCATCCGGTCGCTACCTGGACGCACCACTTCGATCCGCCGGCGAGCGGCTTCGACGCCGTCGCCTACGAAGAAGACGCGGCCGGCGCCGCGGTCGCCGCCAAGAAGGGCGACACGCTCGTCCTGCGCCTGACCGCCAACGGCACCTCGACGGGCGGCTCGCTCTACGTCCCCAACAGCGACGGCGCCAACGCCAACGGCCGCATCCCCAACCTCACGCTCCCGAAGTAGATTCGCGCGTGAAGCTTCCCGGCTGGCAGCTCGCCCTGCGCTTCGCGCTCGAGATCGGCGCGCTCGTCGCCTGGGGCTTCGCCGCCCGTCGCTGGGCCGCGGGCGCCGCCGAGCTCGCGCTCGCGCTCGCGGTGCCGATCGCGCTCGCCGCGCTGTGGGGCACGTTCGCGGTGCGCGACGATCCGACGCGCTCGGGCCGCGCGCCCGTGCCCACGCCCGGTCCCTTGCGCCTCGCGCTCGAGCTCTTCGTGCTCGCCGGCGCCGCGGTGCTGCTCGCGCACGACCACCACTGGCTCGCCTGCGCGCCCTTTTGCGCCGGCGTCGTCGTGCACCACCTCGGCACGCTCGATCGCCTGCGCTGGCTCGTCCGCCAGTGAGCGCCCGAAGCGCTGATTCGGGACGCTAGCCGCCCTTGCGCTTCTCGGCCGCCGCCAGGTTCGCGCGCGCCTCGCGGTGCCCCGCGTCGGCCTGCAACACCGACCGATACTGCGCGATCGCGTCGTCGTACTTGCCGAGCTTGAAGTAGCTGTTGCCGAGCACCATCTTCGCCTCCACGCCGCCCGACGACTCGACCGCGCGCTCGGCCAACCGCACCGCCTCGGGATACTGCCCGCGCTGGAACGCCACCTGCGCCAGCCCCGTCAGCGCCGGCCCGCGCTCGAGCCCGGTCGCGCGCACGTGGTTGTAGATGTCCTCGGCCTCGGCGTAGCGCTCGTCGATCACCGCCTCGTGCGCCTTGCCGAGCATGCGCTTGGCCTCGGCCAGCGCCAGCGCCGGATTGGGCGGCGGCGCGCTCGACTTGATCCCGGGGACCGCCGGCTTGAGCACCACCGGCCTCTCGACGGTGATCACCTTCGACGGCTCGCTGCGCTCGATCGTCGTCGGCGCGAACACCGTCGGCTCGCCGCTCGGCGCCGCCGCCGTCGTCGCCGGCGCATCCGGCTTCGGCAGCGCGCTCGGCCCGTTGCCGCCCGCTCCCGTCGCCGCTGCCATCGACGGCGCGCCCGCCGCCGCCGCGATCGGCTGCTGCTGCCTGAGCGGCGTCGGCCCCATCTTCGTCACCGCCCACCAGGTCACGCCGACCACCGCCACCATCGCCACCAGGCCCGCCGCCACGTAGGGCGTCTTGTTGCGCGGCACGCGATCGGTGAACACGAGCGGCTGCTCTTGCGCCGGCGCCGCGCCCGAGAGCTTGCCCAGCTCCTGCGCCATCGCCTCCATCGACTGCGGCCGCAGATCGGGCGAGATCGCCAGCGTGCGCATGATCAGCGACTCGAGATCGCGCGGCACGTCGGGCCGCAGCACCCCGAGCGGCGTCGGCGCCACCGTCGCCTTGCGCGTCAGCACCTCCATGATGTGCGCGCCCTCGTGCGGCGGCCGCCCACTCATCATCTCGTACAAGATGGCGCCGATCGCGTACACGTCCGCGCGCGCGTCGACGGGCAGCCCCGCCGCCTGCTCCGGCGCCATGTACTCCGGCGTCCCCATCGCCACGCCCGGGTTGGTCAGCCGCCCGACGCGCTCAGTCACCGCCTCCATCGTCTTGGCGATGCCGAAGTCGAGCACCTTCACGAAATCACGATTTCCGTCGCGATCGACGAGGAACACGTTCTCCGGCTTCAGATCGCGATGCAGGATGCCCGCCTTGTGCGCCGCCATCAGCGCCTGGCAGATCTCGCGCGCGATGGCGATCGAGCGCGCCGCCGGCAGCGGCCCCACCTCCTCGACGAGCTGCGACAGATCGCGCCCCTGGAGGTACTCCATGACGAAGTAGACCGCGCCCTCCACCGTCGTGCCCGAATCGAACACGTCGATGATGTGTGGATGGCCGATGCGCGTCGCCGCGCGCGCCTCCGAGCGGAAGCGCGCCACCACCTCGGTCTGCCGCGTGTACATCGCGTGCAGCACCTTGACCGCCACGCGCCGCCCGATCTCGACGTGCTCGGCCTCGTACACGAGGCCCATGCCGCCTTCGCCGATGAGCCGCTTGATGAGGTACTTGGCGTCGATGAACGTGCCGACGATCCCGTCCGACGACGGCGCCTGCGCCGCGGCCCCATTGGCCACCGTCGGCTTGGCTTCGCGCGCGCGCTCGGCGTGCAGCGATACCGTCTCCGGCTGCGACACGTTCTGCGGCGCGCCCACCTTCGGCTTGGCGGCGTGCTCGGCGGCCCACTTGCTCGCGTCCTCGAGCATGCGCGTCCGCACCGTGCGGTCGTCCTCGATCTCGCCCTCGAACAGCTGCTGGAGAAATCCGGCGACGCGCGACGAATCGGTGGTCGGCGCCGTCTGCGCCAGAAATCCGGCGAGCGCCGCGCGGAACGCCTCGCAATCGGCGAAGCGCAGCGTCTTGTCCTTGGCCAGCGCCTTCATGACGATGGCGTCGAGCGCCGGCGGCACGCGCGGCGCGTACGTCGACGGCGCCTCGACGTTGGGATCGCGCACGCGCTCGATCAGCTTGGTCTCCGACTGCGGAAAGAGCTGACGCCCGGTCAGGAGCTCCCACAGGATGATCCCGACCGCGTACAGATCGGTCCGCCCGTCGAGCACCTCGCCGCGCGCCTGCTCCGGCGACATGTAGCTGACCTTGCCGTAGACCACGCCGGGCGCCGTCTTCTCCGTCTTCAGCGTCGACGACGCCAGCCCGAAGTCGGTGAGCTTGACCTCGCCGAAGAACGAGAGCAGCACGTTGGGCGGCGACACGTCGCGATGCACCAGCTTCAGCGACGAGAACGAATGCGCGTGCTGCAGGCCGCGGCACAAGTTGGCCGCGATGAACACCGCCACGTCGACGGGAAAGGCGATCCCCTTCTTCGCGCAGCGGTTCCAGACGGCGCGCAGATCCTTGCCGTCGACGTGCTCCATCGCCAGGTACATCTCGACGCCGCCGAGCCCGCCGGCCATGCCCGCGTCGAACACCGGCACCAGGTTGCCGTGCGACAGCTTGACCACGACCTTGGCCTCGTCACGAAAGCGCGCGACGTACTCGTTGTCGGCCAGGCCGGGCAGCACGGTCTTGATGACGCACAGCTTCTCCATCCCGTGCTCGCCCTGGCAGGCGAGGTAGAGGGCGCCCATGCCGCCCTGCGCCAGGTTGGCGATCAGCGTGTAACGCCCGAAATTCCGAGGAAATGGGTCGGCCACGGCCCATCAAGCCTAGCACCCGACCGCGCTTGTTTCATCTTCTGTAGATTATGTTAGGCTGCGCGCGTGGCCGGCGAGCTGGTACTCGTCATCGACGATAGTCCGACGATCCTAAAGGTCGTCCAGCTCGTGCTCACCAAGGCCGGATTCACCGTCGCGACGGCCGGAGACGGCGAGGACGGCATCGCGAACGCCGAGCGCGAGCGCCCCGATCTGATCCTGCTCGACTTCGTGATGCCGAAGATGAACGGCTATCAGGTCTGTCGCGCCCTCGCCGAGTCGGAGGCGCTCAAGGACATCCCGGTGGTGCTGATGAGCGCCAAGGGCGATCAGGTCGGCGAGCGCTTCGTCAAGGTGATGGGCATCGTCGACTACATCACCAAGCCGTTTTCGCCCGAGGCGATCACCGCGGTCGTGCAGCACACGATCGAGAAGTATCCGAAGAAGGTGCCCGCCGAGGTCGGCGAAAAGACCTTCGACGGGCGCGAGCCGATCCCGACCTTGCGCTCGCCGGCGCCCGCCGTCGACGCGATGGCCTCGGCCGGCGAGTCCGGCCCGGCGCTGCAAGGCAACCTGCGCGCGATCCCGCTCGCCGAGGTGCTCGGCCTGCTCGCCGCGCAACGGCAGTGGGGCATCCTGACGGTCACGCGCGCCGACGGCGCCGGCGTCGACGTCTGCTTCAAGCAGGGCCGCATCGAGCTGGCGCTCGCGCATGGGCTCGGCGAGGAGTTCCTGCTCGGCCGTTATCTCGTCGAGGCCTCCACGATGTCGCGCCAGGATCTCGACTTGTTCCTCGAGGGGCGCCAGCCGCAGAGTCGCACCGGCAAGCCGATCGGCGCGCAGCTGGTGAAGATGAACTACGTCAACCCCGGCGAGGTCAAAGAGGCGCTGGTGCGCCAGACGCAGGAGCGCGTGTTCGAGCTGTTGCGTTGGCCCTCGGGCAAGTTCGCCTTCAGCACAACGCGCGAGCTGCCGCCGCTCGCCACCGACGCCGCGCTCGGGCTCGACGTCGACGGGATCTTGATGGAAGGCTTTCGCCGCGTCGACGAGTGGCACCTCATCGAGCGCGAGATCGACGACTTCGACGCCGTGTTCCTGCGCAACGAAGAGGCGGTGCAGAACGTCGGCAAGGCGCGCCTGACGCGTGAAGAGCTGGCGGTGCTCGAGCTGGTCAACGGCAAGAACACCGTCAAGGACATCGTGCGCCAGTCGCGCATGGCCAGCTTCGACGTGTCCAAGATGCTGTTCCGCCTACTCAGCATCAAGGTGATCCGCCGCCGGGTCGCGCCCGTCGCGGTGTGATGATCTGATGGCGCGCGACGCGCTCGTCGTCGACGTCGGTGGGCGCAAGCTCGCGGTGCCGACGACGTATGCGCGCGAGGTCGCCGCCGCGGGCTGGGTCACGCCGGTGCCGTTGTCGCGCCCGCCCATCGCCGGCGTCACGCAGCTGCGCGGACAGATCCTGCCCGTGCTCGACGTGGTCGAGCCGCCGCGCGCGGTGCAGCCCGACGATCCGCTGCTCGTGCTCGAGTACGGCGAGACGCGCGCGGCGCTGGTGTTCGCGCGCCTCTGCCCGCCCGACGAGCCGCCGGCCGGCGCCGAGCCGCTCGACGTGCCCGGCCTGTTCGCGCGGACCTACCGATGACGAGCATCGACCGTTTGCTCACGGAGCGAAGCTCCGTGACCGAGCGACAGCGAGCGAACGTGAGCGTGGCCCGTAGGGCCCGCGCATCGACCGTTTGCTCACGGAGCGAAGCGCGGTGAGCGAGTGGGACGACGACGAGCTGCGCTCGCTGCGCGCCTTCTTCCTCGACGAAGCCGACGAGCACCTCGACGCCGCCCGCGATCAGCTTTCGCAGATGCGCTCGCGCTCGGGCGAAGGCGAGATGGTCACGGCGCTGTTGCGCACGCTGCACACCATCAAGGGCTCCGCCGGCTCCGTCGAGCTCCCGGAGATCGCGCGCGCCGCGCACGCCTTCGAGGATCGCCTCATCGCGCTGCGCGCCGCGCCCACCACCACCGACGCCGCCCTGCCGGCGCTCGAGGCCGCGCTCGCCGAATTGGCCACGCTCGTCGAAGGCGCCCGCGCCGCCCTGCGCCCACGCCAACCGGTGAGCCCGGCGCAGGGATGGCCCGCGCTGCCGATGACCCGCGACGGGCGAACAGCGACGCCCACACCGCCGCCGCTCACGACGCCGCCGCACGATCGCCGCGCCGTCGAGCGCCCCGTCCCCGGCCAGGAGCAGACGGTCCGCGTCGAGGTCGAGCGCATCGACGAGCTCATGGACGCCGCCTCCGAGCTGGTGTTCGACCGCACGCGCCTGCAACGCCGACTGCAGGATCTCGAAGCGCGCGCGCGCATGATCGGCGACACCGAGATCTTGAAGCTCACCTCCTCGCTCGGCGACGACGTCGAGGGGCTGCGCCGCACCTCGGCCACGCTGCAGGATCGCATCCGCCGCGTGCGCCGCGTCGAGATCGGCCGCCTCTTCGCGCGCCTCTCGCAGCCGATCCGCGAGCTCGCGCGCAAAGAGGGCAAGGAGGTCACCCTCGCGCTCACCGGCGAAGAGACCGAGATCGACAAGTCGCTCATCGAGCGTATCGCCGAGCCGCTCCTGCACCTTTTGCGCAACGCCGTCGCCCACGGCGTCGAGCCGCCCGCAGTGCGCGCCGCGCTCGGCAAACCGCGCGCCGGGATCGTGACGCTGAACGCGCGCACCGCCGGCGACGCCGTCGAGATCGTGGTCGCCGACGACGGCGCCGGCATCAACCTCGCCGGCGTGCGCGCCGCCCTCGTCGCCGCCGGCCGCGTCGACGCCGAAGCCGCCGCCACGCTCGACGAAGCCTCGCTGTTCGCCGCGCTGTTCGAGCCCGGCGTCTCCACCCGCGTCGCCGCCGACGACGTCGCCGGCCGTGGCGTCGGCCTCGACGCCGTGCGCGACGCGCTCGCCCGCCTGCACGGCACCGTCAGCGTCACCTCGCAGCCGGGCAACGGCGCCTCGTTCACCGTGCGCCTGCCGCTCACCACCGTCGTGCAGGACGCGCTGCTCTTCAAGGTCGGCGGCCAGGTCTACGCCATCCCCGCCGCGCGCGTCGACGAGATCGCCGACGTCACCCCCGCCGACGTCGAGCTCGGCGAGGTCGAGCGCCTGCGCCGCGGCACCTTCAAGCTGCCGCTGGTGCGCCTCGGCGCGCTCCTCGGCGTGCCGCCGCCGCCCGGCGCCTCGGCGCGCCGTTCGGCGCTCGTCATCAACTCCGGCGACGACTTCGTCTTCGCCGCGACGTGCGACAAGGTGATCGGCCCGCGCGAGATCGTGGTGCGCAGCCTCGGCCCGCTCTTCGCCAACCTGCCGCTCTACGCCGGCGCGACCATCTCCGGCGCCGGCAAGGTCCAGCTCATCCTCGACGTCGAGCGGCTCGCCGAGATCGCGCGCCACGGCGTCCACCACGATCGCCCGGCGCGCGCCGAGTCGCAGCCGCGCGTCCTCGTCGTCGACGACTCGCGCGCCATCCGCGAGGCGGCGCTGCTGATCCTTTCGCAGGGCGGCTATGCCGCCGACGCGGTTCCCGACGGCTGGGACGCCTGGGAGCTCCTGCAAGATCGCCCGTTCCACGCGCTCGTGACCGACCTCGAGATGCCGCGCCTCGACGGCTGGGAGCTGATCGCGCGGGTACGCCGCTCGCCCGAGCTCGGCGCCATCCCCATCGTCGTCGTCAGCTCGCGCGCCGCCGCCACGCGCGTGCGGGTGCTCGCCGCAGGCGCCGACGCCATCGTCGACAAACCGCTGCGCCGAAAGGCGCTGCTCGACGCCGTCGACGCCGCCGTCAGTGAACGAGCCAGAGCACAGCCGCGCCGAGGATGATGCGATAGATGCCGAACGGCATGAGCCCGCGCCGCTTCAGATACGAGATGAACACCGCGATCACCGCCCACGCCACGAGGAACGACGTCACCATCCCCACCGCCATCGGCGCGAACCCGAGCGTCGCCAGGTCGTGGCGCGATTTGTACGCCTCGTAGAGCGTCGCCGCGCCGAGCGTCGGCAGCGCCAGCAGAAACGAAAACTCCGCCGCCGTCGCCGTCGTCAGCCCGATGAGCTGCCCGGTCACGATCGTGGCCATCGAGCGCGACGTCCCCGGGATCAGCGACGCGCACTGCCCGACGCCGACGAGAAAGCCCTGCATCGGCGTCACGTCCTCGATGTGGCTCTCGCCGTCGTCCGGCTTCCGCCCGCGCACCAGCTCCACCACGATCATGACGACGCCGCCTATCGCCAGCGCGTACGCCACCGGCCGCGCGCCGAACAGGTGCGCCTTGATCGCCTTGCGCGCCAGCAGCCCGAGCGCCGCCGTCGGGACGAAGCCCGCGATCAGCGCGAGCAGAAGCCGCGTCGACTCCGGCTTGCCCGACGGCAATTCGCGCGCGCGCTGCCACAACAGGCCGCGGTAGTAGACGAGCACCGCCAGGATCGCGCCGAGCTGGATCACGATCTCGAACGACTTGCCCGCCTCGCTGTTGCCGCCGCCGAGGAAATGATCGGCGAGGATCAGATGCCCCGTCGACGACACCGGCAGGTATTCGGTGAGCCCCTCGACGATGCCGAGGATCAGCGCGACCAGAATGGACATGAAGGGGAGAAGATACTACTTGGCGACGCGCTCGGCGCGCGACTGACGCTTCGACGCCAGCGGCAGGATCGGCGCCTCCGCCTCGATGCGCGGCGGCTGCGAGCGCCCATCGAGGCGCGCCAGCGTGTGCGAGATGCGCCGCACCGCCGTCACGTTCGCCGACGCGGCGAGCAGGCCGAGCGCCACCACCACCGGCACGAACGGCGGCAGCGTGCCGTGGCCGAACAGCGTCTCCACGATCGGCGACAGCCCGCTGATCACACCGAGGTAGAACAGCCGCTCCGGCCGCTGCATCGTGCCGATGTTGACCTGCACGCCGAGCGCTTCGCCGCGCGCGCGCGTGTAGCTGACCATGACCGACCCGAGCCCCGCGGCCAGCGCCACGTAGATCGCCCAGCTCTGCCGGTAGAAGACCGCGAGGCCGCCGAACACCACGAGCTCGGCGTAGCGATCCATCACGCTGTCGAAGAACGCGCCGCCCTTGGACACCTTGCCGGTGGCGCGGGCGATGCGCCCATCGAGGATGTCGAGGATGCCGGTGAGCAGATAGAGCCAGCCGCCGGCGCCGAAGTTGCCGAGCGCGAAGCAGACCGCCGCGACGCAGGCGACCAGGAACGACGCGAAGGTCAGCGCGTTCGGCGACACCCGCCAGCGCACGAGCGCGCGCTCCCACGGTCCGAGCACCCACATGATGTAGTGGCGCAGATAGCGGCCGAGTAGCTTCGACGCAGGGCGACTCGCCACTTCGGCGTCGACCGCGATCCCGACCCAACGCGCACGCAACGAAAACAGACCAAGAGCGATGATGAAGTACGCCGCCAGCGCGAAGAGGGGATACAGCGGCACATACGCGGAATGCATTCGCTAGGCTCCTTGGGTATTGGCGATGAGCAAGCCAGAGGCCAAACGTTTTGTCACTTTTTTATAGGTCTTTCTCGGCCTTTGTAACTCATCCACGTGATGAAAGGTGGTAGACACTGTTCGAAGTTTGACAGTTGACCGAAATGGATACGGGACTTAGGATGCCCGTCTCCAACCATTCGACGCTCATACCCCTGGGAGGGATGCGAAAATGAAGAAGGCCGACCTGGTCGACGCGATTGCGGGCAAGTCCGGCGCCCCGAAGGCGCAGGTGCAGCAGCTCGTGGAGGACGTCTTCGAGCTCATGGCGGACGCCCTGTCGCGCGGTGACAAGATCGACCTGCGTGGCTTCGGCACCTTCAGCGTCCGCGAGTCGGCGGCCCGCACTGGCCGCAACCCGCAGACCGGCGAGCCCATCCAGATCCCGGCGCGCAAGACCCCGGGCTTCAAGCCGGGCAAGGAGCTGAAGGATCGCGTCAACACGACCGGCGCCGCCGCCGCGGGCGCCACGCAGCACTCGTAATCAGCGCGCCCCGCGCGCCTACAGCACGAACCCCACTCCGAGCAAGAACGTCTTTCCGCTGATGCTCGTCCACGGCGCCCACACCGAGCGCGGGACGAAGTAGCGGTACATATCCACCGCCGCCGGCACCATCAGCATCACGCCCACCTGCCAGGCCGGGACGCCGATGCCGCGCGCCATCGTGTTCACGTCCGACTGCGGCGGCCCGATCCCGGCGAAGCCGGTGACCGCGTAACCGGCCGCGAGCAGGATGTCGAACATCAGCACGCCCTTCAGGAAGGCGTGCCGGTGCGAGCGCAAGGTCGGCGCGATCTGCAGGATCAGCTCCGACGACACGTCGCCGACGACGAAGCCGGCCGAGCCGATGACCCAGTTCTCGCGCGGCGTCAGGTTGCAACAGGGCTGGATGGCGAAGAACGGGATCGGCCCGAGCGACACGCCGACGAAGCTGACCGACTTGCCGAAGAAGACGTCCATCATCATGTGGCCCATCTCGTGGCCGACGAAGCCGGCGCCGGCGCCGAGCACGAACCAGGCGTAGTCGCTGAAATGGCGGAAGTCGGCCTCGGGCTTCTCGAGCGACTCGTCGGCGCGGACGCGCATCGGCGCCGCCGTGACGGCCAGGATCAGCGACAGCGCGAGCGCTCGACGCAACCCGGCAAGCGTCGCTCAGTCGTCGCAGATGCGCAAGCAGACGTCGCGCCGCGCGTGCACCGACTCGATGCACAGCGCTCGAGCGCCGTCGGCCGTCGAGCGTGCCTCGCAAGTGGCCGCGTCGCGCTCCGAATCGAGGCGACACTTCTCCTCGCAGGACGGCTCGCCGAACTTCGGCACCGGCACCCCGACCGCTCGCCCACCACCGACGAGCAACACCACCGCTACTGCCGCGCACCAGACCGCAGCGCGCATGTGAAACCAACCTCCAACTTAGGTGTAGCGCGTTCCGCGGATGCTGCCAGTCAGCGCGCTGACAAAACCGCGCCGGCGCGGCGGACGCGCGCGACGACGGCGATGCCGGCAGTGACAACCAGACATGACAGCGCGCCGGTGAGGACGGCGAAGGCAGGTCCGTGCGTGTCGCACAAAATGCCGAGCCAGAGGGTGCCGAACGACCACAGCCCGTAGTCGAGCAGGAAGATCGAGATCACGCGGCCGCGGTGCGAATCCTCGACGGCTTCGTGGATCGAGGCGACCGCCGTGGTGCGAAAGACCATCTGCGCGGCGCCGACGACGGCGAGCGCGGCCAGGGAGAGCCAGATCACGGCCGACGTCGCAAAGACGCACAAACCAACGACCAGCGTGGCCACCGCGAGGTAGAGGCGGCGGCGCGCCCCCGGACGGCGGCCGCGCGCGGCGACCGCCAGCGAGGCGGCGAGCGCGCCGACGCCCGGCGCGGCCAGGAGCCAACCGTACTCGCGGACACCGGCGTGCAACACGTCGGTGGCGAACACCGGAAGCAGGCGCGTGTAGGCCATCGCCAGCGCCGCCACGCCGTAGGCGATCAGGATCGGCACCCACAGCGCCTCGCGCCGGCGCACGTAGCCGATGCCTTCGGCGAGCTCGTCGCGCACCGGGCGGCGGATGCGATCGCCGGCGCGCGGCCGCCAGTGCATGGCGAAGAGCGCGCCGAGGATGCCGAGGAAGCTGACCGCGTTGAGCGCCAGGCAGCCCGAGACGCCGACGAGGCCGAGCAGCACACCGCCGAGCGACGGGCCGATCACCTGCGTCAGGTTCATGCCGGCGGAGTTGAGCGCCACGCCCGCTTGCAGCTCGCCGGGCGGCACGAGCGCGGGGATGAGCGCGTGGCGCGCCGTCAGGTTGAGCGTGTCGGCGACGCCGAGGACGACGGTGAGCGCCAGGATCTCGCCGAACGTGATGCGGTGCGTGACCACGAGCGCCCAGAAGAGGATCGACTGCAACATCGCGGCGGTCTGCGTGACCAGGAGGAGCCGGCGGCGATCGAAGCGATCGACGAACACGCCGCCGACGGCGCCGAGCACCAGGCGCGGAATGAGCTGACAGAAGCCGGTGAGGCCGAGCTTGGCGGCGGAGCCGGTGAGCTGAAAGACCAGCCACGACTGCGCCATCGACTGCAGGAGGTCGCCCGAGTGCGAGACGATGGTGCCGGAAAACAGGAGGGCGAAGTCACGGTGACGAAGGGCCGAGAGTCCGAAGCGCCGGGGCGACAGGAGCGATGACAGGAAGACGCCTCCTTTCCCACCTAGCGTAACGTATCCGCGCGAGCCTGCCAGACGCGCGCGCAGCCCTACCTTTTCGCGCCGATGCCCTCCGCCCTGATCGTGCTGTCCGGACCGCCACTTCCGGGACGTTGGTCACTTGCGCGCGCGCTCGCCGAGCGCTGCGGCGCACGGCGTCATGTCGCCGATTCAGCCCGCGTCGCCGTCGCCGAGATCGCCGAATCGATCGAGGAGCCGGGCAGCGTGCTCGTGGGCGGCGATCTGCCGACGCAGGGCGAGCGCGCCGCGCTGCTCGAGCTGGCGGGCGAGGAGCGCCGGTGCGTGCTCGTCGAATGGCGCTGCACCCGCGAGGAGGCCGAGCGCGAGGTGTTCCACCGCTACAAGTCGCGGCCGCGCATCCTCGGATCGGCGGAGCTGGCGCGTTTCGTCGAGGACGCGCGCCTACGCGAGCCGATCGGCGACGAGGCGCGCGGCGTGAAGCTCGTGACGGTGGAGGCCGGCGAGCCGATCGACGACGCGGTCGAGCGCGTCGCGCAGGCGCTCGGCCTGCCGCCGCCGGCACCGGCGAGCGGCGCGCCGGCGCGCAAGCGGGTCATGGTGGTCGACGACGATCCCGACGAGCGCGAGCTCCTCGCCGACGTGCTCGGCGAGCTCGGCTACGAGGTCGAGCAGGCGCCCGACGCCGGCGTGGCGCTGGTGCTGCTCGACGAGACGCCGGGCATCGAGCTGTTGATCTCGGACGAGCGCATGCCGGGAATGACCGGCGTCGAGCTGACGCAGGTGGTGGCCGAGCGCCATCCGTCGGTGCGCACCGTGCTGTTGACCGCGTTCAGCGACGAAGAGATCTGCCGCCGCGCGGTCGAGGCGAGCGCGGTGACGGTGCTGGCCAAGCCGCTGTCGGTGATCGACCTCGAGCGCGTGCTCGACGAGACGCACTAGGGCTGCGGGTCAGGCGCAGCCCTTCTGGGTCACGGTGACGCCCTCGACGGTGATCGAGAACGACTTGCAGGTCTGGGTGGAGGACGGCGACACGAGGCGGCAGTCACCGTCGCTGTTGCAGGTCTGCAGGCAGACGCCGCCCACCGTGCACACGCCGCTCATGCACTCGCTGCCCGCCGTGCAGGACGCGCCACCGGCGCCGGCGCCCACCGCTTTGTCGCAGAACCAGCGGATCTTGTGCGCCGACGGATCGACGAACGGTTGGCAGGTGAGCATCGCCGCGCGGTCGGCGATGCACGCCGCCTGCGTCGCGGCGCCCTGGGCGTCGCAGCGCATGCCGAGCTGGGTGCCGAACATCGGGGTCGGTGGAGCGCAGTAGTCGTTGGTGCAGGTCGAGGCGTTCGGGCACTCGCGGTCGACGACGAAGACGCCGCCTTCGCAGCGATCGCTGGCGGCGCCGCCGGCGCACTTGCGCTGGTCGCCGGTGCAGCTCCCCATCGGACCCGACAGGTCGAGCACGACGCCGGCCAAATCGACCGTGACCCCGGCCAGATCGCCCCCCGCCCCACCACCGCCGCCCCCACCGCCCGTGTAGTCGGGGTTGTGGGCAGTGCACCCCGCCGCGCCCAAAAAGGCCATCACAGCGACGGTCGGCAGGAACTTCATTCCCCAAGGATAGCGCTGGGACGCCACCCCCTCAAGCCGGGCGCCGCCAACTCGTGACGATTGCGCTAGGAAACCGCCGGCCCATGTGATGCATCATATCGCCCCGATGGCGCACAACGGATCAATGGTCGGTCTTTGGATTGTCCGCGACAACGCGGGCCAGCCGCTCTACGCAAAAGTTCACGAGGAGCTGTACGTCCTCGCCTTCACCTCGTCGCATCGCGCGACGAGCGCGCGCACGGCGTTCGCCGCCGACGGCGCGCCGTTCCTGATCGTCGCGGCCAACGTGCGCGACGTGCTCGAGCGCTCGCGCGGCGACGGCGCACGCGGCTTCATCGTCGACTACGACGTCGATGCCGCGCGCTTCGTGAGCGCGCACCTGCTGCCGCCGGCCGTCACGGCACCGGCAGCAGCGGCGCGCTGATCTCGCTCGCGCTCGGCTAGTTGTTGAGGGGAGCGGCCGGCTTGAGGTCGCCGGCTTTGACCTTCACGAGCGCATCGGTCTTCACGTACTTCCCAACCGCGGCGGCGATCTGCTGCGCCGTGAGCGCTTGCGTCGACGACATGAGCTTGTCGTAGAAGTCGAGCTTGCGCCCGACGTGCAGGCTCTCGTCGAGCAGGCCCACCACCGCGTCGTCGCTCGCCAGCGTCGTCGCGAAGGTCGCCTTGTACTTCGCCTTGGCGTCCGCGAGCTCCTTGTCGGCCACGCCCTTGTGCACGAGCGAGTCGAGCTCCTCCATCATCTCGCTGAGCGCCTTGACCGCGTTCTGCGGCGCGCACATGGCGAAGGCGAGGAACATCGAGTTCTTGTCGAACGAGTCGGAGTCGAGCATCGAGCCGGTGCCGTAGGACAGGCCGTCCTTCTGGCGCAGCCGCTCGTAGAGACGCGAGCTCGCGCTGCCGCCGAAGAGGAAATCGACCATGTTCATCGCCGGGAAGTCGACGTCGTCGTCGCGCAGCGCGAACGCGCCGCCGATGCCGATGAGCGCCATCTGCTTGTCGGGCGTGACGATGAGCTCGTCGGCCGCCGCCGGCGCGCGATACGGCATCGCCATGCGCTTGTACGGGCGCGGCGCCTTCCAGTTGCCCCACAGCTCCGCCGCCTGCTTCTTCACCGCCGCGGCGTCGAAGTCACCGACGAGGATCAATTCGCCGTCGCCCGCGCCCCAGTAGCTCTTGTGCCAGGCGGCGACCTTCTCGAGCGTGACCGCCTTCTCGCGGTCGAGGAGCTCCTTCAGCGACGGGCGATAGCGCACGTCGTCCTTGGGGTACGGCTCGGCCTTGGCCAGGAGCGTGGTGAAGCCGAGCGCCATCGGCTGCTGCAGGCTGTCCTCGAGGCGCGTGAGCGTCTCCTTCTTCAGCTTGTCGAACTCGTCCTTCGGGAAGGTCGGCTCGCGCATCATCTCGCCGAGGAGCGCCAGCACCTCGGGCACGCTCTGGCGCACCGTGGTCACCGCGAACATGGCGTCGCCCGGGCGCGCGCCCATGCCGATGCCGCGCTGCTGCGTGCGCAGCTCGGCCTTGAGCTTGTCGAGCTCGTCGCGGATCTGCTGGTAGGTGTGCTTCCTGGTCCCGCGCTGCACCATCTCGGCGACGAGCGCGGCGGCCTCGACATTGCCCTTCAGATCCTTCTCGCTGCCGGTGTGCAGCTTGACCAGGATCTTGACCGCGTTGCCGCGCGTCTTCTTCGATAGGAGCGCGAGCTTCATGCCCGACGCCAGCGTCGAGCGCTCGGTGCGCGCCTCGATGTTGGCGACGGTGGCCTGGAACGCCTCGCCCTGCGCGAGCACCTCGTTGCCCTTGTAGCCCTTGACCAGCGACGCCACGTCCGGCTGCGGCGGCAGCGGCGAGCGCTCGAGCCCCTTGGTCGGAATGAACTCGCCGACCGTGCGGTTGGCCGATTTCAGGAATTCCTGCGCCACCTTCTTCACGCGCGCGACGTCGAGCGCCTTGACCGCATCGCGGTGCAGGAAGATGAGGCGCCAGTCGCCGATGCCGGCCCAGTTCGACAGCTCGACGCCGACGCGGCCCGAGTCGGTCAGGCGCAGCTCGATGCGCTTGAGCATCGCCGTCTTGAAGCGATCGAGCTCCTCCTGCGTGATGTCGCCCTTGGCGACGCTCTCGATGGTCGCGGTCATGACGTCGCGTACCTTGTCGATCGACTTGCCGGCGGGCACCTCGGCCGAGAGGAACAAGAGGCCCGGCTCCGCCATCGGCTGCGCGTTGCCGTCGACCTTCGAGGCCAGCCCCTTGTCGACGAGCGCCTTGTAGAGCCGCCCCGTCGGCTTGTGCGTGAGGATGTCGGCGATCGCCTCCTCGGCGACGAAGTCGGCGTCCGGACCGGCCACGCCGTGATAGGCGACGCCGACCATGCCGATGTCGCCGGCGCGGCGCAGCGTCACGGTGCGCTCGCCGTCCTGCACCGGCTCGACGGTGTACGTGGGCGAGAGCTTGCGCGCCGGACGCGGGATCTTGCCGAACAGGCCGTTGACCAGCGCCAGCGTCGACTTCGGCTCGAACTTGCCGGCGACGACGAGCATGGCGTTGTCCGGCTGATAGAAGCGGTGATAGAAGGCCTGCAGGTTGGCGATCGGCACGCGCTCGATGTCGCTGCGCGAGCCGATGACCGACTTGCCGTAGTTGTGCCACAGGTACGCCGTCGAGTAGATGCGCTCCTCGAGGATCGACTGCGGCGAGTTCTCGCCGATCTCGAACTCGTTGCGCACCACCGAGAACTCGCTCTTGAGATCGTCGGCGGCGACCTTGGAGTTGACCATGCGATCGGCTTCGAGCCCGAGCGCCCACTTCAGGTTCTCGTCGGTGGCGTTGACCGTCTCGAAGTAGTTGGTGCGGTCGTAATCGGTGGTGCCGTTGAACTGCGCGCCGTGCGCGTCCATCTCGGTCCAGATCTTCTGATGCGTCGGCGTCCCCTTGAACAGCATGTGCTCGAGGAGGTGCGCCATGCCGCTCTCGCCGTACCCTTCGTGGCGCGAGCCCACGAGGTAGGTGACGTTCACCGTCACCGTCGGCTTCGAGCTGTCGGGGAACAAGAGCACGCGCAGGCCGTTGTCGAGCGCGTACTCGGTGATGCCCTCGATGGAGACGACCTTGCGCGGCTCGGAGGCACGCGCGGCAGCCGTCACCCCCAAGAGCGCGACGAGGGGAATGAGCTTTCGCATGGCGCGAACTATTGACCCGCGCCGGGCAAGATTCAAGCGAGGAGGATCAGGGCCCCCCACGGCGGCAGTGAGATCGTTCCAGCGTCGACCGCACCGCCGGTCGGACCGCCGAAGTCGCCGGCATCGAGCGCCAGGCGCCACGGCCCGCCGGGCAGGCGCAGGCGGGTGGCGGCGCCGCGCAGCGACACGGCGACGGCGAGGCGTCCGTCGTGGATCATGGCGAAGCCGCCGTTCGGCTCGTCGACGACGGTGGCACAGCGCGACTTGTCGACGAGCTCGGGATGCTCGCGGCGCAAGCTCACGAGCGCGCGATACCAGCGGCGCACGTCGGCGTGGCGGCCGCCCGACGCGAGCGCGAGATCGATCACCGAGCGGTCGCGCGTCTCTTGCGCCTGCGGATCGGGCACCTCCGACGCGTTCCACGAGGGAAACTCGCGGCGACGACCGTCGCGCACCGCCTGCGCCAGCGCCGCGTCCTGATGATCGGTGAAATATTGGAACGGCGCCGGATCGGCGTGCTCTTCGCCCATGAACAGCATCGGCACCGCCGGCGCCAGCAGCACCGTGGCCGCCACCGCGTGCTCGCAGCCGGGCTCGAGATGCGCGAGCCTTTCGCCGATGGCGCGATTTCCGATCTGGTCATGGTTTTGCGCGCACACCACGAAGCGCTCGCCGGAAAGCGCGCGCGACGGCGTGCCGAACGGCCGCTTGCGGAAGGTCGACTGCTGCCCCTGGTACACGAAGCCCTCGCAGACGGCGACGGCGAGCTGCCCGACGGCGCCGAAGTCTTCGTAGTAGCCGCTCTTCTCGCCGGTGACGACGGCGTGGAGCGCGTGGTGGAAATCGTCCGACCACTGCGCGTCGCAGCCCCAGCCCGCCGGCGGCGACGAGATCACCGCCACGTCGCCGAGATCGCTCTCGGCGATGACCACGCGATCCTGCGCGTGCCCGAGCGCGGCCACCTCGGCCACGATGTGGCGCGGCGAGCCGTCGAAGATCGCGTGCACCGCGTCGAGGCGCAGCCCGTCGATGCGATACTCGTCGAACCACATGCGCGCGTTGTCGAGCACGAAGTCGCGCACCGGCCGCTCGCCCTCGTAGTCGATGGCGTCGCCCCACGGCGTGTGCACGCGCGAGGTGAAGTACGGCGCGTACTCGCCGACGTAGTTTCCTTCGGGCCCGAAGTGGTTGTAGACGACGTCGAGCAGGAAGGTGAGCCCGCGCGCGTGACACGCGTCGATGAGCCGCTTGAGGCCGTCGGGGCCACCGTACGAGCGCTGCGGCGCGAACCACGACACGCCGTCGTATCCCCAGTTGCGCGCGCCCGAAAAGCTGGCGACCGGCAGGATCTCGACGGCGGTGACGCCGAGCTCGACGAGCCGATCGAGCGCGCCCGCCGCGGCGTCGAAGGTGCCTTCGCGCGTGAAGGTGCCGACGTGCAGCTCGTAGATGATGAGGTCGCGCATGCGCCGCGGCCGCCGCGCGTGCTTCCAGGGAAAGGCGCGCGCGTCCACCACCTCCGACGGGCCGTGCACGCCTTCGGGCTGCGCGCGCGAGGCGGGATCGGGGCGGCGCCGCTCGCCGTCGAGCAGGTAGACGTAGCGCGCGCCGGCACCGACGCCGGCGACGGTGGCCTCGAAGTAGCCGTCGCCGACGGCGCGCATCGGCACCCGCTGGGCTTGGGGCGATACGATCTCGAGCTCGATGCTGCGCGGCCTCGGAGCCCAGACGCGAAACCGCGTCTGCTCCTCGTCCCCATCGACAACGACGGCGCCGATCATGATCCCGGGTTCTAAGCGCGAATCAAGGCACCGCCAGAAGCGGGCGCGTCAGTGCAGCTGAATGACCGTGACCGCCAGCGCGCGGCCGTGCTGCTGGTCCTCGGAGAGATCGATGACGACCTCGTGCCCCTTGGCGTTGCCGTAGCGGGCGCTGTGCAGCCCCTGGCGCGCCGCCGCCGCGGCGAACTGCGGATCCGCCTGCCAGCCGAGCGTGCGCATGCGCGCGTCGTAGAACATCGCCGCCGTGTCCGGCGAGCCCGGCCCGGTGTACACGGCCATCTGCGCCGCGCGGCCGCGCTCGTCGCCGGAGAGCACGCGGATGGTGCCGGGGTAGCGCGGCACGTCCTCGATGTCGCGGCCGGGCGCGTCCTCGCCGCCCGACGGCAGGAACTTCGCCAGGTCGAACTGATCGTCGGTCCACACCGTCAGAAAGCGCGTGCCGCCGGTCTCGTTGCGTTCGTAATAGAGGTAGCGGAAGTGGCCGACCTCGCCGATCTTGCCGGTCACCAGCTTGCGCAGCGCCGCCTGCAGCGCGCGCAGGTCGACGTGCTGGCCCATGTCGAGCGCCGCCATGCCGCCCATCTTGTCGTCGCCGAACGTCGCCTGCGACAAGCCGGTCACCGACGGCGGCAGCATCTTGGCCGCCTTGAGCGCCTCGGTCATCGTGTCGGTCGCCGTGCCCTTGCCCGCGTACCGCTCGGCGTACCAGCGGCGAACCTCCGCCGGCCGCTGATCGGTGTGCCCCGCGGCCACCCACATGTGCAGCCCGTTGAGGTGCACCTCGCGCGGCTTCTCGACCAGGTGCGCGTCGTCGAGGAACGGCGCCATGCGCTGGCCGATGCCGAGCAGGTGCTCCATCACCGACGCGCGCGCGACGCGATAGTCGATGTAGAGCAGCACCGCGCACGCCACGCCGATGAAGGTGGCGAGCCGCAGCATCGGCCATATGTAGCGCCGCATCCTCATAGCAGCGACTTGATGACGTCGACGAGCGGCGTCAGCACGTCACGGTCGTCCTTGGGCACGACCTCGTTGCACGTGATCGTGGTCGACGACGAGACGTAGCCGCTCCAGCGCGAGCTCGTCGTCGCCATGCCCTTGGTCGAGCGCGCCAGGTTGTACATGAACATCGACGAGCCGGTCTTGTCGCTGAGCTTCTGGCCGTCGCCGTTGCCGTCGGGCATCTGGCTCGAGTTGTCGGTGAAGCCGGACCACGGCTTGGCGCCGGCGAAGCACGAGCCGTCGTTGGAGTAGGCCTTCTCCCACGCTTCGGCGTGGCTCTGGCTCAGCGTCTCGAGCCGGCGCGCGAACCCCATGCGGAAGTAGTCGACGCCCGCCCACAACAAGATGAGCATCGGCAGACCGACGAGAAACTCGGTCATCGCCACTCCGCGCGTCCTTCGCCATCTGCGTCGCCGCTGCATCTTCATGCTCGCTCCTAGTGCAGCAGGAACTGGTTCGACAAACCGGACATCCCCGATTTGCCCATGAAGTCGTTCAGGAGCTGTCCCACCATGCTGGTCGCGCCCGACGGCACGTCGCCGGTGTCGCCGGGATTGTCGCCGCCGCTGGTGCTGCCGAAGGTGAACGGCACCAGGCGCGCGCGCCAATCCATGTGCCACAGATCCTCGTGGCCGTTCCACGCCATGAACTCGGCCTCGGCCATGCCCATGAGCTGGTTCAGCCCCGGCGCCGCGCCGCCGCGCTGGCTCGCCTTCTCGGCGATGGCGACCGACTGCCGCCGCAGCTGCATGTTCGAATCGTTGAGCACGGTGAAGGCGCGCGTATCGACCTTCTTCTTCCAGTCGTCGCTGAAGACGAGCGGCAGCGGCCAATCGCTCTCGCCCGTCACCTCGCCGTCCTTCTGCACGGTGCAGCTCTGGAACGCGAGCCAGTTCCACACGTGGCCGTCGGCATCGCAGACGAGCTGCTTCGCGCTCTTGTTGCAGAAGCCCGACGGCATCGACTTCATGTTGCAGGTCGCGCCGCTCTGGTCGGGCGTCTTGAACTTGCCGCCGATCTGATCGTTCTCGGTGACGCCCTCGTTGCCGACCCATTGCGAGCCGACGACGTTGCTCGCGTTCAAACACGCGTTGCAGTCGGTGAGCACCTCGGTGACCGTCGTGGTCATCGAGCCGCCGCATAAGGTGCCGGCCAATGGCTTGGCGAGCGCCGCGATCGCTTTCGACAACCAGCCGGATATGATCCCACCTCCCGGCAACAGCGTCAGGATCTTGCCGAGGACCAGCTTCGAGATGTCCTCGATGTACTGGACCGCGTTGTCGGCCAGGTCCTGGCAGGTGCCGTCCTTGACCGGCAGCTCCTCGATGGGCAGCGGCCACGACACCGTCACCAGCTTTCCGTTGCCGAAGTTCTTCTGATACGCCGCGTCGGTGCCGATGTGATAGGCCTCGACGAACGCCAGCACCGGCGTCACGTGCGCGACGGCGCGCTCGGTGTAGTGCAGGCCGTTCATCGCGATCTTGATGAAGCGCTCGGCCTTGTCCTCGAGCTGGGGATAGATCTCGAAGGCGACGTCGTCGACGGGCCCGACGAGCGGACCGCACACGGGAGCGCCGATGATCGACGCCGCGCACGCCGTGATGAACGCGGCGAGGCCCATGAGCACGTACTTGATCGCGCGCAGCAGCATCACCAGCGCGAGCAGGAGCGCCATCACCAGGTTGCAGAACGCGATGATGTTGAGCCCCTTGGCCTTGATGACGCTGGCCGAGAAGGCGGCCGCGTCGGCCGACGACTGAATGGTCTCGTGCTGCACCACGCGCGCGCCCGAGCCGATGATCGCCCAGACCATGGCGACCAGGAGCAGCGACGCCGCCACGTAGATGACGATGACGTTGCCGCCCTCGTCGCGATCGAGGCGACGCAACAACTTGCGGAAGCGTGGCGCCACGAATCTCATCATTCGGGCTTCCCCTGGTTGACGAGGACGTGATCGGCCGTCAGGGTCATGAAGTAGCCGGGAATGCCGACCATCGCCGCCGGCCCCAGCGGACCGGTGGTCATCGCCATCACCGTCTGATCGGGCAGGTCGTAGAACGCGTGCCCGGCGAAGCGGTTGGCGAGCGGAATCTGGCAATAGAAGAGGTAGGTCACGCGCGCGCGGATCGGCTCGTCGGCTTCGAACTTGGTCTTGAGCTCTCCGGTCTTGGCGTCGTGCAGCGTCACCACCGTCGCCATGCGCGCGTAGATGAGCTTGCGCAGCGAGCGCAACAGCGCCCCCTCGGCGCCGTCGGTGCCCGAGCCGAAGCCGTTGTCGAGCGCGCGGTCGACCGAGTAGCCGGTGAAGTTTCCGCCGACGCTCCCGCCGGCGCCTTGCGCGGCGCCCGCGGCCCACTGCGAGATCTGATCCTTGTACTTCGCGAGCGGGCCTTCGAGCGTCGAGTTGATCCCGTTGGTCACCCAGCCGCCGGCGGCGCCGGTGCCGCCCTTGACCGCGTCATCGACCGCGCCGTTGACGGCCGCCTCGAGCGCCGCCGCCTTCTTCGGATCGGAGACGTTGTTCTTGATCCAATCGTCGAGATCCTTCTTCGTCGCGTCGGAGCCCTTCTTGCCGAGGTCGGTGATCGCGTCCTTGAGCTTGTCGTTGAGCGAGTCGACCACCTGCTTCGGGTAGTCCGACAGATCGCCGAGCGTGCTCTTGACCCAATCGAGCGGCGACAGGCCGTTGGCGATGCGGTTGGTCCAATACGACGGCCAATTGGCCGCGGTGTCGGCGACCACCACGTCGATCGCCGGCGACGACGGGATGAGCGCGTACGACGCCGCGTTGCGGATGAGCGCCGCCTTCGCCGACGTCGTGAAGTCGGTGAGCGTGTTGTTGCCCTTGCCGATGCTGCCCGCGTCCTCGTTGAGCGTCGCCACCGGCAGCGGGATCGGCGAGCCCGTCGAGGCGCCGCCCGACTTCGGCTCCGCCGGCACGAACACGATCGCCGCGCGCGCCGCGCAGAACGCCGAGTAGCTGACGAGCACGCGCGCCATCGACGCCAACGCCATCTGCATGACGCCGAACAGCGTGAGCAGGAACGGGATCACCACGATCACGAACTCGGCCGCGGCCGCGCCCGACTGCCCGAGCGCGCGCGGACGGCGCACCGCGAGCACGGCGCCGCGCACCAGCCCGCCGACGAGGTGCCAGGCGAGCGTGCCGAGCCCGACGACCATGGCCACGGCGAGGACGAGCGTGCCAAGGTGCTGGCGCAAGAAATCGGTGCCGCCGATCATCAGACCGGCCACCGCCGCTACACCCACCGTCGCTGCTGCCGCTGCGGAAACTTTCGCCAGTCGCCGCATGACCCCTCCGCTCATCGTCGCTCGCGCACGCCCGCTCACAGCAGGCTCGATATCGCGCCCGAGCGCAGATCCCACAGCGTCGCCACCAGCGCGACACAAATGGCAACGCCGAAGCGCACCTCGAGCCGCCCGTCGTTCGGCGTCTTGGGCGGAGCGAGCCCCGGCCACAAAGCACCGGCGACCGAGTGCAAGGTGCGTCCCATCGTCGCGAACAGCTTGCCGTGCCACGCCAGCTTGCCCAGCGCGAACACGCCGCCCACCAGGAACGCCAGGATCAGCGTCTCGGTGGCGGCGATCGCGCCGGCAATGGCGCCGATGGCGCCGAGCAACTTGACGTCGCCGCCGCCCATTCCCCCGAGCGCGAAGAGCACGAACGCGGGGAAGAAGCCGACGGCGAATCCGCCGAGCGCGAAGAAGATCCCGGACAGCCCGTGCTGCACGATGGCCAGCACGAGGCCCACCGCCATCGCCGGATAGGTGACGGCGTTGTAGATCTTGCCCTTCCACAGGTCGGTGACCGCGCAGGTCACCGCCACCAAAAGCAAGATCACCGCCGGCGCTGGGCCGACGGTGCCCGAGAACAGCGCGCTCATGCGCGTCCGCTATTGCTGAACGACGTCGGTGTTCACTACGTTGTTGGCGTTCGTCATCTTGTTCTTGATCGTGCCGCCGAACAGCTTGAACACCGCGATGCCGGTCAGCGCCACGAGCACGAGGATGATGATGTACTCGACGGAGCTGATGCCTCTGTCATTGCGCGCGCGCTTCACGAGGTTGCGGACCATGTTCTCCTCCTATGGAAAGGGCAAGCTCGAAAGGAATTCGACGTTGTCGTAGTAGCGCATGAGGAACGCGCCGAGCGGCGCCATGGCGACGGCGGCGCCGAGTGTGACCAGGAGCAAGATCTCCAGGTACTCGGTCATCGTCACGCCGTTCTCGTCGGCATGAAGCGCCTTGAGTATGTGTATGAATGACATCATTGCGTCAATACGACCGCACCTGATAGTACGCCTCACGCAACGCCGCGATCAAGCGCACCCTTTACACGACTGATGCCATACCAATCGCACAGTAAGCCACGAGAAGAAGGCTGGTCGGACCGCTAGCGTTGATGCTTGTAGTACTCAGTCGCACCTTCTGCTCGGGTCTGTTGTCCCCATTACTCGCGTTACCGGAGCGCCGCGTCAGCGCGACGCGAGGGACGGATCAGAGCCGCTTCGGTCCGACGTGGCCGGGCTTGTGGTGCGCCGCCTTCTTCACCGGCGTGAAGTGCTCCTTGACGAGGTACGCCTCGGAGCGCGGCGCGAGCAGGAAGCTCTGGGTCGGGCTGCGCGGCATGAGATCGGGGCGCCCGTCGGTGACGAGCTTGACCTGCAGCTCGTCGCCGGGCGTGCCTTCGTAGAGGAACATGGCGACGCCCTTGTCGTTGGTGACTGCCTGTTGCGTCCCGAAGGTCTCGATGGGGATTCCCGAGATGCCGGCGCGCACGAGCACCGCGTATTGCCGCTGCAGCGGCGAGAACTTCACGACGTGCTCGATCGGCAGCGGATGGCCGTTGCCCTCGATGCCGCCGAGGCGGCGCAGGATGACGGCGTTGGCGCTGGAAGTGGCGCGATAGCCCTTCGGCGTCGGGATGGTGATGGCGACGCGCGCGCCCTCGCGGCCGACCACGCGCATCTTGAGGTGACCCGAGGCATCGGTGCGTCCGGCCGGCGTCTTGCCGACGGTGACGGGCAGATCGGCGAGCGGCTGGCCGTCGTCGGTCATGGTGGAGACGTCGACGGGGAAGCGCGACTCCTCCTCGGTGCATCCGGCGGCGGCGAGGAGCGCCACGAGCGCGAGCCATCTCATGGCGTGGCCGCTCCGCGCGACTCGATCAGGCCGACCATGAACTTGGAGGCGCGATCGTTGGGATCGGTGGAGAGGCGGCGGAAATAGCGCAGCGCCTCTTGTGGGCGGCCGTTGTCGTAGGCGGCGATGGCGTCGGCGAGATCCTGGTCGCGATCGGAGGAGGGCTCGACGATGTTGTCGCCCGACGGCGTGCCCGCGGCGACGCCTTCGGTGGGCCTGGTCGCTTCGCCCGAGGCCGGCGTGCCCGATGGCGTCAGCGACGGCGTGCCCGATGGCGGCGTGCCGAGCTTGGCGACCGGCCTGGTCGCGGCCACGGGGACGGTGTCGTCGTCGTCGCTGGCCTTGGGCTGCTTGAGCGCGATCAGGCCGAGCAAGAGCGCGATCCACAACGCCGCACCGCCGAGCACGAACGGACGGCGATTGGTGCGCCAGGCCATCTTGATGCGGCCAAGGAGCTCGTCGGCGTCGAAGGCGCGCTCGCGCGGATGGACGAGCGCGGCGTTCGGATCCCATACGCGCGTCGGGGCGTCGGGGCCCGCGGCGTCGCGCTCGGGGTGGAAGACGGCGGCGCGCGCGTTGGGCGGTCCCGACTGCGAGGCGGGCTTGACGACGGTGGCCTGCTGCGACAGCGGCGGCGGCGTCGGCGTGGGCTCGCCGACGCCGGCCGAGAGCGGATTGGAGACGAGCTTGGTCTGCTCGGCGTCGACGTTGCGCGCGGTGGCATCCTCGTTCGCGCGCAGCGACACGAAGCTCACCATCACCGTGCCGAGCTGCACGACGTCGTCGGTGCCGACGGGTACAGGCGAGCGCGCGCTCTTGGCGCCGACGCGCGTGCCGTTGGCCGAGCCGAGATCCTCGACGGTGAGCGCGCGGCCGTTCCACTTGAACTGGCAGTGCTTGCGCGAGAGCGACGGATCGTCGAGCTGCCAATCGCTGGCGGTGCCGCGGCCGACGACGATCTGATCGGGCAGCGCGTAGAGCGGGAGCGTCTTCTTCTCGCCGCTGCCGAAGACGGCGCGCAGCTCGGCGACGATGCCGACGTCGCTGTGCGCGGCGGTCGGCTGCTCGTCCGGTGTCGGCGTGGGCAGCGCCGACATCTTGGTGTTCTCGTCATCGCCGATCACGACGGGAGCATCTCCTCGGGCAACGTCAACCCGGCGCCAGTGACTTCCTCGGCAAACGTTGGCAAATTTCCTGTCGGATGCAACGTGCCGAGGACGCGGCCGCTCGTGGCGTCGACGCCCGACTGCTTCCACTCGAAGAGCATCTCGAGGCGATATTGGCCCGCGTCGTCGAGGCCGAGGCACTCGGCGACGTGCGTGATCTTGCGCGAGCCGTCGTTCATGCGCGAGGTCTGCACGATGACGTTGACCGCCGAGGCGATCTGCGCGCGCATCGCCGACAGCGGCAGCTCGACGTCGGACATGAGGCACAGGGTCTCGAGGCGGTGCAGCGTGTCGTGCGGATAGGTGGCGTGCACCGTCGAGAGCGAGCCGCCGTGGCCCGAGGTCATGGCCTGGATCAGATCGAGCGCCTCGCCGCCGCGGCACTCGCCGACGACGATGCGATCGGGACGCATACGCAGGGTCGCGCGCAACAGATCGCGGATGGTGACGGCGCCGCGCCCCTTGGGATCGGGCGGGCGCGCCTCGAGGTAGACCGCGTGCGGCTGCTGCAGCTGCACCTCCGACGAGTCCTCGATGACGACGATGCGCTCGGTCTTCGGCACGAACGACGACAGCGCGTTGAGCAGCGAGGTCTTGCCCGAGCCGGTGCCGCCAGCGACCATCACGTTGCGCTTGAGGAGCACGCAGATCTCGAGGAACGTGCGCGCGGTCTCGGTGAGCGCGCCGTACTTGAGCAGCTGATCGACGGTGAGGCGCTCCTTCGGGAAGCGGCGGATCGAGACGCAGATGCCGCGGCGCGCGGCCGGCGGCAGGATGGCGCAGACGCGGCTGCCGTCGGGCAGGCGGGCGTCGAGCACCGGGTGATCGACGGAGACGGTCTTGCCGACGAACTGCGCGATGTTGCGCACCGCCGACTCGAGGGCGTGCTCGGAGGCGAAGCGCGCGTCGGTGCGCTCGAGCTTGCCGCCCCTCTCGATGTAGACCTCCTCGAAGCCGTTGATCATGATCTCCGAGCAGCGATCGTCGCGCAGAAATGGCGCCACCGGCGCGAGGAAGCCGAGGAGCGTCTGCGCGAATACTGCGTCGGGGATGGTCATGGCTGACTCGGAGGAACCTCGTTGCTCGAAGGTACCGCGGGGGTCGGCGCCGTGGGGCTCGGCGCCGCGGGGCTCGGCGCCGCGGGGGGCGGATCGTCGGGAGTCGGCGCGGCCTCCTCCATTTGATAGCGGATCGAGTCGGCCTCGTCGCCCTTGGGCGCGAGCGCGAGGTACTTGGTGAACATCGCGCGGGCGCGCGGCGCGTCGTTGTAGCTGTCGCGGTAGAGCTTGCCGAGCGCGAGGTAGGGATTGGGATCGTCGGGCTTGGTGCGCACCAGCACCGTCAGCTCGCGCTCGGCTTCGCGCGGGCGCTCGAGCGCCTCGAAGATCGCCGCCTCCACCAGGCGCGTGACACGATCGGTCGGCGTGCGCTCGAGCCGCTTCTTGCAGCGCTCGAGCGCCTCGTCGTAGCGGCGCGCCATCACCAGCGACTTGATGATGCGCGGCACGATCTGCGGTTCGGGCGTGCCGAGCGCCTCGGCGCGCACGTAATACTGCTCGGCGCGCAGATAGTCGCCGCCGAGCGAGGCGCGGTCGCCGAGCTCGAGGTTGACCTTGGGATCGTCGGGCGTGTCGGCGAACTTGCGCTCGAGCGGCGACACGTCCTTCACCGGCTTCGGCGCCGACGCCGTCTTTTGGGGAGCCGCGCAGCCTGCGAGCAGCGCAGCGACGAGGAACGCGCGCGTCATTCGCCGACCGCCTTCTCTTTGGGTTTGGGGAGCGTGCGCCGGTAGGCGTCGAGCTTGATGCGATAGGGATGCTGATCGTCGGGCAGGATGTGCGCCAGCGCCGACGCCTCGATGGCGCAGCGGCGCGTGTCGCCGGCGGCGATGGCGCGCTGCAGACGGAATTTGGCGTCGGCGAATTCGGCTTCGGCGCGGCCGCGCGCCTGCTCCTCGAGGGCGCCGACGTCGGCCATGTCCGGCAGCGGGCGGCCCGACTGATCGCGGAAGCGCGCCGCCTTGTCGAACTCGAGCGTGGCGCGATAGAGGTTGCCGGAATCGGCGCCCGCCTGCGCGAGGTACTTCTTGGCGCGGTTGTAGGCGTCGTGCGCGCGGTTGTCGCACTCGACGGGGTTGCTGCAACGGACCGGCGCCATGTCGCCGAACAGCTTGGTCTGCGCGGTGGCGAGCTCGCCGGCGCTCTCGTCTTCGCCGCCGCCGAAGAAGAGGTAGCCGACGAAGAGCGCCATGCCGACGACGGCGGTCAGGAGGATCATGCGCGATGCGGGCAGATCCTGCTTCGCCTTCTTGCGCTTCTCGACCTTGCGCTCGAGCACCACGCGCACGTCGGCGACGGCGATGACGTCACCGGGCACGATGGTGCCTTCGACGGCGGCGCGATCGTTGACGTAGGTCGGGTTGGTCGCCTCGTAGGGCGTGATGCGGAAGCGCGGCTCGCCCGCCGAGCCGAGGCCGCGCTCGACGAGGAACTGCCAGCGCGAGACGCCGGCGTGCTCGATGCGCAGATCGGCGTCGACGCCGCGGCCCACGAGGACGCGCGGCTGGTTGAACGGATAGGCGATCGGCTTGCCGCCCACGAGCGACACGAGCAGCACGAACGGCTTGCCCGTCGCCGTGACCTCGCCTTGTCCGCCCGCGGGCATGGTCATGCCGGCACCATCGTTAGAACAGCTGCCCCCGGAATCCTTTGACGATGAGCGAGCCGAACATCACGAGCACCGTCGCCGCGAAGATGAACATGAGCGGCATGAGGATGACGACGCCGGCGCGCCCCGCGATCTTCTCGGCGGTCTGGAAGCGCTTGGTGCGCGCGACGTCGGCCTGGATGCGCAGGATCTCGACGAGCGGCGTGCCGCGCTTCTCCGCCTGGATGGCGTTGGTGACGAACGCTTTGACCAGCTCGGTCGGCGCGCGATAGGCGAGATCCTCGAGCGCCTCCTTGCGCGTCTTGCCGAGCGAGAGCTCGTGCAAGAAGCGCGACAGCTCCTCGCACAACGGATCGCGCTTGTCGCTCCACTTCTCGACGACGTGGCGGACCGCGCCGATGAAGTCGAGGCCGGCGCCCATCGACAAGACGACGAGGTCGAGCGCCTGCGGCAGGCCGCGGTTGATCGACGCCAGCCGGGTCTGCGCCTTCTCCGCCAGCCACATGCTCGGCATCATGAGACCGAGAAAGGCGAAGACGATGACGACGCCGAAGCCCATGCCCATCAGCCAGGAGACGAGGACGCCGAGGCCGATGCCGGTGAGGGTCGTGGCGATGTTGAAGCCGAGGAAGTCGTCGGGCGACAGGCCCATGGGCTCGCCCGCGTTGCGCAGCTGCAGCGACTTCTTTTCCTTCCAATCCTTGGCGTTCACCAGCTGCGCGTAGTAGGTGCAGAGGCGCACGAGCGGCCAGAACAGGCGCAAGAGCGCGCTCTTTTCGAGCGCGTCGCGACGGCGCGTGGCGCGATAGCCGCGCAGCACCGGGTCGCGGATGTCCGACGGAATGAACAGCAGCACCGACGCCGCCGCCGCGGCCGCGCCCGCCACCAGCGCCACGCCGAGGTAGACCGGCGACCAGTCGATGTTCGCAAAGGCGCTCATACGTCGATCCTCGTGAACTTGCGGACCAGCGCGATCCCGACCGCTTCCAGGAAGCAGGCGAACACGATGATGGCCCAGCCGATCGGATCGTGGAAGAGCGGCTGCATCCACTCGGGATCGATGATCTGCAGCGCACCGCCGAACACGAACGGCAGCATGCCCATGACCACGACCTGCGCCTTGCCCTCCGACGTCTTCGACTCCATGACGCCTTCGACGCGCATCGTCTCGCGCAAGACGCCGGCGGTGGTCTCGAGCACCTTCGGCAATTCGCCGCCGGTCTGCCGCCCGACGGTGAGCGCGGTGACGATGGCGTCGACGTTGCGCGAGTGGCAGCGCGTCGAGAAGTCGCGCAGCGCCTCGTCCATCGGCGTGCCCAGGCGCACCTGCTTCACCACGATGTCGGCTTCCTGCGAGATCGGCGGATCGAAGTGCTGCGCGATCGTGGCGAACGCATCCTCGAGGTTTTGCGTGACGAGGATGGTGTTGGCCATCGACTGCAGCGTGGCGTCGAGCTGCTCGTTGAGCGCCTTGCGCCGCGTCGACTTCTGCCGCTCGATCCACAACACGGGCAGGTAGCCGAAGAAGACGCCGAGGATGAGCCCGTAGACCCACGAGCCCATGAACACGCCGCCGGTGAGCACACCGGCGACGATGACGCCGGCGTGGCGCAGCGCGAAGTCGCGCGCGCGCAGCGGCGAGTAGAGCGCGCGCAGCTCGTCGTTCGCCCATTTCTCGTAGGCGCGCCACTTGTCGCGCCACAGCTTCCAGAAGGGCGTCCAGCCTTGCAGGACGCCGACGAGCACCGCCATCGTCCCGGCGGCGATGCCGACGAACAGCATGATCGTCGAGAACGGGATTCCCGCGATCGACTTCATGAGACGGACCTCATAGGTACTCTCCGTCGGTGACGAGACCCATGGTGATGAACTCGTTGATGAACGACGGCATGAAGCCGGTGGCGCGGAACTCGCCGCTGACCTTGCCGCGCTCGCCCGGCGTGCGGTGGAACTCGAAGATCGGCTCGAGGTGCACGATGCCCTCCTCGTCCATGCCGATGACCTCGGCGATCGACGTGATCTTGCGCGAGCCGTCGACGAAGCGCTGCTGCTGCACGACGAGGTGGATCGAGTTGGCGATCTGCTCGCGGATGGCGCGCGTCGGCAGATCGACGCCGCCCATGAGCACGAGCGTCTCGAGGCGCGCGATGGCCTCGTCGGGCGAGTTGGCGTGCGTGGTGGTGAGCGAGCCGTCGTGGCCGGTGTTCATCGCCTGCAGCATGTCGAGCGCCTCGCCGCCGCGGCACTCGCCGACGACGATGCGGTCGGGGCGCATGCGCAGCGCGTTGCGCACCAGATCGCGGATCGAGTACTCGCCCTTGCCCTCCATGTTGGGCGGGCGCGTCTCGAGCGAGACGACGTGCGGCTGATCGAGGCGCAATTCGGCGGCGTCCTCGATGGTGACGATGCGCTCGTCGTTGGGGATCGCCGACGACAAGATGTTGAGCAGCGTGGTCTTGCCCGAGCCGGTGCCGCCGGAGACGAGGATGTTGCGCCGCGCGATGACCGCGCGCTGCAGGAACTTGGCCATGCGCGCGTCGAGCGAGCCGAAGTCGATGAGGTCGTTGACGCCGAGCTTGCGCGACGAGAACTTTCGAATGGTGAGGCATGGGCCGCGCAGCGCCAGCGGCGGGATGATGGCGTTGACGCGCGAGCCGTCTTTGAGGCGCGCGTCGACCATCGGCGTCGACTCGTCGATGCGGCGGCCGAGCGGCGTGACGATGCGCTCGATCGCCGAGCGCAGCGCGTCCTCGGACGAGAAGCGCTGTCCCGTGAGCTCGAGCCGCCCCTTCTTCTCGACGTAG
>DATNAQ010000005.1:0-3753 GCA_035607415.1 Polyangia bacterium
GAAGCGTTCGAGGTCGGGCCCGGCAACATTCTGGCGGGCCTGTGCAAGCGCATCGCGCCGACGGTGAAGATGGGGGCGCTCAATGGCTGAAACCAAACGGGTCGCGTTGGTGACGGGGGCGTCGCGCGGGATCGGGCGCGCCATCGCCATCGCGCTCGGCGCCGACGGGCTGTTCGTGATCGTGAACTACACGGCGAACGAAGCGGCCGCGGCGGAGACGCTGCAGAAGATCAAGGACGCGGGCGGCACCGGCACGCTGTCGCGCTTCGACGTGAGCGACGCCGCCGCTGTCGACGCAGCGGTCAAGCAGATCGCGACCGAGCACGGGCGGCTCGACGTGCTCGTGAACAACGCGGGCATCGCCATCGACGGCCTGCTGCTGCGCACCAAGAAGGAAGATTGGCAGCGCACGATCGACGTGAACCTGTCGGGCGCCTTCCACTGCTGCAAGGCGGCGTCGCGCCATCTTCTCAAGTCGGTCGACGGGCGCATCGTCAACATCTCGTCGGTGGTCGGCGAGTCGGGCAACGCCGGGCAGATCTCGTACGCCGCGGCCAAGGCCGGGCTCATCGGCATGACGCGCTCCTTGGCCAAGGAGCTGGCGTCGCGCGCGATCACGGTCAACTGTGTGACGCCGGGCTTCATCGAGACCGACATGACGGCGGCGCACGTGCAGGGCGAACATCGCGAGGCGCTGTTGAAGCAAATTCCGCTCGGGCGCATCGGCTCGGCGGAGGACGTGGCGGAGGCGGTGCGCTTTTTGGTGTCGCCGCGCGCCAGCTACATCACCGGTCAAGTTGTCCGCGTCAACGGCGGGCTTTTGATGTAAGAAGGGTCATCCAAGGGGAGCCAAGACATGAACGTCGAGCAGAAGGTGAAAGAGATCATTTGTGCGCAGCTCGAAGTGAGCCCGGAGCAGGTCAAGCCGGAGGCGTCGTTCACCGACGATCTCAAGGCCGACTCGCTGGCGGTCGTCGAGTTGGTGCTCGCGCTCGAGGAAGCGTTCTCGATCGAGATCCCCGACGAGGACACCGAGCAGATCAAGACGGTCAAGGACGCGATCGAGTACATCAAGGCGCACGCGAACGCCTGAGGTCGAGGGCGAGGGCGCGGGCTGAAGGCTGAAAACATGGAACGCAGAGTCGTCGTCACCGGCATTGGGCTCGTGACGCCCGTGGGTATCGGGCGGGACGAGACGTGGAGCGCGATCACCGCGGGCAAGAGCGGAATCGCGCCGACCACGTTGTTCGATGTCACGGAGTTCGCCACCAAGTTCTCGGGCGAGGTCAAGAACTGGGAGCCGACGCGCTGGATCGAGAAGCGCGACGCCAAGACGTACGATCGCTTCTTGCAGTTCGGCGTCGTGGCGTCGCAGCTGGCCAAGGACGACGCGGGCCTGGTGGTCGACGAGAAGAACGCCGATCGCGTGGGCGTGTACATCGGCGCCGGCCTCGGCGGCGTGGCCACGATCGAGAAGACGCACTCGGCGCTGCTCGAGAAGGGGCCGCGGCGCGGCATCTCGCCGTACTTCGTGCCCATGATCATCGTCAACATGGCGCCGGGCCTGGTGTCGATCCGCTTCGGCTGCAAGGGGCCGAACTTCTCGCACGTGTCCGCCTGCTCGACGGGGGCGCACTCGATCGGCGAGGCGATGCGATCGATCCAGCGCGGCGACTGCGACGTCATGTTCGCGGGCGGCTGCGAGGCGACGATCACGCCGCTCGGCGTCGGTGGGTTCAACGCGATGCGCGCCTTGTCGACGCGCAACGAAGAGCCGACGCGGGCGTCGCGGCCGTTCGATCTCGATCGTGACGGCTTCGTCATCGCCGAGGGCGCGGGCGTGCTCATCCTCGAGGAGCTGGAGACGGCCAAGCGGCGCGGGGCGCACATCTACTGCGAGATCGTTGGCTACGGGGCGTCGTCGGACGCGCACTCGATGGTGCAGCCGCCCGACGGTGGCGAGGGCGCGCAGCGCTGCATGAAGATGGCGCTCGCCGACGCCAAGATGGATCCGGAGCGCGTGGGCTACATCAACGCGCACGGCACCTCGACGAAGCAGGGCGACATCGCCGAGACCACCGCGGTCAAGACGGTGTTCGGCGCGCACGCCAAGAAGCTCGGGATGTCGTCGACCAAGTCGATGACCGGGCACACGCTCGGGGCCGCCGGCGGCATCGAGGCGGCGTTCGCGGTGCTCGCCATCCAAGAGGGCGTGTTGCCGCCGACGGTGAACCTGGAGAAGCCGGATCCGGAGTGCGATCTCGACTACGTGCCGAACCAGGCGCGGCAGGCCAAGCTCGACGTCGCGCTGTCCAACAGCTTCGGCTTCGGCGGCACCAACTCGACGCTCATCTTCGCCGCGTACAAGGGCGACTAGCGGCCCGCCTTGCGCGTCGTCGTCGGCAGCGATCACGCGGGCTATAAGCTCAAGGAGTACTTGAAGGAGCGCCTGACCGCGTGGGGACACGAGGTCGAGGACGTGGGCACGCACACGACCGACTCGTGCGACTACCCGCGGTTCGGCGTCGCCGTCGGCAAGCGCGTCGTCGAGCTCGGCGGCGAGGCGCGCGGCGTGGCGGTGTGCGGCTCGGGGATCGGCATCTCGATCGCGGCCAACCGCGTGGCGGGCGTGCGCGCGGCGCTGGTGCAGGAGCCGACGGCGGCGCGGCTGTCGCGGCAGCACAACGACGCCAACGTCATCTGCTTCGGCGAGCGCCTGGTCGGCGTCGCGGTGGCCGAGGAGGCGCTGCGCGTGTGGCTGGAGACGCCGTTCGAGGGCGGCCGGCACGCGCGGCGGGTGGCGCTCATTGAAACCGAGCGCTGAGCGGCACGGCGCGCCGAAGGCGACGAGCGCGGACGAGGCCTACATGCGCCAGGCGGTGCGGCTCGGCTTGCGCGCGCGCGGGCGCACGTCGCCCAATCCGCTCGTCGGCTGCGTGATCGTGCGCGACGGGCGCGTCCTGGCCACGGGGTGGCACAAGCGCGCGGGCGAGGATCACGCCGAGGCGGCGGCGCTGCGCAAGCTCGGCTGGCGCGCGCCGCGGGCGACGGTGTACGTGACGCTGGAGCCGCACGGGTTCCACGGGCGCACGCCGCCGTGCACGGAGCGGCTCATCGAGGCCAAGGTGGCGCGCGTGGTGGTGGGGATGAAGGACCCGAACCCGCGCGTGCACGGCGCCGGGCTCAAGCAGCTGGCGCGCGCCGGCATCATCGTCGACGCCGGTGTGCTCGGCGCCGAGTGCGCGGCGATCAATCGGCCGTACCTCAAGTTCGTCGCCGAGAAGCGGCCGTGGGTCACGCTCAAGGCGGCGGTCACGCTCGACGGGCGGCTGGCGGCCCGCGGCGGCGACGCCAAGTGGGTGTCGGGCGAGCTGTCGCGGCTCGAGGCGCATCGCATGCGCGACACGGTCGACGCGATCCTGGTCGGCGCCAACACGGTGCGGCTCGACGATCCGGCGCTGACCACGCGGCTGCCGTCGGGGCGAGGGCACGATCCCAAGCGCGTGATCCTCGACGGGCGGCTGACGGTGCCGCCCGAGGCCAGGGCGCTGCCGGGCGCGCTCGTGGTGTGCACGCAGGACGCCGACCCGGCGCGGGAGCGGCGCCTGGCGAAGCGGGGCGCCGAGATCCTGCGGCTGCCGGGCAAGCACGGCCGCGTCGACCTGAAGGCGCTCGTGCGCGAGCTCGGGCGGCGCGAGATCGTGTCGCTGCTCGTCGAAGGCGGCGGGCAGGTGCACGGCGGTTTCTTGGCCG
>DATNAQ010000023.1:2500-59994 GCA_035607415.1 Polyangia bacterium
GGCGGCATGGCCGTCATCTACAAGGCCGTTCAGGAGAGCCTCAACCGGACGGTCGCCGTCAAAGCGCTCAAGACCTCGGTCGCTCAGGACTCGCAGTTCGCCATCCGCTTCGAGCGCGAGGCGCTGTCGGTGTCGTCGCTGCAGCACGAGAACATCATTCACATCTACGACTTTCACAAGCTCGGCGGCGCGTACTTCATCGTCATGGAGTACGTCGAGGGGATCGACCTGTACGACCTCCTCGACAAGTGTCCGATGTTGCCGCCGGACGTCGCCGCGATCATCGCGATGCAGGTGGCGCGCGGGCTCGATTACGCGCACTACCGCGGAATCATCCACCGCGACATCAAGCCGGCGAACATCATGATCGGCAAGAACGGCGGCGTGAAGCTGATGGACTTCGGCATCGCGCGCGACCAGGCGTTCGGCGACCTGACGGAGACCGGCACGGGCCTGGGGACGCCGTCGTACATGAGCCCAGAGCAGATATTGGGCGACAAGCTCGACTATCGGTCGGACATGTTCTCGCTCGGGATCGTCCTCTACCAGATGGTGTGCGGCAGAAAGCCGTTCATCGAGGACGACCACAAGAGCGTGATGCACAAGATTCGGCTCGAGAGGTATCCGTCGCCGCGCAAGCTGAATCCGGAGATCCCACGCGAGCTCGAACGGATACTCGCGCGCGCGATGCAAAAGCGGAAAGAGGACCGATACAAATCGACGCAGGATTTCGTGCTGGCGTTGGAGCGGTTCATTTCCAAGCGCGTGGAGATGAATTATCACGCGCGGCTCGTCTTGTTCTTGCGTGACAAGGGCATCATCACGCAGGAGGAGGCGGACGCGCAGCTCCATCCGGCGATCGCGGGTGGCTACAAGACGCCGTCGCTGCCGGGGCCGCTCGGATGGGCGGGGATGAAGCGGTTGGCGTCGGTGCAGGGGGCGATCCTGGGGGCGATGGCGTTGGCGGTGGCGTTCATTCATGCGTCGCAGAT
This sequence comes from Polyangia bacterium, assembly GCA_035607415.1. GTDB lineage: Bacteria > Myxococcota_A > Polyangia > Palsa-1104 > Palsa-1104 > JAQBQH01. Next base: position 3,493 of record DATNAQ010000023.1, read on the forward strand.
TGGGGCGCCACCGCCGGTGATGGCGGCCGCACCGCCGCCGCCGAAGCCGCCCGGGTTTCTGAAGATTCTGGTGGACCCGTGGGCCGAGGTTTATGTCGACGGGAAATATGCGGATACGACGCCGTTCTCGAAGGCGCTTCCGATCCCCGAGGGCCAGCACAAAATCGAATTCAAAAATCCGTATTTCAATATCGAAAAGCGGAACGTGAATATCAAGCGCGGCGCGGTTTCGACGTTGCGCATCGAGCTGGCGCGCAAATGAAGTCCGTCGCTGTCGCGCTCGTCGTCCTCGGGATTTCGGCGACGGCGTCGGCCAAGGTCGTGGTCTATTCCGCGAGATCGGGGGATACGCCGGAGTCGATCGCGGCCGATTATTACGGCAATCGTTCGCAGGCGATCTTCATTCTGGAGACGAATGGGCTCGAGCGCGACAAGCCGCTCAAGCCGGGCCAGAAGGTTCGCATTCCGACGGCGTTCCACTATCGCGTGCGCAAGGGCGACACGCTCGAGGGCTTGGCCAAGCGCTTTCTCGACGACGGGCGGCGCGCGCCGTTCCTGGCGGCGTTCAGTGGGCTCAGGCCGACGGACAAGCTGCGCGAGGGGCAGGATCTGCTGATTCCGTTCCAGCACGTGCACCGCACCGAGGTGCCGGAGTCGCTGCAGTCGGTGGCGCGCGCGTTCTACGGCGATGCGTCGAAGGCGAAGCTGCTCGCGGACTACAATTTTCGTAGCGCGCCGATGCTGGCCAAGGGCGAGCGCGTGCTGGTGCCGATCGGGCACGTGCACATTCGCGCGGTGAAGCTGCAGCCGGTCGTCGAGCGGCCGGTGGGGAAGATGAAGGAGGCGCCGGCGCCGGTGGTCATGGTGGCGCCGCCGAAGGAAGCGCAGAAGCGCGAGGCGGAGCTGGCCGAGAAGGTCGGCAAGTCGCTGGCGATCGCGGAGAAGGCGTACAAGGACGGCAGCTACTCGGACGTACCGGCGGTGCTCGACAAGGTGCTGACCGAGGAGGAGCCGTCGGAGGCGCAGCTGGCGGAGCTGTTCCGGCTCAAGGCGTTCGCCTATGTGGCGCTCGGGCTCGACGATCTGGCGGTCAATGCGTTTCGCGAGGTGCTGGCGCGCAAGCCGGACGTGGCGCTCGACGAGGCGACCGTGTCGCCGAAGATTCGCGCGGCGCTCGATCGAGCGAAGAAGTCACCGGGGCCGTGAGGGCGGCGGTGGCGGCGGCGGCGATGGTGACGATGGCGGCCGTGCCGACGGGGTGCCGATCGGAGGGCAAGGCCACGGCGGCGCAGGCGACGACACCGACGGCGCCGGCAGGCGTGAAGGCGCCGTGGTCGTGTGGCGCCGTGCATGGCGAGGCGCGGCTGCAGCGGGCGCTCGGCAGCGACGGGCGGCTCAAGCTGGGCGCGATCGCCGACACCAACGGAACGGCGCCGGCGACGATGGCGAACCTCGAGCGGCTCGGCGGAGTCTTTGCTCGAGAGCATGTCGACGCGATCGTGGCGCTCGGAGATCTGGGGCGGACGGAGGGCGAGATCGCCGCGGTGCTGACCGCGATCGCGACGAGCGCGCGGGTGCCGGTGCTGGCGTTGGCCGGCGAGCGCGAGCCGGAAGATGCGTTTCACGCGGCGGTGAAACGGGTGCATGAGCGCGGGCTCGACGTGGTCGATCTCGTCGATACGCGGCTCGTGGATACCGGGAAAATCGATATCGTGTCGCTGCCGGGATATCCGTTTTCGCCGAAGGGGTGTCACTATGTCGCCGCCGATCTCGACGGGGCGGCGCGGATCGTCGCCGGGCGCGACCATGCTCGCGTGGTGGTGGCGCATACGCCGCCAAAGGGGCACGGCGCGGACGCGATCGATTGGGCGCTCGGCGACGTCAACGCCGGCGACGCGGCGATGGCGGCGATCGTCGCGCGCCTGCAGCCGCGGGCGGCGCTGTTCGCGCACATCGACGAGGCGGGCGGCCGCGCGACGGGCGAAGAGCTCAACGTCGGCAGCGTCGAGCGCGGGATGGCGGCGATCGTCGAGCTCGCCGACGGGCGGGCGACGCATCGGGTGGTGCGGCCGTGATCGTCTGCCCGAGCTGCCAGACGGCGTACGACGACAACGAGACGCGCTTTTGCGGGCGCTGCGGATCGGATCTCGGGCGGCTGTCGTCGGCGCGCACGGCGCAGAATCCGGCGATCCCCGACGAGTCGCGCGATCGGCCGGGCGATCGGTTGATTGGGGCCACCGTCGACGGGCGCTATCGCGTGCTCGCCAAGATCGGCGCCGGCGGCATGGGCGCGGTCTACAAGGTCGAGCACCTGGCGATGGGCAAGCTGGCGGCGATGAAGGTGCTGCATCCGTCGCTGACGCAGGATCGCGAGGTGGCGCAGCGCTTTCGGCGCGAGGCCGAGGCGGTCTCGAAGCTGTCGTCGCCGAACACGGTGCAGGTGTTCGACTTCGGCGAGTCGGGCGGGTCGTCCTACCTCGTCATGGAGCTGTGCAAGGGCGAGGATCTCGGCGCCATCTTGCGCCGCGACGGGCCGGTGCCGTTCGTGCGGTTGGCGCCGATGATGATGCAGGTGTGCGACGCGTTGTCCGAGGCGCACGAGGCGGGGATCGTGCATCGCGATCTCAAGCCGGAGAACCTGATCGTGTCGCGGGCGCGCGATGGGCGTGACGTGCTCAAGGTGCTCGACTTCGGGCTGGCCAAGCTGCGCGACGCCGAGGAGATGAACGCGGTGACGGCGCGCGGGTCGCTCATCGGCACGCCGTTCTACATGTCGCCGGAGCAGATTCGCGGCGAGGATCTCGACGGGCGCAGCGATCTCTACTCGCTCGGCGCGCTCATGTATCGCGTGCTGACGGGCTTCCATCCGTTCACCGCGCCGACGCCGGTGGCGGTGCTGACGCAGCATCTGACCGAAGAGCTGGTGGCGCCGTCGAAGCGCAAGCCGGAGCTGCACATCGCGGCGCGCGTGGACGCGATCGTGATGCGGGCGATGGCCAAGCGCAAAGACGAGCGCTATCAGAGCGTCGACGAGCTCAAGGCGGCGCTGGCGGAGGCGGCGGCGGCGCCGTCGCAGCGGATCGCGACGGTGTCGCAGGAGATGCGGCGCGCCAGCGATCGCGATGCCGACCCGTCGGTGGCGACGCCGATCGGCGCGGCGCAGCCGCTGCGGCGCGAGGACTTCGACGCCTACGAGCGGGGGCTTCGGCGCAAGCGCTGGATGGGGCTGTCGATCGTGCCGGTCGTGCTGCTCGTCGGCGCGGGGGCGTTCGTGTACTTCACACGGGTGGCGCCGCAACTGGCGATCCGCGACACCGAGGTCGAGCCGAACAATCAGGCGTCGACGGCCAATCCGCTCGCGTCGGGGCGGCCGATCCGCGGGCAGATCGGACAGCGCATCTCGACGGAGCAGTCGGACCGCGACTTCTTCCGCTTCCGCGTCGACGGCGGCGAGCCGATGGTGTTGCGTGCCGAGGTGACCGGGATCCCGAACATGGAGCTGATGCTCGAGGTGTTCGACGGCACCGGCAAGAAGATCGTCGATGCCGACAACGGCGGCGTGGGCGACGGCGAGATCGTGCCCAACCTGCGCGTGCAGCCGGGCGAGCACTACATCGCGGTGCGCGAGGTGTGGACCGCGGGCCGGCCGGCGACGGAGAACGTGAGCGACTGGTACACGCTGACGGCGACGTGGACGCCGATCGTGCCGGGGCACGAGACCGAGCCCGACGACGTGGCGTCGGCGGCGCTGCCGATCACCATCGGCGAGACGATGCGCGGGACGCTCGGGCGGCTCGACGACGTCGACTACTACTACGTGCGCGGTGCCAAGGGCGGCGTCCTCGCGGGCGAGGTGACGGGCGTTCCGGGGGCCGACCTGCGCGTGGTGGTGCTGCCGGCGGGCTCGACGATGGGGCCGCCGGGGCCGCTGCCGGCGGGGGCCAAGGTGTTCGACACGGGCGGCGTCGGCGCGGGCGAGCGCATCGACGGCGTGGCGTGGGCGGCGGGGACGCCGGGACCGCTGGTTGTTGTCGAGCGGAAGCTCGCGACACAAGGGGACCGGAAGCTGCCGAAAGGAAATGGGGCCGGGCAGGTTCGTACCACCGTCGGGCTCGACACCGAGTACGCGCTTTCGCTGCGTCTAAAGCCCTGAGATCGTGCTATGATGTCGCGGCGGTGATGCGCGTGCACCTATACGGGTGGCTGCTGGCCACCATGCTCGTCGGAGCCGGCTGCGCGCACGCGCCGGCGTCGCAGGCGGAGACGCCGCCGCCGCCCGCGCCCAAGGTGCGGACGAAGCTGGCGGTGTTGCCCGTCGACTCGGATGCGTATCCGCAGATCGCGGCGAGCCTGAACAATGCGTTTCACGACGTGAAGGTCAAAGGCATCGACGACTACTTCCTGTCGAAGGTGACGCTGGAGGTGGTGCAGCTGTCGATCGAGTGCGTGCAGCCGACGAGCGATTGCTACAGCGCGGCCGGCAAGTCGCTGTCGGCGAACAAGCTCCTGCTCGGGCACATCGTGGGCGTCGGCAAGCGCAAGCGCGACAAGAGCGTGCGCGTGACCATCACGCTGTTCGACGTGGACAGCGGCGAGGCGGCGAACGTGGTGGATCGCGTGTTCAAGACGCCGGAGCTGGCGTCGCAGGGGGCGGGGGACCTGGTGGCCGAGGCCACGAGCGAGCCGCCCAAGCCGTATGGGCCGGAGGAGCAGCCGGCGCCGACGGGATCGGCGCGCGGATCGATGGCGCGCGGAGGCAAGCCGTGAGCGCGGCGATCTGTCCGAGCTGCAACAAGGCGCTGCCGGCGTCGGTGGTGAGCGGGCCGGCGCAGGCGGTGGTGCGCTGCGAGGGCTGTCAGACGCTGCTGTTGTGGTCGAACGGGCGGGTCATGCGCAGCGCCAAGTCGGCGACGCCGACGATCATGGGGATGCCGGCGGTGACGGTGCCGGCGCCGGGGGCGAAGAACGCGGATGCGCCGCTGCCGGAGCTGAAGCCGGAAGCGGACGCCGTGCCGCCGTCGGCGACGTCGAGCGTTCCCAAGCCGGCGCCGGCGAAGACTCCGCCGCCGCGGGCGGCGACGCAGCCGCTGGCGCGGGTGCAGGCCAAGGCGCCGTCTGTGACGGGGCTGACCGATAGCGGGCCGATGAAGGTGGCGGCGCCGCGGAAGGATCCGACGCCGGCGCCGATGAAGGTGCCGCCGTCGGGGCCGGTGAAGCTGCCGCCGGCGGCGGCGCCGGCGAGCACGGCGTTGGGCGCGAAGCCGGCGACGCCGGCAGCGTTGGGCGCGAAGCCGGCGACGCCGGCAACGGCGGGCGCGAAGCCGGCGGCTCCTGCGACTCCGGCGAAACCGGTGGCTCCGGCGAAGCCGGTGGCTCCGGCGAAAGCGGTGACTCCGGCGGCTCCGGCGAAGCCAGCGGCTCCGGCGAAGACGGGAGCGCCGGCTGCGACAGCCGCGCCGCCGCCGAAGGGCGAGGCGGGCAAGGCGGAGTCGCCGCACGTGGTGGCCGCGGTGGCGCAGGTGCCGAAGATGGGCGGCGGCGACCTCATCGATCCGTCGGCGTGGTTCGCCGGCGACGTGAGCGAGGTGGTGCCGCCGGAGAAGATGCCGGCGATCGAGAGCAGCCAGCCGTCGCGATCGGATACGACCGGCGCGGCGCCGCTGCCGCCGCCGCCGTCGCTGGGCGTGCTCGAGCCGGAGCCGCTCGAGATCGAGCCGTTCGGCGAGGAGAAGACGCCGGCGGTGCCGACGCCGATGGCCGATATGCCGTCGGGGCCGATCGCGACGAGCCTGCGGCCGCCGACGGCGCCGCCGGCCACGCGCGAGCCGTCGCAGAAGATTCCGCTGCAGCCGGCCGCGCCGATGGCGGCGCCGGCGCGCGAGCCGTCGCAGAAGACCGCGACGCCGGCAGGGGGCGCGGCGGCCAAGAAGTCGGCGGCGTCGATCCGTGGGGCCGATCCGCTGGTGCCGGCAGCGTCGTCGGCGTCGTCGTCGCTCGGGGAGCTACCGAACGCGGGGACGGCGATCGGCAAGCCGCCGGAGGCGCCGCTGGGGCGCGCGACGATCATGGGAAGGCCGGCGCTCGAGCGGCCGAAGGCGGCCGAGCCGCTGGCGGCGGCGGTGAGCATGCTGCCGCCCTCCCCCGCTGCGCCGGCGAAGACGGAAACGAAGACGCCCTCGTCGGAGATGCCGGCGCTCGAGATCGCCCCGCTCAAGCCCGAGCGCGGCGACGCGACGCCGGTGCGGGCGCACGAGGCGCTCAACGTGCCGGCGCCGTTCGTGACCAAGGAGCCGTCGGTGGAGGCGCTGCCGCCGCCGCCGAAGACGCCGCCGTCGACGGCGGCGCCGATGGGCGCGAGCGATTCGACGTCGGAGGCGCTGCTGCTGCCGGTGACGTCGCGGGTGCCGCGATCGATTCCGCGGCGCACGCTCTTCATCGTCGGGGGCGCCGCGTCGGGCGTGATCGTTCTCGTGATCGCGGTGGTGGCGATGTCGCACGCGAGCAAGCCGGCGGCGACGGGCGGCAAGGCGCCGCTGGTCGCGACGAAGGCGCCCGAGCCGGTCGCGCCGACGACGCCCACGCCGACCGCGCCGCCGACGACGGCGCCGGCACCGACGACAGCGCCGGCACCGACGACAGCGCCGACCACCGCGCCGCCGCCGACTGCCACGCCGGCACCGACGGGCGAAACCGCCAACGCCGACACGCCGACGGCGGCACCGACGCCGCCGCGGCCGCGCCGCACCCTCGGCGGCAAGAAGGTCGTGCTCGAATACGATCCGAAGCCGACCTCACCCGCCCCGCCGCCACCGACGGCGCCGACGCCGATGGGCGAAGACCCCTCGACGGTGGCGCGCGCACGCGAGGCGTACCACAAGGGCAACGTCAAGCTGTTCGCCGGCGACAGCGCGGGAGCCATCGCGCTCTATCGCGAGTCGCTCAAGATCTACCCCGGCTACGTCGCCGGCTACCGCGGGCTCGGCCTCGCCTACGAAGAGGCGAAGAACACCGACGAGGCGCTCAAGGCGTTCCACACCTACGTGCGCACGGTGCCGAACGCCAACGACACGCCGATCATCCGCCGGCGCATCGAGCACCTCGAGACGCTCAAGAAGTAGCTAGAGCGCGTCTCGCAAATCGGCAGATTGCCGCGCACGCCCGGAGCGCGGCGACGAGGCGTACTCGCTGTACGGCGAGTCGCCGCGCGAGGACGTACGCGGCAAGATGCCCTGCCGACGACGCCCGCAGCAGGCGACGATTTGCGAGACGCGCTCTAGTTCGGCCCTTCTTCTTCGAGCTCGCGCGTGAAGATGACGAACGCCATCGAGGGGCGCTTCGACGACTCGCGCATGGCGAACTGAAAACCTTCGAACGCCCAGCCGCTCTCGACCCACTCGTTGACGATGCGCTCCAGCTCCTCGTCGGTGACTGTCGACGTCTCTACGATCTTGTATTGGATCATCCGCGCTTGATGAGCCGAGCGGCTTCTTTGGCGTGATACGTGAGGATCATGTCGGCGCCGGCGCGCTTGATCGACGTCAGCGTCTCGAGCACCGCGCGATCGTGGTCGATCCACTTGTTGGCCGCGGCGGCCTTGAGCATGGCGTACTCGCCCGAGACGTTGTAGGCGGCGATCGGCAGATCGAACTCGTCGCGCACGCGCGCGATCACGTCGAGATAGGCGAGCGCGGGCTTGACCATGATGATGTCGGCGCCCTCGTTGACGTCGAGGCCGACCTCGCGGATGGCCTCGTGGCCGTTGCCGGGATCCATCTGGTAGCCCTTGCGGTGGCCGAAGTCGGACGCGGTGCCGGCGGCCTCACGGAACGGGCCGTAGAAGCACGAGGCGTACTTCGCCGAATAGGCCATGATCGGCAGGTGCTCGAAGCCCTCCTCGTCGAGCGTCTCGCGCACCCAGCCGACGAAGCCGTCCATCATGCCCGACGGCGCGATCACGTCGGCGCCGGCGCGCGCTTGAGACAGAGCGACGCGCCCCAGGTTCTCGAGCGTGGCATCGTTGTCGACGTCGCCGTCGACGACCACGCCGCAGTGGCCATGCGTGGTGTACTCGTCGAAGCAGGCGTCGAGCATGACGGTGAGCTCGGGGCACGCCTTTTTGATGGCGCGCGTGGCCTGCTGCACCAGACCTTCGTCGTTCCACGCCTCGGAGCCGACGGCGTCCTTCTTGTCGGGGACACCGAAGAGGATGACGGCGGGGATGCCGAGCTCGTGCGCTTCCTTGGCTTCGGCGACGGCCTCGTCGACCGAGACCTGCGAGATACCGGGCAGCGACGAGATCGGCTTGCGCGCGCCGCGGCCGGGGATGACGAAGATCGGGTAGATGAAGTCGTCGACCGCGATCTGCGTTTCGCGGATGAGGCGGCGCAGCGACTCGGAGCGACGCATGCGGCGCGGGCGATATTCAGGGAACTGCATGCGATCGAATCTACTCGATCTTCGACGGCGCCGCGAGGGCGGTGACGAGCGCGGCGACGTCGGGCGTCTCGGGCATGGCGTCGACGGCGAGGCCGGCGGCGACGAGCGCGTCGCGCGTGGTGGCGCCGATGGCGCCGATGCGCACGCCCCGCAGCGAACTGTCGGCCGTGTCGCCCGGTGACAGCGCCAGGAACGCGTGCGCGCCCTTGGGCGACGTGAAGGCGACGGCGTGGAACGGACGCGCGCGATGCGCCTTCCAGGCGGCGGCGAGCGCGGCGTCGTCGGGCACGCTGTCGTAAGCGGCGACCGGCTCGACGGCCCAGCCGGCGGCGGCGAGCGCGTCGGCGAGCTCGCGCCGGCCATCGTGCGCGCCGATCACGAGCGCGGGACCTTCGGCGCCACCGGCGACGAGCGCGGCGGCGAGCTCGATGCCGCCGCCTTCGCCGACGAAATCGGCGGCGAGGCTGCACGCGGCCAGGCGCGCGGCGGTCGCGCGTCCGACGGCGGCGAGCTTGACGCCGTGGAGCGAGCGCGCGTCGCGGCCGGCGGCGACCATGGCGCCCATGAAGGCGTCGACGGCGTGCGCGCTGGCGAAGGCGATGGTCTTGGCGTGCGTCGCCCGCGCGAGCGCCTGCTTGACGCCGGCGAAGCGCGGGACGATCTGCAGAGGCGAGACGCGCACCACGTCGACGTCGTCGCGCGCGACCGTGTCCTCCTTCGTCGACAGGACGAGGATGCGGCGGCGCGTCTCGAACCACGAGATGCGCTCGCGCAGGCGCACGACTTCGCCCACGATGGTGAGCGCGGGCGGCTGCACGTCGGCGGCATGCGCACGCTCGGCGATGTCGGCGATCGTGCCGACGACCACGCGCTGCTTCGGCGTGGTGCCGCGCTCGACGATGGCCACCGGCTCCGTCGGCGCGCGTCCGGCGGCGACGAGGCGCTCCATGACCGCGCCGAGGCGCGACACGCTCATGTAGAGCACGAGCGTGGCCGCCGAGCGCGACAGCTCGCTCCACGCGATCGCGCCGGTGGTCTTGTCGTCGGTCTCGTGGCCGGTGGCGAAGGCGACCGCGCCAGCCAGCCCGCGGTGCGTGAGCGGGATGCCGGCGTACGCCGGCGCAGCGACGGCGGCGGTGACGCCGGGCACGACCACGAAGGGGATGCCGGCGGCGACGAGCGCCTCGGCCTCCTCGCCGCCGCGGCCGAAGACGAAGGGATCGCCCCCCTTCAGGCGCACGACGATCTGCCCGCGCTGCGCGCGCTCGACGAGGAGCGCATTGAGCTCTTCCTGATCGAGGCCGTCGCGCCGGGCCGGCCGCGTGACGAGCTCGCAGGTCGGCGGCGCGTGGCGCGCGATGATCTCGTCTGCTACCAATCGATCGGCGATGACGACGTCGGCGCGCGAGAGCGCCTCGACGGCGCGCAGCGTGACCAACCCGGGATCGCCCGGACCAGCACCGACGAGGTACACAAATCCGTTCACTTTCTTGGTATACCACCGTCGTGAGAATGCTGCTTCTCGTCTTGTCGATAGCCGCGGGCGCAGCGGGCGGGTGCAGCCACTCGAGCGAGGCGCGGCGCCGCGGCGAGCCCGAGGTCGTGCTCACCACGCGCGCCGGCGAGCAGCACGTCAAGGTCGAGATCGCGCGCACCAATCTCGAGCGCCAGCGCGGGCTCATGTATCGCCAGAGCCTCGAGCCCGGGCACGGCATGATCTTCCTCTTCGACCAGCCCGAGAAGAGCATGAAGTTCTGGATGAAGAATACGTACATTCCGCTCGACATGATCTTCATCGGGCCGAACAAGCAGGTGATCTACGTCGAGGAGAACGCCGAGCCGCTCACGTTGCAGTCGCGCGGCCCCGACGAAGAAGAGTCTCAGTTCGTGTTGGAGGTGCCGGGGGGGTGGGCACGCGCGCATGGAGTCGAGCGCGGCGTGGCCGTCAGGTTCGTAGACATCGATTAGGAGAGAGACGAATGCGCATTGCGATCGCAGCCTGCTTCTTGCTCTCGAGCGCCGTGGCGCTCGCCGACACCGCCGCCGGCGCCGGCGATCCCGTCGCCAATCACACCATCTCGATCGAGGACGCCACCAAGGGCCTCAAGGGCTCGGGGCCGCTCAGCGCCAAGATCGAGGTCGAGCAGTCGGGCAAGGTGATGGGCACCTTCACCTGCGAGCTGTTCGACAAGCAGGCGCCCAAGACCGTCGCCAACTTCGTGGGGCTCGCGCGCGGCGTGCGCCCGTGGAAGGATCCGAAGACCGGCGAGTGGGTCAAGAAGCCGATGTACGACGGCACCGTGTTCCACCGCGTCATTCCGGAATTCATGATTCAGGCCGGCGATCCCAAGGGCAACGGCACCGGCGATCCCGGCTACGAGTTCGGCGACGAGTTCGATCCGTCGCTGCAGATGGACAAGGGCGGCGTGCTGGCGATGGCCAACCGCGGGCCGGGGACCAACGGGTCGCAGTTCTTCATCACCGAGAAGGCGACGCCGTGGCTCAACGGCAAGCACACCATCTTCGGGCAGTGCACGCCGCTCGACCTCGAGATGAAGATCGCGCGCGTGCCGACGGGCGCGCGCAACATGCCGACCGATCCGGTCACGATCAAGAAGGTGACGATCACGCGCGGCGCGGCCAAGAAGGCGGGCAAGACGGCCAGGGCACCGAAGGCCGAGAGCGGCGGCGGCGAATGAAGGTCGGAGGTGCCCTCGTCGCGCTCGCCGCGCTCGTCGCGGTCGCCGGGGTCGCAGTCGCCGAAGGGGCGCAGCGCTTCGAGGGCACGCTCTTTTCGTTTTCGTATCCATCGTCGGCGTCGACGGCGCCGGGGACCGATCCGTCGGCCGACGTGGCGGTGACCGTCACGCTCAAGGACGGGATCAGCGCCAGCGTCATCGGCGGCACCAAGAAGATCGGCGAAGGCGCCGTCGACGACGAAGCGTCGGCGTGGCACAGCGCGCGCATCAAGAACCGCGCGGCGTGGGGCATGAAGGCCGGCGGCGGACCGCCGCGCGACACGGTGCACATCGGCGAGCGCAAGTGGCTGCGCTGGCGCGATCACATCGGCAGCATGCTCGGCGCGCAAGAGCAGACGATGACCTGCGGCAGCGTGTCGGCGCACCTCGTGTGCGTGATCGTGTCGGCGCCCAAGAACGAGCGCGAGCGCGGAGATGCGCTGGCGTCGCAGATCTTGTCGTCGCTCGCGGTTCGTAAAAAGTAGAGCGCGCTACTTCGTCGCCGCGGTGAGCGCCTGCTTCAGGCGCTCGGCCAGGGCCGGCTGCGCGCGCGCGAGGTAATGGAGCGCGGCATGCAGCGTGCGGCTCGTCGGGCCGAGCGTCGCCGCGCGCACCACCTCGGCTTGCAGGCGATCGGCGCGCGCCGGATCGCCGACGATGGCGGCGTACCACGGATCGAGCCAGCGCGCGTCGTTGGTGAAGCGCAGCTCATCGAGCGGGACGACTTCGCGCGGCAGGCCGTCGGCGAAGCGGCGGCGCACGAAGAGCGCGTGCTCGCGATCGTAGGCGAGCGGCACCCACGACGACGGCGCGCGCATGAGCGTGTCCTGGAAGTCGCTGTCGAAGCGCGTGAGCGCGTAGTGGATGTCGTAGTGATCGGCGACGGCGTCGATGACTTCGGCCTTGGCGTAGAGCGGCACGAACAGGCGTTGGACGTCGTCCTCGTGATAGAGCGCGACGGTGCGGCCGTCGCAGTAGACGGGGATGCGCTGCCAGATGAGCCAGCCGCCGGTGGTGCAGTCGTTGAGGATGCGGCCGGGCGGCAGCGTGCCGAGGACGGCGAGCGTCTCCGTCGGCACGGCGCCGTCGGCGGGGCCGACGCCGAAGCGCGTGTCGAATTCGGCGGGCGCCAGGCGCAGATGCACGGCGGGCACGAGCGCGCCGACGACGAGCACGACGAGGAGCGAGGCGGTGCGCAGCCCGCGCGCGACGAGCGCCGCGTGGGCGCGCTCGAGCGCCAGCGCGCAGGCGGGCGCCGAGAGCACGATCGCTTCGTAGAGGTTGCGCTCGAAGCGCGAGGCGACGGCGGCGCCGAGGGCGACGCAGCCGAGGTACGGCAGCGCCGCGCGGCGCAGCTCGCGCGCGCGCAGGATCACCACGACCGCGGCGGTGACGGCGAGGAGCGGCAGCCAATACTGGCGGCTGCCGAGGCTGACGCGCTCCCACTCGCGCGTGAGCGCCATCGCCAGCGACGAGTGCTCGACGCCGAAGGCGACGGCGAAGCGCCCACGCGCCGACGGCAAGAGCGCGCACGCGGCGAAGGCGGCGAGCGTCGCGGCGACGAAGCGGACGCGCGCGGCGTGGCGCGTGACCAGGGCCGAGAGCGCGAAGATGCCGAGGACCGCCAGCCCGAGGATCGCGGTCGAGTGGATGAAGGTCCACACCACGACGACGATCGGCGCGACGAGCACGCTGCGATCGCCGCGCCCGCCCTGGTTGCGGCCGTCGCCCTGCGCGCGCGCTTCGGCCCACCAACTGCGCGTGCACAGGTAGATCGTCGCCGCCAGCGCCACCGCGCCGAGCGTCATCGGCCGCCCCATCGAGTAGCGCCCCTGCACCAGGAGGCCCACGCACGCCACCAGCGACGCCGCCGGCGCCGTCGCCACGCCGAGCCGGCGCGCGGTCAGCCCGAGGAGCGCGAGCAGCCCGAACGCGCCGAGCGCCATGAGCACGCCGATCCCGGCGTCGCCGGCGAGGCGCCACATGCCGTAGAGCGACAGGTCGGCCAGCCAATCGACCGCGCGCCAATCGGCGCCGGCGACGGTGAACGAGAACGGATCGGTCGACGGGATCGCGTGATGCTCGATGATCCAGCGCCCCGTCGCCAGGTGCCACCAGGGATCGGGATCCGACAGCCGCACCACGAACGTCGCCGCCACCAGCGCAGCGACGGCGAACAGGACGGCCCGGCTAGCCTTCGTCTTTGTCTCCGGACTTCTTCTCGTCACGATCGCGATCGCGGTGGCGCCGGAACGACATGCGCCCGACCTTGACGTCGGGCTTCACGCCGGCGATCGCCTCGTCGTTGGGGATGAAGCGGATCTCGGTCTTGATCTCGAACGACAGCGACGTGAGCAGCTTCTGCAGCTCGCCCGAGATGTTCACGGTCTCGAGAAAGCCGCGCAGCTCCTTGCCGACGACGCGGAACATCTCGTCCTTCGTCGACGCCGCCGACTGGATCAAATAGTTGGCCACGTCCTTGGGCAGCTTGAGGTCGGAGGCGATCTTGCGAATCCCCTCCTCCGTCGTGAACACCGCGCCCAGGCCGGCGTAGAACGTGCGCTTGACGATGTCGGGGATGAAGCCTTCGAGCCGCCCGCGGTGCTGCTTGTCGCGCGGCTCCTCCTCGCGCGGCGCCTCGGCGCTCGCGCCGTTGTCCGGCGGCGCGTCGTCGGCGAGGTCGTCGGGCGGGAGATCGTCTTCAGGCGGCGCGTCGCCGTCGTGTGCCGACGGGGCGTGCGCATCGCGCCGCTCTTCGCTGATCGCCATGACGTGAGATTACCGCAAATCTCGGCGGATGTTAGAATTTGTCCCGTGGTGGAGCGCACGGCGGAGCTCGTCGAGATCTCGCAACCGGTGGCGATTACGCCGGTGGCGTTCGGCCGCCCTCCGCGCGGGCGCTCGCGCTATTGGATCGCCTACCTGGTGACGGCGCGGATCGTGTTGTCGTATCTGTCGCTCAAGGTGCAGGCGCGCTTTCGCTCGCCGGCGGCGATCGACGCGCTGGCGCAAAAGAAACATCTACGCAACGCCCGCCGCGTGCACCGCACCATCGCCAAGCTGCAGGGGCTGTTCATCAAGATCGGGCAGCTCATCTCGATCATGACGAACTTTTTGCCCGAGGAGTTCCGCGCCGAGCTCGAGGGGCTGCAGGATCAAGTGCCGCCGCGCCCGTACGCCGAGGTCGAGCAGCGCTTCGTCGAGGAATTCGGCAAGAAGCCGGGCGAGCTGTTCGCCGAGTTCGAGGAGCGGCCGATCGCCTCGGCGTCGATCGGGCAGGTGCACCGCGCGCGGCTGCCGTCGGGCGAGGCGGTCGCGGTCAAGGTACAGTACCCCGACATCGAAGAGATCGTCGCCATCGATCTGCGCGCGCTGCGCCGCATCTTCGGCGTCATCTCGTGGTTCGTCCCGTACCAGGGGATGGAGCAGCTCTATCGCGAGATCCGCGCGATGGTGCTGCAGGAGCTCGACTTCCGCGGCGAGGCCGACAACGTCGAGCGCATCGCGGCGCAGTTCACCAACCGCGTCGGCGTCGGCTTTCCCAAGGTGCGGCGCGAGCTGTCGACGGCGCGCATCCTGACGACCGAGTGGATCGACGGCGCGAAGGTCTCGGACCGCGCGCGGCTCAATGCCATGGGCATCGATCGCTCGCGGCTCGCGCGCGCCGTGGTGACCGCCTATTGCCAGCAGATCTTCTCCGACGGCGTCTATCACGCCGATCCGCATCCGGGGAACATCCTGGTGCGCAAGTCGCCGGCGGGCGAGGTGTCGATCGTATTCATCGACTTCGGCGCCGTCGCCGAGGTGTCGCCGAAGATGCGGCGCGGCATCGTCGATCTGATCCAGGCCGGCATCGCGCGCGACACGCCGCGCGTGGTGCAAGCGATGAAGGAGATGGGCTTCATCGCGCGCGGCGCCGATCCCGCGATCTTCGACAAGGTCATCGACTTCATGCACCAGAAGTTCCAGGAGGAGGTGCAGCTCGACTCGTTCAGCCTCAAGGACGTGAAGTTCGATCCGCAGAAGTCGATCGAGAACCTCGCCGACCTGCGGCGCATGGACGTGTCGATCCGCGATCTGGCCGATCACTTCCACGTGCCCAAGGAGTGGATCCTCCTCGAGCGCACCGTGCTCCTCCTCATGGGCTTGTGCACCGAGCTCGATCCGACGCTCAACCCGGTGCAGGTGATCCGCCCGTACCTCGAAGAGTTCGTGCTCGGCAAGGATCGCGACTGGTCGGCGTTCGTGATCGACTCGACCAAGGACGTCGCGGCGACGGTGTTCGCGCTGCCGGCCGAGATCCGGAAGATCGTGCAGAAGGCGCAGCGCGGGGAGCTCGAGGTGCGCTTCCGCGGCATCGACGAGCACGCGCGCCTCCTCTACTCGCTCGGCCATCAGATCATCTACGCCGCGCTCGGCATCACCGCGGGCGCGTTCGGCGTGGTCTTCGACGGGCGGCGCGAGCCGCACGCGGCGCGGCTGGCCTTCTACGGCGCCGGCGTGTTCGCGACGCTGCTCGGGCTGTCGATCCTGACGACGCGCGCGCGCCTGAAGAAGCGCCGCAAGTAGCGCTGCGTCACTGCCACGCGCTCGCAGACGCCTGGCGGGTATCGCGAACGCCGCTCAGCGACGGGAGAGCAGCTGCGAGCGGATGCGCTCGACCGAGCGGCGCGCCTCGGCGACCTCCGGATCCTCGAGCGGCACCGCGTTCCACGTCTTGAGCGCCGACGTCGAGTTCGCCGCCAGCGCCGACGCCACGCCGCGCTCGAAGCGCAGCGACACGTCCTCGGCGTGCCGCGCCAGCGCCCGCCGATATGCCGCCAGCGCCGCGCCGTACTGCCGGATCCGCTCCGCCGTCGGTGACGGCGCCGACTCGAACGGATTGACGATCTCGTCGCCGGCGCGATGGAACGGATCCTTCAGATCGCGCAGCCGCCCGTTCGCGAACGGATCGATGAGCCGCATGTCGTCCTCCGACGGCGGCAGCACCGCATCGCGCTTGAGCTCCTGATCGAGCTTCGTGCGCGCGGCGGCGGTGTCGTCGCCCAGCGTGCTCTTCTCCTCGATCTTTCCGCTCGGCTCGGGCGCGCGCCGCGGTTGCTGCTGCTGCATCGCCTCGAGCGCCTGCAGCTCCACCGACGCCTTGTCGACCCACTTCTGCTCCTCGGGCCGCTTCTCCATGCCGATGTACTTCTTGAACGCGATGATCGCGCCCGGCGTGTCGCCCATCATCTTCAGCGTCTGCCCGAGGCCGTAGTAGGGATCGGGATCGTCGGGCTTGAGCTTGATGTACTGCCGATAGGCGTCGGCCGCCTCGCGCGCGTGATCGCCCTTGCGCAGCGCGTGCGCCAGGTTGTACCAGCCGAGCGCATAGCTCGGATCGCGCTTGGTCGCGTCGGAGAAGGCGTTGGCCGCGTCGCCGTACTGCTTGAGCGCGAAGTAGACGTTGCCGAGATCGTTGTAGAGGTCGAGGTTGCCGCGATCGGCGGCGATGGCGCGCTTGTACGCCGCGGCCGCCTCGGGGAGCCGATTGGCCTTGCGCAGATCCTCGGCCTGCGCGCGCAGCGACGCCGCATCCGCAGCCGGCGGCCCATTCGTCGCCGGCGCGCTCGTCCCCGGCGCGTTCGTCGTCGGGGGCGCCGAAAAGTCGACCGGCGGCAGCCCCCCGCGCGACGGATCCATCTTGGCCAGCTCCGCCTTCGCCGAGTCCACGAAGTGCTGTTTCGCCGGCGACTTCTCCAGCGCCACGTACTTGTCGAACGCCGCGATCGCCCCGCGCTTGTCGCCCATGCCCTCGAGCGCCGCGCCGAGCCCGTAGTAGGTGTCGGTTCGCGACGGATTGAGCACCGTGTAGCGACGGTAATAGTCGGCCGCGTCGGCCCACTCGTGCTTCTGCCGATAAGCGTACGCCAGCTTGTAGTAACCCTCGGCGTAGTCGGGGATGCGCGCGACACCGACCTTGAGCCTGCGGATCGCGTCGTCCCAGCGCTTCTGCTTGAGCGCCGCCGACGCGTAGGCGTCGTAGGTGCGGGCGTCGTCGGGGGATTGATCGATGGCTTGAGCGAGCTCACCGAGCTCGTCAGCCAGCGCCGCCGTTGCTGTGAGCGAAGTCAACGTGGCGAGCACGAAGGACAATTGCAGTGCGCGCATGCGCCGCACTGTAACACATGCGCCAAAACGCCGCGCGCAGCGGGATTACGCGGGGGACGAGAGGAGCGAGCGAGCTACAACCGCTCGATGATGGTGCAGGTCGCCTGGCCGAAGCCGATGCACATCGTCTGCAGGCCGTACTTCACGTCGCGCTTCTCCATCTCGTGGAGCAGCGTCGTCATGAGCCGCGCGCCCGACGCGCCGAGCGGATGACCGAGCGCCACCGCGCCGCCGTTGACGTTGACGTTGTCGAGCGACCACTTCAGCTCCTTGGACCACGCCAGCACCACCGAGGCGAACGCCTCGTTGATCTCGACCAGCCCGATGTCGGACTGCTTGAGGCCCGAGCGCGCCAGCGCCTTCTGCGTCGCCGGAATCACGCCGTGCAGCATCATCGTCGGATCGACGCCGGCGACGGTCATCGCCTTGACGCGCGCGCGCGGCCTGAGGCCCAGCTGCTTGGCCTTCTCCGGCGTGGTCACGAGCAGCGCCGCGGCGCCGTCGGAGATCTGCGACGCCGTCCCCGCGGTCACCACGCCGTCGGGCTTGACGACGAACTTCAGGCCCGCCAGCTTCTCCAGCGTCGTGTCGGGACGGATGCCCTCGTCCTGATCGAACACGGCCTCGGCGCCGTCGGCGCCCTTGATCTTGATGCCGTGGATCTCGTCGCGGAAGCGCCCGCTCTCGCGCGCGGCCGCGGCGCGCTGATGGCTCATGAGAGCGAGCTCCTCGCAGTCCTTGCGCGAGATGCCCCACTTCTCCGCGATCAGCTCGGCCGACTGATGCTGCGGCACGAAGTTGAACTTCTCGCTGAACATCGGCGAGAACGGGATCGCCGGCGCCACGCCGGGCACGCCCATCGCCGCGTCGGAGCCCATCGGGATGCGCGTCATCGACTCGACGCCGCAGGCCGCGACCACGTCGAGCGCGCCCGACATGACCGCCTGCGCGGCGAAGTGGAACGCCTGCTGCGACGAGCCGCACTGCCGATTGACCGTGGTGCCGGTGGTCTCGATCGGAAAGCCCGCCATGAGCGAGGCGGTGCGCGCGATGTTGAAGCCCTGCTCGCCGATCTGCGTCACGCAGCCGGCGACGACATCTTCAATCTGCTTCGGATCGACCTTGGCGCGCTCGGCGAGCGCCTTGAGCGTGAGCGCGAGCAGGTCGTCGGCGCGCGTGTTGGCGAGCGCCCCCTTCTTCCTACCGATGGCGGTGCGGACGGCAGCGACGATGACGGCGTCAGACATGGTTCCGCTCCTTGGTCAATTGCGACCCGGAAAACATACTGACTGAACGGTCATTCGTCAATTGCAATGGATCAGGAGCCGGTAGTCCGGGCACGCCCCACCGACGGGCCCGCCCTGAATCCCCACGTCGAAATATTCCGTGTACGGGTTCGGCCCCGTGCAGTGCGGGATCGGGTCCTTCCAGGTCATTCCCTGCGCCATGTCCAAAAAGCCGTACCCGCTCGAACTCCACACATCCGCGTCGTAGTCGTGCGAGTCGTTCTCGAACGTCAGGTGGAGCGCGACCCCGTGCGTGGCGTTGATGACCGCGGGATTGGTCGAGCTGTTGCAAAAGTTGTCGATGAGCACGTGCACCACGACGTCGCTCGGGCTTCCCGCCAGGTCGGCCACGTGGCCCAGGTCCGCCGGCGCCGCCTGCGCCAGGTCCGCCGCGGCCGCCTGCGCCATGTCGGTCGACCCTGCCTGCGTCATATCGCCCGTCGACGCCGCCACCGCCAGATCGACCGCGCCGCCATTTCCTCCGGTCCCGACTGCGGCATCGGCCCCGGTCCCGGCGCCGCCGCTCCCGCTACCGGATCCCGCTCCTCCACCGGTCGCGCGCGCGCAGCCGACGGCGAGCATCATCACCAACATCCACTTCATCGGCTGGTCCTACGATCGACGAATCCACTTCTTACCTACGGAAACAATGTCCCTTCCATCGCCTTGACCTGATCGCACGTCGTCCCCGCCCCCACCGGCACCGCCACGAACGTCGAATCCCCATTCACCGACTGCGTCACCGCCGGATTGAACCCCGCCACCGTGTTGGTCTCGGCGTCCATGCAGTCCCGCACCCCGGGCGCATTCGACCGATGACACCCGAGCACGTTCTGATCGAGACGCAGCCCTTCCACCTTCCCCTTGATCTGCTGCCCCGGATACACCTGCCCGCTCAGCGTCACCGACGTCCGCAGGTCGATGTAGAGCTGATCGATGTCCTCGAACCCCGGCGCATTCTTCGCCGTCACCGTCGCCCCCACCTTGGCGTCCCCCTCCTGATCGCACGCGCATCCCTTGTCCGTCGGCCCCACCGGATTCGCCGTCGACGCGCACGCCGTCGTCGCCATCCCGCCGCACTCCACCACCGGCGGCGTCGCGCTCGACGAGAACGTGGGCAGCGGATCGCTCGCCACGTTCGCCAGGCTCGCCCCCAGCGTGATCGTGATCGGCTGCGCCTGGAACGTCGCGCACGTATCCGACCCGCCCAGCGTCGCCGTCGACATCACCGGCAACACCGACGCGATCAGCGCATCCGGCACCGTCAGCTGCACCGGCATCGGCTGGTTCTTCAGCGCCACCGGCGGAATCACGATCTTGCACGGCGTCACCGTCGCCGCCACCGAGGTCCCCGTCTGCGTCAGATCGGCGACGAACAGGAGCTCCGCGTTGGCGTCGTTGTCGACGATGCACGCCGCCCCCGAGCAGCCCGCCACGACCTTGACGTTCACCAACAGATCGCCGCGCACCGCGTAGCGCCCGGTCACCGCCACCTGCTTGCCGTCGGGCGAGCAGCTCTCTTGCATCATGCCGCCGTCGCCGCCGTCCGGGTGTGAGCCCGAGCCCGACCCGCACCCGATCGCGGCGATCGCCGTCGCCAAAACCAATCGTTTCATCCCCTCACTCCTTGCGCCGGACGCTATCAAACAAGTACGCTAGCGCGCCACATGCGCATGAGGGGTCCTGCGCTTGCGCTAACCGCGTTAACTCTCGCGGCGAGCGCCATCCGCGCCGCGGCGTCGGAGCCCGAGGTCTTCGGGCTCGGCTCCGAGGAGTCTGCCGTCGCCGGCGCCTCGGCCGCGCGCGTGCACGACTTCTCCGCCGGCTATTACGACCCCGCCGGCCTGGTGCTCGCGCGTCGCCCCGAGGCGTCGTTCGGCGTCATCGGCTTCGGCAGCGCGCTGCCCCTGCCCGGCGGCGGCACATTCCACATGAGCGACCGCGTCGGGATCCTCGTCGGTGCGGCCACGCCGGTGCCCTTCGTCGGGCCGCTCGAGGATCGCATCTACGTCGGCATCGCGCTGCACCTTTTGCCCGACACGATCGTGCGCGTCATCGCCCACACGCCCGCCGAGC
This sequence comes from Polyangia bacterium, assembly GCA_035607415.1. GTDB lineage: Bacteria > Myxococcota_A > Polyangia > Palsa-1104 > Palsa-1104 > JAQBQH01. The sequence continues at coordinate 24,179 of DATNAQ010000023.1, forward strand.
CGCTCTACCCGCTCTACGACAACCGCACGCAGCGGCTCGTCGTCCTGCCGACGGTCGCCGTGCGGCTCTGGCGCGGCCTGTCGGTCGGGCTCGGCTTCAACTACCTGGCCGGCCTCGGCGGCCATGTCGACGCCACCGAAGGCGCCACGCGCGCGCTCGAGGCGCGCGTCGACGAGCAGATCTACTCGCACCTCGCGGTGAACGCCGGCGTGCGCTGGCAGCTGCGACCGCGCCTGGCGCTCGCGCTCGTCTATCGCCAGGCCTTCGGCGTCCCCTTCCGCACGGTCGCCAACAACCAGGTCGCCGGCCAGCCCATCGATCTCGACGTCGACGCCGAGGAGCTCTACACCCCGCACACCGTCGTCGCCGGCGTCGCCTGGCGCGCGCGCCCGCGCCTCACCATCTCGCTCGACGTCGCCTGGCAGCACTGGGCCGACTGGGCCGGGCCCTACGTCACCGTCACGAGCGAGCTTCCGCTCGTCGGCGGCATCGTCGCCGCGCCACCGCACGTGTCGTTCGCCGACGGCGCGTCCGTGCGCGCCGGCGCCGATTGGACCGCGCTCATCCGCGGCGCCTGGGCCGCGTCGATCCGCGGCGGCTACGCCTTCGTCAGCTCGCCGATCCCGTCGGGGCAGACGGCGACGCAGCTCCTCGGCGGCGACATGCACCACTTGACCATCGGGCTCGGCGTGCGCGTCGCCGTGTTCGGCGGCGAATTGCGCCTCGACGCGCACGGCGAGCTGCAGATCGTGCAGGGCTCGACCGTCCCGCTCGGCAGCGTCGGCACCGGCACCGTCGGCGCCGGCGGCTTCACGCTCACGGTGCGCCGATGAAGCGCGCGCTCGCGCTCTTCGCGCTCGCCGCCCTCGCGCTGTCGCCTGCGCGCGCCCACGCCAATGCCCTCGACACCTTCGGCTTCGGCCCGCGCGCCGCCGGCATGGCCGGCGCCGCCACCTCCGAAGCGCGCGGACAGGCCGCCGCCTGGGCCAACCCCGCCGGCGTCGCCCTCTCCGACGACATCGAAGCCGCCGCCTCCTACTCCTACGCCGCCACCGCCCTGCGCATCGATGGCCGCGACGCCGGCGTCACCACCCCGCGCGGCACCTCGCTCGGCCTGTCGATCCCCGGCCACCTCGGTCCCTTCACCGGCGCCTTCGGCGTCGCGCTCTACCTGCCCGATCAGTTCATCGCGCGCATTCAGCTCGTGCCCGCCACCGAGCCGCACTTCGCGCTCCTCGACAACAACCTCCAGCACGTGGTCGTGCAGCCGGTCCTCTCGCTGCGCATCGGCCGCGCGTTCTCCATCGGCGCCGGCGCCTCGATCCTCGCCGACGCCGCCGGCAACGGCATCACCTTCGACGTCGGCGTCAATGCGGGCAACAAGGTCGGTCAGGCCGCGCTCGACGTCGGCCTGCCGGTCCGCGCCGCCCCCGTCGTCGGCGTCACCGTGATGCCCAGGCCGTGGCTGCGCTTCGCCGTCACCTACCGCGGCGAGCTCGACCTCAAGCTCTCGCTCGACATCCTCGCGCACGTCGATCTGCCGGGCGCCATCTCCGGCGACACGCTGATCTCGCTCATCGCGCTCAACTTCTACACGCCGCACACGGTCACCGGCGCCGTCGGCGTCGACCTCGGCGCGCTCACGCTCACGGCGCAGCTCGACTGGCTCAAGTGGTCGAGCTTCGACAAATCGCTCCCGTCGCTCGACGTCTCGATCGGCCTGGCCATCGCGCCGCCGCTGGTGCCGCCCAATTTCCCGACGGTACGCTTCGACGATCAGTACATCCCGCGCCTCGCCGCCGAGGTCCATCGCACGCTGAGCGCTCACCTCGAGCTCGACACGCGCCTCGGCTACGCCTACATCCCGTCGCCGGTGCGCCCGCAGACGGGCCTCACCAGCTTCGCCGACAACGATCGCCACGAGATCGCCGTCGGCCTCGGCCTGCGCCTGCGCGACCTTCTGCATTTTCTGCCGAAGCCGCTCGGCCTCGACGCCGCGCTGCAAGTGCAACAGCTCGTGCCGCGCCAGACCGCCAAGGATCCGCACCTGACGGCGTCGCCCGGTTTCTCGTCGTCGGGCACGATCGTGCTCGTCACCGCCGGCGTGGAGGCGCACTTCTGATGCGCATCCGCACGCGCACGCTCCCGCGCACGCTCGCGCTCATCGTCACGCTCGTCCTCGCCGGCTGCGGCTTCGAGCGCGCCGCCCCCTACGCCGGCGCGCGCATCCCCGACGTCGGCCCCTGGACCGATCTCGGCCCGCTCGTCCTCTGCGACGGTCCCGCGCACATCGTCGCGCCCAGCCTCGGCACCGCCGGCCTGTGCACGCCGTCGGGCAGCGCCGCCCCCACCGCCTGCGCCAGCGACGCCGACTGCCGGAGCCGCGAGCGCTGCCTCTGCGGCAGCTGCAGCGTCGCCCTCTGCGACAGCGCCGACGAATGCGGCCCGCCCGACGGCCCGCTCGTCTGCACCTTCGCCGATCGCCGCTGCGACCACGCCTGCGACACCGACGACCAATGCGCCCGCGGCGAGCGCTGCGTCCCCGGCCGCCACGTCTGCCGCGGCACCTGCGCCTCGACCGCCGACTGCCAGCACGGCGAGCGCTGCGACGCCACCGGCCTGTGCGCCACCACCGCCTGCGCCGCCGACGCCGACTGCGGCGGCCTCGCCTGCGCCCGACAGCGCGAGAGCGGCCTCGTCGCCCACGCCTCGCCGCTCGCCGGCAGCGACGGCGTCACCCTCTACTTCGATCACACCGGCGACGACGGCGTCGCCGCCATCTGGCGCGCCCTCGGCGACGGCACGCACTTCACCGTCGACCACATGCTGTTCCCCGGCGCCGCACCGTCGGTGGCCCGGCTCCCCGACGGCAGCTTCGCGATGATCTTCGCCGGAGGCGCCAGCCTCTTCGCCGCGAGATCCCCCGACGGCGTCGCGTGGTCGACGCCCACCCCGGCGCTCGGCAACGCACGCTCGCCGTCGCTGGTGATCGCGCCCGACGGCACGCCGCTCTTGTGGGCCGTCGATCCCGACGGCAACCTCACGCGCTTCGTCGGCACGCCCGACCTCGTCTTCACCACGCCGGTCGTCGCGCTCTCGCCCGTCACCGCGCGCACGCCGCTGTGGCCCGACATCGACGCCCTCGACGGCCCCTTCGTCGAGCCCTACGGCGATGCCGACGGCTCGCCCCGCCTGCGCCTCTGGTTCGCCGCGCACGGCACCGAGAGCGGCCCCTCGTCGCAGTTCGGCACGCCCACGCCCACGCCGCCCGACTGGTCGATCGGCGTCGCCGTCTCCACCGACTACGCGACCTTCACGCCCGACGCCTACGACCCCGTGTTCGATCGCGTCAGCGACTTCATCAACCACCCGGGCGAGCTCGATCCATCCGTCCTGTCGCTCGACGCCAATCACGACCATCGACGGCTGCTCTACTACCGCCGCGCCAAGGCCGACGGCTCGGCCGCCGACACGCTCGCCGTCGCCACCTCTCCCGTCCAACCGAATTGAGGAGCGCCCCACAAGATTGTATTTGCCGAGAGTAGCTCCAATGTAGGATAATGTGGTTATGATGCTCCCCGTGCTCGGCAACATGCTGGTCCTCGCCGTCACTGTCGGACTCTTCGTCGCCACCGTCTCGATCCAAAAACGTCGGTAGCCGAATTGCATTGCCCGTCTTCCCCTCAAGGTCTAAAAAGGGGCGAGGACGACGATGGCCGCCGACGACAAGTCGCTGCGTAATCTCGCCGCACACGCGGCGGCCGCTCCACGCCCGAACGTCGCGCGCCTCGAGCAGGCCACGCTCGGCGACGTCGAGGCCATGCGCCTGCTCTTGCGCGGCGGCTCGGTCATCGACTGGCACCGCCTCGCCTTCTCCGACGGCGCCGAGGTCGATCGCTTCCTCACGGTGCACGAGTTCGATCCCGCCAACGCCGACGACACCGATCGCCTCGAGGAGCTGCGCGCCGACGCCGTAGAGTACCTGACGCGCAACTTCAGCTACCGCATCCCCGCCGACGTGGCGCACGACATGCCCGCGCGCGATCTGTTCCTGCTCGCCTCCTCGCGCGGGAAGAAACAGACCTACGCCTGCATCGTCTTGAAGGTCATGCACGTCATGCATCACCTCGCCGGCCGCGAGCTGCTCTTCAAGCTGCCGGTCTCGGACGACGAGGTGTTCGGCTTCGTCGAAGCCAAGGTGGTCAAGGTCGTCGAGGAGATCCGCGCCGCCGGCTACCCGATCGTCGAGTTCGCCTGGAGCCGCAAGGAGCGCGACAGCGTCGTCACCAAGCTGCTCGCCAAGAAGGCGACCATCGCCGCCGACGTGTTCGACAAGCTGCGCTTCCGCCTGATCACGCGCAGCCTCGAGGAGCTCCCCGCGGTCCTGCACGAGCTCCTGCACCGGCTGATCCCCTTCAACTACATCATCCCGGGCCAGACGGTGAACGCGATCCTGCCGTTCCGCCGCTTCCTCGACCTCGCGCCGGCCTACTCGCGCTTCTCCGATCAGCTGCAGCTCGATCTCGACCCCGAGTCGGACAGCCAGCAGAACGAGTTCTCCGGCCCCACCTACCGCGTCATCAACTTCGTCGCCGACCTGCCGGTGCGCATCGATCAGTTCTTGTGCCGCATCCCCGGCGCCGAGAACAACAACGACCTCGGCGCGGTGATCTTCGTGCTCACCGAGTTCCAGGTCATGGACGCCGAGACCGCGCGCTCCAACGAGGCTGGCGAGAACAGCCACGCCAAATACAAGGCGCGCCAGCACGATCGCGTGAAGGCCCGCCTCACCGAAGGCGAGAAGGGCCTGCGCGACCAGACCGGCGCCTTCGCCACGCAGTCGGCGACTCCGCCGCCGCCCGTCGACGACGACGCAGAAGATTAGCCCGCGTTACGTTCGCGCTACGGCCCGCTGTCCGCGAGCTGCTTGATGAGCCGCGTGTCCTCCGACGGCTTGATGACCACGTCGAAGTTGAACTTCTTGCCGTTGGCCACGAACGTGACCACGTGCTTGCCCGGCTTGAGCGCGATCTTGCTGCGCGGCGCGATCGGCGTGGTCTTGCCGGTGTCCTTGCCGTCGATGATCACCTTGGCCCACGGCTGCGTGTTGGCCACGAGATAGCCCGATTCGCCCGAGGTCGCCGGCACGCCCTTGCCCGACGACGCCACCTTCACCGTCGCCAGATCGTCGTCGCCACCGCCGCCCTTCTTGCCGTGCTCGCGCGACGCCGACGCCGATTCCTCGACGAGCTTCAAATCCAGTGTCTGCTCGAGCCCCTTTTCGAACGCGACGTACTTGGTGACCGATGCGAAGCCCTTGAGGCGCACGGTCACGCGCGCCGGCTTGCCCGGATCGATGTCGCCGACCGTCAGCGGCGTCACGCCCGAGTGCTTGCCGTTGACCGACACCTCGGCGCCCGCCGGCTCCGACGCCACCACGATCTTTCCGTACGCCGGCACGAGCTCGACGTCGCGCATGACCGCCTCGCCCGCGCGCAGCGTCACCTGCAGCTTGACCTCCTCGCGCATCGGCTTGGTCACGCGGATCTCGTGCGCAACGTCGGCGCGCAGCGGGATCGGATCCTTCCACGCGCCGTCGGCGAGCTGCGCCCCGTCGACCCAGACCTGCGCGCCCCCGGTCGCGATGTTGAGCTTGAGCTGCCCGGTGCCCGGCCCCACCGCCGCCACCGGACGCGGCGCCGCGGTCAGCACGCTGACATCGTTGGCCGCGAGCGTGACCTGCTGCTTGAACTCCGCCCCGTCGGTGGTCTTGACGTTCACCGTGTGCGGCCCGGCGGGCAGCTCCTTCAAGGTCAACGGCGCGCCCGGATCGATGTGCCCACGCAACGCGCCGTCGACGAATACGTCGGCCGCGCGCGTCGCGTTCACCATCACCACCAGGGTGCCCCTCGACCCGTGCGACAAGAGCGCGCGCACGCCGAGGATGCCGGTCACCACCGCCACCGCGACGCCGACGCCGATGGCGATGTCCTTCCACAACGTCGAGCGCGCCCCGTGCGCATACGGCGGCGGCGCGATCACCGATCCCGTCGACGGATTGCGCGTCCCCGCCGGCGGGCTCCTCATCGAGCCATACGGCGGCGACGGCGACGCATCCGACAGGATCACCGTCGACGACGGCCCACCGTTGCCGTTCATCGGCGCCAGCGGTCCCGACGTCGGCGGCGGCACCGCCTGCATCGCGCTCATCGTCGGCGCGAACGGGCTGGACTGCACCATGCCCGGTGGCGGCAGCATGTGCGAGCCGGTGCCGCCCTCGAGGATCACGGTCGGCTGCGCCGGCAGCTCCGTCGGCCCCGCGGCGTCGCGCGTCTGCGTCACGCCCGCGGCGTCCGACGACTTCGGCGGCGACGTCTTGGCGATGAGCGCGTCGGCCAGGATCTGCGTCGACTGCTCCGGCAGCGGCGTCGCTCCCGGCGCGCCGCTGGCGAAGCCCGGCGACACCGTCGTCTTCTCCGCGCCGTCGTCGTCGAGCGGCGCATCCCCCGACAGCTCGGCCGCAAGCACCAGGTCGGCGAGCTCGGCGCCCTCGAGGACGTTGGTCGATCCGCCGAACTCGCCCGGCATGCCGGCGCTGCCGTTGCGCACGGCCGCGCCGCCGCTCTTGCCGCCGAGCACGTCCTTGCCGATCTTGCGCTGCTCGTCGAGGATCTGCTGCTCGCGCTTCATCTCGAGCGCGAACTGCTCGCGCATCCACGTCGAGAGATGCTTGGCCGTGAACATCGGCTCGCGCGTGACGAGGAAGGCGTGCAGCGCCTCCTGCATCTCGTTCGCCCACTGGAAGCGCTCGTCGACGTCGCGCGCCAACGCCTTGTTGATGATCTTCTCGAGCTCGGGCGGCACGTTCTTGTTGATCGACGTCACCGGCGGCACGTCGACGTTGCGCACCTTCTCGAGCGTCTCGAAGTCGCTCTCGCCCATGAACAGGCGATCCGAGGTCAGCAGCTCGTAAAGAATCGTCCCGATCGCGAACACGTCCGAGCGCCGATCGAGCGGCAGCCCGCGCACCTGCTCCGGGCTCATGTAGCCGAACTTGCCCTTGAGCACGCCGGCTTGCGTCTTCGACGAGCGCGACGCCGCCTTGGCAATTCCGAAGTCGATGATCTTGAGCTCGCCGTCGTAGCTGATGAGGATGTTCTGCGGAGAGATGTCGCGATGGATGATGCCGAGCGGCCGGCCCGCCGCGTCCTTCTTCTTGTGGGCGTAGTCGAGACCCTCACACAATTTGGCGGCGATGAACGCCGCCATCTCCGGCTTCATCGTCTGGCGTAGCTTGCGGAAGCGATTCTGGATCTGGAGCACGTCCTTGCCCCAGACGTACTCCATGGCGATGAAGTGCGAGTCGTCGACGCGGCCGAGCTCGAAGATCTGGCAGATGTTGGCGTGGTTCAGCTGGCCGCAGATCTTGGCTTCATCGATGAACATCTCGATGAAGTCGGCGTCCTCGGCCATCGACGGCAGGATCCGCTTGATGGCAAGGATCTTCTCGAAGCCCTCGACGCCGAACGACTTGGCCTTGAATACCTCGGCCATGCCGCCAACGCTGATGCGTTCGAGCAAGACGTACTTGCCGAATGGGATCGGTTGCCGCAAGTCTGACAAGCCCCTCTGCCCACGAGCGTGAGCACTTCATCGTATCGCCGCAGGTAACGGCGCTTCAAGCGAATTCGTGGGCGCAAGGCCACAGGCGCGCGACCGCAACCGGACAGGTTTTTCACAGGCTGTGATCTACATCGCGTGTTTACGCGATTATTGGGGTTTGCAGACCAGGGGCACAGGACCTCAAAGTCCGAGTCGCGCCTCGACCTCGCGATCGCGATCACGGCGACGCACACCGACGACGAACGCGTCGACGATGCCGCCCGCGGTGACGCCGAGGAGCAAACCGAAGGTGGTCCAGTTCACGTCGCGCACCGGCTCGAACAAGCCGGTGTGGTCGACCATGTTGGGACGAAAATCATGGTTCGGCCCGGCGTAATGTTGGAGTAGCGCGCCCGTCGTGATGTTGGCGGCGAGTAGGACCAGCTCGATGGTGCCGAAGGCGATCGCCTTTCTCCACTGGCGGTTCTGCATCTGACCGGCGAGAGGGATCAGATCGAGCGCCCAGTAGTATGGACGCCGGTTCTTGCGATACGCGGCGAGCAGCTCCGCGCGATGGCGCGCGCGCACCTCGTCGAAGAAGGCGGCGGCCTCGGGGCGCACGAGCGCGGGATCGAGGCGCGTCGCCGGCTCTTCGCGCAGGAGCAGGAGGAACGCGCCTTCGGCGGCGGTGCGGCGGCCGGTGAGCGTGCAGGCGATGCCGTAGACGCGCAGCGCCTCGAGACGATCGGCCTTCTCGGGCAGCTCGCGCGCGAGCTCGAGCGCCTCGACGATGGGGCGCAGGCTCGCGACCACGTCTTCGTATTTGCCGAAGTCGAAGTCGTCGCGCGCGCGCTTGAGGGCCGCGTCGGGCGACTTCGCGATCGGTGCGGGCGGCGGTGCGATCGCGGCGCCACCGTCGGTGGGCGCGGCGCCACCGTCGGTGCGTGCGGCGCCACCGTCGGTGGGCGCGGCGCCACCGTCGGGCGCCGTGCCGGGTGCGACGCCGCCGTCGGCCACTTGCGCGCGCGCGATCGAAGCCGTGAGCAGCAGCGAGACGATCGCGACGCGGCTAGCGAACATCCGCCAGCGCGCCCACCAACTCGGGAACGAGCGCTTCCAAGGCCATCGTCACCGCTTGGTATACCGGATCGGCGGTGACGCCGCGACGATTCGGATCACTCGGCGCCGACTCGACCACGCGGCGCATGACCGGGCGCCCGTCGCGCACCACGACCACCTCGAGACGCACGCGCGCCGACGGGCCGGGCGCGAACTCCACCGACTCGAGGCGCGCCATCACCACCGCGCGCGCGGCGGCGCGATAGGCCTCGTCGGCGGCGACGTTGGCCGAGGTGATGCCGACGCCGGTCGGGATCACCGACAGGCGCAGGCGGCGCTGCAGGAACGAGAAGAGCGCCTGCGTCGCCATCACGCCCGCCGTCGGATAGCTGGGGCGCGGATCGGCGACGGCGTGCGCGACCACGCGGCCGCGCACGAAGCCGGTGAAGTACGGCGGCGGCGTCGGTGGCGCGGCCGGCACCATCGGCGGTGGCGGCTGGGTCCGCGGCGGACCATCGACGCGCGGCGGCGACCACTCGGGCGTCTTGACCTCGCTCTTGGGTGGCTCGACCTTGGTCTCGCTCTTGGGCTCGGCCGTCGGCTCGTCGGTCGGCTTGGCCTCGGGCTTGGTTTCCTCGACGGGCGCGGGCTTCTCGGCGGGCGGCTCGCTCGCCTTGGCCTCGACGACCTTGGGCGTCTCGGCCGGCGCCACGGGGACGACGCGCGCAGGCGCCGGCTTGGGCGCGGGACGGGACGGCGGCACCGAGGCGGCGCGCTTCTCGGCGTCGCGCGCGCGCTTCTCGGCGAGCTTCTGCGCCGCGGGATCTTCGAGCAGCAGCGGCGCCATCTTGTTCGCCAGCTGCGTGGCGACGGCGTCGATGGCCTCGAGCGGCCCTTCGGCGACGATGGTGCGATTGCGCAGCGTCGCCGACAGGCGCACGCGCTCGGGGGGAAGCTCGTCGATGCGGCCGCTGATGGTGTCGGGCGCGCCGAGGCCGGTCTCGACGCCGTCGCCCTCGAGGGCGGCGGTCACCGCGCGCGCGACCTCGGGGCCGAAATAGCCGAGCGTCTCTCCGTGCACCGTGAAAGGTGCCACCTGCACGCGCGGCTTGGCGAGCGCCGTCGACGACGCGAGCACGACGAAGCAGAAAGCGACGACCGCGCGCACCCCGGAATTGAGGATCGCCGAACAGCGGGTGTCAAGGTCGCGCGAAATCGTCACGTGGCACGCAGTTTGTAGCCATTTGCGACGGAGGTGTGTCGATGCGTATTCATCTGATCGCGCTCGCCGCCGCCTCGCTCTCGGTGCTGGCGCTGCCCCGGGCGACGAGCGGGCCGCTGGTGCAGGGAATTCCACTCGGCGACCTGGTGCGTCCACGTGGGACGACGTCGGCGGGCACGACGGCGTCGCGGCCCGAGGTGCCGACGGAGCGCAATCCGACCATCGGCCAGCTGACGCCGGGGTTGGGCGGCACGTCCTCCCCGTCGACGTCACCGTCGAGCACGTCGGCGACGCCGTCGACGCCGTCGAGCGCGTCGACGATCGTGGCGCCGCCCTCCCCGTCCGCGACGACGACGACGACCCCGCCGGGGCCGACGACGGAGGCGGCGCCGACATCGGGCGACGTGGCGCCCGCGACGCCACCGACGGCGGCAACGCCGGCGACGCCGGAGAACACGACGGCGGTCGGCACCACGTCGGCGATGCCATCGACGACCACGACGACGCCGCCGACGAGCGGGATGCAGAACGCGCTGCCGCTGCAGACGTCGCCGGGGCTCAACATCACGAGCCCGGGGCTACCGCCGTCGACGACGCCGCAGGCGCCGAGCGTGGGCGGCATACCGATGACTCCGACGGCGCCCGGCGCGCCCACCTCCGGCGCGGTCAACCCGTCGACGAACCCGAACGGCATCCTCGGCGATCACCCGTAGCTACGGCACGCCGCCGTCGACGGTGACGTCGCCGGGATCGGGCAGGTACAGGTGGTACGTGCCGCTGCCGTCGGTGATGGAGGTGGCGATCGGCGTCGTCGAGCCGCACGAGTAACAGAGCGCCTCGACGAGCACGCCGGACAGCGTCGTGTGGCCGGGCGTGCTCACCACGCCGACCACGGGCAGGCCGGGCGGCAGCACCACCGCGGCGCTGCCGGCGTTGGCCGAGAGCGACAGCCGCGTGCCGGCCAGGTGCGTCGACGCCGGCGGCTCGACGACGAGCGTGAGCGGCGCGCCGCGATCGATGGTGAACGTGAAGTGGCCGTTGGCGTCGGTGGTGCCCATCGGCGCCGCGCCGAGGCCGACGGTCTCGATGGCGGTGAGCGTGACGCCGGCGATGCCGATGCCGGCGCCGTTGGTGACGCTGACGGTGAGCGGCACCGGCTTCTGCAGCGCGAGCGTCCACGTCGCAGGGCCGCCGAGGACCTCGGTGATGGCGGTGAGCCCGTCGAGCGACGGCCCCGGCGGCTCGACGATGATGTCGTAGGTGCCGAGCGGCAGCTGCATCGCGGGCAGCGCGCCATTGCCGTCGGTGGTGACGACGCGCGCCACGCGCCCGCCGGCGTGCACCGCGGCGGCGCCATCGATGCTGACGTCGGCGACGGCGGCGAGCGCGTGCGAGGTGATGGTGACGCGCGCGCCGGCGACCGGCGTGGTGCCGTCATCGGCGACGACGCTGCCGCCGACGGCGACGCGGCCGATGGTGTAGGCGATGGCGACGCTCGCGCCGGCCGCCACCGACACGTTGTCGAGCGAGCCTTGCGGCCAGTCGCCGGCGCCGAACGACAGCGTGTAGGCGCCGGCCTCGGCCCAGAGGGTGAACGCGCCGCTGCCGTCGGTCAGGCCGGGGCCGCTCGGCAGCGCGCCCGCGCGCAACACGACGTTGGCGCCGGCGATGGCCACCGCCGACGTGTCGACGACGCTGCCGTTGACCGCGACGCCGCCGGGGAGGTCGAAGCTGGCGCCGACGAAGCTCGAGCCCTTGGCCTTGGCGCCGAGGTGCGGCGCGATCGTCGTCGACGAGGGGATGAAGAGCGGCGTGTAGTCGCCGCCCGCCTGCACGGCGAGCGTGAAGCTGCCGTTCGCACCGGCGAGCGCGACCGCGTCGGGGCCGTCGTCGGCGATGAGACGCACCTGGCCGGCGATGCCGGTTCCACCCGAGCGCAACGTGCCCGACACCGACAGCCCGGGATCGAGGACCAGATCCTGCCCGGTCGACTGCCCGCCGGTGATCGTGATGGTCTTTTCGTAGAGCGGGAAGCCGCTCGTCTCGGGCGGCAGCGCGCGCAGGCGAATCAGCTGCATGACGCCGGTCGGGTTCTTGAGCTCGATCGAGCCGGTGGCGCGGCAGCCGAAGAGCTGCACCGTGAAGGTCCACAGCCCGGCCTGGGTGGCGTCGTATTGCACCGTCAGGTTCGTCGAGTTCGTGGGCATCGGCGTGTAGCTCGCCGGATCGCCGGCGTGCGTGAGCGTCCACTGCGCATTGCCGTTGCCGAGGCCGGAGGCGGTGGCGACGAGGCGCGCCGGCGCATTTTCGGTCGGATCGCCGTTGGCGTCGACGGCGGTGACGGTCACGAAGGCGCACCCCGCGGCCATGTCGCTGCCGCCGGCGGTGCCCATGTCGCCGCCGCCGACGCCGTTGCTCCCTCCGGCTTCACAGCCGGCGAGCGCGACGACGACGCCGGCGATCAGCGCAGCTCGAGATCCCATGTCTTCCACTTGTGGCAAACGTTGGGGGCCGACGCGCACGACGACACCACGCAGTCGTCCGCGTCCACCGGGCAGCTCGACGGCGGCACGCGCGCGCCGCTGCGGTCGACGGCCTCGGCGCGCACGCGCACCTTCTCGCCGACGCCGAACGACGAGACGTCGAGCTGATAATTCGGGATCGTCCAGTCGGGCACCTCGCGCCACACCGGATCGTCCTCGCGCCAGACGCTCCACGCGAACGTCAGCATCGACATCGGCGCGCCGAGGGAATCGCGATCGTCGTCCACGTGGTCGACGGTGAACTCTTGCAGCTCGCTGCGATCGACGACCCAGCTGCCGGCGATCGGCTCGGTGCCGCTGATGCACGGCGGCTGATCGGCGCCGACGGGGATGTTGCCCACGGGGCTGGTGACGGTGTGGCTGGGATCGGACGCGTCGTCGGTGACGTCGAGGACCACGCTGTACATGCTGGTCGCGGCCGTGCTCGTCGGATCGGTCCACAGGCAGACCTGCGTCTTGGGATCGTCGACGGCGAGCGTCGGGCCGCTCGTGGCCGTCGGTGCGGCGCAGCTACTGCCGTCATAGGGCGTGAGCACGGGCATGGTGCCGCTCGGCGCGTCGCTGATGCGCCACGTGTAGCCGAGGACGTCGTGCGGCGTGCAGCCGGGCTTGACCTCGAGCGCATCGGCGTCGCTGACCGCAGCGTCGGCGCGGCTCGGCGGCGCGAGCTGGAGCGTGAGCACGTCCCCGGCGGTGTCGAGGCCGCAGAAGTCGCGGTCGCTGGTCTGCTTGATGGTGGCGCCGGCGGTGAAGACGGGCAGCGCGTCGGTGATGGTGACCATCTCGCTCGCTTCGTTGGAGGCGTGGTCGCGATCGCTGACGGTGACCGTGACCTTGAAGATGCCGACGCGATAGAACGTGACCGTGAAGGCGCGGACGCCGGCGTCGACGGTGTAGTCGCAGCTCGGATCGAGCGGCTGCGGCGGCGTCTGGCCGTCGGTGACGGTGAGCGCGAGGTGGAGGCTCGACACGTCGTCGTCGGGATCGCCGTAGACCGGCGCGACCGTGAGGCGGCCGCCCTTGTTCGCGGTGGTCACGCTGTCGGACGGCAGGCTCACCGTGGGCGGCTGGTCGAGGGAGTCGAGGTACAGGCACCCCGACGTCACCAGCGGCAGAAGCAGCAACCACGGCCTCATGGGCGCCGAGCCGAGCAAGAGGCGAGCCATGCGGGATCGCTCGCGTTTTCGCGTAGGGGACGGCGCGATCGCGACATGGCTGTCACGGTTTGTCGCATCCCAGGCGCGGCGCATCGACGAGGGTGCAGCCGGCCGGTGGAACGTCGATCCAGGCGGCCTCGACCTCGGCGCCGGCGCGATAGAGCGTGACGCGGCGGCGGCCCGGCTCGACGTCGGTGGCGGCGGAGGCGGGCTTGCCGTCGTCGACGGCGAAGGCGTCGCCGCGGGTCAGGCGCGGGCGGACGCGGACGGTGGCGTAGAGCTGCTCGCGCAGCTCGCGGTGCTCGCCGGGCGCGAGCGTGAGGTCGCGCGTGAGCTGCTGCTTGGAGACGGGGTTGGCGCAGACGAGGCGATGGGGACCGGGCGGCAACGACAGCGTGGTGGGTGACCGGCCGCGCGGCTGGCCGTCGACGGTGAGATCGCACCAGGGGGCGATGGCGACGGCGAGCGTGGCGGGTGCGTCGGGGGCCGGCGCGGGCTTGGCGGCGACGGCGGCGACGGTCGTGCCGGCTCGGGCGGCCGCGCCGGTCGGCGGCGGCGTCGTCGTCGTCGTCGGCATCGTCGTCGGCGTCGTCGTCGGCGTGGCGGCGTGCGCGACGACCGCAGCGCCCGATGGTGGCGCGTGCTTGTGCGGCGGCTTCCTGGTCTCGCCGGTGGCCGCGCTCTCCGTCGGCGGCGTCGTCGTCGCGGTGGGCTTTGGCGGCAGCGGCGCTTCGATCGGCGCCGGCGGCGCCGGCGACGTCGTCGGAGCCGTCGTCGGCGCGATCGACGCGATCGGCGCCATCGCCTTCGCGTGCATCACGCGCCAGCCGATGGCGCCCGCCGCGGCGACGACGAGCGCGCCCGCCGCCGCGATCATCGCCACCCGCCGCGGCCGCGACGCCAGGCCCGCGGTGAACGCCAGCGCGCGCGGGTCGTCGGGACGCCACGCCAGCACGCGATTGGCCGCCGCCAGCGCCCGCGCCGTCTCGCCGCGCGCCCGCGCCGCCTCGGCCTGCGCCTGCGCCGCGTCGACGATGCGCCGCTCCGCTGCCGCGTTGAACGCGGCCGGCTCGCGCAGATAGGCGGTCAGCTCGGCGTCGACGTCGGCGAACCCGTCGGCGGCGAGCCCTTCGCGCAGCGCCTCGACGCACGCATCCACCGACGGGAAGCGCCCCTCGGGCTGGGGCCGCAACAGGCGCTCGATGACGCGCTCGAGGTAGGGCGGCACGCGCGGGTTCTTCGCCGTCGGTGGCGCGTGGTCGCCCTTGACGATCTTGGCCATCGTCACGAGCGGCGACGTCCCCGAAAACGGCAGCGCGCCCGTCGCCAGCTGATAGAGCAGCGCGCCGAGCGAGAACTGATCCGAGCGCGCATCGATCTCGCCGCCCGACGCCTGCTCGGGCGACATGTACGCCGGCGAGCCGAGCACCGCGCCGGTCGCGGTCACCCCGTCGGCGGCGGCGACACGCGCGATCCCGAAGTCGCACAGGACCACGCGGGCGCTCGGCGAGCCGAGCGGAGCGAGGCCAGGTGCCTCACGCGAGTCCGTGCCGAGCGGGATGCCCGTGAGATCGAACATCACGTTCTCCGGCTTGACGTCGCGGTGCACGACGCCGCGCGCGTGCGCCGCGCCGAGCGCCTGCGCGATGCGCAGCCCGAGCATGGCCGCGACCTCCGCCAGCGGCGCGCCGTGCTCGACGATGAAGCGCTGCAGCGACGGGCCGGTCAAGAGCTCCATCACGAGGTACGCCGGATGCTCCGCGGACGCCGGCGCGTAGTCGTGAAGCGCCATCACGTTCGGGTGGCGCAGCCCGGCCACCGCCTTGGCCTCGCGTTCGAAGCGGCTGCCCGCCTCCGAGCGCTCGGCGATGAACGGGTGCATCACCTTGACCGCGACCTGGCGGCCGAGCATCGGATCCTCGGCGCGGTACACCGTCGCCATCCCACCCGATCCCAGCTTCTCGACGAGCTTGTAGCGGCCGAGCGTCGTCCCCGCGAGCGACGCGACGACGAGGGTCATCCGCTGCGACGCGCGCGCGCCAACGCGACCTTGTGCGCCAGGTCGGCGGCGTTGCGCGCGCCATCGGAGTCGACGAGCGTGACGTCGGCGGTGAGCTCGCGCGGACGCAGCGCCTCGTCGGCGGCCGACTGGACGGCGTCGGCGAGCGCGTTGGCCCCGTGGCCGGGCGCGATGACCGCGAAGTCGTCGCCGCCGAGGTGCACGAGGCGCGCGCCGGCGTGACCGGCGACGGCGGTACGCAGCGCCGCGGCCACCGCCTGCACCACCTCGACGCCGGCGGTCCAGCCCTGCGCGTGGCGCAGCCGATCGAACCCGTCGATCTCGAGGAACACGAGGGCGAAGCGGTCGCCGCGCTGGAGCTCCTGCGCCATCGCCTCGTCGAGCGCGTTGGGGCCGGGCAGATCCGTGATCGGCGAGCGATCGCGCTCGCGCCGGCTGGCGCGCACGAGCGCGTGGGCACGCGCGTAGAGCTCGCGCAGATCGAACGGTTTGCCGAGGTAATCGTCCGCGCCGGCGGACAAGCCGCGCACCTTGTCGTCGACGGAGCTGAGCGACGTCAGCATCAGCACCGGCACCTTCGAGAGCACCGGGTCGGCCTTGAGCCGCTTGACCGTCTCGAGCCCGTCCATGCGCGGCATGAGCACGTCGAGGATCAAGAGGTCCGGATCCTCCTCGCGCACCATGTCGAGGGCCGCCTCGCCGTCGCGCCCGCGCAGGCAGAGCCAGCCGGCGTCGCCGAGCGTCGCCTCGATGAGGTGCGCGATGGCGTCCTCGTCCTCGCCTATGACCACCTTCTTCAGGAATGGCATCGACCGTCGTTCTCTCGCTGCGCCCGGGCGTATGCTACCAGATCACGGATGCTTTTTTCGCGGCACAAGGACGTCCTGCCCAATGGGCTCACGGTGGTCACCGTCGAGCTGCCGCACCTGCATTCGGTGTCGGTGGTGATGTACGCACGCGTCGGCTCCCGCTACGAGACCGTCCCCGATAACGGGCTGTCGCACTTTTTGGAGCACATGCTGTTTCGCGGCACGGCGCGCCTCCCCGACGCCTATGCGCTCAACCACGCGATCGAGGCGCTCGGGGGGACGCTGTACGCCGAGACCGGGCGCGACTACTCGCTCTATCAGATCTCGCTGCACCCCGAGACGCTGCAGCCCGGGCTCGAGCTGTTCGGCGAGATCTTCGCCTCGCCGGCGTTCGCCGACGTCGACGTCGAGCGGCGCATCGTGCTCGAGGAGATGCACGAAGATCACGACGAGGACGGGCGCCTGGTGAACATCGACGACCTGGCGCGCCTGGCGGTGTGGCCCGATCACCCGCTCGGCTATCGCATCACCGGTCCCTACGAAAACGTCGAGGGCTTCGACGAGGAGGACGTGCGGCGCCACTTCGCGTCGCACTACGGCGCGCGCAACATGGTGCTCGCGGTGTCGGGCTGCGTGCGGCGCGATGACATCATCGGCACGCTGCACCGCGCGTTCGGCGGGCTGCCGTCGGGCGCCGCGCTCGAGGTGGTGCCGCCGCCGGAGACGCAGACGGCGCCGCGCTTCCTCTACGTGCCGCGCGAAGGATCGCAGACCAACGTGCAGATCCTGTTTCGCGCCTTCCCCGAGACCGATCCCGACTTTCCGGCGCTGATCGCGTTCGGGCGCATCGTCGACGACGGCATGTCGACGCGGCTGCACACCCGCGTGGTCGACGAGCTCGGCCTCGCCTACTACACCTCGGCGTCGCTCGAGCCGTTCGTCGACGCCGGGCTCTACGAGATCGACGGCGCCTGCGTGCACAAGCACGTGCCGTCGCTGGTGCGCGAGGGGATCGCGGTCTTGACGCGGCTGCGCGACGAGCCGCCGACGCAGGAGGAGCTCGACAAGGCGCAGCGGCGCTATCGCTGGGATCTCGAAGCCAGCTTCGACGACCCCGACGCCATGGCCGGCTGGTGGGGCGGGACCGAGCTGTTCTTCGGGCCGCTCACCGTCGAGGCCAAGGTCGAGCGCGTGAAGAAGGTCACGCCCGAGGCGGTGCAGCGCATGGCGCGGCGACTGTTGCGACCGGAGCGGCTCACCGTCGCCTGCGTCGGCATGCTCACCAAGAAGCTCGAGAAGCAGGTGCGCGGCATCGTCGAGAAGTTCGCGTAGAGCGCCCTTCGCGCGCAATGCTACAATCGGGCGGATGTCCGAGGTCCTCGACGCCGTGACGCCGTACGCCTCGACGCGCGAGCACGTGCTCGACGAGATCGCCCTGGTGCGCGCGCGCGCGCTCACGTCGGTGGGCGGGCTCGGCCTCGGCGGCGAGCCGCAGGAGCCGGTCGATCCGGGGCCCGATCCGGCGGCGATCAGCCGGCGCGTGGCGCTGTCGCTGGCCTCGGGCGTGGAGCTGCGGCTGCCGCGCCTGGAGTCGACGTTCGGGCTTCTGCCCGTCGAGCGCGCGGCGCTCATGGTGGCGGTCGCGGCCGAGTTCGATCCGCTGTTCCGCTCGATCTGCCGCGGCCTGCAGGGCGAGATGGCCGGCCCGTCGCTGCAAGTGGGCACCATCGTCGAGCTGACCACGCGCGCGCTCGACGAGGCGGTCGACGCGGCGATGCTCTTTCTGCCCGATGGCAAGCTGCGCATCAACGCGCTCATCACCGTCGAGGATCCGCTCTACCCGCGCGACGTGCCGCTGCAAGCGCTGCGCGTGAAGATGGATCGCCGCCTCGGCCTGTGGCTGCTCGGCCAGGCGGAGTCGTCGGCGCCGGCGTGGCTCGAGCGCATCCTGCCGCGGCGCGTGCTCGGCGAGGCGCGGCTGCCCGAGGAGCGCAAGGTGGACCTGGTCGCGCACCTGCGCACGGCGCGCGCCGAGGGGCGGCGCACCATCATCGAGCTGCAGGGGCCCGTCGGTGTGGGCAAGAAGTTCGTGGCCGAGGGGCTGTGCGCCGAGCTCGGCCAGGAGCTGCTCGTGGCCGATTGCCGCGCCATGCTGCTCGCGTCGCACGGGCCCAGCGCCACGATCGACCGGGAGCTTCTGCCGGCAAAGCTGGCCGAAGTGCGGCGCGAGGCGCTCCTCGGCGGCGCGGCGCCCTACCTCGATCATTACGACGCGATCCTGACCAAGCACGATCCGGCGGCGCGCGCGACGCACGATCAGGAGTCGCGCGAGGTGCAGGCCTCGCCGACGTTCAAGATGCCGCCCGAGCTCCTCGCCTTCGTGCGCGAGCTGCCGACGCTCTTCTTCGGCATCGAGGAGCGCTACGAGGGGCTCGCCGAGGCCGGCCAGGTGGTGCGCATCCACGTGCCCTTCCCGTCGCCGGCGCAGCGCGCGGCCATCTGGCAGCAGACCTTCGAGCACCTGCACGCCGAGGTCGACGCCGAGGTCGACTGGACCGAGATCGGCCGCAAGCTCGCGCTCGACGCCGCGCGCATCCAGTCGGCGGCGCGCTCCGCGGTGTCGACGGCGTCGCTGCGCGCGCACGGGGCGCCGTCGGTGGTGACGCGCGCCGATCTGGTCGAAGCGTCGCGCCATCAGCTGCAGCACGATCTGAAGTCGCTCGCGGTGCGCGTCGACAAGACCTACCGCTGGGAGGACCTCGTCATCTCCGTCGACGGCTACCACGCGCTCGTCGAGATGATCAGCTACGCCAAGAACGCCGAGCGCGTCTACGACGAGTGGGGCTTCGGCTCCAAGCACTCGGTGGCGGGCGGCATCTCGGCGCTGTTCTCGGGGCCGCCCGGCACGGGCAAGACCATGTGCGCCGGCGTGATCGCGCGCGAGCTCGACATGGAGCTGTTCCGCGTCGATCTCTCGCGCGTGGTGTCGAAGTGGATCGGTGAGACCGAGAAGAACCTGGCGCGCGTGTTCGACGAAGCGCAGCGCTCGAACGCGGTCGTGCTGTTCGACGAGGCCGACTCGCTCTTCGCCAAGCGCACCGAGGTCAAGTCCTCGGTCGATCGCTACGCCAACCTCGAGGTGAACTTCCTCCTGCAGCGCATGGAGACGTTCAACGGCATCACCGTCCTCACCACGAACTTCGAGGACACCATCGACTCGGCGTTCAAGCGGCGCCTGACCTTCCGCATCCGCTTCGAGAAGCCGGACGCCGAGGCGCGCGGCTCGCTGTGGGAGAAGATGTTCCCGCCCACCGCCGCGCTCGGCGACGACGTCGACTTCAGCGAGCTCGGGCGGCGCTTCGAGGTCTCGGGCGGCAACATCCGCAACGCCGCCATCCGCGCCGCCTTCCTCGCGGCCAACGAAGAGCACGTCATCGATCAGGACACGCTCATCCGCGCCACCTTGCGTGAAGCGCGCGAGATGGGCGTCCTCATCGCCGAGGAGCGGCCGCCGAGCATCTTCGACGACGCGCCCGACGAGGAGGCCGCCGATTCTTCGACGGATCCGTCGCCGCCGCGCGATCCCTCGTCGCCGCCGCCGCGCCTGGTGCCGATCACGCGGCGCCGGAAATAGTCGGCGCCGAAAAGAACCGGCGCGGCACAAATAACCGGGAACTCTTTTCCGCGCCGGACGTGTTGGAGGGCGAATGGCGGACGAGCTCGACAGGGCGACGCTGAGCCGCTGCCGCCGCGGGGATGCGCAGGCCTTCCGCGCGCTCGTCGAGCATTACCAGGATCGGGTGTTCGCCCTGTGCCTGGCGCTCGCCGGCAGCGAGGCCGAGGATCTGACGCAGGAGACGTTCGTGCGCGTGCACGGCGCCGTCGGCGGCTTCGATCCCGACGGGCCGGCGCGCCTGGGCGCCTGGATCCTCACCATCGCGCGGCGCCTGTGCACCGACCGCGCGCGCGCCGTCGGTCGCCGACCGACCGTGGCGCTCGACGTGGTGCCGCTCGGCGACGGCCGGCCCGGCGCCGACACCGAGCTCGATCGCGCGCGGCGGGCGCGGGCGCTGCATCAGGCGATCGCGGCGTTGCCCGAGGAGCAGCGCGCGGTGGTGGCGCTGCAGCTGTGGGACGGGCTCGAGTACGAAGAGATCGCCGCCATCGAGCGCGTGCCCGTCGGCACGGTGCGCTCGCGGCTGGCCCGCGCCAAGGACGCGCTCAAGCGCGCGCTCGGCGTCGACGACGAGGAGCGAAATGGAACCCATCGATGAGCTGATCCGCGCCGCCGCTCCCCGCGCGCCCCGCGGCCTCGCCGACGCCGTCGAGCGGCGGCTCGGAGCGCGCCGGCGCACGCAGCGTGGCTTCGTCGCCGCCGGCGTGCTCGTCGCCGCCGCGGCGATGCTGGTCCTGTGGCTGGTGCGTCCGACGGCGCCGGTGCCGCGTCCGAGCGCATGGATCGCCGTGAGCGCCCGCGCCACCACTGCCGACGGCAAGCCCGTCGCCGCCGGGCAGCCGCTCACCGCCGGCGCGCTCGTCCGCGTCGGCGACGGCGGAATCGCGCTGCTCGAGCGCGCCGTCGCCATCGCGAGCGCCGGCGCGCATGCGCAGGTCATGCTCGGATCCCAATCGGAAGCCCGCGTCGGTGACGGCGCGATCGAGCTGTTGTCCGGCCAGGCGCGCCTCGAGGGCCCCGAGGCGCGCGTGACCGGCGACGTGGCCGAAGTGACGACGCTCGGTGCGAGCGCCGCCGCGACGGTCGACCTCAGGAGGAACCCCATGATCAAAGCATCGCTGCCCAAGACCGCGGCCCTGGCCGCGCTCCTCTCCGTCGCTGTGCTCGACGGCGGCGCGCGCGTCGCGGCCAAGGGCCACGCCCCGATCCTGCTCGCCAAGAACGACCGCACCCTGGTCGCGCCCAAGCTGCCGCCGCTGACCACGCGCGCCCCCGCCGCCAGACCGGCGGCGAAGCCCGTCGCCAAGCCCGCGCCGACCCCTGCGCCGGCGCCGACCCCGACGGCGAACGCCAGGCCCACGGCGACAGCGACCGGCCAGCTCGACAAGGACGTGATCCGCACCGCCGTGCAAGATCACCTTCCCGAGCTGCGCACCTGCTACGACCGCGTGCTCGCCAGGTCGCCCAAGCTCGCCGGCAAGCTCGTCGTCCGCATGACGCTCGTGACCAAGGACGGCCAGTCGACCGTCAGCGAAGCCGAGATCCAGCCCACCGACGACGGCGATCTCGACTCCATCCCGATGCAGACCTGCGTGCTGCAAGCGGTCTCGCAGTGGCGCTTCCCGCCATCCGCGGACGGTGGCGACGTCGTCGTCAGCTACCCCTTCCTGTTTGCGACCGCCGACGACGGCGAGTAGCGCCTACTGCACGCTGATCGACACGGCCGGCGTCGTCGTCGAGCGTCCGGCCGCGTCGGTGGCGGTCACCGAGATGGTGCGCGTCCCGGCGCGCTGCGTGACCGCGAGCGCCAGCGTCCACGCGCCGTTGGCCAGCGTCAGCGGATACGTGCTCGTGTAGCCGAAGCGGGTCCAATTCGCGATCACGCGCGTCGCCGACGGATCGGCCGTCGCCGTCACCGTCACCGTCGAGCCGAGCGTGTAGCGCGCGCCATCGGCCGGCGCCGTCAGCGTCACCGACGGGCCGCTCGCCGGCGGCTGCGCCATGTCCATCGGCCCCGTCGCCATGTCGCCCGCCCCGCCGCCACCGCCGGCGCAGCTCGCCACCGGCTGCGCCACCGAGTCGGGACAATTGGCCGCGCCGCCGACGTTGATGGTGAACGCCGTCGTCGTCGGATGGGCCGCGCTCGCGCCCGACGCCGCCGCCCCGAGCACGTACGCGCTGTGGCACCCGTTGGCGAGCGCCACGTCCGCGTCGTAGGTCGCGTTCAGCTTCGGATCCCCGAGCTCGAGCGTCATGTCGTGGCACACGCCGTCGACCACCGCGCGCAACGCCGCCGGCGCGCGCCACCACTGCGGCCGCCCGTAATCAACCCACGGGCATCAGCGCGACCCCGTACCCGCGTGCTCGCCGCCGTAGCGGCGCTCGAGATCCTCGAGCAGCGCCAGGTTGTGCTTGGCGTCGGCGTGCTCGGGCTTGCGCTTCAAGGCTTCCTCGAACATCGCCTTGGCCTCGTCGAGCCGCCCCTGCCGGAGCAAGATGACGCCCGCGAGGTACCGGATGTCCGCGTCCTGCGGATCGAGGTCGCCCGCGATCTTCAGCTCGTCGAGCGCCTTGTCGCGCTCCTTCTTCGCCGACAGCAGGAGCGCGTAGTTGTAGTGCCCCTTGGGCCGCGTCGGCGCGCGCAGCACCGCGCGCGACAAGTACCACGTCGCCTTCGACAGATCCCCGCGCCGGAACGCGATCGCGCCCAGGTTCGACCACGCCTCGCCGAGGTAGCGCTTGAACTGCTGCGCGTCCTGAAACACCTGCTCGGCCTTGGTGTCGTTCCCCGCTTCCTCGTAGACCGCGCCGAGCAGGAAGTACGGCCGCGGATCCTGCGGCTGGATCTTCATCACCTTCTGATAGGCCGCGATCGCCTTGTCGGTCTCTTTGTTCCGCCGATAGCAATCACCGACGAACTTGAGCGCATTGACGTTGCGCGGATCCTTCTTCAGGATCTCCTCGTACGCGCCGATCGCCTTGCCGTTGTCGCCCATGCGCTGATAGGCCGAGCCGAGATCGAGCTTGACCTCGACGTCCTCCGGCGCGATCTGCGTGATGCGCTCGAGCTCCGACGCCAGATCATTGGTCGCGCCCTTGGCCGCGTAGATCAGCGCCAGCGTGCGCCGCGCCTGCAGGTTGCGCGGCGCCACCGCCACCACCTTCTCGAGCTCGGCGAGCGCGCGATCGAGCTCGGCCGACTCCCACAGCAGCTCGCCGAGCATCTCGCGCATCTCGATGTCGTAGGGCCGCGCCTCGAGCGCCTTCTCCACCATCTCCTGCGCGCGCACGCGATTGCCCTCGGCGCGATAGAGCCGCGCCAGGCCGGCCATCGCCGAGTAGTAGCCCGGCTTCAGATCGAGCGCGTACGAGTATTGCCCCTGCGCGCGCTCCTTCAGCCCTTGATCGAGATAGACGACCCCGAGCATGCGATGCGCCTCGGCCATCTTCGGATCGATGAGGTTCACCTTCTTGAAGAAGGTGGCCGCCTTGGTCAGATCGCGCGGCACGCCGAGCCCGAAGTAATGGTTGAGCGCGCGCCCGTACAACGTGAACGCGTACAGATCCTTCGTCGGGCGCCGCTTGAGCTGCGCCATCGCCTCGGCGTCGGTCGCAAAGCTCGCCTTCTGCACCACCGCCAGGAGGTTGTCGTCGACGAGCTTCATGAGCTGCTCGCGCTCGCCGACCGACTTCGACTCCGCCACCAGGCGCAGCGTCGGGTTCGGCACTTCGTTCGACGGCTCGACGACGGTGTAGAGCCGGATCGCCACCTCGGCCTTCCAGTTCGGCCGCGCGAACCCGCCTGCGAACACCCAGCGCGCCCCCGCGTCGTGCGCGCGCCGCGCGATCTTCTCCGGATCGAACGCGTAGTCGAGCCCGTCGAGGATCGCGGCGTTGTACGCCGGCCGCAGCGCCGGAATGCCTTCGAGCTTCTCGGCGATGGTGACCGCGAGCGCCGAGGCCTGCCAGTCGAGCTGCTTGACCGGCGAGTGGTTCTCGAACGGCACCACGATGTAGCCCGCCGGCATCTGCGTGAGCACGGTCTCGTCGGCTGCGCGCGCCGCTGTCGCCGTCGCCGCGAGCACCACCGCGGCGCATAGGTATTTGACTAAGAAGCCGACGCGGATCACCCTATGATTGTGTCCAGTCCCGACGAGACAGGCAAGTTGAAGCGGCCTGCCGAAGGCACAAAAAAGCCGGCGAAGCGGCGCAAGCGCTTCAGCTTCATCCGCTTCTTCATCCTGCTCTTCCTCGTCGGTGGCGCGTTCGGCGCCGGTCTCGGGTACTGGGGTTACAAACAGTTCGAAAAAGATCTGCCCGATCGCTGGAGCGCGCTCACCGACTACAAGCCGTCGCGTGCCAGTCGCGTCTTTTCGTCCGAAGGCGAGCTCATCGGCGAGTTCTACCTGCAGAAGCGCATCGTCCTGCCCTACGATCAGATCCCCAAGCACGTGATGCAGGCGTTCGTGGCCGCCGAGGACAACCGCTTCTTCGAGCACCACGGCATCGACCCGCTCGGCATCGTCCGCGCCGCCTTCGCCAACTTCAAGGCCGGCCACGTCGTGCAGGGCGGCTCGACCATCACGCAGCAGGTCGCCAAGCTGATGCTCGTCGGTAACGAGCGCAACGTCTTTCGCAAGATCCGCGAAGCGATCCTGGCCCACAAGATCGAGCAGAAGCTCAAGAAGGAGCAGATCCTCGCCATCTACGCCAACCACGTCTATCTCGGCCACGGCGCCTACGGCGTGCAGGCCGCCGCCGAGGTCTATTTCGGCAAGGACGCCAAGGATCTCACGGTCGCCGAGGCCGCCATGCTCGGCGGCCTCCCCAAGGCGCCGACCGAAGACTCACCGACGGTGAACTTCAAGCGCGCCAAGGATCGCCAGCGCTACGTGCTCGGCCAGATGCTCGACAACAAGTTCATCACCGCCGATCAGTACAAAGACGCGCTGCAGGAATCGATCGCCATCATCTCCAAGGACACGCCGCTCAACCACGTCGCCGCGCCCTACTTCGTCGAGCACGTGCGGAAGATCGTGCAGGCCAAGTACGCCGGCCGCGACCTCTACGATCGCGGCCTCAAGATCTACACCACGCTCAACATGCACCAGCAGCGCGCCGCCGAGCGCGCCGTGCGCGACGGCCTCGACGCCGTCGACCACCGCTTCGGCTTCCGCGGCCCGGTCACGCACCTCGACGACGCCAAGCTGGCCGCGTTCCTCGACGCCATGCCGATGCCGTACGTCGGGCCGAAGCAGGATCCGATGATGGCGCAACAGGCCGCCGGCGTCATCGTGCCCAACAAGATCTACCTCGCCGCCTTCGAGCGGCAAGGCAAGAAGGCCTACGCGCGCCTCGGCGCGATGCGCGTGACCATGAGCGACTACGACGCCGCGCGCATCATTCGCTGGACCGAGCGGCGCGGCAACACCATGGGCCCGGGCGATCTCATCCCGGTGCGCGTCGCCAAGGTCGACGTCAAGCACGGAAGCGGAAAGAAAGCCTACAGCGAGACGGTCGAGGAGGCGCAGCTCGCGCAGCGCCCCGAGGTGCAGGCCGCGCTCATCGCCGTCGATCCGACGAACGGCCACCTGACCGCGATGGTCGGCGGCTACGACTACGATCTGTCGCAGTTCAACCGCGCCACCCAGGCTCGCCGCCAGGCCGGCTCGTCGATCAAGCCCTACATCTACTCGGCGGCGCTCGAGAACGGCTTCACCGAGATGAGCATCGTTCCCGACGCGCCGGTGTCCATCAAGACCGCCGCCGGCTGGTGGTCGCCGCACAACTACAAGTCCACCTTCATGGGGCCGGTCACGCTGCGGACGGCACTTCAACACTCGCTCAACACCGTCTCGGTACGCCTCGTCGCCGCCATGGGCGTCGACAAGGTGATCGAGCAGATCCGCAAATTCGGCATCACCGCGCAGATCGTCCGCCACCCGTCGATCGCGCTCGGCACGCCCGAGCTCACGCTCATCGAGCACGTCTACGGCTACGCGACCTTCCCGGCCATGGGCATGGAGGTCAAGCCGGTCCTCATCACCAAGATCGTCGACGCCGACGGCAACCTCGTCGAGCAGTACAAGCCCGACCCGCCGCGCCGCCGCATCCCCGCCGACACCGCCTACGTCATGATCGACATGATGAAGAACGTCGTCGAGAAGGGCACCGGTCAGAAGGCCAAGGAGCTCGGCCGCCCCGCCGGCGGCAAGACCGGCACGTCGAACGACTTCAAGGTCAACTGGTTCATGGCCTACACCCGCGACCTCGTCTGCGGCGTGTGGGTCGGGCGCGACGACTTCAAGAGCATCGGCAACGACGCCACCGGCGGCACCACCGCGGCGCCGATCTGGACCGAATTCATGAAAGCCGGCCACCCCAACACGCCGGTGCGCGACTTCGATCCGCCGCCGGGCGTCTACTTCGCGCGCGCCACGCCCGAGCGCGGCACCCCGGCCAAGCCGGGCACGCCGGGCTCGATCCTCATTCCCTTCAAGCGCGGCACCCTGCCCCCGCAGTTCGCGCGCGGCGAGGGGAAAGCCGACCTGACGGATCAGGTCTTCTAGTCACTACCGCAGGCTCCAAGGCAGCTTCTTCGGGTGAAAGCCCGGCGGCGTGATCGCGGCGAGCCGCCCTTCTCCTCCCAGCCGTCGGGCACAGCGATCTCCTGACGCTCGTCGCCGCCGTGAAACACCGCCGCGATCCTCTTCTCGGCGATGGATCGCGAAACGCGCGCGCATGGCCATGCGAAGAGCCTAGCAGCGCCGCGCCGCACGATGCCTTATACTGGGGCCATGGGCGCGTCCTGGCCTCCGTATCACCTCATGCGCCGCGACTATCTGGCCGAGGCGCAAGCCAAGTACCAGAAGCTCGAGCGCCTCTACCACGTCGGCGCGCAGAAGGCGTGGGACGGCAAGAAGGTGCTCGCCGATCTCCTCGCCAAGCACGGCGGCATCACGCTCGCGCCCGCCAAGAAGCGCGCGCTCGCCGAGATCTTCTCCACGATCTTATGGGGAGAGCTCGCCGCCTGGTCGATCAGCGCCGACCTGGCGCTGCAGCTCGAGGACACCGAAGCCAAGATGGCCGCGACCTCGCAAGTCTTCGACGAGGCCCGCCACTTCTACGTCATGCGCGACTACCTGCTCGCGCTCGGCTGCGAGATCCCGCCGCTCGACGGCTACACGCACACGGTCCTCACCGAGCTGCTCGAAACCGAGAAGCTCGTCGACAAGCTGCTCGGCATGCAGCTCATCGTCGAGTCCGTCGCGGTGACGCTCTTCCGCTCCGTGGCAAAGGCCGGCGTCGAGCCGGTGCTCTCGGAGCTCATGCCCTACTTCGAGCGCGACGAAGCGCGCCACGTCGGCCTCGGCGTCCTCTACCTGCCGAAGCTGCTCGCCAAGCTCGGGCCCATCGAGGCCGCGCGCCTGAAGGTGAAGCAGCTCAAGATCGTGACGCTCATCGGATGGGGCTCGCACCTCAAGAAGCGCCACTTCGAGACGCTCGGCATCGACAACAACGACGGGTTCCGGCGCGGCTTCCGCCTCAACCGCGAGGTGCTCATGGGGATGCGCTCGCCAAAGGGCGAGGATCCGCCCGGCGTGCTCGTCGGCGATCCGCGCCTCGACGTCATCAACGACTGGGCCATCGACCTCTTCTTCCCGCGCCTCGGCGCGACGGTGCCCAAGTGGCAGCGCGCGGTCATCAACGTCGTCGACGAGCTCAGCCGCGTCGGCGATCGCGCGCTCAGGATGGCCGCCTAGCATGCGCGCGGTGCAACCATGACCTCGCTCGTCAAACGCGCCTACACATCGTTCGTGACGGCCGGCATGTTCGTCGTGCGCATGCTGCTGCTCGGGTTCATGGCGCTGTTACAGCTGACCCTCGGCGGCGCCGACATCCGCCCGGCCTCCCGAGAACCAGCCGCCGCCTAGCCGATCCGGCATGCCTGTTGCTCCTCGTACCACCGAGGAGGTACCGCGTGAACAGGATCGCGCTCGTCGACAAATTGTGCGAACGGCTGGCCGTCGAGACCGGCGGCGTGGACATCTACAAGGCGGCGATCGCCAAGATCCGTGACCGGACGATGGTCTCGCGGCTCGAGCGCTTCATGCGCGACGAGGCCGCGCATCGCGACCTCCTGTCGGGCTACCTCGACCGCCTCGGCGTCGCCGATCGCGAGACGCCGTCGGCGCGGCTGGCCCGCCTCGAAGGCGAGGCGTACTTGAGGCTCATCGGCGAGGCCGCGACCGAGGCGCAGGTGCTCAACATCCTCCTCACCGTCGAGCTCATGGACGAGAACGGCTGGGAGATGATCGTCGACCTCGGGCGCGACCTCCACGACGACGAGATGGTCCAGACGCTCGACGCCGCCCTGCAGGACGAGAAGGACCACCTGCGCGGCGTCCGCGGCATGCTCGCCGGCCTCACGCGGGCCATGATGAGCGCCGAAGAGCCCTCCACCTCGCACTGAAACGCGTCTCACGCGGCCGACTGTCTCGTTCAAGTCCTGAACGATTGAACAAATTTATTTCAACTCTTGAACAACACCGACACTGTGGGTGTTGTTCAAGTAGTTGAAACTACATTTTGTACATCCTGGCCCTGTGCTTGCTGTGGCCGACCGCACACCTGTACGGGGGCCGGCCCATGACGACACGCTCACTGTCCTTGCTCGCGATTACCCTCGGGTTTTTCACGTACACGTCCACTGCGCGCGCCTCGAACGCGGATAGCTGCTACGTGAGCTCCGGCGGCTATGTCTACGCGGCCGAGTGCATCGGCAACTACACGCAGCACACTGCGGAGGACTACTCGAGCCTGCCGAGTCCCGACGGCTGCTCGCAGGACACGCCCTCGTGCGACTGCTACGGCGCGTGCGGCCCGGGCTGCGACTTCACCTGCTCGTCGGGCGGCGCCTGCCTCACGCACGACTACAACACGCGCAAGTACGGCATCCTCTCGTATCAGGCGTTGAGCGTCTTCCCGCCGGCGCTGTTGCAGTGGGGCAGCTGCGAAGTGGGCCGCGCCATCCAGTACGTCGCGACCAACGTGTTCTCGCGCTTCACGAGCTTCATCTCGGGCGCGGTGAGCAAGCTCGCCGGCCTCTTCTAGCAGCGACGACGAGCGCCGACGACGTGATATCGTCTCGGCGGCCCCTCCGCCGCGCATGAACCGATCGAGGACACTCGCCGTCGTCGCGCTGCTCGCGCTCGCCGCGCTCCTCTTGTGGCGCTGCCGGGCCCGACGCGACGACGGCGCCGGTCATTCCGCCGTCAGCGCCGGCGACGGCGACGAGCCTCGCAACCCGCGCGCCATCCCCGGGCAGCTGCCGACGGCGACGCCGGGCGATGTCGGCCCGGACGACGGCACCGTGGCCGATGGGCTCGCCCTCGTCGGCAAGGTGGTGCGGCCCGATCGCACGCCGGTCGAAGGGGCGACGGTGCAGCTGGTCCGGCGCCCGTCGTCGGCGCCAGCGGTGAAGATGGGACGGCGCGGGATCGTGACCATGCCCGACGGCAGCTTCACCTTCGAGAAGCAGGCACGCGGCGACTACATCCTCGAGGCGCACGACGAAGAGGGCGTCTCGCCGTCGACGCCGTATCGGCTGGCGCCGGGCTCGCCGCCGGTGACGCTGGTCCTGTTCCCCGCCGCCGCCGTCGACGTCAAGGTGGTCAGCGCCGTCGACGACAAGCCGATCCCGGGCGCGACCGTCAAGCTCGGCGTCGGCAACCCGCTGGTCGGCGCCGCCGATGCCTTCCGCGCCGCGCTGTCCGACGAGCACGGCGTCGCCCACTTCCGCGGCGTCACGCCGGTGGCCAACCACCCGGTGTGGGCCGAGGCGCCCGGATTCGCCGGCTCGTACCTCAACATCAAGGCGCGCGACCAGCCGACGCGCACCTGGGAGATCCGGATCGCGCTCAAGCCGGGCGTCCTGCTCACCGGCCGCGTCGTCGACGACAAGCGCCAGCCGATCGCCGGCGCCAAGGTCGGCTGGCAGCTCGGCAAGGGCGACCCCGACGGCGCCTACGGCGTGTTCGTGCCGTTCGCCGACGCCGGGCGCTACGCCGCCGCCGTCACCGACGGCGACGGCCACTTCACGCGCACCGTCGAGGCCGGCGTCGGCTGCGCGGTCGCGGTCGAAGGGCACCATTTGACCGGGCAGCTGTGCAACGTCAAGGCGCAGGCCAACCCGCCGACGCCGCCCATCGAGATCGTCCTCAAGGCGGGCGCCAGGATCTCGGGCACCGTCGTGACCAGCGACGGCAAGCCGGCCGCCAACGCCGAGGTCCTCGTCACGCAGGTGGGCTGGAACCACATGTCGATGTGGAGCGACATCTATCGCGTCCACACCACCAGCGACGCCGAGGGGCGCTACACGCTCGACGGCATCGATCGGCTGCCGATCGCGCTGACCGCGCACACCGACGGCGCCACCAGCGATCTCGTCGAGGTCGACCTGCGCGGCGTCGACGAGAAGAAGGACGTGCGGCTGACCCTGCAGTGGGACGGCAAGATCACCGGCGTCGTCCAGGAGGCCGACGGGCGGCCGATCGCCAACGCCGTCGTCGACTACTTCATCAACCCCGATCTGGCGAAGCTCGCGGCCACACCGACGGCGGTGGTGCGCGAGTACTCGATGCCGACCTCGGTCGGCGGCGCCGTCACCGACGAGAACGGCCGCTTTGCCATCCGCGCGCTGCCGCCCGGCAAGTTCACGCTGCGCGGCTCGCGCTCGGCGGGCACCTCGGTCGCACCCGAGTATTCGTCGAGCTACATGTACGCGATCCCCGTCGGCAGCGACATCCGCATCGTGCTGCCGGGGATGGGCTCGTTGACCGGGCGGCTCGTCGGCAGCGACGATCGGCCGGTGACTTCGTTCAACGTCGCCTTCGCCATGTACTCGACGGAGACCAAGACCGGCGCGCTCACCGCGCCGCACCCGCTCACCTCCGCCGACGGCACCTTCCGCATCGACGACATCCCCGCCCACAAGTACTCGGTGGGCATCACCGCCAGCGGCTACGTCGAGTGGCGCGCCGACGGCGGCGTCATCGTCGACGCCGGACGCGTCGCCGACCTCGGCACCATCCGGCTCACGGGCGGGCGCGCGCGCCCCGGCGTGGTGCTGTCGGAGCGCGGCGATCCGGTGCCGAGCGCCGCCATCACCGTCGTCGGCGTGACGCCCTCGAACCTGCAGGCGAGCCTGTCGAGCGACGAGCAGGGCCGCTTCGAGCTGCCGGCGATGCCGCCGGGCACGACCGTCAAGGTGCAGGCGTCGAGCGAGATGGGCATCGGCTCGGACTGGGTCACCGTCGGCGACGGCACCGATCGCGTGGAGCTGCGCCTCGGCGCCGGCGGACGCGGCTCGCTCTCGGGCGTGCTCATCGATCCCGGAGGCTCGGCCGACGACCGCATGGTCGTGCTCACCCTCGTCGGCAAAGGGCAGCCGGGCGAAGGGCTGCGGCCGCAAGCCTCGGGCGTGACCAAGTACGGCGGGCGCTTCACGTTCGAGAACGTCGCCGCCGGCGACTACCTGTTGTGGGTCCGGCGCGC
This sequence comes from Polyangia bacterium, assembly GCA_035607415.1. Lineage (GTDB taxonomy): Bacteria > Myxococcota_A > Polyangia > Palsa-1104 > Palsa-1104 > JAQBQH01. The sequence continues at coordinate 55,823 of DATNAQ010000023.1, forward strand.
CGACGCGTCGGGCGGCTGGTCGTCGCAGCCGGTGACGATCCAGGATTCGCGCATGGCGTCGGTGGTGCTCAACGTCGAGGGGTCTTTATGAGAGCTGCGGTGCTGGTGGCGTTGGTGGCGCTCGCCGGATGCAAGGGTGACGACAAGGGCCGGAGCGCGCCGGCGGCGGCGAAGCCCGCGGCGCCGCCGAGCGACGCCGAGATGGTCGATTTCTGCACCAAGAACATGTTCAAGTGGTTCACCTGCTTCGACGACGAAAAGTTCTGGGACAACTTCGCGACGATCTATTACGCGCAGAACCCGAACGCGCCGAGCGATCCGGCGTCGCGCAAGATGTGGGTGGGCGTGCTCAAGGACGACCTCATGGCGCTGCGCCGCGACAAGGCGTTCGAGCAGAACTGCAAGGTCTCGCTCGAGCACAACCTGGCGCCGAAGCCGAAGACCATGGCGACGGTGGCCGCGGCGCGCGACAAGTCGTGCGCGGAGTTCGCGAGCGCCTTCGGCTGGATGACGTTCGGCGAGGGCGCCTTCCATGCGCCGCGTTCAGATGTAAAATAGATTACCGATTTTTTGCGCCAAAATATGCGAAGCTCGGGGCGATGCGAATCCTCGCCCCGCTCCTGCTGACGTGCCTCGTGCCCGTCGCCGCGCACGCCGACGGCGGCATCACCTCCGTCGACGACGAGCCGACGTCGCGGCAGGCGGCCGCGCCCGTCTCGGCGCCGCGCTCGCGCCCGCCCACGATGGCGGCGACGATGAGCGCGCGCGCCGTCGAAGCGCCGCGCGCCGTCGAAGCGCCGCGCGCCGTCGAAGCGCCACGCGCCGTCGAAGCGCCACGCGCCGTCGAAGCGCCACGCGCCGTCGAAGCGCCGCGCGCCGTCGAAGCGCCGCGCAACCTCGATCGCCGCGTGCCCGCCGACGTCGGCCAGCTGCGCGCCGCGCGCATCGACGCCCCGGGCGCCGTCGACGTCGATGACGGCCCCGGCGTCGCCCGCGAGCACGACGTCGCGCTCGCGCACACCGTGTCGGCCACCGCCACCGACAGCGACGTGCAGGCGGAGCTGGCGCTGCACCAGATGAAGCGCCACGAGCGCGCGCTCGACGTCTGCGTCGCGGCCGCGCACCGCCGCGCCCCGGCCCTCGCCGGCAGCGTCACGCTCGACTTCGACGTCTCCGATCGCAAGGTGAAGAGCGTGTCGGTCAGCGACGACTCGGCGCACGACGCCGCGCTCTCCGCGTGCCTGACGCAGGCCGCGCGCGGCTTCCGCTTCGCTCTCGCTTCCGCTCGCTTCCGCTGGCCCGTTCCGCTCCGCTAGCGCAATCGCGACACACTGCGGAACTCCGCGACTCCATAGCTCGTCTCACGTTGACAGCTGTCGGGGTTGGGCTAATATCGTGCGCTCAGGTAAGTAGGATCAGCCAGCGACGGGGCCCCGCTCGAAGCGAGGCTCCAACTCCGAGGCTCCGCCGAGGAGGTTGCCCGCTGACAACCGGAGGAGACATGCAACACCTGGCGGAGTTCTTCGAGCAGGGCGGCTTTTTCATGTACGTCAATCTGATCTGCTCGACGATCACGATCGCATTCATCGTCGAACGGACCATCTTCTTTCTTGGCAAAGGCTCGGTGAACGCCAAGGCCTTCCTCGAGCAGATCCGCAAGCTCGTGGCCGCCAACAACGTCGACCGCGCCATCAAGCTCTGCTCGGCGACGGAGGCGCCGGTCGCGCGCGTCGCCAAGGCCGGCCTGACGCGGCTGCCCAAAGGCGAGGCGGCGGTGACCACCGCCATCGAAGAGACGCTCGTCGACGTGACCCCCGAGCTCAAGAAGCGCATCGGCTCGCTCTGGTCGCTGGCCAACATCGCGACCTTGATCGGCCTCCTCGGCACCATCACCGGCCTCATCGGCGCCTTCGCCGCCGTCGCCAAGGCGGCCGCGGCCGATCGCTCGACGATCCTCTCGGCCAAGATCTCCGAGGCCATGAACAACACCTGGCTCGGCCTGGCCATCGCCGTCACCTGCATGGTCGGCCACGTGTTCCTCAACGCCGCGTCGAAGAAGCAGCAGCACGAGCTCGAGGCGTTCGCCATGAAGCTCGAGAACCTGCTCGCCGAGTCGACGCAACACGCGGGACAGGCGCGAGGCTAACGACCCATGACGCCGCAGCGCTTGCGCAGCAAGTTGCGCAAGATCCGCGACCAGGCCGAGGAGTTGGCCGAAGAAGGCGGCGAGCTCAACCTCGTCCCCTTCCTCGACATCGTCACCAACGTCATCATGTTCCTCCTGGCGACGATCACCTTCGCCGCCGCGCTCGGTGACATCAACGTGTCGTCGCCGACGACGGCGTCGACGGCGCAGCTGCAAAATCAGCCGCCGCCCGAGCCGAAGAACGAGCTCAACCTCACGGTCTCGGTGTCCGACAAGGGCTTCACCATCGCCGCGTCGGGCGCGGTGCTCTACCAGGGCCAGACCATCGACGCCGCCGGCAACCTCACGCAGCCGCCCGCGGGCGCAGGGCTGCCGACCATCCCGAAGAAGGGCAACGAGTACGACTATGACGGCCTCGCGCGCACGATGGCGATGATCAAGGCGTCACCGACGGCGAGGAACGAGACCAAGGTCATCGTCAACGCCAACCCCGACATCGTCTACGACGTCATCGTGCAGGTGCTCGACGCCTGCCGCGGCAGGGCGATGCCGGTGCCCGATCCCGATCACCCCGGCAAGACCATGGCCGGCTTCGAGCGCTTCGGCGATGTGCTCCTTTCGGCAGGGCTCAACTGATGGCCGCGTCGACGAAAGCAGCGAACGACGTCCCCGATCGCGAAGCGAAGCGCCAGCTCAAGCGCTTCCGCGCGCAGGTCGAGGAAGAGGCCATCGAGCATCAGCAGTCGTACCTGAACATCACGCCGATGATGGACATGATGACCATCCTGCTGGTCTTCCTGCTCAAGCAGTTCTCGGTGCAGGCGGCGTCGATGCAGATGCCGCCCGAGCTGCAGCTGCCGACCTCGTCGATCGAAGCGCAGCGCCCGCTGGCCATCAACATCACCATCACGCAGAACGCCGTCCTCGTCGAAGGCGATGGTGTGACGACCGTACGCGCCGGCGCCGTCGACCCGTCGGTCAAACGCGACGGAGCCAACGGTTATTACATCACGCCGCTCGTCGACGTGCTCACCAAGCATGCCAATCGTCTCAAGAAGATCGCGGCCATGGGCGGCACGCAGTTCGACGGAACCGCGATGGTCATGGTCGACAAGAACACCCCGTACCGCCTCCTGACCGAAGTGCTCTACTCCGCCGGTCAGGCCGAATTCAAAAACTACCACCTCGTCGTCATCCGCAAGTCGCAATAACCCCAGCGCTCGCTTGCCATCGCCCATAGAAGTTGTTATGACGCTGCGCACCGCGAGGCGGAGGAGAACCCGTACATGACGTCCACGATCAAGCGTACCCTTACCAGCGCAGCCGTCTTCATCTGCGCGCTCTTCGTCAGCGTCAGCGCGTTTGCTGACGAGCCGAAGGGCGAGATGAACCTCGTCCTGCCCGACTTCAAGAGCGTCCAGTTCATCGGCATGTCCGGCTGGAATCTCCTGGCGTTCGGCCTCATCGTGTGCGCCCTCGGCCTCGTGTTCGGCCTCGTGATCTTCCAGCAGCTCAAGCGCCTGCCGGTGCACAAGTCGATGCTCGACGTCTCGGAGCTGATCTACGAGACCTGCAAGACGTATCTCTACACGCAGGTGAAGTTCATCGTCCTGCTCGAGATCCTCATCGGCGCCGTCATCGGCATCTACTTCGGCGCGCTGCTCAAGGTCGGCATCCCCGAGACGATCATCATCCTCGTCTTCAGCGTCATCGGCATCGCCGGCTCCGTCGGTGTCGCGTGGTTCGGCATCCGCGTCAACACGTTCGCGAACTCGCGCACGGCCTTCTCGGCGCTCCGCGGCAAGCCGTTCCCCTGCTACGCGATCCCGCTCAAGGCCGGCATGTCGATCGGCATGCTGCTCATCTCCGTCGAGCTGACGATGATGCTCGTCATCCTCTTGTTCGTGCCGCACGAGTATGCCGGCAAGTGCTTCATCGGCTTCGCCATCGGCGAGTCGCTCGGCGCCTCGGCGCTGCGCATCGCCGGCGGCATCTTCACCAAGATCGCCGACATCGGCTCGGACCT